>NZ_QLTA01000048.1 GCF_003269065.1 Paracidovorax anthurii
AAGAACGCCCGCCACTGGAAGAAGCCGAGTCCGGGATCGGAGCAGCGCAACGAAGCCATCCGGGCGTGCCAGCGTTTGGGCCGCAGCGTCTGGAAGAAGTGGAGCGGCTACCACCGGCGCAGCCTTGTCGAGACGAAGATGCACTGCTTCAAGCGACTGGGCGAACGGGTGACGGCGCGCACGTTCGAGCATCAGGTGGTGGAGTTGCATGTCCGCGTGGCCGTACTCAACCGCTTCAGCCAGATCGGTCGTCCTCAAACCGTTCTGGTGGCCGCCATGGCATAAATCCGTCTGGGGTTGGGGCTATGCCGTCTTCGAACTGATTTGTGCAACAAAGCCCCTGTTCGCAAAAGCGATGGCGTTCCATATCGCCCGACATGTTCAGTCACATGTCGAATAAGACGCTTCTTTGCGTCCTCTTCGTCTGAATCCTGCCCTTCAAGCCAGCCATGGGCACGAGCATGCTTCAACACCTTCTGCAGTTCCGCCGGATTCAAATCGGGCGGCGGAAGCCACTTTGACACCTGGGATGAATGGAACTGAGCCGACAGCTCCACGGAAAGAGCTCGCGCCACCTTCATATAGTTGGCAAGGTTGATGCTGCGATATCGATCTGACTCCCAGCGCTGAATTGCCTGTTCTTGCAATCCGAGCTTCCTGGCCAAATCCTTTTGCTTCCAGTTTTGAGCCAGCCGTGCAACGATCAGCAAGTCACCTAGGTCAGTACCTGCCAACTCCTTCATCAGCTCAGTATTGCCCCCCTGGGCTTGGCGAAAAGCATCCAGCCTTTTCGATAGCTCTCGCCTCTCAGTTGTCAGAGATCGACGGATGCCCTCAATAGCAAGGTCCGGCAGACCGTCAATAACGGACTTAAGTGTTTGCTCAGACGACAACGCTTGCGAAATTCGCTCAATTTCGGCTTCGAGATCCCGGGCTTGGCGATCATTGGAGATGACAGAACTAGGTGGCACACACGCATTTTACACAACAAATTTGTTGTGTGAAAATTCTATCTCTGAATGAGCTCTCGCTTTTGGACGTGAATCAGCGGTCAGTGCAGGCCATCTATGTTGCTAGCAGGCGGTCGGGGCTCGAACAGAGCCCTGCTGAACGCACCGATGAACTGAAGGGAGTGACTGGCGGTCCACAGCCTGGAGCAGTTGGTCGGTGCAGATCGCGCGGTACAGCTGCGTTGCAATGAAACCGGGCCGGCGTCGATACCCAATGGCTCGGCGACCGACCAAGCAGGGTCGAGCGGTTCAAATCAGGGCATCCGGCGGTTCCTTCCCGAGCCCGGTTGAGATCGCGCGCACCGCGTTGCGTCTCTATGCGCTGGAGGTTACTCCGTTGACCCGTGGTGCCAGAAAACCGCACCATTGAAACGGCGAATGCCCACTGCACCCTGATCCCAGCCCTCCCACTAGGCCGGGGAATGTCGGGATCGTCTCCCCCCGCATCAAGCCCTGGGCTGCCCGGTGATGTACTGCTCCATCTGCTCGATCAGGAAGCGCTGCTCCGAGATCACGTCCTTGACCAGGTCGCCGATGGAGATCAACCCCACCACCGTGCCGTCGGCCTCCACGACGGGCAGGTGCCGCAGCCGGTTGTCGCTCATGAGCGCGAGGCACTGGCCGCTGGTCTGCGTGGGCCGCACGAAGCGCACCGCGCGGGTCATCACGTCGGCCACGCGGGTGTCGCCCGAGGTGCGGCCCAGCAGGGCCACCTTGCGCGCGTAGTCGCGCTCGGTGACGATGCCGGCGATGGCTCCGCCCTCCATCACGAGCAGGGCGCCGATGCCCTTGTCGGCCATCAGGCGCAGGGCATCGAGCATCGAATCCGACGGCGCGATGGTGAAGACCTCCTGGTGGGGCTTGGACTTGAGGATGTCGGCGACAGCGGTCATGGGGCCTCCCGGTGGCGTGGGCTGGACGGACGGATGGACAGGCGCGGCGGCGGCGGGCGCGGGCGGGGCGCGCCACGCCGCACGAAAGCGAGTGTCCGCCCAAGCCGCGCGGGCCGCAACGGGGCCGCGCGGCCGCTCCCGGGCGGGGGGATACAGAGGGTTGCAAAAATCCGGGCGCGCCCCGGGTCAGCGCGGCGCGGGCAGCGCCGCCGGGGCCTCGCCCTGCGCGGACCGGGGGCCGCCGATGCCCCGGGGGGCCTGCTGCGGCGCCTTGGCGGCCCGGCGCAGCGCCACCGCGTCGGGCGCGGGCGCGCGGCCCGCGCCGCCGGCCTCGACGCGGAACACCTGCACCGCGTCCGAGACGGTCTGCGCCTGCCGCTCCAGCTCCATCGCAAGGGCCGCGCTCTGCTCCACCAGGGCCGCGTTCTGCTGGGTGATGGTGTCCAGGTGCGCCACGGCGGTGTTCACCTGCGAGATGCCCATGAGCTGCTCGCTGGAGGCGCCGTGGATCTCGCCGATCAGCACGCCCACGCGGCGCACCATGTCGAGCGATTCCTGCATGGTCTTGCGCGCGCCGTCGGTGCGGACATGGCCCTCGTTCACCCGCGCGGCGGATTCGTCGATGAGGCCGCGGATCTCCTTGGCCGCCTCCAGCGTGCGCTGCGAGAGGCTGCGCACCTCGGCCGCCACCACGGCGAAGCCCCGGCCGTGCTCGCCCGCGCGCGCGGCCTCCACGGCGGCGTTGAGCGCGAGGATGTTGGTCTGGAAGGCGATGGAGTCGATGAGCCGGGTGATCTCGCCGATGCGGCCGGAGGATTGCTGGATCTCCTGCATGGTGGCGGCCACGCCGTCCACCGCGCCGCTGGTGCGCTCGGCCACGCCCGTGGCCTGCCGGGCCAGGTCGCTCGCCTGCCGCGCGGATTCGGCCGTCTGCTTGACGGTGCCCGTGATCTGCTCCATCGAGGCCGCCGTCTGCTCCAGGTTGCTGGCCTGGGTCTCGGTGCGCGCGGAGAGGTCCTGGTTGCCCTGCGCGATCTCGCGCGTGGACAGGCGCATCTTGTCGCTCTCCTGGCGCGCGTCGCGCACGATGGACAGCAGGTTCACGTTGAGTTGGGCCAGCGCCTGCTGCAAGTCGCCCATGAGGTCCGAGCGCGTGACGCGCAGGCTCTGCGTGAGGTCTCCGGCGGCCATGCGGTTGGCCGCCGTGACCATGGCCGCCAGCGGCGCCACGGCGGCGCGGCGCACATAGGCGAAGCCGGCCATCGCCACGCCGGCCGCCGCCAGCCAGGCCAGCGCCGAGAAGGCGCCCAGTTCCCCGTCCGCCAGCCCCGCGAGGAGGGCGGCCGCCCAGACGGCGGCGAAGGCCATGGCCACCTTGCCGCCCAGCCCGATGTTCAGCCACTCGGCCATGCGGCCCGAGGGGGTGCGGCGCACGAGGCGCCCGCGCCGCAGCACGTGCACGGCGTGGCCGGCCTGGGCCTCGTCGCGCATGCGCGCATACAGTGCGTCGGCCGCCGCGATCTGCTCGCGCGTGGCCTCGGTGCGCACCGACATGTAGCCCACGGGGCGGCCGTCCTCCACGAGCGGGGTGACGTTGGCCATGACCCAGTAGCAGGCACCGTTCTTGCGACGGTTCTTCACGGCGGCCGACCAGGGCAGGCCCGAGGCGATGGTCTCCCACATGTCGCGGAAGGCCTCCTGCGGCATGTCGGGATGGCGGATCATGTTGTGCGGCTGGCCCAGCAGTTCCTCGCGCTCGTAGCCGCTCACCTCGATGAACATCGGGTTGCAGTAGAGGATGCGGCCCTTCAGGTCGGTGGTGGACACCAGGGTCTCGCCATGGGGAAAAGGGAATTCCTGGGTCGTGACGGGGAGGTTGACGCGCATGGGAAGAAGGCCTTCGAGAAAGGTCGCCCCAGGGAAACCGCGGCGCGGAATAGGGCCTGAAGGATGTTACGGCCGGTTCGTGGAATTAATGCAATTGGATACATTCATCAAGGAAATGCGTTACATAGCCACCCTCTTCCAAAACGGGCTCCGCGCCCCACGGGCCCGGGGCACGGCATCCACGCCGCAGGGCCGCTGAAAGGGCCCCGGCCATGGCGCGGCACCGCAGAAACGGCTCCAGCTTCACAAGCCCTTTTCATTCGCCCGGCAGAATCCGACCACCCCGCATGACGCGCCCCGCCATGAATTCCACGCCCTCCTGCTCCGACGCTCCCCGCCCCGCCCCCCTCGCCTCCTCCGCCCCCTGGCTCCGCGCCTTCGCCCTGCTCCCCGCCCGGGCCCTGCCCGGGCGCCGCGCATGGGCCGGCGCGCTGGCGGCCGGCGCGCTGCTGCTGGCGGGCTGCTCGGACAAGGCCGCCAAGCCCGCGCCGCGCGGGCCGGTGGAGGTGGGCGTGGTGACCCTGAAGGCGGAGCGCCAGTCGGTCACCACCGAGCTGCCGGGGCGCACCAGCGCCTTCCTGGTGGCCGAGATCCGGCCGCAGGTGGGCGGCATCGTGCAAAAGCGCCTCTTCACCGAGGGCGCCGACGTGAAGGCCGGGCAGGTGCTCTACCAGATCGACCCCGCCACCTACGAAGCCGCCCTGGCGAGCGCCGAGGCCACGCTGGGCCGCGCGCAGGCCACGCTGGGCTCGGCCGAGTCCAACGCGCGGCGCAACGCCGAGCTGGCCAGGATCGACGCCGTGAGCCGCCAGGTGGCCGACGACAGCCAGGCCGCCGCGCAGCAGGCGCGCTCGGACGTGGCCGTGGCCCGCGCGGCGGTGGAGACCGCCCGCATCAACCTGGGCTACACGCGCATCAAGGCGCCCATCTCGGGCCGCACGGCCACCTCCACCGTGACGCCCGGCGCGCTGGTCACCGCCAACCAGACCACGGCGCTCACCACCATCTCGCAGATCGATTCGCTGTACGTGGACGTCACCCAGTCCAGCACCGACGTGCTGCGCTGGAAGAACGACCTCGCCCAGGGCCGCCTGCAGCGCGCGGGCGAGGGGCAGGCGCGCATCCGCCTCAAGCTGGAGGACGGCAGCCTCTATGCCCACCCGGGCCGCCTGCAGTTCAGCGGCGTGACGGTGAACCCCACCACCGGCGCCATCACCCTGCGCGGCGTGGCGCCCAACCCCGACGGCCTGCTGATGCCCGGCATGTACGTGCGCGCGGTGCTGGAGACGGGCGTGAACGAGCAGGCCCTGCTCGTGCCCCAGCAGGGCGTGACGCGCGACACCGCCGGCAACGCGAGCGTGCTGGTGGTGGGCGCGCAGGACAAGGTGGAGCGACGCGGCATCCAGGTGGGCGCGGCCGTGGGCAACCGCTGGCTGGCGCTCTCGGGCCTGGCGGCGGGCGAGCGCGTGGTGGTGGACGGGCTGCAGCGCATCAAGGTGGGCGACACCGTGAAGCCCGTGGAGGCCGCGCCTCGGCCCCAGGGCGCGGCGCCGGCCGGCGCGGCCAGCGCACCCGCATCCGCCCCCGCACCCGCCACGGCCGATGGCGCCGCGGCCCCCGCGTCCGCGGTGTCCGCGGCATCGCGCTGAGGGACCGCCGCCATGGCCCAGTTCTTCATCAACCGGCCCATCTTCGCGTGGGTGATCGCCATCGTCATCATGCTCGCGGGCGCGATGTCGATCCGCACGCTGCCGCTGGAGCAATACCCCAACATCGCCCCGCCGCGCGTGTCCATCAGCGCCACCTACACCGGCGCCTCCGCCCGCACGGTGGAGGAATCCGTCACCCAGGTGATCGAGCAGCAGCTCAAGGGGCTGGACAACCTGATCTACATGGGCTCGACCAGCGATGCCTCGGGCGGCTCGCGCACCACGCTCACCTTCAACGCGGGCACCAACATCGACGTGGCCCAGGTGCAGGTGCAGAACAAGCTGCAGCAGGCCATGTCGCGCCTGCCGCCGGCCGTGCAGAGCCGGGGCGTGACGGTCACCAAGGGCGGCAACGACTACCTGATGATCATCACCTTCACCTCGCCCGACCCGAGCGTGACGCAGGTGGACATCGGCGACTACATCGCCAGCAACCTCGTGGACGTCATCAGCCGCATCGATGGCGTGGGCGACGTGGCCACGCTGGGCACGGGCTACGCCATGCGCATCTGGATGGACCCGGCCAAGCTGGAGAAATACGCGCTCATGCCCTCGGACGTGGGCAGCGCCATCAACGCGCAGAACGCCCAGGTCTCGGCCGGCCAGCTCGGCGCGCTGCCGGCCGTGGGCCAGCAGCAGCTCAACGCCACCATCACCGCGCGCAGCAAGCTGCAGACGAAGGAGGAGTTCGAGAACATCGTGCTCAAGGTGGCCACCGACGGCGCGGTGGTGCGCATGAAGGACGTGGCGCGCATCGAGCTGGGCGCCGAGAACCTCACCATCACCTCGCGCCTCAATGGCCAGCCCGGCGCGGGCATGGGCGTGGTGCTGGCCGACAGCGCCAACGCGATGGCCGTGGCCGATGCGGTGAACGCCAAGATCGCCGAGCTGCAGCCCTTCTTCCCCTACCAGCTCAAGACCTTCACGAGCTACGACACCACGCCCTTCGTCGAGGCCTCCATCGACGAGGTGGTCAAGGCGCTGGTCGAGGCCATGCTGCTGGTGGTGCTGGTGATGTACCTCTTCCTGCAGAACTTCCGCGCCACGCTGATTCCCGCCATCGCCGTGCCGGTGGTGCTGCTGGGCACCTTCGGCGTGCTCTCGGCCGCGGGCTATTCCATCAACACCCTCACCATGTTCGGCATGGTGCTGGCCATCGGCCTGCTGGTGGACGACGCCATCGTGGTGGTGGAGAACGTCGAGCGCGTGATGAGCGAGGAGGGCTTAGCGCCGAAGGAGGCCACGCGCAAGTCGATGGCCGAGATCACGCCCGCGCTGGTGGGCATCGCGCTCACGCTCTCGGCGGTGTTCATCCCGATGGCGTTCTTCGGCGGCTCCACCGGCGTGATCTACCGGCAGTTCTCCATCACCATCGTCTCGGCCATGGTGCTGTCGGTGCTGGTGGCGCTCACGCTCACGCCGGCGCTGTGCGCCACGCTGCTCAAGCCCATCCCCAAGGGCGAGCACAGCCCGCACGGCGGCACGCCCCGGCGCGGGCCGCTGGGCTGGGTGGACCGCTTCTTCACGGGCTTCAACCACCGCTTCGACCGCACGGCCGACGGCTACCAGCGCGGCGTGGGCCGCATCGTGCGGCGCGGCGGGCGTTCCATGCTCGTCTATGCCCTGATCTGCGGCGGCATGGCCGTGCTCTTCCTGCGCCTGCCCACCTCGTTCCTGCCCAACGAGGACCAGGGCGCCGTGCAGGTGCAGATCACCCTGCCGCCGGGCGCCTCCAACGCGCGCCTGCAGGCCGTGATGGCCGAGGTGCAGAAATACTTCGCGGCGCAGCCGGACGTGGTGAGCTTCAACTCCATCACCGGCTCCAACGGCGACCAGAGCTCGGCGCGCGGCTTCGTGCGCCTCAAGGACTGGAGCGAGCGCCCGCTGCCCGCGCAGAGCGCCGACGCCATCGCCCGCAAGGCCACGCGCGACCTCTCGAAGATCCGCGACGCGCGCATCTTCGTGGTGCTGCCGCCGGCCGTGCGCGGCCTGGGCGCCAACGCGGGCTTCAACTTCCAGCTCAAGGACCTGAACGGCCTGGGGCACGACGCCCTGGTGGCCGCGCGCGACAAGGTGCTGCAGCTCGCCGCGCAGCGGCACGAGCTGTCGAACACGCGCAGCAACAACCTGGACGACACCTCGCAGCTCGGCGTGGCCATCGACGACGCCAAGGCCGGCGCCCTGGGCCTGGCCACCGCCGACGTGAACAGCACGCTCTCCAGCGCCATCGGCGGCACCTACGTGAACGACTTCCTGAACAAGGGCCGCGTGAAGCGCGTCTACATGCAGGGCGACGCGCCCTTCCGCATGCTGCCGCAGGACATCGGCCCCTGGACGGTGCGCAACAACCAGGGCCAGATGGTGCCCTTCTCGGCCTTCTCCAGCACCAACTGGACGTACGGCTCGCCGCAATTGCAGCGCTACAACGGCAGCCCGAGCTACGAGTTCGTGGGCGACGCGGCGGCCGGCGTCAGCTCCGGCGTGGCCATGCGCGCGGTGGACGAGATCATGAAGGAGATGCCCCCCGGCATCGGCTACGAGTGGACCGGCGCCTCCTACCAGGAGCGGCTCTCGGGCTCGCAGGCGCCGATGCTCTACGCCGTCTCCATCCTCTTCGTGTTCCTGTGCCTCGCGGCGCTCTACGAGAGCTGGTCGGTGCCGTTCTCGGTGATCCTCGTGGTGCCGCTGGGCATCGTGGGCGCGCTGCTGGGCATCGGCATCCGGGGCATGTCCAACGACGTGTATTTCCAGGTGGGCCTGCTCACCACCGTGGGGCTCTCCTCCAAGAACGCCATCCTGATCGTGGAATTCGCCACCCAGCTGCAGGCCCAGGGCCGGAGCGTGATCGACGCCACCCTGGAGGCCGTGCGCCTGCGGCTGCGGCCCATCCTGATGACCTCGCTGGCCTTCGGCTTCGGCGTGCTGCCGCTGGCCATCGGCACCGGCGCGGGCGCGGGCGGGCGGCAGGCCATCGGCACCGCCGTGCTGGGCGGCATGGTCTCGGCCACGGTGCTGGGCATCTTCTTCGTGCCGGTGTTCTTCGTGCTGATCCGGGGCTTCTTCGCCGACCGCGCGGCCCGGCGGGCCCGCACCCAGGCCGGCCACGGCGATGCCGGCGGCCCTTCCGGAGCTTCCGCATGACGCGCCCCGCCCTTCCCCTCACTTCCCGCGCGCGCGCCACGGCGCTCGCGCTGGCCGCGGCGGCCCTGGCCACGGGCTGCGCCAACCTCGCGCCGCCCTACGAGGCCCCCGCCCTGCCCGTGCCCGCAACGCTGGCCGCCGGCGCGCCCGCCGAGGGCACGCCGCTGCCGGACGCCGGCCCCGCCGACTGGGACGCCTTCATCGAAGAGCCCCGCCTGCGCGATACCGTGCGCCTGGCGCTCGACAGCAACCGCGACCTGCGCGTGGCCGCCCTCGCCATCGAGCGCGCCCGGGCGCAGTACGGCGTGAGCCGCGCCGACCTCTTCCCCACCGTGAACGCCACCGGCGCGGGCACCCGCACCCGCACGGCCGACGACCTCACCACCGCCGGCCGCAGCAACCTCAGCAGCCAGTACAGCGCGCAGGTCGGCTTCGCGAGCTACGAGATCGACTTCTTCGGCCGCGTGCGCAATCTCAATGAAGCCGCGCTGCAGGAATTCCTGCGCGTGGGCGAGAACGCGCGCAGCGTGCGCCTGAGCCTGGTCGCCGACGTGGCCGGCGCCTGGCTCACGCTGGACGCCGACGCCCGCCGCCTGCTGCTCGCCCGCGAGACGCTGCGCACCCGCGAGCAATCGCTGGCGCTGGCGCGGCGCAGCCACGAGCAGGGCGCCAGTTCGGGCCTCACGCTCGCGCAGACGCAGACCACCGTGGACGCGGCCCGCGCCGACGTGGGCGCCACCACCGCCCAGCTCGCCAAGGACCGCAACGCCCTGCAGCTGCTGCTGGGCGGCCCCGTGCCCGACGCCCTGCTGCCGTCCAGCGTGGCCGAGGCCCTGGCCCCGGCGGATGCGGCAGCCGCCACCGCCACTCCCACGTCCGCTTCCACCACCACGGCCGCCGCCGACCGCTGGCAGCGCGCCGCCGCCCCGGTCGCGCCGCTGCTGGCCCTGCCGGCCGGGCTGCCCTCCAGCACCCTGCTGCGGCGCCCCGACGTGCAGGCGGCCGAACGCACCCTGCGCGGCGCCACCGCCAGCATCGGCGCGGCGCGCGCGGCGTTCTTCCCCTCCATCACGCTCACCACCAGCGTGGGCACCGCCAGCAACGAGCTCTCGGGCCTGTTCGGCGCGGGCAACGGCACCTGGAGCTTCGCGCCCCAGATCCGCCTGCCGATCTTCGATGCCGGCCGCAACCAGGCCAACCTGCGCGTGGCCGAGGTGGCGCGCGACACGGCCGTGGCCCAGTACGAGAAAGCCGTGCAGACCGCCTTCCGCGAGGTGGCCGACGCCCTGGCCGACCGCGCCACCCTGCAGGACCGGCTGCAGGCCCAGCAGTCCCTGGTCGATGCCAGCCAGCGCGCGCTGGACCTGACCCAGGCGCGCTGGCGCCTGGGCGCCGACAGCTACCTCGCCGTGCTGGACGCCCAGCGCTCGCTCTACACCGCCCAGCAGACGCTGATCGGCCTGCAGTTCACCGAGCAAAGCAACCGCATCACGCTCTACAAGGTGCTGGGCGGCCCATGGGCCACCGCCACGGCCACGCCATGACCCCGAGGAAACCCGGGGCACTCTGGGGGCAATCCGCCCGGTCTGGCGATTCGTTTGCGAAATTCCAACAAACAGAACGAACGTAAATTCACAAATTTTTCAAATTTACGCAAACTAATCACTTCTGCCACTTTCACCCAAAGGGTTCCACTATGAGCCAACTCACCATTCGCCAGAAACTGCTGGGCGTGATCGCGGCACTGCTGCTGGGCTTCTCCGGCCTGAGCGTCTTCCAACTGGTCAAGATGTCCGGCATCAGCGATGGGCTGGACCAGCTCTACCAGAAGGACTTCACCAACTCCTACTACGTGAGCGAGCTGGACGGCCTGCTCACCCGGGTGGACATCAACATCCTGCGCATGATCGCGATCGGCGACCCGGCCCTCATCAAGACCTGGAAGGCCGAGAACACCGAGCGCTTCGCCAAGGCCGACAAGCTCATCGAAGGGCTTTCGCGCAACATCGACCCGGACAGCAAGTCCCTCGCGGCGGACCTGCAGTCGTCCTACACCAAGATGCGCGCGGGCATGAACAAGCAGGTCGAGCGCATCGAGGCGGGTGACGTCCAGGGCGGCGCCGAGGTGAACCGCCTGGAGGTCAAGGACAACGCCAACGCCGTCTTCACGACGCTCGACAAGATCGCCACCCGCATCAAGCAGGGCGCGCAAGTGCAGCTCCAGCAGCAACTGGACACGACCGCCAGCACCCGCACCGTGGCCCTGGTGGCCCTGGTGGTGATCTCGGTGCTGGGCATCGCCGGCAGCCTGCTGCTGGTGCGCAACCTGCTGCGCCAGCTGGGCGGCGAGCCCGCCTACGCCGCCAACGTGGCGCGCGAGGTGGCCCAGGGCAACCTGATGGTGGAGATCGCCACGCAGCCCGGCGACAAGGACAGCGTGCTCGCGGCCATGAACGACATGCGCAACAGCCTGCGCGACATCGTGAGCCGCGTGCGCCAGGGCAGCGACAGCATCGCCACCGGCGCCAGCGAGATCGCCTCGGGCAACGTGGACCTGAGCCACCGCACCGAAGAGCAGGCCAGCAACCTGCAGCAGACGGCCGCCTCCATGGAGCAGCTCAACACCACCGTGCGCAACAGCGCGGACACCGCCCAGCAGGCCACGCAACTGGCCAACTCCGCCAGCGCCGCCGCGGAACAGGGCGGCGAGGTGGTGCGCCGCGTGGTGGACACCATGGGCGAGATCAGCGGCAGCTCGCGCAAGATCGCGGACATCATCAGCGTGATCGACGGCATCGCCTTCCAGACCAACATCCTGGCGCTGAACGCGGCCGTGGAAGCCGCCCGCGCGGGCGAGCAGGGCCGGGGCTTCGCGGTGGTGGCGTCCGAGGTGCGCAACCTCGCGCAGCGCAGCGCCGGCGCCGCCAAGGAGATCAAGGAACTCATCACCGCCAGCGTCGAGAAGGTGGAAGCCGGCTCCCAACTGGTGGGCGACGCGGGCAGCTCGATGGAAGACATCGTCCAGCAGGTCAAGCGCGTGGCCGACCTCATCGCCGAGATCGGCGCCGCCACGCGGGAGCAGACGCAGGGCATCGGCCAGATCAACGCGGCCGTCACCCAGCTGGACCAGACCACGCAGCAGAACGCCGCGCTGGTGGAGGAAAGCTCCGCGGCGGCGGACAACCTGAGCCAGCAGGCGGGCCGGCTCACGGAGATCGTGCGGACGTTCCGTATCGACCTGGATGGGGGGCATCATTTCCATGCCGCCGCGCCTGCGCCGGCCGTGCGCAAGGCGCCGGCGGTGCGGGTGGCTGCGCCGGCGCCGGCTCGGCGTGCGGCGGTGCCGGCGGTGAAGAAGGCGGCGCCTGCACCTGCGCTGGGGATTTCGAAGGCGGGGTCGGATGATGATTGGGAGGCGCATTGAGGCTTTGGCTTCTCTGCCTCTTTTTCTTCAATTGCGGGTGGGTTAAGTTCCGGGGCCGGGATTGCGCCCGGCGGCGCACCTACTTTCTTTTGCTTCGCCAAAAGAAAGTAGGCAAAGAAAAGGCGACCCTGCTGTCTGCGACCCCTTCGCTGCGCTACGGGGCAACCTGGGGTGCTCGGTCACGGGGTGCGCCGTGGAACTCGCTACGCGCTGCGCGCTTCGCTCGGACAACCCCGGCGAGTCAGACAACGAAGCGGGTGTGTCCTTCGGCACACCCGCCACCCCGCGCCCTGCGCGCCCCAGGCGCATCCAGAAGGGGTGGGGAGCACACGGGCCATCGCTACGCTCGGCCCCCGATGCGCGAGCGCTTCGCGCCGCGCACCAGGCCAAGCGAAGCGACGGCCCGTATCGCCCCAGGGCCGAGCGCAGCGATGGCCCGTCTGGATGGGGGGCCGAGCAACGCGATGGCCCGTGTGGCAGCCACCCTTCTGGATGCGCCGAGGAGCACAGGGCGCGGGGCGCGCGGGCGTGCCGAAGGACACGCACGCTTCGTGATCTGACTGGCTGCGGTTGTCCGAGCGGAGCGCGCAGCGCGCAGCGAGTTCCGCAGCCGCGCCCCACGACCGAGCACCGCAGGTTGCCCGCAGCGAAGCGGAGGGACGCAGACAGTAGGGTCGCCTTTCTTTTGGGTACTTTTCTTTGGCGAAGCAAAGAAAAGTACCTCGGCCGCCGGGCCGAGACCCGGCCCCGGAACTTAACCACCCAGCAACTACAAAAACAATAGCAAAGAACCCAACAAACAAACCGACCTCACCCCCCCAACGGCACAGCCGTCTCAAACTTCGAACAATTCATCGCAAACATGCTCTTGAAATTCCTCACGTTGTTGTTCGAAGAAAACACCTCCCGCGTGAACGCGTGATACCGCTCCATCGACACCGCATTCACGATCAGCAAAAAATCAAACTCCCCCGACACCTCATAGCAGGCCATCACCTCCCCCTCCGCCTGCATCCGCTGCTCGAACGCCCGCAGCAGCGCATCGTTCTGCCGGTCCAGCTCCACCGACACGAACACCGTCAGCGCCCGCCCCACCTTCGCCCGGTCCACCACGGCCACCTCGCGCAGCAGCACGCCCGACTCCTTCAACTGCGCGATGCGGCGCTGGCAGGTGGCCGGCGAGCTGTGCACGCGCTCGGCCAGCACGCGGATGGGCAGCGAGGCGTCCTGCTGCAGCAGGGTGAGGATCTGGGTGTCGAGACGGTCGAGCGCCATGGCGTGCGTGGAGTGAAGGGGGTGAAACGGTGATGGATTTGACCCGGATGGGCCGCACATTCTGAGCGGATTCATGCACCGTGGTGGCCCTTCGCGGTGAATTCACCCGCGCATCCGGGCCAAGAATCAGGGCATCGACCCCACCGAGCCCACGCCGCGATGCCCTCCCTCGACCACGCCCCCGACGACTTCCACGACCAGCTCATCGGCTGGCGCCGCCACCTCCACCAATACCCCGAGACCGGCTTCCACGAGCGCGCCACGGCCGACTACGTGGCCGGCATCCTGCAGGCCCTGGGGCTGGAGGTGCACCGCGGCATCGGCGGCACGGGCGTGGTGGCCAGCCTCACGGCGGGCAGCGGGCGGGGCGCGATCGGGCTGCGCGCCGACATGGACGCGCTCGCCATCACCGAGGCGGCCGGCGCGCAGCCGCGCCCCCACGCCTCGCGCCACGCGGGCTGCATGCACGCCTGCGGGCACGACGGCCACATGGCCATGGTGCTGGGCGCGGCGCGGCTGCTGGCCGAGCGGCGCGACTTCAGCGGCACGGTGCGCTTCATCTTCCAGCCGGCCGAGGAGCACGGGCGCGGCGCCGCCGCGATGATGGCCGACGGCCTGTTCGAGCGCTTCCCCGTGGACGAGATCTACGGCGCGCACAACATGCCGGGCATGCCCGAGGGCCACATCGCCACGCGCGCGGGCGGCATCATGGCCAGCGAGGACAACTTCGCCATCCACATCACCGGGCGCGGCGGCCACGCGGCGCGGCCGCACATGGGCGTCGATCCGCTGGTGATCGGCGCGCAGATCGTGCTGGCGCTGCAGACCATCGTGGCGCGCTCGGTGGACCCGGCCGAATCCGCCGTGGTGTCGTGCACCGGCTTCGAGACCGACGGCATCCGCAACGCCATCCCCACGCACGTCACCATCCGCGGCGACACGCGCAGCTACGCGCCCGCCGTGCAGGCCCTGCTGGAGCGCCGCATGCGCGAGCTGTGCGCGGGCCTGTGCGCGGCCCACGGCGCCACCTGCGAGGTGGAGTACACGCACGAATTCGCCCCCACCGTGAACTGGCCCGAATGCGTGGCCACGGCGCTGGCCGCCGCGCGCGCCGTGGCCGGCGATGCCGCCGTGGACGCGGACGTGGCGCCCATGATGATCTCGGAGGATTTCGGCGCCTTCCTGCGCCGCGTGCCCGGGGCCTTCGTCTTCATCGGCAACGGCGACGGCGACAGCCCCGGCGCGGTGCCGCTGCACAACGCGCGCTACGACTTCAACGACCGCGTGCTGCCCGTGGGCGCACGCTACTTCGCCGAGCTGGCGCGCACGCGCCTGAGGGCGTGAGGCGCCCCCCGCCCGAGCCCGGATTCCCGCACACCCCCCACCCTTTCACGCCCCATGCTGTTCACCAATCCCCACGCCCGCCGCGCCGCCTATGGCGGCGAGCTGCGCGCCCTCATGAACCTCGCCGCCGCCCGCGAAAGCCGGGCCTGGCTGGCGCCGTGGAGCGGCCTGCACCCCGGGCCCACGCCGCTGCGCGACCTGCCCGGGCTGGCCGCGCGGCTGGGCGTGGCCTCCCTCGCGTTCAAGGACGAGTCCGCGCGCTCGCCGCTGGGCAGCTTCAAGACGCTGGGCGCGCCCATCGCGCTGCTGCGCCTCGTGCTGCGCCGCTGGCCCGACGCCGGCTGGCGGCCCGAGGACCTGTGGGCCGGCCGGCACGCGCAGGCGCTGCGCGGCTTCACCGTCGTCAGCGCCACCGACGGCAACCACGGCCGCGCCCTGGCCGCCGCGGCGCAGAGCCTGGGCTGCCGCTGCGTGATCGTGCTGCACGCCCAGGTCAGCGCCGAGCGCGAGGCGCCCATCGCCGCGCTGGGCGCGGAGATCGTGCGCATCGCCGGCAACTACGACGCCTCGGTGCGCGAGGCCGCGCGCCTGGCCGGGGCCCACGGCTGGCAGGTGGTCTCCGACACCTCCTACGACGGCTACGAGGACATCCCGCGCGACGTGATGCAGGGCTACGGCGTGATCGCGGACGAGATCCTGGACGCGACCACGCCCGCCGGCGCCCCCTGCGCCTACACGCACGTCTTCCTGCAGGGCGGCGTGGGCGGGCTGGCCGCCGGCATCGCCAGCGCGTTCTGGGAGCGCCACGGCGCCGGGCGCCCCGCCATGGTGGTGGTAGAGCCCGCGCAGGCCGACTGCCTGCTGCAGAGCGCGCGCGCGGGCGCCGTGGCGCGCGCCAGCGGCAGCGTCGATTCCGTCATGGCCGGGCTGGCCTGCGGCGAGGCCTCGCCCCTGGCCTGGCGCTTCCTGCAGCCGGCCATCGATGCCTTCCAGACCATTGGCGATGCCCAGGCCGAAGACGCCATGCGCGTGCTGGCGCGGGCCGACGCGGGCGACATCCCCATCGTCTGCGGCGAATCCGGCGCGGCCGGGCTCGCGGGGCTGATGGCCCTGCTGGCCGAGCCGGCCCTGGCGCGGCAGGCCGGTCTAGGGCCGCAGGCGCGCGTGCTCGTCATCGGCACCGAGGGCGCCACCGCGCCCGGCGTGTACGCGGGCATCGTGGGCCGGCCCGCCGAGGCGGTGCTGCAGGCGCAGGCCGCATGGCTGCGCGCGCGCGGGGCCGAGCGCAGTCAGGAGCCACAGCCACCGCGCGAAGGCATCGACGGCGCGGCCCTGATGGAGCGGCTGCACGCCCACGCCGCCATCGGCGCGATCGAGGGCGGCGGGGTCTGCCGCATCGCCCTCACCGATGCCGACCGCGCCGGCCGCGACCAGCTCGTGGCCTGGATGCGCGCGCTGGGCCTGGAGGTGCGCGTGGACCGCATCGGCAACCTCTTCGGCCTCCGCGCCGGCCAGGATGCGCAGGCCGCCCCGGTGATGACCGGATCGCACATCGACACCGTGGCCACCGGCGGGCGCTACGACGGCATCTACGGCGTGATGGCCGGCCTGGAGGTGGTGCGCTGGCTGAACGTGCGCGGCATCGCCACGCGCCGCCCCCTGGTGGTGGCCGCCTTCACCAACGAGGAAGGCGTGCGCTTCATGCCCGACATGATGGGCTCGCTGGTGCACGCCGGCGGCTACCCGCTGCAGCAGGCGCTGGACACCGTGGGCACCGACGGCGCGCGCCTGGGCGACGAGCTGGCGCGCATCGGCTACGCGGGCGACATGCCCTGCGGCGCGCTGCGCCCCCACGCCTTCGTGGAGCTGCACATCGAGCAGGGCCCGGTGCTGGAGGCCGAGGGCCTGGCGATCGGCGCGGTGCAGGACCTGCAGGGCATCTCGTGGCAGGAGATCGCCATCGCCGGCCAGTCCAACCACGCCGGCACCACCCCCATGGGCCTGCGCCGCGACGCCGGCCACTGCGCGGCCGCCATCGCCGTCTTCGTGCGCGAACTGGCCCTGCGCCACGGCGGCAGCCAGGTGGCCACCGTGGGCGCCATCCACCTGCACCCCAACCTCGTCAACGTGATCGCCGGGCGCGCCACGCTCACCGTGGACCTGCGCAACACCGACGAGGCCGCCCTGCAGCGCGCCGAGGCCGAACTCGCCGGCTACCTGCGGCAACTGGCCGCCGAACAGGGCGTGGAGATCACCGCCCGGCCCCTGGCCCGCTTCGAGCCCGTGCGCTTCGACGCCGGCCTGGTCGCGCGCATCGAGGCCGCCGCCGCCGCGCGCGGGCTGCCGCACCGGCGCATGACCTCGGGCGCCGGCCACGACGCGCAGATGATGGCGCGCATCGCGCCGGCGGCCATGGTCTTCGTGCCCAGCCACCGGGGCATCAGCCACAACCCCCGGGAGCACACCGAGCCCGAGGCGCTGCGCCAGGGCGCGGACGTGCTGCTGGACGTGCTGCTGGGGCTGGCGGAAACGGCGGGGTGAGGCCCCAATGGCCCACCTCCTGCCCTGCCGGACCACCCCCTCGCGGCCGTGGCGCCGCGGGGCGCGTCACGCCACCACGATCTCCACTTCCGTGTTCTCTTCCAGCCACTCGGCCACCGGCCAGCCGGCCTCGTCGGCCACGCCCTGGCCCCAGAACTTCGAGGCGCACAGCACCTCCACGTCCATGCTGTCCAGGGTGTTGCGCGCCACCACGGCGCCGATGTAGGCGCCCCGGTCGCGCGACACGATGCCCCACACGGCGGTGAGCTCGGCGCCGCACTGCAGCTCGATCAGGAACGCCTCGCGGCGCGCGCCGTCGGCGGTTTTCTCCTTCATCCAGGGCAGCTGCGCCGCCAGCTTCTCGTCGCCGAGCAGCACGGTGAGCAATTCACGCGCTTTGCCCGGCGCGAGCGGGATGACCATGAAGCGCCCGGTATCGAACCGGGGCAGGTCGCGGGGAAGCTTTTCCACCTGCGCGGTGGCGTCGTGGTACGTCATGCCGATGTCCTCCATGGCCCCGCAGTCTGGGCCCCGCCCCGCCCCCGGCCGGCGCGCGGGCCGAAGCGATGCGCGGGGCGCCGAAGCCGGCACCGGCGCGCCCGCGCCCTCCCCGCCCCCATGCACCAATCCGGGTCATGCACCGTTCCCGCCCCGTGCCATCGGCGGCGCCGGCATCCAAATGCTACACATTCAATAGCAAACAATTCAACAAACACGGCGACATGGAGGCTCCCAGGCCTTCAGAGACCTTCCAGGACCGATCTGGCACGCGCATTGCAACACCCCCCGCGTGGCCAAGGCTGGTCACGTGGCCTGCCCTCTTCCAATGGCGGAAACGGGGCGACAAGGCCAGGACGAAGGCGTCCCCACCCATGCGCAGGCCCGCGAACCGGCCGGCGCCGGGTGTGGACGCCTTTTTTGTTTTCCGAACCGCCCGTGGGGGTCACGATGAAGAAATCCAGACTGGTGATGGTGGGCAACGGCATGGCCGGCGTGCGCACGCTCGAAGAGCTGCTGAAGATCGCGCCCGATCGGTACGAGATCACCGTCTTCGGCGCCGAGCCGCACCCCAACTACAACCGCATCCTGCTCTCGCCCGTGCTGGCCGGCGAGCAGACGCTGGAGGAGATCGTCCTCAACGACTGGTCGTGGTACGAGGAGCACGGCATCACGCTGCACGCCGGCTGCACGGTGCGCGAGGTGGACCGCACGCGCCGCATCGTGCGCGGCACCGACGCCCAGGGCCGCACCGTGGAGGCGCCCTACGACCGGCTGATCCTGGCCACCGGCTCCAACCCGTTCATCCTGCCGATCCCGGGCAAGGAGCTGCAGGGCGTGCTCGCCTACCGCGACATCGCCGACACGCAGGCCATGATCGACGCGGCCGCCACCTACCGCGACGCGGTGGTGATCGGCGGCGGCCTGCTGGGCCTGGAGGCGGCCAACGGCCTCATGAAGCGCGGCATGCGCGTGACCGTGGTGCATGCGAGCGAATGGCTCATGGAGCGCCAGCTCGACGACGTGGCCGGCCGCATGCTGCAGAAGTCGCTGGTGGAGCGCGGCATGGGCTTTCTCATGCAGGCGCAGACGCAGGAACTGGTGGGCGACGGCGCCGGCCGCGTGGCCGCCGTGCGCTTCAAGGACGGCACCGAGGTGCCCGCGCAGCTCGTGGTGATGGCCGTGGGCATCCGCCCCAGCACGCAGCTGGCCGAGAGCATGCGCCTGCACGTGAACCGCGGCATCGTGGTGAGCGACACGCTGCAGACCGTGACCGACGCGCGCATCTACGCGGTGGGCGAATGCGCGGCGCACCGGGGCATCGCCTACGGCCTGGTGGCGCCGCTCTTCGAGCAGGGCAAGGTGCTGGCCAACCACCTGGCCGAGTACGGCATCGGCCGCTACCAGGGATCGCTCACCTCCACCAAGCTCAAGGTGACGGGCATCGACCTCTTCTCGGCCGGCAACTTCCAGGGCGGCGAGGGCACGGAGGAGATCGTGATGAGCGATCCCTTCGGCGGGGTGTACAAGAAGCTCGTCATCCAGGACGACAAGCTCGTGGGCGCCTGCCTCTACGGCGACACGGTGGACGGGAGCTGGTACTTCAAGCTGCTGCGCGAGGGCCGCGCCATCGGCGACATCCGCGACAAGCTCATGTTCGGCGAATCGAACATCGGCGACACCGGCCACCAGGGCCAGAACAAGGCCGCCGCGCTGCAGGACTCCGACGAGGTCTGCGGCTGCAACGGCGTGACCAAGGGCGCCATCTGCAAGGCCATCAAGGACAAGGGCCTGTTCACGCTGGAGGACGTGCGCAAGCACACCAAGGCCAGCGCGAGCTGCGGCTCGTGCACCGGCCTCGTGGAGCAGATCATCATGTTCACGGCCGGCGGCGACTACTCCGCCACGCCCCGGACCAAGGCGGTGTGCGGCTGCACCGACCACGGCCACCAGGCCGTGCGCGACGCGATCCGCACGCACAGGCTGCTCACCATCCAGGACACCTTCCGGTTCCTGGAGTGGAAGACGCCCAATGGCTGCCCCACCTGCCGCCCGGCCGTGAACTATTACCTCATCAGCACCTGGCCCAAGGAGGCGAAGGACGACCCGCAAAGCCGCGCCATCAACGAACGGTCCCACGCCAACATCCAGAAGGACGGCACCTACAGCGTGATCCCGCGCATGTGGGGCGGCGAGACCACGGCCGCCGAGCTGCGCCGCATCGCCGACGCGGTGGACAAATACCAGATCCCCACCGTGAAGGTCACGGGCGGCCAGCGCATCGACCTGCTGGGCGTGAAGAAGGAAGACCTGGTCAACGTCTGGAAGGACATCGGCATGCCCAGCGGCCACGCCTACGCCAAGGCCCTGCGCACGGTGAAGACCTGCGTGGGCAGCGAGTGGTGCCGCATGGGCACGCAGGACAGCACCCAGATGGGCAAGGACCTGGAGCGCGCCATGTGGCGCATGTACGCCCCGCACAAGGTCAAGTTCGCCGTGAGCGGCTGCCCGCGCAACTGCGCCGAGGCCGGCATCAAGGACGTGGGCATCATCGGCGTCGACAGCGGCTGGGAGATGTACGTCGCCGGCAACGGCGGCATCAAGACCGAGGTGGCGCACTTCTTCGCCAAGCTCAAGACCGCCGAGGAAGTGCTCGAATACACCGGCGCCTTCTGCGAGCTGTACCGCCAGGAAGGCTGGTACCTGGAGCGCACCGTGCACTACGTGAACCGCGTGGGCCTGGACTACGTGAAGAAGCGCATCCTCGAAGACCACGAGGGCCGCAAAGCCCTGTGGGAGCAGCTCCAGTTCGCGCTGGATGGCGAGCCCGATCCGTGGTTCGAGTTCGACAAGGCGGCGGTGGACACGCGGCAGTTCGTGCCGGTGATCCCCATCGTGCCGGCGCCCGCCGCGTGAGCGCCGCGTTCTCCGTTCCTTCTCCCCACACCATCGACAAGAGGCCCCACCATGACCCAATGGATTTCCGTCTGCCGCGTGGACGACATCCCCGTGCTCGGCTCCCGCCGCGTGTCCCGGCCGCGCGGGCTGGACGTGGCCGTGTTCCGCAACGATGCGGGCGAGGTGTTCGCGCTGCTCGACCGCTGCCCGCACAAGGGGGGGCCTCTGTCGCAGGGGATCGTGTTCGGGCGCAGCGTGGCGTGTCCGTTGCACAACTGGAGCATCGGGTTGTGCGATGGGCAGGCGGCGGCGCCGGATGAAGGGTGCACGCCGCGGTTCGCGGTGAAGGTCGAAGAGGGGGAGGTGTTTCTGGATGCTTTCGAGTTGGGGGGGCATGCGGTGGAGGAGGTGAGGCCCATTGCGGGGCCGGCGCGCAGGGGGTGTTCGGTTTCTGCTGCGTGAGTGGTTGCCGTGGTCGGGGTTTGTTTTGGCTTGTGTGGTGGGGTTGATTTCCGGGGCCGGGATTTCGCCCCGGCGGGCGAGTCACTTTCTTTCGCTTCGCCGAAAGAAAGTAACCAAAGAAAGGGCGACCCTGCTGTCTGCGACCCCTCCGCTTCGCTACGGGGCAACCTGGGGTGCTCGGTCACGGGGTGCGCCGTGGAACTCGCTACGCGCTGCGCGCTTCGCTCGGACAACCCCGGCGAGCTAGACAACGAAGCGGGTGTGTCCTTCGGCACACCCGCCACCCCGCGCCCTGCGCGCCCCAGGCGCATCCAGAAGGGGCGAGTCGGGCCGTCGCGTTGCTCGGCCCCAAACCCACACAGGCCATCGCTGCGCTCGGCCCTGGCTTGGCTCTGCCTCCTTCACGTGCTGCTGTGCGCGGCGCGAAGCGCTCGCGCATCGGGGGCCGAGCGCAGCGATGGCCCGTGTGCTCCCCACCCTTCTGGATGCGCCGAGGAGCACAGGGCGCGGGGCGCGCGGATGTGCCGCAGGACACATCCGCTTCGTGATCTGACTGGCTGCGGTTGTCCGAGCGGAGCGCGCAGCGCGCAGCGAGTTCCGCAGCCGCGCCCCGCGACCGAGCACCGCAGGTTGCCCCCTTCGCCCAACGGGCGAAGGGGGACGCAAACAGCAGGGTCGCCTTTTCTTTGCCTACTTTCTTTTGGCGAAGCAAAAGAAAGTAGGTGCGCCGCCGGGCGCAATCCCGGCCCCGGAACTTAACCCACCAGCAACTACAAAAACAATAGCAAACAACCCAACAAACCCGCCGACACCCCCGCAAAAACCCCAAACACCCCGCCCCCGCCATGCCCCAAGAAACAAAATCCACCTGCCCCTACTGCGGCACCGGCTGCGGCGTCATCATCGAATCCACCGCCGGCCAGATCACCGGCGTGCGCGGCGACCCCACCCACCCCGCCAACTTCGGCCGCCTGTGCACGAAAGGCTCCACCCTCCACCTCACCGCCGCCCAACCCGTCACCCTCCAGACCCGCCTTCTCACCCCCCAGTACCGCCCCCGCCGCAACGAGGCCCCCCAGCCCATCGCCTGGAACGAAGCCCTGGACACCGCAGCGCAAAAGTTCGCCGCCATCGCGCAGGCCCACGGCCCGGACGCCGTCGGCTTCTACGTCTCCGGCCAGCTCCTCACCGAGGACTACTACGCCTTCAACAAGCTCGCCAAGGGCCTGCTCGGCACCAACAACATCGACACCAACTCGCGCCTGTGCATGAGCAGCGCCGTGGCCGGCTACAAGGCCACGCTGGGCGCCGACGCGCCCCCCGCCTGCTACGACGACCTGGCGCACGCGCGGTGCCTGTTCATCACCGGCAGCAACACGGCCTGGGCGCACCCGATCCTGTTCCGCCGCATCGAGGACGCGCGCGCCGCGAACCCGGGCCTGAAGATCGTCGTGGCCGATCCGCGCCGCACCGAGACGGCCGCGATGGCCGACCTGCACCTGCCGATCCTGCCGGGCACCGACGTGATGCTCTGCCACGGCATGCTGCACCTGATGCTCTGGGAGGGCTGGGTGGACGCGGCCTACATCGCCGCGCACACCACGGGCTTCGAGGCGCTCAAGGCCCTGGTGCGCGACTGCACGCCCGAGCGCGTGGCGCATACCTGCGGCATCACCCCCGCGCAGCTCGCCACGGCGGCGCGCTGGTTCGCCCTGGGCGGGGATGGCGGTGGCCCGCAGCGCGCCCCCACGCTGAGCCTCTACTGCCAGGGCCTGAACCAGAGCGCGAGCGGCACCGACAAGAACGCCGCGCTCATCAACCTGCACCTGGCCTGCGGGCAGATCGGGTGGGCGGGCGCGGGGCCGTTCTCGCTCACGGGCCAACCCAACGCCATGGGCGGGCGCGAGGTGGGGGGCCTGGCCAACCTGCTCTCCGCCCACCGCGACCTCGCCAACCCCGCGCACCGCGCCGAGGTGGCCGCGCTCTGGGGCGTGCCCGAGGTGCCGGCCACGCCCGGCAAGACGGCCGTGGAGATGTTCCAGGCCGCGGCCGACGGGGAGATCCGCGCGCTCTGGATCGCCTGCACCAACCCCGCGCAGAGCCTGCCCGACCAGGCCACGGTGCGCCGCGCGCTGGAACGCGCCGAGTTCGTCGTGGTGCAGGAGGCCTTCGCCACCACCGCCACCTGCGCGTATGCCGACCTGCTGCTGCCCGCCACCACCTGGGGCGAGAAGACCGGCACCGTCACCAACAGCGAGCGCCGCATCTCGCGCGTGCGCCCGGCCGTGCCCGCGCCCGGCGACGCGCGCCACGACTGGGCCATCGCCACCGACTTCGCGCGCCGGCTCGAAGCGCGGCTGCGCCCGGGCCGCCCCACCCTCTTCCCCTACGACACCGATCGGCCCGAGGCCGGCGCCGAGGCGCTCTGGAACGAGCACCGCGAGAGCACGCGCGGGCGCGACCTGGACATCACCGGCCTCTCGTGGGCGCTGCTCGACGCGCGCGGGCCGCAGCACTGGCCCTTCCCCGAGGGCGCGGCCGAGGGGCGCGCGCGCCTGTATGCAGACGGCGTCTTCCCCACGCCCGACGGCCGCGCGCGCTTCTCGGCCGCGCCCTGGCGGCCCGTGGCCGAGCCGCGCAGCGCGCGCTATCCGTTCAGCCTCACCACCGGGCGCCTGCGCGACCAGTGGCACGGCATGAGCCGCACGGGCACGCTCGGGCGCCTCTTCGGCCACGCGCCCGAGCCCTGCGTGCAGCTGCACCCGCAGGATATGGAGCGCCGCCAGCTCACCGAGGGCGACCTCGTGCACGTGACGAGCCCGCGCGGCTCGGTGATCGTGCCGGTGCAGGCCAGCCCCGACGTGGGGCTCACCCAGGCCTTCATGGCCATGCACTGGGGCAGCGAGACGCTGGGCGGGCACAGCAGCACGGGCGGCGCGGCGCTGGGCGTGAACGCGCTCACCACGCCGGCCTTCTGCCCCACCTCGAAGCAGCCCGAACTCAAGCACACGCCCGTCAAGATCCTGAAGGCCGAGCTGCCCTGGCGCCTGCTCGGCCTGGCGTGGCTGCCCGAGGCCGATGCGCTCGCCGCGCGCGAGGGCCTGGCCGCGCTCATGGGCGAATTCCCGTTCGCCGTGTGCGTGCCCTTCAGCAACAACGCGCCGCTCGCCGACCCCGCGCGCGAGCGCCACGGCGTGCTGCTGCGCGCCGCGGGCCACGAGGCCGCGCCCGACGCGCTGCTCGCGCGCATCGAGGCGCTGCTGGGCCTCTCCGGCGCCGACACCCTGCGCTACGCCGACCGCCGCCGCGGCCAGCGCCGCGCGCTGCGGCTGGAGCGCCCGCAGCCCCAGGGCGAGGAGCTGCGCCTCGCGGCCCTGCTGCTCGCGGGCGACACCAGCGCCGAGCCCTGGCTGCGCCCGCTGCTGCAGGAGGAGCGGCCCGCGCAGGGCTACGGTCGGCGCCTGCTCGTGCCCGGCGCGCAGGCCCCGGGCGATGCGCCGGCCGGCGCCCCGCGCGGCAAGCCCGTGTGCGCCTGCATGGGCGTGACCGACGCGGCCATCACCGCGCAGCTCGGCCGCTGCCACGGCGGCGACGCCGAGCGGCTGGGCCAGCTCCAGGCGGCGCTGGGCTGCGGCACGCAGTGCGGATCGTGCGTGCCGGAACTCCGGCGCATGGTGCGTTCCACCATGCCGGCCGCAGAGGTCTCCATATAACCCAAAGTTCTCTGAAGTGCGGGAGAATGCGCGTCCCCACGGCACCCCGCCGCCACGCTTCTCCCTCCCTCCCCCGTTCTTCCATGGGCAGCATCAGCCATTACCTCAAGGACCTCGGCCGCGGCGCGCGCGGCGCGCGGGCCATCGGCCGCGAACAGGCCGCCGACCTCTTCGGCCAGGTGCTCGACGGCCAGGTCACCGACTACGAAGTGGGCGCCTTCTGCATCGCCATGCGCATCAAGGGCGAGACCGCCGACGAGATGTGCGGCTTCCTCGACGCCACGCACGCGCGCCTGATGCCCATCCCGCCCGCCGCGCTCCCCACCGTCGTGCTGCCCAGCTACAACGGCGCGCGCAAGCTGCCCGTGCTCACGCCGCTGCTGGCGCTGCTGCTCGCGCGCGAGGGCCTGCCCGTGCTGCTGCACGGCATGCGCACCGAGGCGCGCCGCATCCTGGCGAGCGACGTGCTGCAGGCCCTGGGCATCGCGCCCATGGATTCGCCCGAACCCGTCGCGCCCGGCAGCGTCGCGCACATCCACACCGGCCTGCTGTGCCCCGGCCTCGCGCGGCTGCTGGCCGTGCGCGAGGTGGTGGGCCTGCGCAACCCGGGCCACAGCGTGGTCAAGCTCATGAACCCGGTGCGCGGCCCCTCGCTGCTCGCCACCGCCTACACCCACCCCGAATACCTGGAGATGCTGCACGCCACCTTCGCCGCGCGCGGCATGGACGTGCTGCTCTCGCGCGGGCTGGAGGGCGAGGTGGCCGCCGACCCGCGCCGCACGCCCCGTTACGACGCCTTCGTGCGCGGCGCGCACCATGTGTGGGACGAGCAGCAGTCCGGCACCGCCAGCGAGGTGCCCGGACTGCCGCCGGAGATCGACGTGGACACCACCGCGCGCTACACGCAGCGGGTGCTCGCGGACGAGCTGCCCGTGCCCGCGCCGCTCTCCCGGCAGGTGGAACACATCTTGCGTCTGGCCCGCCAGAACCCTACGGAGACAACCCCATGACCCTCCCCCCCACGACACCGCCGGCCGCCCCCCCCGCAACGCACAGCCCCTATGGCGACGCGCCGCGCGGCACCTGCACGCTCGTCGGCGCGGGCCCGGGCGATCCGGAACTGCTCACCCTCAAGGCCCTGAAGGCCATCCAGGCCGCCACCGTGCTGCTGGTCGACGACCTGGTGAGCGACGAGATCGTGGCCCTGGCCGCGCCCGGCGCGCGCGTGGTCCACGTGGGCAAGCGCGGCGGCTGCAAGAGCACGCCGCAGGCCTTCATCGAGAAGCTCATGGTGATGGCCGTGAACGAGGGCGAGAACGTGGTGCGCCTCAAGGGCGGCGACCCCTTCATCTTCGGGCGCGGCGGCGAGGAGGTGGAGCACCTGCGCGCCGCCGGCATCGCGGTCACGGTGGTCAACGGCATCACCGCGGGCCTGGCCGGCATGACGCTGCTGGGCACGCCGCTCACGCACCGCGAGCACGCGCACGGCGTGGTCTTCGTCACCGGCCACGCCAAGCCCGGCGACAGCGGCATCGACTGGCGCCAGCTCGCCGCCACCGCGCGCGCCGCGCGCCTCACGCTCGTGATCTACATGGGCGTGAGCAGCGCCGCGCACATCCAGCAGGAGCTGCTCACCGGCCTGCCCGCCTGCACGCCCGTGGTCATCATCCAGCACGTGAGCCTGCCCTGCCAGCGCCATGCGCTCACCACGCTGGGCGAGCTGCACGCCACCATCGAGCGCGAACAGCTCGGCAGCCCCTCCGTCATCGTCGTGGGCGACGTGGCCGCCGGCGTGGCGGCCGCGTCCGGCGACGGGCTGGGCCAGCCGGTGCCGCTCGCGCCCCCGCCGCTGCGGCACGCCGGCTGAGGCAGCCCCACCCCTCCACCGGCCGACGCGACACGCTTTCCCGATCCCCCACGAGGTTGACATGGCCGCCCTTCCCATCGCCGCACCGCATCCCTCCGAGGCCCCGCCCACGCAGGCCGCGCGGCCCGGGGGCGATGGCGACATCTCCCTCGTGAACCTCGCCGCGCGCCAGCGCATGCTGTCGCAGCGCATCGTGCTGCAGACCGTGCTGGCCGTGCAGGGGCAGGCCGCCCAGGCCCCGGCGGCGCGCAAGACGCTCGCGCTCTTCGAGAGCAGCCAGGCCCGGCTGGTGGACACGCCCCGCCACGTCGATGCGGCCACCGCCCGCGCCGTGGAAGCCGTGTACCAGGGCCCGCGCGGCGTGGCCGCCACCATCGACGCCTTCGCGCGGCAGGCCCACGCCGCGCTCGACCTGGCCGAGCAGGGCAGCCCCCGCGCGGCCGACGCACTCGCCACGCTGGTGGCGGGCACCGACGGCGTGCTCGACGCGCTCAACGCCGCCACCACCGTCTTCGACCAGATCCAGCGCAACCAGTCCGACACCATGATGCGCGAGCTCTCGCACATCGTCGAATCCATCCAGACCGTGGCCCGCGAGGCCAAGGTGGTGAGCTTCAACGCCCAGGTCATGGCCGCGCGCGCCGCCGAGCACGGCCGCGAATTCGCCGTGGTGGCCAACGTGCTCTCGGGCATCACCACCGAGATCGACCGGCTCTCGCTGCAGGCCGTCTCGCTCGCGGGGCGCGGGCGGCAGGCGGCGTAGAGGGGCCGGGGCCCCCGGAGCCCCGGAGGCTAGCCCGCGCGGTAGACGGGCTGGTCTGCCTCCGCCGCGCTCACCATCGAAGCGATGCGGCCCACCACGCGGAAGACCTCCTCGGGGCTGGCCGCAGACGCCACGTTGTGCAGGATCTCGTCGATGGGCCGCCAGTCGCCGTTCGGCAGCACCAGGCGGGACAGGCCCGGCAGTTCCCGTTCGGCCGTCCGGAGGTCGAACGCGCCGTGCCGCAGCCCCATGACGACGAGGGCCGCCTCGTCCGCGCGCGAGGACAGGTCTTGCATCAGACCCGGCCCCAGGTAGGGGGGCGGCGGCGGCATATCGACCTTCGGGGCGGGGGCCTCGGTGCGCTGGCGCGATACGGGCCGATCGTCCAGGTCCGGGCCTTCATGGGAGCGCCGCAAGCCGGCCACCGAGGCACGGCCCGGCCGATCCGCTCCGGCCACGTACCCCGTGTCCGTCCGTCGGCGCAGTGCGGGGTGGCTCTCCTCCCCCGGGCCCGAACGGGGCCGGCGGTGGGCCACAGGCTCCGGCGCCATGGACGACTCCTTCTTCGGAAAATGCAAGGCCGGGCCGCTGGTTCTTTGGAGGATGCTCCCTGACATGGTTCTGCTCTTTCTTTGTGTGGTGAAGACGAGGAAGAGCTTCGCCCCTCCGCCCGCCGCAGCACGGCCCAGAACGCGCAGCGCCAGGGATGCCAGCGAAGAAAAAGCGGCGTGCCGCAAGGCGCCATGCCGCCTGCCGGGGCCGGGCTTCGGGCTCTCCTGGCCGCGCTCCGAAGCCCCCGCGGCGCGATGCGCCGGGCAACGCGAATCCCGTTCAATCACTTCCAACAGGCGATTACAACCGTGCGTAATAAAAACGCGCCGCAAACCCGCTCCAAACCTATGATCCCGCTCGGCCGCGTGCCGGTGCCACGGCCCATCCCCCGCAAGCGCATGCGCGCCTGCGGGCCATTTCCGCCATTGCACTTTTCAACGCAACCATGAAAGGAGCCGGACCATGAGAAACATCCGATTCGTTTGGAAGAAAATCGCGCTCGCGAGCTGCCTGCTCGCCTCCAGCAGCATGGCGTGGAGCTACGCCATCAGCAACGGCAAGGTGGTGGACGACACCGGCAAGACCGTGCAGCTGCGCGGCGTGAACTGGTCCGGCTTCCAGACCACCGACCACGTGGTGCACGGCCTCTGGGCTCGCAACTGGAAGGACATGATCGGGCAGATGCAGCAGCTCGGTTTCAACGCCGTGCGCCTGCCCTTCTGCCCGCAGACCTTGCGCGGTGCCAGCACCAGCAGCATCGACTTCAGCCGCAACGCCGACCTGCAGGGCCTCAATTCGCTGCAGGTCCTCGACAAGGTGGTGCAGGAATTCAGCGACCGCGGCATGTACGTGCTGCTGGACCACCACTCGCCCGACTGCCAGAGCATCAGCGAGCTTTGGTACACGCAGAGCTACAGCGAGCAGCAGTGGATCACCGACCTCGTCTTCGTCGCCGACCGCTACAAGGGCGTGCCCGGCGTGATCGGCATCGACCTCAAGAACGAGCCCCACGGCGCCGCCACCTGGGGCACCGGCAACAACGCCACCGACTGGAACCGCGCGGCCGAGCGCGCCTCCGCCGCCGTGCTGCAGGCCGCGCCGCAGTGGCTCATCGCGGTGGAAGGCATCGGCGAGAACCCCAGCTGCTCCAGCAGCAATGGGCACTTCTGGGGCGAGAACCTGGAACCGCTCGCCTGCACGCCGCTGAACATCCCCCGCAACCGGCTGCTGCTGGCGCCCCACACCTACGGCCCCGACGTGGCCGGGCAGTCGTACTTCAACGCCTCCAACTTCCCCGCCAACATGCCCGCCATCTGGGAGCAGCACTTCGGCCGCTTCGTCCAGGACGGCTATGCCTTGATGCCGGGCGAGTTCGGCGGCAAGTACGGCCGGGGCGACTCGCGCGACAAGCCGTGGCAGGACGCCTTCGTGGACTATCTCATCGGCAAGGGCATCTGCAGCGGCTTCTACTGGACGTTCAACGCCAACAGCGGCGACACCGGCGGCATCCTGGACGACGACTGGAACACCGTGCGCACCGACAAGGTCCAGTTGCTGAAGCGGCTGTGGAACGATGGCTGCGCCTCGCCGAGCCCGAGCCCAAGCCCAAGCCCAAGCCCAAGCCCAAGCCCGAGTCCGAGTCCGAGTCCCAGCCCAAGTCCGGCACCCAGCCCCAGCCCGGCTCCCAGCCCCGCTCCCAGTCCGAGCCCGGCTCCCAGTCCGGCTCCCAGTCCGGCCAGCCCGGCCAACTTCAGCGTGAGCCGCATCTCCGACAGCGACTGGGGCACGGGCTACTGCCAGCGCGTGCAGGTCACCAACAACGGCGGCTCGCCCGGCGACTGGTCGGTGTCGCTCGCGGTGCAGGGCACCATCAACAACCTCTGGAACGCCGTGTGGAAGCAATCGGGCAGCACGCTGAACGCCAGCGGCGTGGACTGGAACCGCACGCAGCCCCCGGGCGGTACGGCGGAATTCGGGTTCTGCGCGAACCGCTGAGGGATGCCCCCGGGCACGCCCGCGCCGCAGCGGCGCGGGCGTGCCCGGGGCCGGTGGCTCGCCTCAGCCGCCCTCGTTCAGGACGCGGATCTCCACCGCCAGTCCGCACTGCGCGAAGCTCCGCGCCACGTTCTCCATCTGCGCCCGGCCCATGCCCTCGTGGCGGGAATACCGGCCGGACTGGTTGACGATGTAGAAGCGATCCTTCACCACATCCCAGCCCAGCTCGCCCGAGATGCGCGCCTCCTTGCCCCACCACTCGCCCGTTTCGGCGTTCTTCAAGGTGCCGTGCAGCAGGCTCGGATGGCCCAGGCGGCGGGATTTGCCGGTGTCGGGGTCCAGCCCCCCCAGTTCCGTGTGCGGCCCGAGCAGCAGCGCCTCGCCCGGTCCGATGGACCAGAGCACCGGCGTGCCCTGCTTCACCGCCTCCAGGTCGAGCAGCTCGTCGAGCCGCGCGTTCGCGGGATTGCCCGCGGGGATCGCCACCCGGTCCGGGTTCAGCCCGGCCTCCCAGTCATGGACTTGCGGGCGGCCGCGCTTGACGCGCGCGCCGTGCACGGCGCCCCATTCCTCGTCCAGGCGACGGGCCTGTGCCTCGCCGACCAGCTCGGCGAAGGTCAAGGCCGAGGCCAGCGGCGGTGCCGCCCCCTGCAGAACGGGTGGCGCCGATCGGGCGCGCCGCGCCGAGCGTTCCGGGGCCGCCGCCGCGCTGCGCCCCAGGGCCAGCCCCGGCGGGGGCACCGACGCGGCCCGCTGCGCCTGCCGTGGCGCCGTCTGTTCCTGCCCCCTGAAAGGATGGTGCGTGGACGCACCCCCGCTGGTCCGGCCTACCGATGTCATTCGCGTGCCTCCCGTGGTTTCACATGGACGGGAAGGTTAGGCCGCGGCATCCGCCGGCACGCGGGGCGAATGCGAAACATCCGGGCAGGGGCCGAAGCCCGGCCGCCAGGGCCGGGCGCCGTCAGCCGTGGACCTTGGCCGCGTCGCGCTGGATCTGCGCGAAGCGCTCCGCCTGCTCCTTGCGCAGGTTCTTGCGCAGCAGGGCGGCCTCCCAGCGGCGGCGCTCGTCGGGGGTGGAGGGCGAGAGCGCCGGCACCTGCGTGGGCTTGCGCGCCTCGTCCACCGCCACCATCGTGAAGAAGCAGCTGTTCACGTGCCGCACCACCTGCGTGCGGATCTCCTCGGCCACCACCTTGATGCCCACCTCCATCGACGAGGAGCCGGTGTAGTTCACGCTCGCCAGGAAGGTGACCAGCTCGCCCACGTGGATGGGCTGCAGGAAGGTGACCTGGTCCACGCTGAGCGTGACCACGTAGCTGCCCGAATAGCGCGCCGCGCACGAATACGCCACCTGGTCCAGCAGCTTGAGGACGGCGCCCCCATGCACGTTGCCGGAGAAGTTGGCCATGTCGGGGGACATCAGCACGGTCATGCTGAGCTGGTGGGCGGGGTGGGGGGTCATGCGCGGGGATTCTAGGGTCTGGCGACCGCGTTGCGCGGCCCGGGCATCCCCGCCCCGGGCAGCGCGGCGCCGCGAGCAGAAAAGCCTAACCCCTGCCCGGCACAGGCTTTTGGCGACAGCTTTCCCGGGAGAGCCATCGACAGATCGGCAACCAGACGTAAGCGATGCGTCCAGGGAAACCAACGTGTAACGCCCATCAAATTCCACGCACAGGAATCTTGATGGCCGGTAGCCTAGAAATGTTGCATTGCAGCATTTTTCAAACACATCGATACCGAAGGAGGAACCCCATGGACCTGAGCACCCGGCTACTGCTCCAGAACCGCGCCTGGGCCGACGAGATGACGTCGCGCGATCCGGCATTTTTCGAGAACCTCGTGGGCGGCCAGCAGCCGCGCGCCTTCTGGATCGGCTGCGCCGACAGCCGCGTGCCGGCCGAGCGCATCACCAACGCGCTGCCCGGCGAGCTGTTCGTGCACCGCAGCGTCGCCAACCTCGTGCGGCCGGACGACAGCAACATCATGAGCGCGCTGCAATACGCCATCGACGTGCTGCGCGTGCCCACCGTGATCGTCTGCGGCCACGAGGCCTGCGGCGGCGTGCGCGCGGCGCTGCTGCAGTCGCGCGAGCGCGCGGGCGACCCGGCCGAGGGCGACTACCTGGGCCAGCACATCCGGCCGCTGCGCTCGCTCTACCGCCGCCGCGTGCAGGAGATCGAGGCCGGCGAGCGCCTGCCCGACGAGGAGCAGGACCTGTGCGCGCGCGTGGACCGCTTCGTCGCGCTGAACGTGGCCGACCAGGTGAACACGCTCGCCGCCACGGCCCCGGTGCGCCAGGCCTGGGACCGCGGCCAGCCGCTCACCCTGCTGGGCTGGGTCTATGCGCTGCGCGACGGGCGCCTGCGGCAGGTGCTGTCGCTCGACGCGCAGAGCCGCCAATGGGCCGAAGCGGCCTGACGCACGGGAGACACGCCATGACGCCACCTCCCCTCGCCTCCGTACCGTCCGCCGCGCCCGCGGCCGGGCGGCGTCCGGCCCGCGCCTCGGGCCTGTTCGCCCACCTGCGGCAGGATCTGCCGGCCAGCCTGGTCGTCTTCCTCGTGGCCCTGCCGCTGTGCCTGGGCATCGCGCTCGCGAGCGGCGCGCCGCTCATGGCGGGCCTCGTGTCCGGCATCGTCGGCGGCCTCGTCGTGGGCGCGCTCTCGGGCTCGCACCTGAGCGTGAGCGGCCCCGCCGCCGGCCTCGTCGTGATCGTGGTGAGCGCCATCGCCACCCTGGGCAGCTACGAGGCCTTCCTGGTCGCCGTGGTGCTGGCCGGCGCGCTGCAGTGGGTCTTCGGCCGGCTGCGCGCGGGCAACATCGGCGCCTGCTTCCCCACGCCGGTCATCAAGGGCATGCTCGCGGCCATCGGCCTGCTGCTGATCATCAAGCAGCTGCCCGTGGCCTTCGGCTTCCAGTCCACCGAGCACGCGCTGCGCCTGCTGCCCTCGGCGGCGGACGGCTTCGACGCGGTGCGGCACCTCTCGGGCGCGGTCACCGTGAGCGCCGCCGTGACGGCCGCCGGCGCGCTGGCGATCCTCTTCGCGTGGGACACCGCCTTCGTCAAGCGCCTGCCCGTGGTCGGCCAGCTGCCCGGCCCGCTGGTGGCCGTGCTCTGGGGCGTGGCCTACCATGCCGCCGCGCTGGCCACCGAGCCCTCGGCCGCGCTGGCCGACGAGCAGCGCGTGGCCCTGCCGCAGGTGGACAGCCTCGCGGGCCTGTGGGCGCAGTTCGCCACGCCCGACTGGTCGGCCCTCGCCAACCCCGAGGTCTATACCGTGGCCGTGACGCTGGCCTTCGTCGCCAGCCTGGAGACGCTGCTGAGCCTGGAGGCCACCGACCGGCTCGACCCGCTCAAGCGCGTGGCGCCGCCCAACCGCGAGCTGCGCGCGCAGGGCGTGGGCAACATCGTCGCGGGGCTGCTGGGCGGCCTGCCGATCACCGCCGTGATCGTGCGCAGCTCGGCCAACGTGCAGGCCGGCGCGCGCACGCGGCTCTCGGCCGTGCTGCACGGCGTGCTGCTGCTGGCCAGCCTGCTGTTCCTGGCCGAATTCCTGGAGTGGATCCCGCTCGCCGCGCTGGCCGCCGTGTTGCTGCACACGGGCTACAAGCTCGCCAAGCCGTCGCTCATCGCCAGCGTGTGGCGCGAGGGCTGGGGCGTGTTCCTGCCGTTCCTCGTGACCGTGGCGGCCATCCTCGCCACCGACCTGCTCATCGGCATTCTTATCGGGCTGGCCAGCAGCATGCTGTTCGTGATCGAGTCGAACACGCGCGGCGCGCTCTCGATGGTCTCCGACGGGCCGGTGCACCTGCTGCGCCTGAACAAGGACGTGTCGTTCTTCAGCAAGGCCACGCTGCGCGGCTACCTCGCCCGCGTGGAGGAAGGCCATTCGCTGGTGATCGACGGCAGCGACTGCCGCTTCCTGGACCGCGACATCCGCGAGACGCTGGAAGACTTCCTCGCGCATGCCGAAGAGCGCGGCATCCACGTGGAGCGCCGCTCGCTGCCGGCGGCCACGCCCGACGCCAGCGGGCTCTCGGGCGCCGTGGGCATGGCGGGCCTTCGGGCCCTGCTGCGCCCGCGCGCACGCGCCACGGCGCGCTGACCGAGCGGCGCCGCCCTCCCCCACCGCGGGGGGGGCTGGCCCGGGGGGCGCGCTTCGCTACACTCGCGCCTCGCTCCACAGACCACCGCGACGGTCCCGGAGCGCCGCCCACAGCCCGGCGGCGCGCCGGCGGCCCGGGCGCGGCGCCCCATGCTCGACAAACTCAACGACTTCACGGCCAGCCATGGCGAACTGCGCCCCGGGCGCGGCCACATCTCCGGCGTCATCGCGCTCTCGCTCGGCATCCTGTGCCTGCTGGGCGTGCTGGCCTTCCACTTCCCGCAGTACCTCACCACGCCGCAGTTGCGCAAGACCTACAACGTGGAGGCGCTGCGCATGGTCATGCTCGCCGCGCTGGTGGTGGCGGGCGGGCTCTCGCTGGTCAACATCCTCTTCAACCGCTCGCGCTGGCTCTCGTCGGCGGCCTTCCTGCTGGTCACCTCCGCCGCGCTGCTGGGCGGCCACAAGGTGCCCGTGAACGACTTCGCCGACAACACGCCCTACATCGGCCTGGACTGGTTCATCCTCGACCTGCTGGGCAGCGCGCTGATCTTCATCTTCATCGAGAAGCTCTTCGCGCTGCGGCGCGACCAGCCCATCTTCCGCGCCGAGTGGCAGTGCGACTTCCACCACTTCATCGTGAACCACATGGTGGTGGGCTTCGTGCTGCTGGCCACCAACCTGCTGGTGCACAAGTTCTTCGGCTGGGCCGCGAGCGACGGCATCCGCGGCTGGGTGCAGGGCCTGAACTTCTGGGTGGCGCTCTTCCTCATCATCCTGGTGGCCGACCTCGTGCAGTACTGGACGCACCGCGCCTACCACGAGGTGCCCGTGCTCTGGCGCCTGCACGCCGTGCACCACAGCGTCAAAAGCATGGACTGGATGGCCGGCTCGCGCCAGCACATCCTGGAGCTGCTCATCACCCGCACCCTGGTGCTCGCGCCCATCTACGTGCTGGGCTTCTCCAAGGAAGTGATCGACGCCTACATCGTCATCGTCGGCTTCCAGGCCGTGTTCAACCACGCCAACGTGAGCGTGCGCCTGGGGCCGCTGCGCTACGTGCTGGTCACGCCCAACTTCCACCACTGGCACCACAGCCAGGACCAGGAAGCGCTCGACAAGAACTACGCGGCGCATTTCGCCTTCCTCGACTACCTGTTCGGCACCGCCGTGAAGAGCGACCGCCTCTGGCCCGAGAAGTACGGCGTGCTGGGCGACTACGTGCCCAACGGCTTCCTCAAGCAGTTGCGCTTCCCCTTCACCTGGAAAGGCTGATGGGCACGCCCTTCTACGACGCCGTCGTCATCGGCGCCGGCGCGGCCGGCCTGTTCTGCGCGGCCCAGGCGGGCCAGCGCGGCCTGCGCGTGCTGCTCATCGACCACGCGGAGAAGGTGGCCGAGAAGATCCGCATCTCGGGCGGCGGGCGCTGCAACTTCACCAACCGCGACCTCGACCCGGCCGCGCCGCACCGCCACTTCGTGGGCCGGAACCCGCAGTTCAGCCGCTCCGCGCTCTCGCGCTACACGCCGGCCGACTTCATCGCCCTGGTTCAGAAGCACGGCATCCCGTTCCACGAGAAGCACAAGGGCCAGCTCTTCGCCGACCGCTCGGCCGAGGACCTCATCGCCATGCTGCTCGCCGAATGCGAGGCCGGGCGCGTGGAGCGCTGGCAGCCCTGCGCCGTGCGGTCGGTGGCGTTTCCGGCCCCAGGTCGCGGTGAAATGGACGTGGAGCGCTATGAAATAAATAGCGATCGCGGCACCGTGCACTGCCGCAGCCTCGTGGTCGCCACGGGCGGCCTCTCCATCCCCAAGATCGGCGCCACCGACTTCGGCTACCGGCTGGCCCAGCAGTTCGGCATCCCGCTGGTGGAGCGCCGGCCCGGGCTGGTGCCGCTCACCTTCGACGGTGACGGCTGGGCGCCCTACGCCGGGCTCGCGGGCCTGGCCCTGCCGGTGGAGATCTCCACCGGCGCGAAGAAGGCGCGCACGGCCTTCCACGAGGATCTGCTCTTCACCCACCGGGGCCTCTCCGGCCCGGCCGTGCTGCAGATCTCCAGCTACTGGGAGCCGGGCACGCCCCTCGCGCTCGACCTCGCGCCCGGCACCGACCTGCCCGCCGCGCTCGCGCAGGCCAAGGCCCGCTCGAAGAAGCGCGTGGCCAACGAACTCGCCACCCTCGTGCCCGCACGGCTCGCCGATGCCTGGGTGGAGCGCAGCCCCGAGCTGCAGCGGCCCATCAACGAGGCGCCCGACAAGGCCCTCGCGCGGCTGGCCGAACAGCTCGCGCGCTGGGAGCTAGTGCCCACCGGCACCGAGGGCTACAAAAAGGCCGAGGTCACGCTCGGCGGCATCGACACGCGCGCGCTGTCGCAGCAGACGATGGAAGCCCGGGCCCGGCCGGGCCTCTACTTCATCGGCGAGGTGGTGGACATCACCGGCTGGCTGGGCGGCTACAACTTCCAGTGGGCCTGGTCGAGCGCGCAGGCATGCGCGCAGGCGCTGCCGGCGGGCTGATACGGTTTCGCAATCAAAAAGATAACTGCGTTGCTTCGCCTTGTCGTGCTACAGCACTGTCTGCGGCTTTGCGCCTTGTTCTCTTTTTGATTGCAAACCCGTATGAGGCCCCGGGGGGCCGCGCTGCCGCTCAGTGCAGCAGGCCCAGGAACGCGGCGCGGACCACGGCCGAGGTGGTATTGGCCGCGCCCAGCTTGAACGTGGCGTTGCGGGTGTGGAACTTCACCGTATCGACCGAGACGCAGAGGATCTCGGAGATGTCGTTCTGCGTCTTGCCGTCGGCGGCCCACTTGAGCACCTCGCGCTCGCGCAGCGTCAGGTCGATCGGGTCCTGGCGGCGGGGGCCGTGCATCAGCAGCGGCGCCAGGGTGGCATGGGCGATGTTGACCAGCCAGCGCATCCGGATCTCGATCGACTCCAGCTCGCCACGCTCCAGCGGCTGGGCGCTGCGCGCCAGCGTCAGCATGCCGCACCCGCCCGGCCCGTGCGCCGACTGCGCCCACCCGAATCGCAGGCCGTGGCGGCGGGCCTCGTCCCAGAGCGTGGGCACCTCGGCGAACAGCGCATCGCTCCAGAGGATCGGCACGTTGGTGGCCAGGCAATGGCGCACCGAGGGGTCCACCGCGAAGTAATTCCGCTCGGCATAGCGCCGCTGCCACTCCTGCGGGTAATTGCTGCGCATCAGCACGCGCGGATTGGAGACGGGCAGGGGAAAGTAGGCGCCATACGCGCACCATTCGAACCCCAGCTCCATGGCGGCCCGCGAAAACCGGGCGAAAACGGCGTCGACACTCGAATCCGGACCCACAGCGGTCAGCAGATCCTCAGCCCATGCATTCATACCCCCTCCGTTACTGACTGCGCCGCGTGTGCTTCTGTCGGGGCACTCGTGGTCTCCCCGTGCACGTGTTTTCGGAATCTTAATATTTTTGTGATTTGCTTATGCACAAAACATTGACTGAATGTTTCTCCGCATGCTTGACACGAAGGCGGAATGCACCGCGAACCCCACCGCGCCCGCGGCCCGCCGCGGCAGGGCCCGAAACCCCGAAAGCCGCGCGGAACAAGGCCTGCGCGGCGATGGCGGGGGACAGGACCGGCCACGCACGCCCCCTCTGCGCCGCCCCGGAAACCCCGACCTACCTTTTCGGGTAGCTGACATGCCCCGGACTCCCCGGCAAGGCCCGGCGCCAGGCGCGCCGGCGGGGGGCGCTCCATGAAATTCGACAGAAAACGATAAAACGCTACAATCTCGGGCTTTGCTGGCAATCCCCCGTCGGCCAATACTAGTTAGAGACGGGGAAAACCGCTGTGAATGGCTGACGGGCCCGATCTTCCCGCCAACCCGCTGGCAGCACATCTTGGAAACATGAGCTAATGACCACCATCCGTGTAAAAGAGAACGAACCCTTTGACGTGGCGCTGCGCCGCTTCAAGCGCACCATCGAAAAGCTGGGCCTGCTGACCGACCTGCGCGCCCGTGAGTTCTACGAGAAGCCGACGGCCGAGCGCAAGCGCAAGAAGGCTGCCGCCGTGAAGCGCCACTACAAGCGCGTTCGCAGCATGCAGCTGCCCAAGAAGCTGTACTGATCGCTCCCGTCGATCCGATACGGCCGGCCTCGCCGCCGAGAAAACCCGCGCTAGGGACGCCAAGCGCGGGTTTTTTGCATTTGGGCCGCAGCCGGGCTGGTGGCCTCCCCCCGCCTTGCCAGCCTCCGGGCCGCAGGCGGTGCGCCCACCGGCCCCCTCGCCCGGCCCCTTCCCGTTTTGTTTTTTGTTGCCGTTCCTCCCGGAGAGAAAACCATGAGCCTCAAGGACCAGATCACCGAAGACATGAAGACCGCCATGCGCGCCAAGGATGCCGAGCGCCTGGGCACCATCCGCCTGCTGCAGGCCGCGATCAAGCAGAAGGAAGTGGAAGACCGGCCGACGAAGAAGCCGGGCGAATCGTTCGACATCGACGACGCGGGCGTCGTGGCCATCCTGGACAAGCTCATCAAGCAGCGCAAGGATTCGATCGCGGCCTTCGAGGGCGCGGGCCGCCAGGACCTCGCCGACAAGGAAAAGTCCGAGATGGCCGTGCTGCAGACCTACCTGCCCCAGCGCATGTCGGCCGATGAAGTCGCCGCCGCCGTGAAGGCCATCGTGGCCGAACTCGGTGCCGCCGGCCCCGGCGACATGGGCAAGGTGATGGGCGTGGTCAAGACCCGCCTGGCGGGCAAGGCCGAGATGGGCCAAGTCTCCGCCGCCGTCAAGGCCGCGCTGGCGGGGTAACGCCGGCTCCTACGGCTTCGCCATCCAAAAGGTCACGGCGCTCTGCACTGTCTGCAGCTTCGCGCCTCGTTCTCTCTTCGATGGCCAATCCGTATCAGGCCGCGCCCACGGGCGCGTGCTCGGCCCAGTCCGCGCGGAAATGCTCCTGCAGGAACTCCACGCACACCCGCACCTTGGCCGACAGGTGCAGCCGCGTAGGGTACACGGCCCAGATGTTGGCCTCCTGCTGCCAGCCCGGCAGCACCGGCACGAGGCGCCCCGCGCGCAGGTGCGCGCCCACGTCCCAGAGCGAGCGCAGCGCGATGCCGCGCCCATCCACGGCCCACTGCACCGCCATCTCGCCGTGGTTGGCCGACAGCGGGCCACGCACTTTCGCCACCTCTTCCACCGCGCCCTGGCGCAGCCGCCACACGCCGAACGGGTGGTCGCGCTCCTTGATCACGATGCAATCGTGGCTGGCCAGGTCGGCCACCGAGCGCGGCATGCCGTGCCGCGCCAGATAGGCGGGCGCCGCGCACAGCACGCGGTGGTTGTCCGCCAGCCGCCGCGCGATCAGGTGCGGGGCGATGTCGTCGCCCACGCGCACGTCCAGGTCGAACCCCTCGCCCGCCACGTCCACGAGGCGGTCGAACACCTCCAGCCGCACCTGCAGGCCCGGGTGCCGCTCCACCAGCCGCGACAGCGCCGGCGCCACGATCTGCCGGCCGAAGCCGAAACTGCAGCTCACCCGCAGCAGCCCGCGCGGCTCGCGGCGCGTGACGGCCACCTCCTGCAGGAGCTGGTCCCAGTCGTCCAGGATGCGCTGCGCCCAGTGGAAGACGCGCTCGCCCTCCTCCGTCACCACCACGCGCCGTGTGGTGCGGTGCAGCAGCTTCACGGCCAGATCCTGCTCCAGCAGGCGGATGCGCTTGCTCACATAGGCGGGCGAGGCCCCCAGCTCGGTGGCCGCCTCCGCGAAGCTGGCCTTGCGGACCACGGTGGCGAAAACGCGCAGATCGTCGGTGGCGGGGGTTTTATGCACGATATGTGAACAATGGAACCACAAGCGGCGGATTGTATTCCCGGGCGTGTTGCCGAAGAATCCACCCATGCCCCGGCGCGCCATGCGCCTGCCGCACCTTTTTCATCCCCTTCTTCCCGCAGGAGACACCATGCCCACCACCCCCACCACCTTCAAGATCGCCGTACTGCCCGGAGACGGCATCGGCAAGGAAGTCATGCCCGAGGGCCTGCGGGCCATCCAGGCGGCGGCCGGGCGCTTCGGCTTCACGCTGGAGCTGCACACCTTCGAGTGGGCGAGCTGCGACTACTACGCGGCGCACGGCCAGATGATGCCGGACGACTGGAAGGAGCAGCTCAAGGGCATGGACGCGCTCTTCTTCGGCGCCGTGGGCTGGCCGGCCACGGTGCCCGACCACGTCTCGCTCTGGGGCTCGCTGCTGAAGTTCCGCCGCGAGTTCGACCAGTACATCAACCTGCGGCCCGTGCGCCTCTTCGAGGGCGTGCCCTGCCCGCTGGCGGGCCGCAAGCCCGGGGACATCGACTACTACGTGGTGCGCGAGAACACCGAGGGCGAGTACACCTCGCTGGGCGGCATCATGTACGAGGGCACGGAGCGGGAGATCGTGATCCAGGAGTCGGTGTATTCGCGCAAGGGCGCCGAGCGGCTCTTGAAGTTCGCGTTCGACCTGGCGCA
>NZ_QLTA01000049.1 GCF_003269065.1 Paracidovorax anthurii
CGCCACTGGAAGAAGCCGAGTCCGGGATCGGAGCAGCGCAACGAAGCCATCCGGGCGTGCCAGCGTTTGGGCCGCAGCGTCTGGAAGAAGTGGAGCGGCTACCACCGGCGCAGCCTTGTCGAGACGAAGATGCACTGCTTCAAGCGACTGGGCGAACGGGTGACGGCGCGCACGTTCGAGCATCAGGTGGTGGAGTTGCATGTCCGCGTGGCCGTACTCAACCGCTTCAGCCAGATCGGTCGTCCTCAAACCGTTCTGGTGGCCGCCATGGCATAAATCCGTCTGGGGTTGGGGCTATGCCGTCTTCGAACTGATTTGTGCAACAAAGCCCTTTTAAACCATAAAGGAAAGGAAATCCCATGCCTGATCCGACCAAACCCGTCACCCTGGACCTCCAGGATCTCGCGGTAAATGAGAGGGGAGAACTCCATATCGCCAACCCGGAACTCGTCACGAAGCTCAAGCAGAGCATCGCCGACAGCGTCCGGCCGGGCGCAGCGGCCGCCGACAACTACGTGGGCTGCGGCGGCAATGCCTACCAATGCGGAAAGAGCGGCGCATCCGGAATGGATGAGCTGATCAACGTCGCGCGCAACGCCAAGCTGGCCAAGACGGGCGGCTGACCGCGCACCAGGCCGCTGTATCGCAGGGCTGGCCGGCAGCCACGGCGGCACCCAGCCCTGCACCATTTTTCGGGAGGTTCCGACCATGGAAGCGACGACGACCCCAGACACCGGGCACCTGCGCGATCTCGCCATGCTGTGCACCAACGACGTCCTCGAATTGCATCTGCTGCCGACCGAGCAATGCAATTTCCGCTGCACGTACTGCTACGAGGATTTCCAGCAGGGCCGCATGCCGCCCGAGGTGGTCCATGGCGTGAAGCGCCTCATCGACCGCCGGGCGCCCTCGCTGCAGCTGCTCAGCATCGCGTGGTTCGGGGGCGAGCCCCTGAAGGCGCTCTCCATCGTGGAGGACATTTCCCGGCATGCCTGCGCCGCGGGAAGCCGCCACGGTTTCAGGTTCCGCGGCTCCATGACGACCAACGGGTGGGACCTCGGGCTGGACACCCTCTCCCGCCTCGTCGCCCTGGAAGTGCGGGACTACCAGATCACGCTGGACGGCCCGGCGGCCATCCACGACGCGGTGCGCGTGCGCGCGGATGGCGCCCCCACCTACGAGAGGATCTGGTCGCACCTGTGCGCGGCGCAGGCCTCGCCGCTCCCGTTCAACATCACGCTGCGGCTCCACATCCGGCCCGACACCGCCGAAGAGATCGCCCGCTGGATACCCGAAGTGGAACGCACCCTGCTCAGGGATTCCCGCTTCAAGGTCCTGGTCAAGACCGTGGAGCATCTGGGAGGCCCGCGGGACGCGATCGTCCCGGTGTACCGCAGCGACCGCGAACGCGAGGCGGCCGTGGCGCCGCTCTACCGCGCGCTGGGCGCCCGCAGCGCCTTCCGCACGGACATCTACGCGCGGGCCTGCTACGCGGGGCGGCCCAATGCCTGGGTGATCCGCTCCAATGGGGACCTGGCCCGCTGCACCGTGGCGCTGAAGGACCCGGCCAACCGCGTCGGCCATCTCACGCCGGACGGAGACATGGAGATCGACCAGGACCGGCTGCGCCCCTGGTTCCACGGCCTGCCCAGCCTCGCGAACGACATCATCTCGTGCCCGGCCCACTCGCTGCCCCGGTGATGCGGAACGTGCCCGCCGGCATCGGCCTGCTCACGGGGCGCCGCCGCCACCCGCACTGGCCCCTGGACCCATGGCATGCCGTGGTCGCGGACGTCCTGCGCGAAGCCTCGCCCCTCTTGCAGCTGGAGAGCTACTGCGTCGCGCTGAACAACGCCGCGCTGATCGAACTGATGCTCGGGCGCGGCGAAGATGCGCGGAGCCTGTGCCTGCAGCAGATACGGCTGCTGATGCACCTACCCGCCGGGCTGCGCGCCCGCGCCCGGTTGTTCATCTGGCAGCCGGTCATCAATCTCGCGCGCATGCAGATACGTTCGGCGCCGCAGCAGGGCATCGGCTGGCTGCGCGCGCTGCGGGCCGCCGCCGGCGGAGAGCGGGAGGCGGGCCTTCCCCCGTGGCTCGCCGAGCCCGTGGCATTCGCGGCCCGCGAGACCGAACACCCCGGCGTGCGCCTGTGGCTGCAGGAAGCGGCCATGACCGAGGCCCTGCAGGCCGGGCTCCGGCTGCGCGATCCGGCGCTGTTTGCCGACGCGCTGCGCGATGGCGCCGGCGACGCCGGCAGCCATCCCCTGCTGCAGGCGCTGAAGGCCGAGGCCGAGCTGCTGCAGGACATCTGGCAGGGCCAGGAACCGGAGATGCACCGGGCCGCGAAGGCCCCGGTGCCCTGCGTCGTCGCCCTGGCCCACCTCGCCGGCTGGTGCGCCCTGGAATCCCGCCCAGGGCAGCCGGACTGGCACGGCCTGCTCGCCGTGGCGGTGGGCCAGTTACTGGGCCTCGCGGACAGCGCCGATTTCAACCACGAACTGCTCGGGCAACTGGCCCTCTCGCTCGCACGGATCGACGCCGCGCAGGGCTGGGAACACAAGGACGGGAGCGCATGGCTCGCCCGCGCCGCGGCGCATTTCGAACGGCGGCAGGACGAGGTATGGGAAGCCCGCCTCCTGGCCTGCGGCCCACCGGGCCCGGACCACCGGCTCGAAGCACTGCGCAGGCATTCGCGCTACCCCGGGGTCGGAAACGATGCCTCGCGCGCTCGGCCGCTTCCCGCCCCGCTCTCGTCCATCGCGCAGGCCGTGGTCTGAAGTGCCACGTCAGCCCGGGCGCGCCTGCAGCCAGTCCCGCAGCCGCGGCAGCTCCAGGGGTGGAGCGATGTGGTAGCCCTGGCCCTCATTGCAGCCCATGTGCAGCAGCGCATCCCAGCTTGCGGCGTCCTCGATGCCTTCGGCCATCACCCGCAACCCCAGCTGGCGCCCCAGTTGCACGATCATCTCGGCGATGCGCGCCCCCTGGGCGCCGCGGGGCTGGCGCACGAAGCTGCGGTCGATCTTGATGCGGTCCAGCGGCAGCCGCTCCAGATAGCTCAGCGAGGAGTAGCCGGTTCCGAAGTCGTCGATGGCGATGCTGACGCCATCGGCCCGCAGCGAGGCCAGCGTGGACTGCAGCAACTGGGTGGGCACCACGGCGACGGATTCGGTGATCTCCAGCTCCAGGCGCTGTGCCTGCAGCCTGGCCGCGGCCAGCGCCATGCGCACCGTGTCGAGGAAGCCGGGGTCCTGCAACTGCGCCACCGAGACGTTGACGGCCATGCGCATCGGCGCCTGCCCGGCATCGATCAGCGCCCGCATGGTCTGGCAGGCGGTGACCAGCACCCACTGCCCCAGCGGCACGATGAGCCCGGAATGCTCCGCCATCGGAATGAAATCATCGGGGGAAACGAAGCGCCCGTCCCCGGTGCGCCACCGCAGCAGGGCCTCCAGCCCCACGAGCGCGCCCGTCTCCAGGTGGAGCTGCGGCTGGTAGACCAGAAACAGTTGTGCGTTGTCGATGGCGGCCCGCAGGTCCACCAGCAGCATCGCCCGGTCGCGCGCCTCCGTGCCCATGTGGTCCAGGTACTGCAGGTGCTGCCCGCGGTGGTCGCGCTTGGCGCGCTTGAGGGCGATGGTGGCGTCCTTGACCAGATCGACGCCGGCCTGGGCCTGGGCGGGCAGGTGCACATAGCCGCAGGTGAGCGAGACCTTGTGCGGCACGCCATCCACGGCGGGCGGCGGGCGCAGGCACTGCAGCAACTGCGGCAGCGCCACACGGCCCGCCTCGCCCAGCACGCCGAAGGTGTCGGACCCCACGCGCGCCAGCAGCACGCCGGGCGGCAGCGCGTCGGCCAGCCGGCGGGCCACGGCCTCCAGCAGCCGGTCGCCGAAGCGGTGGCCCATCACGTCGTTGGCGGCGCAGAAGTCGTCGATGTCGATCAGCGCCAGGATGTGGTCCTGCGCGCCGCCGCGGCGCACGCATTCGTCCACCTTCTCCACGAAGTGGGCGCGGTTGGGCAAGCGCACCAGCGGGTCGTAGTAGGCGAAGCGGTGCAGCCGGTCCAGCAGGTCGCGGTTGTGCAGCAAGGTGCTCAGGTTGACGGTGAACACGTCCAGCAACGGGCTGTCCAGCGCCCTGTGCGGGCCCGGCGTGTCCACGAAGACGACCATGCCCCGTTCGTTCCGGCTGCCGATGTACAGAGCAATGCCGCCCTCGTCCCCGTGGATGTTGTGGCCGAACTTCAGCGCACGGCACAGCAGCCGCTGCCAGCGGGAGTCGGGCATGGCCCCCAGCGTCTGGCCGATGAGGCCGGCGAACGGCCCCGTGGCGGCCACCACCTGGCAGCGCTCGGCGGTGCTGCCGTTCAGCGCGCACACGATGCCCCGCTCGGGCACGCCCAGCAGCGCCGCGAGCTGGACGATGACGCTCGATGCGAAGGCCTGGAGATCGGTTGCCTCCAGCAGCGCCGCGCTGGAGCGCACGATCAGCTCCAGGCTGCGGCGGCTGGCCTCGATGGCGCAGCGCTGCTCGTACGAGCGGATGGAAGTGAGGACCACGGGCAGCAGGCGGCCCGGCGTCAGTTCGGATTTGGCGCGGTAATCGTTGATGTCGAACCGCAGCAGCATGTCCTGGTCCGGCATCTGCCCGGCCTGCGCGGTGCGCAGCACGATGCGGGTGTTGCGCAGCCCCGCCGTGTGGCGCACGAAGTCCAGCAGGTCCAGCCCCACCCCGGCGCGGTCCCAGGCCATGCCGAGCAGGACCACGGCCACATCGGGCTCGCCCAGCAGCATGGCACGGGCTTCTTCGCTGGTGTGCGCATGCAGGCACGCGAGGGCGCGGCCCATCAGCTCCTGCCCCTCCAGCGCCGCGTGGGCTGTGGCATGCACGTCCAGGTCGCCATCGACCACCAGCACCCGCCACCGCGGCGCCGGGCACGGGGCGCCGGATACCGGCGGCGGCATGCAGTCCGCGTCGGCGAGGGGCGCATCCCGCCCGATCTCGATGCTCATGGGCTCGGCGTTTCCGCCGTATTCTTCGCGCACACCACGCAGTTGCGGCCGCGGCGCTTGGCCCCGTACAGGGCCTCGTCGGCCAGGCCGTAGGCATCGTCGAAGCCGCTGCCGCCCTGCAGCCAGCTCACGCCGAAGCTGGCGGTGATACGGCTGCCGTCCGGCAGGCCGAAATCAAAGGCCTCGATGGCCTGGCGCGCGGCCTCGGCCACCCGTTCGCACGCCAGTCCGTCCTGCCCGGAAAGCAGCACGGTGAACTCCTCCCCTCCCACCCGGCCGATCTGCGCCGTGGCGGGCACGACGGACTTCAGGCAATCGACGACGCCGCGGATCACCCGGTCGCCCGTCGGATGGCCGAAGCTGTCGTTCACCCGCTTGAAATGGTCGATGTCCAGCACGATCAGCGCCACGCTGCCGATCGCGAACTGGCCATTGACCTGCTCGATGATCGCGGCGCGGTTGAGCACGGCCGTCAGCGGGTCATGCGTGGCACGGTAGTGCAGCTGGTCCGCCAGCTCGGTCAGGCGCTGGTTGAGCTGGTTCATCTCCAGCTCGGCGCGATCGCTGCGGCGCACGAGGCGCCGCGTCTCGCGCAGCAGCCGCTCGTAGGCGGTCAACAGGTCGCCCAGGGCCTGGCGGCAGCCCGAAGCCTGCGGCTCGGTGCATGAAGGCGCGTCATAGGCCGAGCGGGCGGCCAGCAGCGCACGGTGCTCGGACTCGAAGAGGTCCGGGGGGTGGAGATGCGGTCCATCGGTCAGGACGGCATCACCGGATGGCTGGTGAACTCGAGATCGGGGAAGTCATCGCTCAGCTCCTGCCCGAATTCGAGGATGGTGTCGTCCTCTTCGTCGTGGTACCAGTGCAGCGCCACGGGGTTGCCCGCCTCGACCGCATCGTTGAGCGCATCGATGAGGTTGAAGAGCATCTTGGTGCTGGAGCTGTTGAAGTACGCGAGCGCGATGTGCACCTCGATGCGCTGGCCGCTCAACTGCGCCAGGTAGTCCTTGAGCCGCGCGATGATGCCGCCATAGAAGGCGGCGGCATTCTCGGGATAGGACTCGCCGCGCAGGCTCAGGGTGTGCCTGTCGAACTGGAAATCCACCTCGGGAGAGCTGGGGGTCGGTGCGATGTAAAGATGGTCCATGCGTGATCTCTTCTCTGGGGCCGCCGGGGCAGGTCAGATCGCCGCCTTCAGGTAGAAGACGGGGGCGCCTGCCGCGCCCTGCGCGGCATCGAAGTCGAACTCCAGCGGCTCGCTGGCATCGCGGGCGACCGTGAGAAAGCCCATGCCGGCGCCCTTGCTGCCCGACGGCGTTTCCTCGCGCAGCGTCTGGCGGTAGGCCTGCTTGATCTCGTCGAGCGTCATGCTGCGCAGCCGCTCTAGCTTGGAGCGCAGATCCTCGGCCGTCCCCGCCTCGATGGGGTTGGCACACAGCAGCAGAAAGCGGCCGTCGGCCTCGCGGCGGATGCAGACCGAACCATGGCGCAGTTCGCCGTCGGGCTGGCTGGGCGCCGTGAGCGTGTCGGCGGAGTAATGGATGATGTTCTGCGCCATTTCGATGAACGACGAGAACAGCTTGCGCCGCGTGGGACCGGCCACTCCGGCCACCTCCAGCTGCAGCTTCACGGCGTCGGCCATGGCGGCGACGATGTGCTGCGAGAAGTAGCCCACGTAGTAGAAGATGACCTGGTGTTCGCGGGCCACGCTGAAGAAGGGGCCGTACTTGCCGGCGATCAAGGGGGAAGGCATCAGGGTCGGGTCCGTCGGAAAAAAGAGGATCGGCCTCAGGCGCGGAAACTCAGGAAGGTCACGTCGTCGCGCCGGCCGTGCTCGCCCTGCCACTCCTGCAGGCAGGCCAGCACGGCGCGGTTGATCTCGGCGGGGCTGCCGTCGCGGTGGCACAGCAGCAGCTCCCGCAGGCGCCGCTTGCCCAGCGCGATGGCGCGCGGGCCGCCCACCTGGTCGGTCAAGCCGTCCGTCGTGATGAACACCAGGCTGCCGGCGGGCAGCTCCAGACACTGGTTCTGCCAGGCGTAGTCCGGTTCGCTGTCCACGTAGCCCACGCCTTTGCGCTGCCCCTCGACGACCTCCACGGCATCGGCGCCCGGCCGCAGCACGTACAGCGACAGGCGCGCGCCCGCGAACACCAGCCGCGCGGACGCGGGCTCGAACCAGAAGCACGCCGCATCCATGCCGTCGTCCGAGCCGGGCGTCTCGTCCTTGCCGTCCACCTGGCCCAGGACCTGCTTGATGCTGCGGTTGACGCTGCCCAGCAGGCAGGCCGGGTCCCGTGCGCCGTGGCGCTCGATGGCCTGGCCCAGGCTGGTGGACGCGATCAGCGTCATGAAGGCCCCGGGGACACCGTGGCCGGTGCAGTCGGCCACGGCACCGAACCACCCGCCGTCGGCGACGCAGAACTGGTAGAAGTCGCCCCCCACCACGTCGCGCGGCTGCCAGACCAGATCGGCATCGGCGCAGGCACTCGCCAGGGCATCGCGGGAAGTGCGCAGCGTGGACTGCTGGATCACGCTGGCGTACTCGATGCTGTGCATGATCTGCCGGTTGCGCGAGACCTGCATGTCCGCCACCACGCGCATCAGTTGCAGGCCATTGCCCACGCCGGCGAACGCCCCGTCGCGCGTGATGATGAATCCATCGGACAGCGCCTTCTCGCCGCACTCCACCGTGCGGACGGTGAGCGTGTCGATGTCCATGGCCGCATCCACGACGAGCGGCTCCTTGTCCATGAAGGCGATGCAGCTCTTGCGGCCATACAGCTCCATGCGGAACTGCTTGCTCATCTGCGAGAGAAAGATGTTGCGGTTGATCAGCCCGATGGGCCGCGTGCCTTCCACCACCGGCAAGGCGATCAAGTCGCGGTGCTGGCTGAACACCTCCAGAACCTCTTCGTTGGTCTGGCCGGTGGTCATGCACGGTACGCCGATGCAGAGGTCCGCGGCGCTGGGAGGACGGAAACGTGGACGGAACTCGGTCAAATACGCACGGGAATCGAGCATGCCTGCGGCGTCGGAAATGATGTCAGCAAATGTTAATGACGGAACATTTCCATTTGATGACGGTTCCTGTCACACAAGCCTGCGGCGGGGGGGGCTCGCCGGACCGCCAGGACGGCCCCGCCCATGGCGCGGTCACGCCCTCACACCTCCAGCCACTCCTTGCGCACCGCCGTGTTTTCGCGCAGCCCCTCGGGCGTGCCGTCGTACACGATGCTGCCGTGGCCCATGACCAGCGCGCGGTCCGAGATGCGCATCGCGATGGTGAGCTTCTGCTCGATCAGCAGCACCGAGACGCCGCGCTCGCGGATCTTCTGCAGGTACTCGCCCACCTGCTCCACGATCTTGGGCGCGAGGCCCTCGGTGGGCTCGTCGATGATGATCAGGTCCGGGTCGCCCATGAGCGTGCGGCAGAGCGTGAGCATCTGCTGCTCGCCGCCCGACATCACGCCCGCCTCGGTGTGCTGGCGCTCCTTCAGGCGCGGGAACATCGCATACATGTCGTCGAAGCCCCAGCGGCTGCCCCGGCCGCGGCCCTTCTGGCCCAGCAGCAGGTTCTGGTGCACGGTGAGGTTGGGGAACACGTCGCGGCTCTCGGGCACGTAGCCCAGGCCCAGGTGGGCGATCTCGTAGGGCTTGCGGCCCGTGAGCGGGCGGCCCTTCCACGCCATCGTGCCCTCCCACTGCACGAGGCCCATGACGGCCTTGGCCGTGGTGGAGCGGCCCGAGCCGTTGCGCCCCAGCAGGGCCACGATCTCGCCGGGCGCCACGTCGAAGCCCACGCCGTGCAGCACGTGGCTCTTGCCATAGTAGGCATGCAGATCCTGTATGTGCAGCATCTCAGTGCCCCTCCGCCTGTTGCGACGCGATGACTGAGCCGAGGTAGGCTTCCTGCACGCGCGGGTTGGCACGCACGGCTTCGGGTGTGTCGAAGGCGATCACCTCGCCGTACACCACCACGGCGATGCGGTCCGCGAGGCCGAAGACCACGCCCATGTCGTGCTCCACGGTGAGCAGGGTGCGCCCCTCGGTGACCTCGCGGATGAGCTGGATGAAGCGCGCCGTCTCGCTCTTGCTCATGCCGGCCGTGGGTTCGTCCAGCAGGATCACGCTGGCGCCGCCCGCGATGGTGATGCCGATCTCCAGCGCGCGCTGCTCGGCATAGGTGAGGTTCATGGCCAGCGTGTCGCGCTTGGTCCCCAGATGGATCTGCTCCAGCAGCGCCTCGGCCCGCGCGTTCGCGTCGTGCAGGCGCGAGAGGAAGCGCCAGAAGCTGTAGCGGTAGCCCAGGCTCCAGAGCACGCCGCAGCGCAGGTTCTCGAACACGCTGAGCTTGGGGAAGATGTTGGTGATCTGGAAGCTGCGCGACAGGCCTAGGCGGTTGATCTCGTAGGGCGCCTTGCCGTCGATGCGCTGACCGTGCAGCAGCACCTCGCCGCTCGAAGGGCCGAAGCGCCCGCTGACCAGATTGAACAGCGTGGACTTGCCAGCGCCGTTGGGCCCGATGATGGCCACGCGCTCGCCCGCGCGCACCGACAGGTTGGCCCCCCGGATGATCTCGGTCTTGCCGAAGCGCTTGCGCAGGTCGCGCAGCTCCAGCGCCGGCGTATCGCCCGCGGCCGCCATCATGCGCGCCCCCTGCCGGCGGTGCCCGACTGCAGGTCGCGCTCGATCGCCTCCTGCACGGCGCCCCACTGCCGCGCGAAGTGCCGGCGGCAGAGCTCGAAGAGCCCCAGCCCGGTCGCGAACACGAGGCCCGCGCCGAACCAGCTCGACGCGCTGCGCGCATCGAGCGTGGCGCCGAGGAAGCCGATGTGCGGCCCGAGCGCCGCGTTGAGCTGCAGGTGGTAGGTCATCTCGATCATCGCCGCCGCGCCCAGCACCGCCGCCAGCGCCGTGCCGGCGAGCGCCAGGTAGGCCGGCGCCAGCGCGCGCAGGCGGCCATGGCGCGCCACGCGCAGGTTCATCATGACGAGGCTCGCGATGCCGCCCGGCGCGTACATCACCATGAAGAGGAACACGAGGCCCAGGTACAGCAGCCAGGCCTTGGACAGCTCCGACAGCAGCACCGAGGCGAACACCAGCAGCACCGCGCCGATGATGGGCCCGAAGAAGAACGTGGCGCCGCCCAGGAAGGTGAACAGCAGGTACGAGCCCGAGCGCATCACGCTCACGCTGTCGGCGGCGGTGACGATCTCGAAATTGATCGCCGCCAGCGCCCCGCCGATGCCCGCGAAGAAGCCCGCGATGATGAAGGCGTAGTAGCGCACGCGCTGCGTGTTGTAGCCGATGAACTCCACGCGCTCGGGGTTGTCGCGCACGGCGTTCAGGATGCGGCCCAGCGGCGTGCCCGTGAAGGCGAACATCAGCGCAGTGCACACGAAACAGTAGGCCGCGATCAGGTAGTACACCTGGATGGCGGGCCCGAAGCCGATGCCGAAGAAGCCCTTGCCGTAAACCCGGTCGGTGGTGATGCCGCCCTCGCCGCCGAAGAACTCCGGGAACATCAGCGCCATGGACGCCATCAGCTCGCCGATGCCCAGCGTGATCATCGCGAAGGTGGTGCCCGATTTCTTGGTCGTGACGAAACCCAGCAGCACCGCGAAGAACATGCCCGCCAGCCCGCCCACCAGCGGGATCAGCACCAGCGGCACGGGCAGCGCGCCCTGGCCCGCCCAGTTCATCGCATGCACGGCCATGAACGAGCCCATCCCGGTATAGACCGCATGCCCGAAACTCAGCATGCCGCCCTGCCCCAGCAGGATGTTGTAGGACAAGCAGATGATGATGAGGTAGCCGATCTGCGCGAGCATGGTGAGCGCGAGGCTGCTCGTGAACACCCTGGGCGCCAGGATGAGCATGAGCGCGAACAGGCTCCAGACCACGGCGCGGCCGATGTTCAGCGGCCGGAAACGGTAGTGGCTGCCCGCGCTGGAAGAGGAAGTCGTTGGCATGGGGGATCAGTCCTCCCGGGTTCCGAGCAGGCCCTTGGGGCGGAAGATGAGGATCAGCACCAGGAACAGGTACGGCAGGATGGGCGCGACCTGCGAGATCGTGAGCTTGAGCACCGGGTAGCCGAAGGTCTGCTCCGTCACAGCCACGCCCACCGCGCGCAGCGCATGCACCATGGAGTAATCGAGCGCCACCGCGAAGGTCTGCACCAGCCCGATGAGGAGCGAGGCGAGGAACGCCCCCGCGAGCGAGCCCATGCCGCCCACGACCACCACCACGAAGATGATCGAGCCCACCGAGGCCGCCATGGCCGGCTCGGTCACGTAGGTGTTGCCGCCGATCACGCCCGCCAGCCCCGCCAGCGCGCAGCCCCCGCCGAAGACCAGCATGAACACGCGCGGCACGTTGTGGCCCAGCGCCTCCACCATCTCGGGCTGCTTGAGCGCGGCCTGGATCACGAGGCCGATGCGCGTGCGCGTGAGCACCAGCCACACCGACGCCAGCATCAGCAGCGCCACCAGCATCACGAAGGAGCGCGACTTGGGGAACTGCGTGCCGTACAGCGTGAAAAGCGGCCCCTGCAGCTGCGGCGGCAGGCCGTAGGGCACGGTGGAGCGGCCCCAGACCAGTTGCACGAGTTCCAGGATCAGGTAAGAGAGGCCGAAGGTCACGAGCAGCTCGGGCACGTGGCCGAACTTGTGCACGCGGCGCAGCGCGTAGCGCTCGAAGGCCGCGCCCAGCAGGCCCACGGCCAAGGGCGCGATGAACAGCGCGGGCCAGAAGCCCAGCACGCCCGAGAGCGTGTAGGCGAAATAGGCGCCGAGCATGTAGAAGCTGGTGTGCGCGAAGTTGAGCACGCCCATCATGCTGAAGATCAGCGTCAGCCCGGAGCTGAGCATGAACAGCAGCAGCCCGTAGCTCACGCCGTTCAGCAGGGAGATGACGAAAAACTCGAGGTTCATCGAAAGGAGCGCCGCGCGGCGCGGGACGGAGGCGGGGTGAAAAAAAGGCCCGATGGTGCGCGGGCCTCTGGAAACGCGGGTCCGCCCGGGGCGGCCCGCGCCGTCACGAAGGCCGCTTCATCTGGCAGGAGCTCGGCGTGCTGGCCACGTAGGGCTCGTAGTACTTCACGGGCACGAAGGTGTAGCCCGTATTCTCCGCGTCGTTGGGGTACTTGCCGCCCGCCTTCTCCCAGCGGGAGACGAACAGGCCCTGCTGGAGCTGGTGGTCGGTCTTGCGCATCTCCACCTCGCCGTTGAAGCTGTTGAACTTCAGGCCCTCCAGCACGGCGGCGACCTTCACGGGGTCGGTGCTCCTGGCCTTCACGAAGCCCGCGTCGAGCATCGCGAACGCGTGGTACACGGCGCCGGTGTACATGTCGTCGTTGAACTTCTTCTTGTAGTCGGCCACCACGCGGCCGATGCCGCCCGGCAGGTTCAAGTGGTTGTACGACACCATGTACACCCGCCCCGCCGCGCCCGCGCCCATGGCCGTGGGCGCGCCCGTCACGCCGCCGTAGTAGGTGTAGAAATTGACGTTGGAGAGGCCCGCGTCGTTCGCGGCCTTGATGAGCAGCGCGAGGTCGGAGCCCCAGTTGCCGGTGATGACCGAGTCCGCGCCCGACTGGCGGATCTTGGCGATGTAGGGCGCGAAGTCGCGCACCTGGGCGAGCGGGTGCAGGTCGTCACCCACGATCTGCACGTCGGGCCGCTTGCGCGCGAGGTTCTCCTTGGCGTACTTGGAGACCTGCTGGCCGTGCGAGTAGTTCTGGTTGATGAGGTAGACCTTCTTCACGTCCGGCAGGTCCTTCATGAAGGTGGTCATGGCCTCCATCTTCATCGAGGTGTCCGCGTCGAGGCGGAAGTGCCAGTAGCTGCACTTGCTGTTGGTGAGGTCCGGGTCCACCGCGGCGTAGTTGAGGTAGACCACCTCTTTGCCGGGGTTGCGCGCGTTGTGCTTTTCCAGCGCGTCCATGATGGCGAGCGCCGGGCCCGAGCCGTTGCCCTGTACCACGTAGCGCGCGCCCTGGTCCATCGCGGAGCGCAGCGCGCTGGTCGTCTCCTGCGGGCTCAGCTTGTTGTCGATGCCGATGATCTCGAACTTCACGCCCGAGGCGTTCTTCCTGCTGAACTCATCGGCCAGGAACTGGAAGCTCTTGAGCTGGTTCGTGCCCACCGCCGCCATCAGCCCCGAGAGCGGGTCGAGCCAGGCGATCTTCACCGTCTCGCCCTTTTGGGCGAATGCAGCGCATGTCGCCGCCAACATTACGGATGCAGCTACTGCTTTGATAGCAAACCTCATCGCCTGTCTCCTTGTGTGCTGGGGGGTAACCGAACACGCCGCAGCGTACAGGCGAGGCCCGGGGCGGTGTTCAGGGATTCACCCTAGCGCCTATCCCGCAGGCGACTCGCGCGCCCGCGGGCCCATTTCACCTTCACAGGCTGGGCAGGCGATAGCCCTGCAACTGCTCGCGCAGCTTCGCCTTGAGCATCTTGCCCGTGGCGCCGATGGGGATCGCATCGACGAACACCACGTCGTCCGGGATCTGCCACTTGGCGGTCTTGCCCTCGTAGAAGGCCAGCAATTCCTCGCGCGTCAGCTCGGCGCCCTGGCGCTTCACCACGACCACGATGGGGCGCTCGTCCCACTTGGGGTGCGGCATGCCCACGCAGGCCGCCATGGCCACGGACGGGTGCGCCATGGCGATGTTCTCGATGTCGATGGAGCTGATCCACTCGCCGCCGGACTTGATGACGTCCTTGCTGCGGTCGGTGATCTGCATGTAGCCGTCGGCATCGATGGTGGCCACGTCACCCGTGGGGAACCAGCCGCGCCCCTGCGCGTCGGGCACGAGCGGACTGCCCTCGGCGCGGTAGTAGCGGTCCACGATCCAGGGGCCCTTGACCAGCAGGTCGCCATAGGCCTTGCCGTCCCAGGGCAGCTCGCAGCCGTCGCCATCGACGATCTTCATGTCCACGCCGTAGATCGCGCGGCCCTGCTTGAGCAGAACCTTCGTCTGCTCCGCGGGCGGCAGGCCCTGGTGCTTGTTCTTGAGCGAGGACAGCGTGCCCAGCGGGCTCATCTCGGTCATGCCCCAGGCGTGCAGCACGCGCACGCCGTACTCGTTCTGGAAGGCCTCGATCATGGCCGGCGGGCAGGCCGATCCGCCGATCACCGTGCGCTGGAGCCTGCCGAAGCGCAGGCCCGCGGACCGGGCATGCTGCAGCAGCATCTGCCACACGGTGGGCACGCCGGCCGCGAAGGTCACGCCCTCGGCGGCCATGAGCTCGTACACCGACTTGCCGTCGAGCGAGGGGCCGGGAAACACCAGCTTGCAGCCCGTGAGCGGCGCGGAGTACGGAATACCCCAGGCGTTGACGTGGAACATCGGCACCACCGGCAGCACCGAATCGCTGGCCGACAGGCCCATCACGTCGGGCAGCGCGGCGGCATAGGCGTGCAGCAGCGAGGAGCGGTGGCTGTAGAGCACGCCCTTCGGGTGGCCCGTGGTGCCGCTCGTGTAGCAGATGCTGGAGGCCGAGTTCTCGTCGAACACCGGCCAGGCGTAGGCGCTGGAGGCCGCGCCGATCCAGGCCTCGTAGCTCGTGAGGTTCGGGATGCCGGTATCGGCCGGAAGCCGGTCGGCATCGCACAGCGCCACCCAGCGCCGCACGGTGGGGCACTTGGCGTGCACTGCCTGCACGATGGGCAGGAAGGTCAGGTCGAAGCACAGGACCTGGTCCTCGGCATGGTTCACGATCCAGGCGATCTGCTCGGGATGCAGGCGCGGGTTGATGGTGTGCAGCACGCGGCCCGAGCCGCTCACGCCGTAGTACATCTCCAGGTGCCGGTAGCCGTTCCAGGCCAGGCTGGCGACGCGGTCGCCGAAGGCCAGCGCATCGCCGTCCAGCGCATTCGCGAGTTGGCGCGCGCGGGCGGCCATGTCGCGGTAGGTGTAGCGGTGGATGTCGCCCTCCACGCGCCGCGAAACGATCTCCGCGTCGCCGTGGTGGCGCTCGGCGAACTCCACGAGCGTGGAAATCAGCAGGGGTTGGCTCTGCATCAGGCCCAGCATGGTGTCTCCTTGTGTTCTGGTGAGAATGGGTCGGTTCCTTATCCTACCCGTGCGATTTGCCCGCCCGGCCCCCGGCAAGCCCGCAGCGGCGCGGGCTTGTCGCCCGGTTGACAGCCCGCCCCGCGGCAGCGCCCAAGCCCCTGCGGCGGGCCGTGGCAAAGCCGCTCGGAGACAATGGCGCGGATGACCTCCATCGACTCCACCGCCCCCGCGGCCGAGGCGCATCCGGGCCTGCGATGGCGCAACGGCTTCGCCGCGCTGGGGCCCGACTTCTTCACCGAACTCGCGCCCACGCCGCTGCCCGACCCGTACTGGATCGCCGGCAGCACCGACACCGCCGGCCTGATCGGCCTGGCGCCGGGCTGGCTGGGCAGCGATGCCGCGCGGCAGGTGCTCTCGGGCAACGCGCTGCTGCACGGCATGCGGCCGCTGGCCAGCGTGTACAGCGGCCACCAGTTCGGCGTCTGGGCCGGGCAGCTCGGCGACGGCCGCGCCATCCTGCTGGGCGAGACCGAGGGCGGATACGAGGTGCAGCTCAAGGGCAGCGGTCGCACGCCCTACTCCCGCATGGGCGACGGCCGCGCCGTGCTGCGCTCGTCGGTCCGCGAATTCCTCTGCAGCGAGGCCATGCATGCGCTGGGCATCCCCACGACGCGCGCGCTCGCCCTCACCGGCTCGCCCGCGCCCGTGGTGCGCGAGGAGATCGAGACGGCCGCCGTGGTCACGCGCGTGGCGCCCAGCTTCATCCGCTTCGGGCACTTCGAGCACTTCGCCGCGCGCGACCAGGAGCCGCAGCTGCGCGCCCTCGCCGACTACGTGATCGACCGTTACTACCCCGCCTGCCGCGACGCCGGGCCGGCATCCGGCGGCCATCCTTACGCGGCGCTGCTGCGCACCGTGAGCGAGCGCACCGCCGCCCTCGTCGCGCAGTGGCAGGCCGTGGGCTTCTGCCACGGTGTGATGAACACCGACAACATGAGCATCCTGGGGCTGACCATCGACTACGGCCCCTTCCAGTTCCTGGATGCCTTCGACCCCGGCCACATCTGCAACCACAGCGACGGCCAGGGCCGCTACGCCTTCGACCAGCAGCCGCAGGTCGCGTACTGGAACCTGTTCTGCCTGGGCCAGGCCCTCATGCCGCTGATCGGCGACACCGGCCTCGCGCAGGCCGCGCTCGAGTCCTACCGCAGCGTGTTCCCCGCCGAATTCATGCGCCGCATGCGCGCCAAGCTCGGGCTCTCGGCACCGCGCGAGGGCGACGCCGCGCTCGTGGACGGCCTGCTCGGCCTGCTGGCCCGGCACGCGGTGGACCACACCCTCTTCTGGCGGCGCCTCTCCGGGGCCGTGGCCTCGCAGGACTTCACGCCCGTGCGCGACCTCTTCCCGGACCGCGCCGCATGGGATGCCTGGCTGCTACAGTATTCAGAGCACCTCAGCCAGGAAGATCAGCGACATGCGGCCGATCTGATGCTGAAAACCACCCCCCGGTTCGTCCTGCGCAACCACCTGGGCGAACTCGCCATCCGTGCGGCCAGGGCCGGCGACTTCGCTCCGCTGCAGGCGCTGCAGGCCGTGCTCGCGCGGCCCTTCGACGAGCACCCTGGCCGCGAGGAGTGGGCCGGCTTTCCGCCCGACTGGGCGTCCTCCATCGAAATCAGTTGTTCATCATGACCTTTCCGATCCAGAAAACCGATGCCGAATGGCAGGCCCTGCTGCGAGACAAGGGCGCCGAGCCGGCGGCCTGGCAGGTCACGCGCCACGCCGCCACCGAGCGCCCCTTCACGGGCAAGTACGAGGCGCACTGGGCGGACGGCAGCTACCACTGCGTGTGCTGCGGCGCCAAGCTGTTCGACTCCGGCACCAAGTTCGATGCCGGGTGCGGCTGGCCCAGCTTCTCGCTGGCCGTGCCGGGCGCCATCCGGGAGATCGTGGACCGCAGCCACGGCATGGTCCGCACCGAGACGGTGTGTGCACAATGCGGGGCGCACCTCGGGCACGTGTTCGAGGACGGCCCCACCCCCACCGGGCTGCGCTACTGCATGAACTCCGCCTCGCTGGACTTCGAGCCCGGCGCCTGAGAAGGTGTGAAAGAACCCGGCCACCGGCCGCGTCCCCCTATGAAACTGCTGATCGACTTCTTCCCCATCATCCTGTTCTTCGCGGCCTTCAAGCTGTGGGGCATCTACACGGCCACGGCCGTGGCGATCGCCGCCACCGTGCTGCAGATCGCCTACCTGCGCGTGCGCCACGGCCGGGTCGAGCCCATGCAGTGGGTGAGCCTGGGCGTGATCGTCGTCTTCGGCGGCGCCACGCTGCTCGCGCACAGCGAGACCTTCATCAAGTGGAAGCCCACGGTGCTGTACTGGCTGATGGCGGCCGCGCTGCTCATCGGCCAGTTCGTCTTCCACAAGAACCTGATCCGCTCGCTCATGGGCGCCCAGATGGAGCTGCCCGATGCAGCGTGGCGCGCCATGAACTGGAGCTGGACCGCGTTCTTCGCGGCCATGGGCTTCGTCAACCTGTGGGTGGCCTACACCTTCAGCACCGATGCCTGGGTCAACTTCAAGCTCTTCGGCGGCCTCGGCCTCATGGCCGTGTTCGTGGTCGGGCAGGCGCTCTACCTCAGCCGCTACATCAAGGAAGGCGAGAACAAGCCCTCCTCCGCCGAGGACGCCCAGCCGTGAGCGGCGCCGCACCTGCCGGGGGGATCACCGCCCAGGCCATGGAACGCAAACTGCGCGAAGCCCTCGCCCCCACCGCGCTCGAGGTGCTGGACGAAAGCGCCGCCCACGCGGGCCACGCGGGTGCCAACGGAACGGGCTTCGGCACGCACTTCCGGGTACGCATCTCGTCACCTTTGTTTACGGGCAGGCCACGCGTGGCGCGGCATCGCCTTGTGTATGATGCGCTGCAGGAATTCATCGATCGGGGCGCGCACGCCATAGCCATCGAAGTCCTTTGATCCGATTCCCACGTCCGGGCCCTTGGTGGCGCGCAGCGCCCCGTCAGCCGGCCCCTTCCTTTTTGTGGATTTCCCAATGAAGAAAAAGCTCTTGTCCGGCCTCGTGGCCGCAGCCGTGCTCGGCTCGGCCGCCCTGCCCGCTTTCGCGCAGAACATCGCCGTCGTCAACGGCAAGGCCGTGCCCAAGGAACGTGCCGACGTCCTCAAGCAACAGGTGGAGCGCTCCGGCCGCCCCGTCACCCCCGAGATCGAGAACCAGATCAAGGAGGAAGTCATTGCCCGGGAAGTCTTCATCCAGGAAGCCCAGAAGCGCGGCCTGGAAGGCTCCGCCGACTACAAGGTCCAGATGGAACTGGCCCGCCAGACCATCCTGATCCGCGAGCTGTTCGCCGACTACCAGAAGAACAACCCCGTCACCGACGCCGAGGTCCAGGCCGAATACGACAAGTTCGTGGCCGCCAACACCGGCAAGGAATACAAGGCCAGCCACATCCTGGTGGAGAAGGAAGACCAGGCCAAGGCGATCATCGCGTCCATCAAGAAGGGCGCCAAGTTCGAAGACATCGCCAAGAAGCAGTCCAAGGACCCCGGCTCCGGCGCACGCGGCGGCGACCTCGACTGGGCCACGCCCAGCAGCTACGTGTCCGAGTTCACCGAAGCGCTCGTGAAGCTCGACAAGGGCAAGATGACGCAGACCCCGGTCAAGACGCAGTTCGGCTGGCACGTCATCCGCCTGGACGACGTGCGCGAAGCCAAGCTGCCCAAGCTGGACGAGGTCAAGCCGCAAGTGGCCCAGCAGCTGCAGCAGCAAAAGCTGGTCAAGTTCCAGGAAGACCTGCGCGCCAAGGCCAAGGTCGAGTGATCCACGGGGCCCTCGGGCCCTTCGATCCCTCCATGAAAAACGCGGCCCCGGGCCGCGTTTTCTTTTTTCCCCTGCCCCGCGGGTCGCCGGGGTCCGGATGCATCAGGCCCCGCCGCGCCACCACACGACGGCCATGAGCGCGCCGATCATCACGGGCTGGTGCAGCATGTAGTAGCTGAGGCTCCAGCGCCCCAGCACCGCGAGCGGCCGCGCCGCCCGGGGCCATGCCCGCCCCGCCAGCCAGCCCGGGCGATGCCGCGCCATCCATTGCCCGGCAGCCAATCCCCACCAGAGCACGCCCAGCCATGGCAGCACGGGCACGTAGTCTTCGGTGAAGGGCTTGCGCGTCACCCACCCCAGCCAGTTCAGCGCACGGCTGTCGAAGAGCGGCGCCCAGTCCGCCAGCGGCCCCGCCAGGGCCCAGGCGCCCACCCAGGGCGCCGCCAGGGCCAGCGCCCCGGCCGGCCACAGCCAGGGACCGGCCCCGGCCGTGCAGCGGGCCACGATCAGCATCACCGCCATGCCGTGCAGCACACCGAAGTGGATGAAGCTGCGCGGGAACATCCAGTACGAGCCCGCCGTGACCAGCAGCGCGCACGCCGCGATCTGGCCCCAGCGGCGGAAGAACCGGCCCCACCCGAGGCCCTGCGACCAGGCCATCGCCTGCCCCAGCCCCGCGCAGAACAGGAACAGGCTCACGATGGCCGTGCGCTGCAGGGTCCAGAAGGGATCGGTGCGGAATTCCTGGGGCCAGAAGCCGAAATGGCTCAGATCGAAGCAGAAGTGGAACACCGTCATCCACACCATGGCCACGCCCCGCAGGGCGTCCACGGCCAGCGCGCGCTCGGAGGACGGGTGGAGGGGCGCGGCGGGAGCGGGGGCGAAAGGCATGGGGATGGGGCCTGATGGCGGGCAATCGGATCGCCCGGCATGGTACGCGAGGCCGCCGCCCATGGCCCTCCCGGCACCGGCCGCAATGGATGCACCGGGCACAGGGCCCGAAAAACACGCGCCCAAACGAAAGGGCTCCAAGGCATGGCCTTGGAGCCCTCGTTATGAATGGTCGGAGCGGCGGGATTCGAACTCGCGACCCTCTGCTCCCAAAGCAGATGCGCTACCAGGCTGCGCTACGCTCCGACAGCTGGCATTCTAACCCGCGCCAGAGCCCCTTCGGGCCGACGCGGCCCTTCATGCCGCATTTATTTGCCGGGACCGGCCGGCTTTCGCGCCAGGATCAGCGCGAGCTCGGGCCGGGGCCTCGGCCAGGCAGATGGCGGAAGGTGATGCGGCCCTTGGACAGGTCGTAGGGGGACATCTCCAGCGACACCTTGTCGCCCGCGAGGATGCGGATGTGGTGCTTGCGCATCTTGCCGCCGGTGTAGGCGATCAGTTGATGCCCGTTGTCCAGGGTGACGCGGAACCGGGAGTCCGGCAGCACTTCCGTCACGGAGCCCTGCATTTCAATGAGTTCTTCTTTAGCCATGGTTCAACTTGAAACTTAAAAATCCAGATCGGTGCGCCAGCGGCTGCGCGGCCCATATCCAGGGGGGCGGAAGGAATGCGCAGGGCTGTCGCGACGAGCGATGCAAAAGCATGCGCTTCGTTACGCAGGGGCCTCGCGGTCGATGCAAGAATGTGCGCCGCAAGGCGAAGCATGGGAGGCGGATGACGCCGCATCTCGAAGCCTCGAAGCGCCGGCCTACGGCGGCACAGCGCAAAACCTGTCGATTGTACCCCGCACAGCCCCGCCGCGGCATTCCGCACGCCTTTCGCACGCGACCCACCGCGGCGCCCATGCCCTGCAGGCCCGCGGCGCAAGGGTTGCCCGCCCCCCGGGAAAGCCACCGGCCCACGATGCCGAACACCCCGCCAAACCCCCACTAGAATGGCCGGCCCTTTCGCCGCAGGAGCCTCCGCCGTGTCAGACCGCCTCGCCGTTCTTCCGCAATACCTGCTGCCCAAGCAGGCCCTCACCGCGCTGGCCGGGCGCCTGGCATCGGCCCGCGCAGGCGGATGGACCACCGCGGCGATCCGCTGGTTCGTGGCCCGCTACCGGGTGGAGATGGGCGAGGCGGCCAACCCGGACATCGCCAGCTACGCGACGTTCAACGATTTCTTCACCCGCCCGCTGCGCCCGGGCGCCCGCCCGCTGGCCGATGCGCCGGCGATCTGCCCGGTGGATGGCGCCATCAGCCAGTTCGGCCCGATCGACCGCGACCAGATCTACCAGGCCAAGGGCCACCACTACTCGACCACGGCCCTGCTGGGCGGCGACGCGGAGCTGGCATCGCGCTTCACCAACGGCAGCTTCGCCACCATCTACCTGAGCCCCCGGGACTACCACCGCATCCACATGCCCTGCGACGGCCGCCTGCGGCGCATGACCTACGTGCCCGGGGCCCTCTTTTCCGTGAATCCGCTGACGGCGCGCGGCGTGCCGGGGCTGTTCGCCCGCAACGAGCGCGTGGTGTGCCTGTTCGATACGCCGCTGGGCGCGATGGCGCTGGTGCTGGTGGGCGCCACCATCGTGGGCAGCATGGCCACCGTGTGGCACGGCACGGTGAACCCGCCACGCACGGCCGAGCCGCGCACGTGGACCTATGGCGGCGACGGCCCGGAGGTCGCCTTGCGCCAGGGCGAGGAGATGGGCCGCTTCATGCTCGGCTCGACGGTGGTGCTGCTGTTCGAGCCGGGCGCCATGCGCTTCACGCAAGCGTGGGCGCCAGAGCGGGCCGTGCGGCTCGGCGAGGCGATGGGACTGCCCCCCGGGGCCTGACGCCACCCGGGCCCGGCCGGGCGCCCGGAGCTCGCGCCCGGAACGTGCTCACGATCTCAGGGCACGCGGAACGTGACGAAGACGGTGGGTTCCAGCCCCAGCCGCTCCGGCGCGACGGGTGCATCGCGCCCCACCAGGAACACGATCATCTCGTGCCGCCGGATGGAGATGTGGCTGACCGTTTCCGTGCGATCGCCGAGGCGCACCTGCGTGCCTGGGCGGAACAGCGGCATGCGAAAGCGCTCCTCCCACCCAGGCGGGCGCGGATGCCATGCCTCCGGCTCGGATGGGGTTGAGATCGGCATGACTTCCATGGCCCCCATGCTAGCGCCGCGCGCGCGGCCCTGCACGCGCCTTGATGCACCTTTCCACGAATGCACCCGGGCATGCACGGCAGTGGGGCGAGGGATTGTCATGCCGGATTCACACGGGCGTCACGCGCAGGTCATGCGCGCTGCCTAGAGTGCGCCGCGGCAGGCCCTCTTGCGGTAACCCGCCTTTTCTTTGGCTGGCCGGCCACCCCTGCCGCCTCCCCTCCACCCCCTTTTCCATTGCGTCCCATGACGATGCCTCTCACCCGCCGCCCCCTGATCCTGGCGCTCGCAGCCGCCTTCGCCCTCACCGCCTGCGGCGGCGGGTCCGACGCGCCCGCCATTCCGGCACCGCCCACGGGCCTCGGCGTGGCCGATTCCGCGCCGGTCGCCAATGAAACGGCGACGCCGCCGTTCGTGGACCAGGCCTTCACGAACCAGCGCGGCGACGCGCGCTACGCGACGCTGGAGACGAACGCGGGCGCGCGCGTGCTCTCGGGCTTCCTGTCGATCTGGCGGCCGAGCACGCTGCTGGTGGACGCGGGCGTGACCGCCCCGGCCTCGGGTGCCTTCCCCGCGATCACGGCCTCCACCTGGACCGGCCTTCCCGGCGACGCCACCGACGGCACCGTGCTCAACGCGCAGGTGCATGCGCGCAACATCCAGTACGTGGTGGACGCCACCACCCGCCGCACGGCCGCGCAGGAGCTGCAGGCCTACCTGGACGACCGGCGCGGCAAGGCCTACAGCGTGAGCGACGGCATGGGCCCGCTCACCAATGCCTGGCGCGCGGCCGCGCAGCAGACGACGACGATCACCGCGATCCCGTCCGACGCGTCCACCGTGCTCTACAACGACGGCGGCAACAACACGGGCGTGGGCGGCAGTGCCAACGCGGGCTTCGGCACCGTGGTGGATTTCGTCGGCGGGATCGGCGAGAACGGCTCCACCGAGCCGGCCAAGCGCTTCTACAAGTACGCCCGCCCCTGGCGCTGGAGCACGGCCGTGCAGGTCGCGCCCTCGCTGATGCCCGCGCGCAGCACCACGCCGGCCACCGACGGCGGCTTCACCAGCGGCCACACGGCCGAGGCCGTGCGCAGCGCCATCGCCATGGCCTACGTGGTGCCCGAGCGCTTCCAGGAACTGGTGGCCCGGGGCCTGGAGCTGGGCGAGAGCCGCATCCTGGCGGGCATGCACTCGCCGATGGACGTGGTGAGCGGCCGCATCCACGGGCAGGCCGTGGCCGCCGCGAGCATCGCCACCGGCGCCAACGCGGCACGCAAGGCCGCCGCCTTCCAGCAGGCCCGCGGCACGCTGATGACGGCCACCGGCGCGAAGACGCCGGCGGAGCTGTGGCAGCTCGCCCATTCGCAGCCCGCCAGCGCCGACCGCTTCGCCGATTACGCGACGAACAAGGCCGAGTACCTGCGGCGCATGACCTTCGGCTTCACTCAGATCGCCGACGCCACGCGCCCGGCCGTGGTGCCCAAGGGCGCCGAGGTGCTGCTGGAGACGCGCCTGCCCTACCTGGACGCGGCGCAGCGCCGCGTGGTGCTGAAGACGACCGCCGTGGCCTCGGGCTACCCGGTGATGGACGATGCCGAGGGCTGGGGCCGCCTGAACCTGTTCGCCGCCGCCGACGGCTACGGCCGCTTCGACGGCGACGTGGCCGTGGCGATGGATGCCGCCCAGGGCGGCTTCAACGCCATGGACACGTGGCGCAACGACATCGCCGGCGCGGGCAAGCTGACCAAGCGCGGCAGCGGCACGCTGGCGCTGGCGGGCAGCAACAGCTTCACGGGCGGCATCGAGGTGGCGGCCGGCACGCTGCAGGCGGGCAGCGGCAGCGCGCTCGGCCGTGGCGCCGTGTACGTGGGCGGCGGCACGCTGCGCACCAATGCCGCGACGGACGTGGTGGTGAACGGCACCTACACCCAGCGCCCCGGCAGCACGCTGTCGCTGCGCCTGGTCTCGGCCACCGGCGCCGCCGGCACGCTGACGGTGAACGGCACGGCCGCGCTGGCCGGCACGCTGGAGGTGTCGTTCGCGCAGGGCGCGGGCCCGGCCGTGGGATCGACCCTCACGGTGCTGCGCCATGGCGGCCTGAACGGCGTGTTCGATGCGGTGTCGGTGCCCGGCTACCGCGTCACGCCGATCTATCTCCAGAACGCAGTGCAACTGCGCATCGACTCGGCGTCCTGATCCCGCACCCGGCCGCCGCCCTGCGCCAGCGGGCGGCCGGCCCGGGGCGCCGGTTCAGGAGCCGTAGGGGACGCTGCGCGCCTGCGCGAAGGCCAGCGCGGCCTCCAGCAGGCGCCGCAGGTGCGGCTGCACACCGGCGGCGACCTCCGGCAGGTAGTCGAAGGGCAGCGCCTCCTGCATGTAGCTGCACTGGGTCATTTCGAGCTGCACCGCGTGCACGTTGCGGGCCGGCTCGCCGTAGTGCCGCGTGATGTATCCCCCCTTGAAGCGGCCGTTGAGCACGGTGCCATAGCCCGGCGCCGCCATGCCGATGGCCAGCAGTTCGCGCGCCAGCAGCGGGTCGCAGCTTGCGCCGTCGGCGGTGCCCAGGTTCAGGTCCGGCAGTCGGCCCGGGAAGAAGCGCGGCAGCACCGAGCGGATGGAGTGCGCGTCCCACAGCACGGCCACGCCGTGCACGGCGCGGATGCGCTCCAGCTCGGTGCGCAGCCGGGCATGGTAGGGCTCCCAGTAGCGCTGGCGGCGCTCGTCGATTTCCGCGGGGCCGGGGACCTGCGCCGCATCGGCATAGAGCGGCGTGTCGTCGAAGGTGTCGGTCGGGCACAGGCCCGTCACGCTCTGCCCCGGATAGAGGCTGCTGCCGTCGGGCGGCCGGTTCAGGTCCACCACGTAGCGCGAATGCGTGGCCGCGATCAGCGAGGCCCCCAGGCCCCGCGCGAAGTCGTAGAGGCGCTCCAGGTGCCAGTCGGTGTCGGGCACCTGCCGGGCCTCGGCGGTGAGCCGCGCGGCGATGTCCGGCGGCACGTGGGTGCCCACGTGCGGCATGGAGATGAGCAGCGGCGTGGAGCCCGCCTGGAAGGTGAAGGGCGGCGGCGCGAGATCGTCGGTCATGAGAGAGTCCTCGGGCGGGTTCAGGGATGCAGCAGGCGGGCGCGCACGGCGGCGAAGGCGGCGGCGCTCTCGCCGTGCAGCGCATGGCGGCCCGCCGCGACACGCTGCACGCCCCCCGCCCACACGCCGTGCAGCGCCGAGGTGCGATGGCTGCCGAACACGTGCGCGGCGAGCTGGCTGTCGGCGGGAAGGCCGCTCAGCGCGATGTGCTCCGCATCCAGCGCCACCAGATCGGCGGACTGCCCCACGGCGATGCCGGCCGGCGCGCCGGGCGACGCCAGCCGGCCGCAGGCCTGCGCCCCGCCCTGCACGGCCTGCAGCAGCATGGCGGTGGCGACCTGGGCATGCGCATCCGTCGCCAGCACGTTGCGGCGGCGCAGCGCCAGGCGCTGGCCGTATTCGAGCAGCATCAACTCCTCGGCCGCGTTCACGCAGGCGTGGCTGTCGGAGCCCACGCCCCAGCGCCCGCCCGCCGCGCGCCAGCGGGGCATATCGAAGAGGCCGTCGCCCAGGTTGGCCTCGGTGGTGGGGCACAGGCCCGCGACGGCGCCGGAGCGCGCGGCGCGCTCCGCCTCGGCCGGGGCCATGTGCGTGGCGTGCACGAGGCACCAGCGCGCATCCACGGGCGCGTGGTCGAGCAGCCACTCCACCGGCCGCTGGCCGCTCCAGGCGAGGCAGTCGTCCACCTCCTGCGTCTGCTCGGCGATGTGGATGTGCACGGGCGCGCCGGGCGCGATGGCGTCCAGCCCCGCCAGCACGGCGCGCAGGCTGCCCTCCGGCACGGCGCGCAACGAATGCGGGGCCAGGCCCAAAATGTCTCCATGTCGGCGTGTTTCCTGCGCGAGGCGCTCCAATAACGATAGCATGCTGTCGGTGCTGCGCAGGAACCGGCGCTGTCCCTCGCGCGGCGGCTGCGCCCCGAAGCCGCCGCTCTGGTAGAGCACCGGCAGCAGCGTGATGCCGATGCCCGCGCGGCGCGCGGCACGCAGCAGCGCGAGCGACATCTCGGCGTCGTCGGCATAGGGCCGGCCGTCCTCGGCATGGTGCAGGTAGTGGAACTCGCACACGGCCGTGTAGCCGGCCTCCAGCATCTCCACGTAGAGCCAGGTGGCGACGGCCTCCAGCGCCTCGGGCGAGAGGCGCGCGGCGAAGCGGTACATCAGGTCGCGCCAGCTCCAGAACGAGTCGTCGCTGGCGGCCCGGTATTCCGTGAGGCCCGCGAAGGCGCGCTGGAAGGCGTGCGAGTGCAGGTTGGGCAGGCCGGGCAGCACGGGCCCGGGGGCGCGCGGCACGCCGGCCGGGGGCGCGCTGCCGGGCAGCACGGCGGCGAGGCGGCCGGCGGCGTCCCAGCGCAGCAGCACGTCCGCCGCCCAGCCCGTGGGCAGCAGCGCCTGCGCGGCGAAGAGCGCGCCGCCGCCGGTGTCGTCAGAGGTTTCTGTCATGGAAGGAATCCGGAGTGGAATGCAGTGCAGCGGCAGGTACAGCGGCGGATGCGGCCAGCGGGCGCGCCACGCGGCCCTGGCGCACGATGGCGCGCGGCGGCTGGTGGCCGAACCAGTAGGCCAGCTCCGCCGCGTCCTCGAAGGGCCAGAGCACGAAGTTGGCGGGCCGGCCGGCCGCGATCAGGCCGTGCGTGGCCTGCAGGCCCAGCGCCCGCGCCGCGTGCGTGGTGATGCCTGCCAGCGCCTCGGGCACGGTGAGCCGGAACAGCGTGCAGGCCATGTTGGCCATGAGCCGCAGCGAGAGCGCCGGCGAGGTGCCGGGGTTGTGGTCGGTGGCCACGGCCATGGGCACGCCCGCGTCGCGCAGGCCCTGGATGGGCGGCAGGTGCGTGTCGCGCAGCGTGTAGTAGGCGCCGGGCAGCAGCACGGCCACGGTGCCGGCCGCGCGCATGGCGGCGATGCCGTCCGGCGAGAGGTGCTCGATGTGGTCGCACGAGAGCGCGCCGTAGCCCGCGGCGAGCCGCGCGCCGCCCATGTCCGAGAGCTGCTCGGCATGCAGCTTGACCGGCAGGCCCAGGGCCCGCGCGGCCTGGAAGACCTGCTCGGTTTCGGCCAGCGTGAAGGCGATGCGCTCGCAGAACACGTCCACCGCGTCCACCAGCCCCTCGGCGGCCAGCGCGGGCAGCATCTCGCGGCACACGAGGTCGATGTAGTCCTGGCTGCGGCCCGCGTACTCGGGCGGCAGCGCGTGCGCGCCCAGGAAGGTGGTGCGCACGGTGACGCCGCAGGCCTCGCCCAGCTGGCGCGCCACGCGCAGCTGCTTGCGCTCGTGCTCCAGCGCCAGGCCGTAGCCCGACTTGATCTCGACGGCGCACACGCCCTCCTCCAGCAGCGCCGCGAGGCGCGGCAGGGCCTGGGCGAAGAGCGTGCCTTCGTCGGCCGCGCGCGTGGCGCGCACCGACGAGACGATGCCGCCGCCCGCGCGCGCCACCTCCTCGTAGCTCGCGCCGGCCAGGCGCAGGGCGAATTCGTGGGCGCGGTGGCCGCCATAGACGAGGTGGGTGTGGCAATCGACCAGCCCGGGCGTGGCCAGCGCGCCGCCACCATCGTGGCGCGGCAGCGCGGCGTGGGCAGCGTAGACGGCAGGCAGGGCCTCCTGCGGGCCCACCCAGCGGATGGCGCCCTGCTCCACCACGATGGCGGCCGGCACCCCCTCGGCCACGGGCACGTCGGCGCCGTACAGGCCCGGCGCCAGCCGCAGGCCGTGCCAGATGCCGTCGGCGCCCGGGGCGCCATGGAAACCGGTGCCGCCGGACGGCGGCGCGGCGGGCGTGTCATGGTGCATCAGCGCTTCTCCTCCCTCTCGAAATCCCGGCCATGGCGTTTCGCTCATGGCGCTATTGAATTGATAGCTGACTTTGTAGCAAATTCGGCGACATGGTGGCCCTCCGGATCGCCATCGGCCTCCCCGGCCGGCTCCAGGGCCACCCAGGCCAGCGCCGGCGCGGCGCCCCCCGGCCCGGGCTCCGCCACGGGCTGCAGCGTGCCAGCGCCGGCGCTCCCCGTCCACCAAAGCCCCTGTCCGGGCGCCAGGGCATCGCCGCCCAGCCGCCACGAGCCCGCCAGCACCATGGCCAGCCCGGCCGGCGCCGCGTCCAGCTGCTGCGGGCCCGGCTCCACCCGCAGCGCGCCGCGCCAGCGGCCGCGCCGCAGCATGAGGTTGAAATCCGTCACCGGCCCGCCCAGCAGCGAGCAATCGGGCGCCCACTCGCCCGCGAAGGCGAAGGGCTGCCAGGGCTGGCCGAGCGCATGGTCCAGCCCCTGGCCCGGCGCCCGCAGCCGCAGGCCCTCGCCCTCCAGCACCATGATGTGCCGGTCGATGCCCTCGAAGGCCGAGAACGGCCCCGCCGACGCGACCGAGGCCACGCTCACGCGCCACTCGAAGGCATCCAGCCCCGCGCCGGGCGGCCAGCAGGCCAGCTCGCGCGTGTGGCCGCCGCCGTTCTTCCACGGCATGGGCGCCACCTGGGCGAGGTCGAACCGCCGCACCCCGGCGGCGCCATCGATGCCCTCCCGCGTCATGGCAGCATGGGCAGGTTCAGCCCCTGGCGGCGCGCGCAGGCGGCGGCGGATTCGTAGCCCGCGTCGGCGTGGCGCATGACGCCCGTGGCCGGGTCGTTCCAGAGCACGCGCGAGAGCCGCCGCGCGGCGGCGTCGGTGCCGTCGGCCACGATCACCACTCCGCTGTGCTGGCTGTAGCCCATGCCCACGCCGCCGCCGTGGTGCAGGCTCACCCAGGTGGCGCCGCTGGCGGTGTTGAGCAGCGCGTTGAGCAGCGGCCAGTCGGAGACGGCATCGGAGCCGTCCTTCATGCCCTCGGTCTCGCGGTTGGGGCTGGCGACGGAGCCGGTGTCGAGGTGGTCGCGGCCGATGACGATGGGCGCCTTCAGCTCGCCGCTCTTCACCATCTCGTTGAAGGCCAGGGCCGCCTTGTGGCGCTCGCCCAGGCCCAGCCAGCAGATGCGCGCGGGCAGGCCCTGGAAGGCGATGCGCTCGCGCGCCATGTCCAGCCAGCGGTGGGTGTGGGTGTTCTCGGGGAAAAGCTCCTTGATCTTCGCGTCGGTCCGGTAGATGTCCTCCGGGTCGCCCGAGAGCGCCACCCAGCGGAACGGGCCCTTGCCCTCGCAGAACAGCGGCCGGATGTAGGCCGGCACGAAGCCGGGGAAGTCGAAGGCGTTGCGCACGCCCTCGTCGAGCGCCACCTGGCGGATGTTGTTGCCGTAGTCCACGGTGGGCACGCCCTGGGCCTGGAAGTCGAGCATGGCACGCACGTGCGCGGCGCAGCCGGCGGCGGCGGCGGCCTTCAGCGCGGCGTGCTCGGCCGGGTCCTGCTGCGCGGTCTTCCAGCGCTCCACCGTCCAGCCCGGCGGCAGGTAGCCGTGGATGAGGTCGTGGGCCGAGGTCTGGTCGGTCACGATGTCGGGGCGCGGCCCCCCGGCCCGCGCGCGCCGGGCCAGCTCGGGCAGCACCTCGGCCGCGTTGCCCAGCAGGGCGATGGAGACGGCCTCCTTGCGCGCGGTGTGGTGCGCGATGCGCGCCAGCGCGTCGTCGATGTCCCGGGCCTGCTGGTCCACGTAGCGCGTACGCAGGCGAAAGTCGATGCTGCTCTGCTGGCACTCGATGGTGAGCGAGCAGGCGCCGGCCAGCGTGGCCGCGAGCGGCTGCGCGCCGCCCATGCCGCCCAGGCCCGCCGTGAGGATCCAGCGGCCCGCGAGGTCGTTGCCGTAGTGCTGGCGACCGGCCTCCACGAAGGTCTCGAACGTGCCCTGCACGATGCCCTGGCTGCCGATGTAGATCCAGCTGCCGGCCGTCATCTGGCCGTACATGAAGAGGCCCTTGCGATCCAGCTCGTGGAAGTGCTCCCAGTGCGCCCACTTCGGCACGAGGTTGGAATTGGCGAGCAGCACGCGCGGCGCGTCCTCGTGGGTCCTGAACACGCCCACGGGCTTGCCCGACTGGATCAGCAGCGACTCGTCGGCCTCCAGCGTCTTCAGCGCCTCCAGGATGGCGTCGAACGAGGCCCAGTCGCGCGCGGCGCGGCCGATGCCGCCATAGACCACGAGGTCCTGCGGGCGCTCGGCCACCTCGGGGTCGAGGTTGTTCTGGAGCATGCGGTAGGCGGCCTCGGCCAGCCAGTTCTTGCAGGCGATCTGGCTGCCGCGCGGCGCGCGCACCACACGCGAGGGATCGTGGCGCGGGTCGGCGGCCGGCGGGCGGGAGGATGAAGAGGACGTGGCGAGGATGGCGTCGTTGGCGTTCATGGCAAGGCTCCGGGGGGCGGGGTCAATCGGCGTGGCTGGGGGCATGGCTGGGCAGGCAGGCGGCGAGCGGCGCGGGCCACGCCGTCTCCAGCGCCCAGAGGCGCATGGCCTCGATGTCGGGGGCGAGGTAGCGGTCTTCCTCCAGGAACGGCACGCGCGCGCGGATGGCGGCGAACTGCGCCTCCACCAGCGGCGACGACCGCAGGCCGCGGTCGAACTCCATGCCCTGCGCGGCGGCCATGGCCTCGATGCCCGCGATCACCGCCGTGTTGCGCACCATGCCGGCGAGACGCCGCGCGCCATAGGTGGCCATGGAGACGTGGTCCTCCTGGTTGGCCGAGGTGGGCAGGCTGGTCACGCTGCTCGGGTGGGCCAGGCACTGGTTCTCGGCGGCCAGGGCGGCGGCCGTCACCTGGGCGATCATGAAGCCGGAATTGACGCCGCCGTCGCGCACGAGGAAGGCCGGCAGGCCCGAGAGTCCGGTATCCAGCAGCAGCGCGAGGCGCCGCTCGGAGATCGCGCCGATCTCCGCCACGGCGAGCGCGATGATGTCCGCCGCGAAGGCCACGGGCTCGGCGTGGAAGTTGCCGCCCGAGATGACCTCGCCCGTGTCCGCGAAGATCAGCGGGTTGTCCGACGCCGCGTTCGCCTCGATGGCCAGCACCCGCGCGGCATGGCGCAGGTTGTCCAGGCACGCGCCCATCACCTGCGGCACGCAGCGGATGGAATACGGGTCCTGCACGCGGCCGCAATGCGGGTGCGAAGGGTCGATCTCGCTGCCCTCCAGCAGCGCGCGCACGGCCGCGGCCACGGCGATCTGCCCGGGCTGGCCGCGCGCCTCGTGGATGCGCGCGTCGAAGGGCTTCACCGAGCCCTTGATGGCCTCCAGCGACAGCGCCCCGGCCATGAGGCCGGCCGCGAACACGCTCTCGGCACCGAACAGCCCCGCCAGCGCCAGCGCCGTGGACACCTGCGTGCCGTTGAGCAGCGCCAGCCCCTCCTTGGGGCCGAGCACGAACGGCGCGAGGCCGACCACGGCCAGGGCCTCGCGCCCCGGCACCACGCGGCCGCCCACGCGCGCCTGCCCCTCCCCGATCAGCACGCAGGCCAGGTGCGCGAGCGGCGCGAGATCGCCCGAGGCGCCCACCGACCCCTGCGACGGGATCACCGGCAGCACGTCGGCATTGGCCAGGGCGAGCAGCGCATCGACCAGCGCGGGCCGCACGCCCGAATGGCCGCGCGCCAGGCTCACCGCCTTGGTCGCCAGCACCAGCCGCACCACCGCGTCGGGCAGCGGATCGCCCGTGCCCACGCTGTGCGAGAGCACCAAGTTGCGCTGCAGATCGGCCAGCCGCGCGTGCGGGATCTTCGTGCTGGCGAGCTTGCCGAAGCCGGTGTTGATGCCGTAGACCACCTGGTCTTCCTCCACGATGCGCCGCACCGCGGCCTCGGAGGCCTGCAGGCCCGCGCGCGCGGCGGGATCGAGAGCCAGCTGCACGCCGCCGGCGGCGATGCGGCGCAGCGCCCCCAGCGCCACCCCGCCGGGGTGCAGCACGAGGGGGGCGGAAGGCGTGTCGGCGGGAGGGGTCATGGTGTGTTTTCCTATTCCTGTATATACAAGCTGCGGCGAAGATAAACCGATCGGCGGTTTTATTCAAGATGGGCATCCCGGTGATGGGTCGCGCGGGCCCGCCGTCCGGGCCCGTTCAGCCCACCACGGCGTTGCCGTCGGCGCTGAAACGGCTGCCCAGCCGGTAGCGCGACGCGGGATGCAGGCAGCGCACCAGGGTCACCGGCACGCCCCGGCTCCAGGTGCGGCGCGTGAGCAGCAGGCACGGCTGGCTCGGGTCCATCTCCAGCGCCTGCGCCTGCGCGGCCGTGGGCAGCACGGCATCGACCACGTGCTCCACCTGGTCGAACGGCACGTTGCGCACGAGGTACTCGGAGGGCTGCAGGCGCGTGAAATCCTGGCGCCCAAAGGCCGGCACCACGCGCGGGTTCACGTAGCGGTCTTCGAGCTGCACGGGCACGCCGTCCTCGCGGTGCACGCAGACGGCATGGAACACCGATTCGCCCGTGCGCAGGTCCAGCGCCGCGGCGATCTCCACCGTGGCCGAGGCGCGCTCCACCGCCAGCACGTCGCAGAGGTAGTCGTGCCCGCGCTGGCGGATCTCGCTGGCGAGGTTGGCGATCTGCAGCAGCGTGGACTGGGGCTTGTCCTCCGCCACGAAGCTGCCCACCCCCGCCACGCGCACGATGCGGCCCTGCCCGGCCAGCTCGCGCAGCGCGCGGTTGGCGGTCATGCGCGAGACGCCGAACTGCGCGACCAGCGCGCTCTCGGAGGGCAGCCGGTCGCCCGCGCGCCAGGAGCCGTCCTGGATCTTGCGCGCGATGAAGTCCTTGACCTGCTGGTAGAGCGCAAGCGAGGCATCGGCCGCGGCGGCGGGGGTCGCCTTGCGGCGGGCGGGGGACGGGGATCGGGGTCGGGAGGCTCGGGCGCTCATGGGAGGGGCATTCTCGCGGATCGCGCGGCGCTCAATGCGGCCCGGCGGCCATGGATTCGGTGCGGATCTCTTCCGTGAGCCGGGCCTTGAGGTCCATGAACGCGGGCGTGGTCTTCACCGTGTAGTGCCGGGGGTGCGGCAGGTCCACCGCCAGCTCGGTCTTGATGCGGCCGGGCCGGGCGCTGAACACCGCCACGCGGTTGGCCATGAAGATGGCCTCGTCGATGTCGTGGGTGACGAAGAGCACCGTCTTGCGCTCGGCCTCCCAGATGCCCAGCAGCAGCTCCTGCATGAGCACGCGGGTCTGGTTGTCCAGCGCGCCGAAGGGCTCGTCCATCAGCAGAATCCTCGGGTCGTTGGCCAGCGCGCGGGCGATGGCGGTGCGCTGCTGCATGCCGCCCGAGAGCTGCTTGGGATAGTGGTTCTCGAAGCCGCGCAGCCCCACCCGGGCGATGAAATGGCCGCAGCGCTCTTTCTGGAGCGCCTCGGGCATGCCGCGCTCGCGCAGGCCGAAGCGGATGTTCTGCGCCACGGTGAGCCAGGGAAACAGCGTGTAGCTCTGGAACACCATGCCCCGGTCCGCGCCCGGGCCCTCCACCGGGCGGCCGTCCAGCGCCACCTCGCCCGTGCTCGGAAAATCCAGGCCGGCCACGATGCGCAGCAGCGTGGACTTGCCGCAGCCCGAGGGGCCGAGGATGGTGACGAAATCGTTCTCTCGCACCTCGAAATCCACGGGCAGCAGCGCCTGCGTGGCCTGCCCGCGCGCGCCCGCGAAGGCGCGCGACACGCCCCGGATGGAGAGCAGCCCGTGCGCCGGGGCCGTCACAGGGCGCTCCATGCGAAGAGGCGGCGGTTCACCGCCTTGAAGAGCAGGTCCGACACCAGCCCGATGGCGCCGATCACGATGATGCCGAAGAGGATCTGCCCGGTGTTGAGCAGCGCCTGGCTGTCCGTGATCATGTGGCCGATGCCGGAGGACGAGCCGATCAGCTCGGCCACGATCACATACGTCCAGGCCCAGCCCAGCACGAGGCGCAGCGTCTCGGCGATGCCCGGCGCGGCGCCGGGGATCAGCACGCGCAGCACGATGCCCCGGCTGCCCGCGCCCAGCGTCCAGGCCGCCTCCACCAGATCGCGGCGCGCGCCGCCCACGGTCACCGCCACCATCAGCGTGATCTGGAAGACCGAACCGATGAAGATCACCAGCAGCTTCTGCGCCTCGCCGATGCCCGCCCAGAGGATCAGCAGCGGGATGAAGGCCGAGGCCGGCAGGTAGCGGCAGAAGGACACGAAAGGCTCGAAGAACGCCTCCACCGGCTTCCATGCGCCCATGCAGATGCCCAGCGGCACGGCCACGGCGGCGGCCAGCACGAAGCCGCCCACCACGCGCCACACGGTCATGCCAATGTCCTTGTGGAAGCCGTATTCGGTGAACAGCAGCCAGCCCTCGTGCAGCATGGTGAGCGGGCTGGCGAGGAAGGTGGGCGACACGAAGCCGCCCAGGGTGAACGCGGCCCACACGCCCACGAACAGCGCGAAGAAGCCCACGCCCAGCGCGATGCGCGCGCCCGGCGCGACGGGTTCGAGCGGAGCGAACCCGCGGGCGCGCCGCCGGCGCGGCAAGGGCGCCACCGCCGCCGTGGCCATGGCCGGCGAGGACTCAGCGGATGAAGCCGGCATCGTAGGTGGCGTCCAGATTCGCGGGTGCCTTGCGGATGACCCCGGCCTCCATCAGGATCGGCACGGCCTCCTTCATGAACTGCTGCAGCTCGCCCGCGAAGAACTTCTGGTTCGCGGCCTTGTCCTGCCAGCGCAGGAACGCGGCCGACCGGGCGAACTGCTCGCCCGTCTGCTTGACGGCGGCGCCCATGATCTCGTTCGATCGGGCGGGGTCGGACTGGATGAGCGCGAGCGCATCGAAATAGGCATCGGCGAGCGACTGCGCGGCCTTCGGGTTCGCCTTGAGCCACGCGGGATCGCAGCCCACCGTGTCCATCACCATGGGGTAATCGATGGTGGTGGCGAGGATCTTGCCGGCCTGCGGATTCGCCCGCACGGTGGAGAGGTACGGCTCATAGGTCATGGCCGCATCGTTCTGGCCCGCCACGAAGGCCTGGGCCGCGGGCTGCGGCTCCAGCGACACCGTCTTCACGTCCTTGAGCGTCATGCCGTTCTTCGACAGCATCCAGGCGAGGCCGAAATACGGCGCCGTGCCCGGCGCGCTCACGCCGATGGTCTTGCCCTTGAGGTCGGCGAAGCCCTTCACGTCGTTGCGCACGGCCAGCCCGTCGGCCCCGTGCGACTTGTCCATCTGGAAGATCTGCACGATGGGCACGCCATTGGCGTTCCAGGCCACGTGCGTCTCCACCGTGGTCGCCGCGCACTGGATGGCCTTGGAGGCCAGCGCCAGGTGGCGGTCCTTCTGCGGGATCATCCTCAGCTCGACCTCCAGGCCGTGCTTCTTGAAGAGGCCCGCCTTGTCGGCCAGCGTGAGCGGCGCGAAGCCCGTCCAGCCCGACATGCCGAGCACGACCTTCGCCTCCTGGGCCCGGGCCCCGGCGGCCAGCCCCGCCACGCATGCCGCCACCGCCGCGATCCGCAACCCCGTTCCCCACACCGATCGGCCCATCGTCTGCTCCTTGGTTTCCAGAAGAGAAAGCGAGGCCGCGCCCCTGGGGCGCCGCACCTGCCAGCGTATTCCCGGCACGCCGATTCTCATGCACCGCCGCACCTGTCTATACAGTACAAACGCGCAGAGGGACGGCCTTCGGCATGCCGATGCCCAAACCGAATGCAAAAAAGAGGCCAGCGGTGGGAGCGTCCGCGCACGGCCTTTTCGGGCCGGGGGATTCCATGGTGTCTATACAGGTAGAAGCGCCCTGGAAACGCTTGGGCAATCCCCGGCAGGCGCCAGGCGCCACCGGCACAGCGGTCCGGCCAGGGCGCGCCAGCCGCACCAAGGCGGGGCCCCGCAACGGTGCCATCCCGGGCCCATGCCGGGCCCGGGCGACCGCCGGGCATGCATGCCGGCAAGGCCGTCCAGCCTTGTCCTACAGGCCCCGCGCCTCCCACCGGGGAATACTGCGTCCACCCCGGCAGTCAGGCCGGCCACGCCGCATTCAAGCCCAAGGAGAGTCCGACATGACCCGAAAATCATGGCCCTTCCTGTCGTCGTACCAGGAGCACCCCGGCGCCGGAGCATCCGGCGCACCGGCGTTCACGCCCTCATCGGGTTCCACGCCGTCTTCGGCCCGGGAACCGGCCGCGAAACCCGCGCGTGCCGCCCACCTAGCGCTGGCGAGCGTGCAGGGCCGGCTTCCCCTCCAGCCCGCCCGTCCCGCATCCCGCTGCACGCCCTGAGCGCGTGCCCGGCGCCGCATCCGGCCTGCGGCGTCAGCCCCGCCCCACGAACGGCATCTTGGTCGCCATGACCGTGTGGAACAGCACGTTCGCCTCCAGGGGCAGGTCCGCCATGTACACCACCGACCGGGCCACGATGCCCACATCCATCAGCGGCTCCGCTGCGATCTGGCCGTTGGCCTGCTGCACGCCCTGGGTCATGCGCTGCGCGAGCTCGGTCCCGGCGTTGCCCACGTCGATCTGCCCCACGGCGATGTCGTGCCGGCGGCCGTCGAGCGCCGCCGTCTTGGTCAGGCCCATGACCGCATGCTTGGTCGCCGTGTAGGCGATGGAATGTGGCCTCGGCGCATGCGCCGAGATCGAGCCGTTGTTGATGATGCGCCCCCCGCGCGGGTCCTGCGCCTTCATCACCCGGAACGCCTGCTGCAGGCAGAAGAACATGCCGTTCAGGTTGATGTCCACCACGCGCTTCCACTCCTCGATCGGCAACTCGTCGATCGGCACGGCGGGAGCGCCCACGCCCGCGTTGTTGAACAGCAGGTCCACGCGCCCGAAGCGCTCCACGGCCCGGTCGAACAGATCGCGCACGGCCTGCGGATCGGACACGTCCGTCGGCGCGACCAGCACGCGCCCAGGCACCCCGGATTCGTCCGCCACGGCCTGCAGCCACGGCGCGCGCCGGCCCGCCAGGACCACGGACCATCCGGCTTCCAGCAGCGCCAGGGCCGAGGCCTTGCCGATGCCCGAGCCCGCGCCGGTCACGACCGCGATGCGCGGTGAATTCATGTGTGCCATCGATGCAATGTCTCCATGGGTGCGGCAGACGGCCCGCAACCACGGGCCGCCCTGCCGCGAAGGCGGGTTCTTTCAGCGCCGGGATTTGCCGCCGCGCTTGGCCCCCGCGCCAGCGCGCCGGCCGGAGCCCTTGGCGGTGGCCTTGCGGGTGGGCGCGGCCGGCGGCTCCTGGCCGCCATGGGCCCGCGGGTCGGCTTTGCGCCCGCCTTTGCCGCGGGCCTTGGGCTCCGCCACGGCAGGCACCATGGACCCGGCCGCCGCATCACCCCCCTCGCGCGCGGATTTGCCACGCGCGGGCCGGGCGGGAACGGGCACCTCATCGCCCTCGCGCACCAGGCGGAAGTCGATGCGCCGGCCATCCAGGTCCACCCGGCTGACCTGCACCCTCACCCGGGTGCCGATGGCATAGCGGATGCCCGTGCGCTCGCCGCGCAACTCCTGGCGGGCCTCGTCGAACTTGAAGTACTCGCCCCCCAGCTCCGTGATGTGCACGAGGCCCTCGACGTACATGGCATCCAGCGTCACGAAGATGCCGAAGCTGGTCGCGGCGCTGACCACGCCGCTGAATTCCTCGCCGAGGTGCTCGCGCATGTACTTGCACTTGAGCCATGCCTCCACATCGCGGCTGGCCTCATCGGCACGGCGCTCGTTGGCGCTGCAGTGCAGGCCTGCGGCCTCCCAGGCCTGGGTCTCGCGCGCGGCGGCGGCCGACACCGGCTTGCGGGGCTGCTGCGTGGGGGCCGGCACGCGCGCGGCCAGCCGCTTGGCCAGCTTGGCATGGGCCTCGCCCGGCGTGGGCAGCGCGGGCAGCCGGTACTTGGTCTTGCCCAGAATCGACTTGATGACGCGGTGCACCAGCAGATCGGGGTAGCGGCGGATCGGGCTCGTGAAATGCGTATAGGCCTCGAACGCCAGGCCGAAATGGCCGCTGTTGATCGGCGTGTAGATGGCCTGCTGCATCGAGCGCAGCAGCATGGTGTGGATCTGTTGGGCGTCGGGGCGCTCCTTCGTGGCCTCCGCGATGGCCTGGAAATCGCCGGGCTTGGGGTCATCGCCGATCGTGGCGCCCACGCCCATGGCCTTCAGGTAGTTGCGCAAGATCTCCTGCTTCTCCGGCGTGGGCCCCTCGTGCACGCGGTAGAGCCCCGGCTGCCCGCCCTGCGCGATGAAATCGGCGCTGCACACGTTGGCCGCCAGCATCGCCTCCTCGATGAGCCGGTGGGCCTCGTTGCGTGTGCGCGGCACGATCTTCTCGATGCGGCCGTTGTCGTCGCAGACGATCTGGGTCTCGGTGGTCTCGAAATCCACCGCGCCGCGCTTGTGCCGGGCCGCCAGCAGCGCGCGGTACACGTCGTGCAGGTTGAGCAGATCCTGCACCCGCGCGCGGCGCCGGGTGGCCTCGGGCCCCCGGGTGTTGGCCAGGATCGCCGCCACCTCGGTGTACGTGAAGCGCGCGTGGCTGAACATCACGGCCGGATAGAACTGGTACGCATGCACCTCGCCCGCCGCGTTCACCAGCATGTCGCACACCATGCACAGGCGCTCGACCTCCGGGTTCAGCGAGCACAGCCCGTTGGAGAGCTTCTCGGGCAGCATCGGGATGACGCGCCGCGGAAAGTACACGCTGGTCGCCCGGTCGTAGGCATCGACGTCGATGGGGCTGCCCGTCTCCACGTAGTGGCTCACGTCGGCGATCGCCACCAGCAGGCGCCAGCCCTTGCCGCGCCCGACCTTCGCAGGCTCGCAATAGACGGCATCGTCGAAATCGCGGGCGTCCTCGCCGTCGATCGTGACCAGGGGAACGTCGGTGAGATCGACGCGGTTCCGTTTGTCCTGGGCGCGCACCTTGTCGGGCAGCGCCTTGGCCTGCGCCAGCGCCGGTGCCGAGAACTCGTGCGGCACGCCGTACTTGCGCACGGCGATCTCGATCTCCATGCCGGGGTCGTCCACCTCGCCCAGCACTTCCTTCACGCGCCCCACGGGCTGCCCGAACAGGGCCGGAGGCTCGGTCAACTCGACCACCACCACCTGGCCGGGCTTGGCCGAGCCGGTGGCGCCCTTCGGTATCAGCACGTCCTGGCCGTAGCGCTTGTCTTCCGGCGCGACGAGCCAGACACCGCTTTCCTGCAGGAGCCGCCCGATGATCGGGTGCGCGGGGCGCTCGGTGATCTCCACGATGCGCCCCTCGGGCCGCCCGCGCCGGTCGTGGCGGACGATGCGCACGCGCACGCGGTCCTTGTGCAACACGGCCCGCATCTCGTTGGGCGGGATATAGATGTCCACATCACCGTCGTCGCGCGACACGAAGCCATGCCCGTCGCGATGTCCCTGCACGCTGCCGTCGATCTCGTCTTCGATGTGCGCAGCAGGCGCGCCGGATTTTGTTTTTTTGATATACAATCTAAGTCTTTCCTGAAATGCCCAGGTGGCGGAATTGGTAGACGCACTAGTTTCAGGTACTAGCGAGTAACATCGTGGAGGTTCGAGTCCTCTCCTGGGCACCAAGTTTAACGAGAACCAGACAGGTTTTCGGACAATCAAGCCGCTTCTGACGAAGCGGCTTTTTTTTGCCCGCGCCAACGGTCAATCGACGGACTGAAATCCGCTGCCCAAACCCTCTTCATGATTTTTTGAAGAATTGGCCAGAAGCCCCCTGAAACCATTCTATAATTCGAGGATTCCTGAGATGCCCAGGTGGCGGAATTGGTAGACGCACTAGTTTCAGGTACTAGCGAGTAACATCGTGGAGGTTCGAGTCCTCTCCTGGGCACCAAACATTAAAAGCCGCTGCGCAATCAGCGGCTTTTTTATTGCCCGAAGCAGGCCCCATTCCAAAGGGCCGATTACCACCCTTCCCAAGCAAAAAAAGCACAAAGCCGCCCTCGAGGCCAATGCCAGTCAGTTAAGCCCTGACCGGCAGCCTTTGAGGCCGCTTGAAACAAAAAAGGAGCGCATTTCGCGCTCCTTCTTGCAGGGTTGGCTGG
>NZ_QLTA01000050.1 GCF_003269065.1 Paracidovorax anthurii
ACTGATCGCAAGGGAGCGCTTGCGGCCTTCAAGCGCTGCAAGCGCTCGCTGGGGCGGGTGCAAAGTGTGCTGACGGACAGCGGTTACACAGGCGAGCCCTTCGCGCAAGGCGTCAAGGACATCCTGGGTGAGCATGTGACGGTGCAGATCGCCAAGAGAAGCGAGTTGCACACCTTCAAGGTCATGCCCAAGCGCTGGGTGGTTGAGCGCAGCTTTGCTTGGCTGGACAAGAACCGGCGGCTATGGAAGAACTGTGAGCGATGGCTCAACACCAGCTTACAGTTCGTCCACTTGGCGTTTCTGGCTCTGCTACTCAGAAGATCGTAAACACGTTCTAAGACAGTAGATGAACAGGATCAAAAAGAAGAGGAATCTTTCTCCGACGCATTCCCTCCTGCTTCCACTGCCGATAGTTCCTTGCTCAGCAGTGCCACGGAAACGGGCACAAAGGAAGACTTCCAACAGGTCAGCGAAGTTGACGCGGTAGTCCAGATCTTTGAGCACTGGAAACAGCGTACAGGTCGTCCTGGAGAAAAGCTGACGGCGTCCCGCACCAGCGTCGTGAAGGCCAGATTGGCCGAAGGTTTCAGTCCGTCGCAGATCTGCCGCGCGATCGACAACGCCGCTGATAGCGACTTCTATCAGGGACGTACTGCAAAACAGCCGCAGCGGATGGACACGCTCGATGTGATCTGCAAGGACTCAGACCGCATCCTGCGCCTCGGCAGCACGGCCAATGTGCGAAGCCGGTCCGGCCAACTGAAACCGGCTACCCGTAGCACGGCGGGGCACTTCGAAGCCATCCTGGGTCACCAGCACGCGGAGATCACCGACGTCGGCATGCTCCCGGCTTCGGAACCGGAAGGGGATGCAGCATGACGCCACAAGTATCCCGTGCATCCGGTGCCGTCGTGCGGGTCGTCGGCGAGTGCCTGTGCCTGGTCGCCGAACGGACCGGCAAGGAGTTCGGCCAACTGGAAGCCACTGAGTGGTGCGCGGCCTTCGCGGACTGCGATCCCATCGAGTTGCGCCAGGCGTTCGACAACTTCGCCTTGAACTCGCCTTTCGCACCCAGCATGGCTGCGATCTACCAGGAGCTGTACCGCCTGCGTTTTGGCGGCATCTCGGGTGCCTGGCTGATGGTGCAGCAGGCGGCCAAAGAGTGTTCGTACCGCGAGTTCCTAATCGTGTTCGAACACCCCGCGATCCACTTTGCCGTCGATGTCATCGGCGGGTGGTTCAAGACCACGCAGTGGGTCCGGGACATCGAGCGCGTTGGCTTTGCCCGGCGCGACTTCATGAAGGCGTTCGAGGACTACCGTCCTTCGGTCCGCTATCCGGCCGGACTGGGTGGCTTCAACGGCCGCAATGCCGTGCTCATCGGCCATCAAGGACGGGCACTGGAGGTGTACCGGCGCGGCATCAAGCAGGGGCATGCCTCCTTTCCCGGCATCGAAGTGTTGAAGCCGCAGGTTGAGCTTCGCTTTGGGGAAGCCTTGGAGGTGTGGCCCGAACGGCTGGGCGAAGAGCACATGGCCGAGCCGCCCGGGCCGCCAATCCATGTGCCTCCGCCTTGGGGGGAGGACACAAGCATCCCTGTCCCGCCCATCGCCAGCCCACGTGATAACGCCGTGTAACGCGTAACGCCGTAACACCCGATAACGCCACCGTTATCCAGCCCGTACACAGAAAGAATGACCATGACCGAAATTACTTACAGCGCCTTCGCGGCCGCAGCCGACTCCATCGAACAGGAAGGACATGAGCCCAGCGTGCGCTCCGTCCGGGACAAGCTTGGCGGAGGGTCCCACACGACCCTCATGCCCATGTTGCGGACATGGAAGGAGGCTCGTGCCGCGCGCGATGAAAGCGGCATCGACATTGACCCAGCCATCGGCGACTTGATGCGGGCCCAGCTTGTAAAAGCGATGGCGCAGGCTTCGAGCAAGGCGGAGTTGCGCGCCAAGGAGGCGGAGGACGCCTTCGATGAACTCGCAAAGCAGATGACCGAGACCGAAGCCCAACTCAACGCCAGCAATGCCGCTCTGGCCACGACGCAGGCGCAACTGCTGCGGCACCAGGGCCTATTGCAGGCCAACGAGCGGGAAATGGATGCGCTGAAGGCGCTGACGGCCGCGACGGTCGCCGAGGCCGAGCAGCGTGCCGAGCGTGAACGTGCACAGGCGGAAACCGTGCGCCAGGAACTGGTGCGCGCATCCTTGCGGCTGGAGCAGGTGCCAGACCTTCAGGCGGCATTGGACCAATCCCGGCAATTGCTGAAAGCCAGCCATGACGACGTCGCGCGCGCCCAGCGTTCAGAGGCGGTCGCTACTTCTCGGGCCCACGCGCAGCAGCAGCGTGCCAACGAAAGCGCAGCTCGGGAGTCCAGGCTCGCGCTGCAGCTGCAGCGCCTGCAGGAGGAGCGGGAAAAAGCCTCGGATGCCGAGCGGACATCGCATAAGGAGATGCTGCGGCTGTCCACCATGATGTCTGCTCTTGACGCACGCTGCGCCGTGCAGGTCGCGGAGATCGACCGGTTGCGTGATATCCAGAAGGATGTCGGCGACTCCCGTGCCGCCGCAGAGGCATCGACCTCGCCGCAACACGACTAGCGTCGCGACGTGATCCGAGGAGGCTCAGCGGGATCGTGCCTGCCGAGCTTCCTGCTCTGCGATCGTCTGGCTCAGTTCCTTGAGCGTCCGGGGCTTGTAGAGCTTGATGCCCAGTCTCGCGAGCTCTTTCTCACAGGTGGGAACCCGGCCGGCCTCGGCGGGTTCGCATTGCTGGGCCTGCAGCGTCGCGCAGGGCGTGTTCATGAGCCTCACACTGATGCCGCCGGCCGGTGTCGCTGTGATGGCCAGTTGATCGGGCTTGCCCCAGCCCGGCCCAGGCTTTTGCGTCCAAGCCAGGCCATCCGATCGGAATTCACCACTTGCGCCGATCGGCCGCACGAAGCCCGCGAAAGCGCCATTGGGAAACATGGTTTCCGGCTGATCGCTGAACTGGAACTCGGCATCTTTCGAGCCGTTGCGGTATGGGCCGAAAGGGCGCACCTCCACGATGGCTGCGATCCGTTGGCCCTTGCCGCAGCTGTAGACGCCTGCAAAGCGACCTTCGACGGGATGCGGCCCGACGATCTGCTGTTTGCATTTGCGGCCGATATCGGCGGGGTTGCCGAGCGTGATCAGGCTCGTACCGGCAGCGCACACGTTGTAGTCGACCCGCGCGCCGAAGGCCGCTTGCCATGTTCCATTCCCACTGAACGGATTGGGATGGCCTGAACTGAAGGTCTGCCAGAACGCCATGACGGCGAAGCCGAGCAGGCCGATCCCGATGATGACGGGTGCCAGTCCGAACGCCAGCATCAGCACGGGCAGCGCCAGGCACCCACCGATCCAGACCCACGCCAGCGCGGCCACGACCAGGGCCATCATGCCCATCCAGTTCGGTTGACCGATGCCGCCGACCAGGGCGGGCAGTACACCGGCGCCAATGAATCCCCCGAACAGCCCCGCGACGACGATGATGAACATCATCACCACGTTGGGAGACGCGCTGGTCAGCGCGGCGCTGCTGATGGCGTCAGCCGCGCCGAGTGCGCCCGCGCCGCCAGTGCTGCGCACCGTTCGGTCGAAGACGGGCTTGCGCATGTCGGGATGGGACCAGTCCAGCCGCAGCCTGAAGGCACGGCGGACCCACACGGCCAGCGCAATCGATGCGATGGCATAAAAAACGAGAAGAATTGATTCGAGCATAGCGATCCCCTGATTCCGAAGTGGAAGAACAAAGTTCAGGGGAGGCTTCATCGAGAACATCGAGAACATCGAGGCAGGCGCTCCTCCACGTATGCAGCTGCGGCACGCGAAAGACCACCCATGGCGAAGCGTTCCTTCATGCCCATTACAGCTTCGCGTCACCCGTGCGCGGCTTGTTGCCCTGGATGTCGCCGGCACCCGAGGACATCCAGCGCATGAAGGATCGGCCGGCTTCCAGATCCACCAGTTGGGCATGGCCGGACGCAAGGACCTTCACCCCGTTCTCGAGGCGCGGCTGATAGCTCAGGTGGAAAGCTCGGTTGCAGCCGGGATCGAGGGAAATCTTGTCCCCATTGCCCGAGCGGGCGAACGGGGGCGCGATGCACTGTGGCCCCTGGTACAGCTGCAGCCCATCGATTGCCGCTGGCCCGGGCTGCGGCACGATGCTGTTGCCGGTCACGACCATGAAGGCGCTGGGGATCACCGCCGCCCCCTTGTACTTCGCTTGCAGATCGGCCACGGTGGCGTCGTACGGGTAGCGTGAGCCCATGTCGTCGCGCCAGATGGCCCAGACCCGGCCCTCATGTACGAACAGCTTGACGAAGCTGAAATTGCTCTTCTGCTCAGGGTGCACATCGAAGCGCACACCGGCCCTGACCTTGGCCTGCGTGCGGGGGCTCGACAGCTCGTAGTCCGACATCTTCAGATTGACGGGCCGGCCATCCGTGTTCTTCGAGCCGGCAGGAAACCGCTGTTTGATGGCCGCGATGGCTTCGGCCTCGGACATTCCGAGGCGCACCCCCAGAACTTCGTAGCTGGCGATTGCGTTGCTGGTGTCCTGCGGTCTCTGGATGCCTTGGGCGAATGCGGAACTACCGAGAACCAGAGCGGCGATGATGAGGCTGGCCGCAGATCGTGAAGTAAGACGCATGTGTCTTTTTGGGGGGATGACTGGAGAGACGGGCAATTCAGCGGGAGCCGCTTACTTGCTCGATGGCTTTGCTGGTACGTCTCCGACGGAGCCGTTGAGCTTTGGATCTGCGTCACGTTGGGCTGCGACTGCGGCTTGAGCTCTGGTCGCGTCCGCAGTAGCTGTAGAGGTATCAGCCGGGGATTGCGCTGAGGCTACGGCCACCTTCGCTGAGTTGTTTGGTAATAAGGGCGCGGCTTGCCCACTGGCTGCGTTTTGCGCGGCCAAGTACAGCAGTGCTGCAGCTACGGAGACGGTGGCGCGTGTTTCAACCTTCATTTAATTGCTCCCTTGTGATGTGTCGCGACCTCGACCGTTGGTCGCATACGTGATGCCGTTTTGATTCTATGGGATTAATTTACCGTGGTCTATTTTGCACAGAATTGAGACGCTGAAATGAATGTCAACGAAGCAAGTTCAGCATCTCAAAGGTGGAAGGCCGGTCGGCGCAAAGTCCACAGATCCAGCCATCGCACAGGCGTTTGGTCAGGCCGTTGTCGCCTTGCGCTCCGCGCAAGGTGTTTCGCAGGAAGGCTTGGCACTCAAGGCAATGGTGGACCGCTCCTATCTGGGGCGGCTGGAGCGTGGCCAGAATGTTCCGAATCTGGTCGGCGTCGTGAAGATCGCCGCGGCCTTAGGGTGCAGCGCGTCAGCCCTCGTCACTCAATTCGAGAGCGAGATGTCTGTTGCAAAAGGCGCTGCGACCAGCCAGTAGTCGCGCAGAGTGGAAGTCGTCGGGTTGGACGCCATCCTCACGCTTACTTGAGCAGCTTGACACTCAGTAGGCGAAAGTATGCTGAGGTAGTACCTTGAGATACTCTGATGGAGCCCGCCATGACCGCTCCTGCCGTTCGCCCCGTGGCAATCAAGATCGACGAGGAGACAAAGGCCCGCGTGAAGCGCTTGGCTGAGGCATGCCATCGCACGTCGCATTGGCTGATGCGCGAAGCGATCACCCAGGACGTCGATCGCGCGAGGCATTCCGCCGGACGCGCTCGAGGCATGGGAGGAGTACCGGGCCACCGGAATGCTTGTGACCGTCGATGAGGCTGATGCCTGGCTTGCCCCGGCTCGAACAGGGCAACGACATCAAACCGCCTGCATGCCACGTCTAATCTGGTCGCGAACACAACATTCAGGTACCCAAGAACCTCAAGGCCGCCAAGCGGGCAGTGAAGGCCATCCACCAGAGCGTGAAGGTGCTGGAGCTTCCGCCTGGCATTGGCCGCCTCATCGAGGACGTGTCCGACGAATTCCGGGAATGGATCGCCGACTTCGGCGACAGCGGCTACGTAACCCGCTGCAGCCTTGACCTGAACGCAGTCGTCATCCTTGCGGTGCGCCACCAGAAAGAAGTGGGCTACTTATGGGGTGCAAATTTCGACCCCCCCCTGCGTCGTCGTGATTTCTTGCCCAACCTGGCACCTGCGCGTAAAGTGCCATAGCGCTCACCTCATCCGCTCAATGTCCTACCCGCCAGCCTTCTCCACCTCACTGCCCGCCATTGCGGCAGCAGGACAGCGGCTGCGCGGTTCCAGCAGTCGTAGGTTGCGAAGATAGGTCATCCATCCCCCAGTTGGCGCGCCGCACTTGACGGCGTCTTTGCGGACTTCGTCCGCCCCAACTGAAAGTTATGGATGACTGAAAACTTGTTTGAACCCACCGTCAGCGTGGCCGAGCTGCTGCCGCTGTTCCAATGCCCCGACTGGCTGAGCGTTCGGCTCGACCCCGAGCTTTCGCGAGATGGACGGCAACTGAGCGAAATTTTCCTGCGCGCGTTTGCGCTGATCCTGGGGCGCAGGCAGCCCCGCCGGGCTGCAGTGAGCTGCGTGAAAGTGGCCGGCGCTCTGCACGTGATGTTCGATTTCTCGCCGCGGCGCGGCGATCGGGAGCACTCGGTCCTGACCAGCCTGTCGGAGGCCTTGCAGGAACTGCACAACCGTCGTCTGGTGGCCGAGCTACGCGAAAGCACGCAGCCGGCCGGAAAAATTGTGCCGGACTTCGACCTGCCAGACCTGGAAGGCGGCCTCGATCTGATGACGCTGGTCAGCGGGCCGCGGGCATGCGAGCCGGTCAATGTCTTCAAGTTTGCAGAAGACGCTGATCAGCTCGAGCAGCGCATCAAAGGCCGTGATGGCGAGGCCGGGCGCAGGATCGCACAAACACTGGAGCGCTTGGCGCTCAGCGGTATCAGCCGGCCGATGGCGCCACCGCCTGGAGACTGGCTGCAACGCCTCGATGCCTTGGCGGAGAGCTTCCCAAGTTTCGAGCAGGTGATCGAGACGGCCATCCGCCCGCACATCGCACTGTGCGCGCAAGGCCTGCCGCACCGGCTTGCGCCCATCCTGCTCGTAGGCGCGCCCGGGATCGGGAAGACGAGATTCGCCAATTTGCTGGCTGACCTGCTGGGCACGCCACCACCGTTGTTCGTGTCCATGGCGGCCGAGACCAACGGCAGCTCCATTGGGGGATCAAGCACCTTCTGGTCCAACTCATCGCCAGGCCAAGTCTTCGAGTTCCTCGCCTGGGGCCGTGCCGGGCACGACCCGGTGGCGAATGGACTTCTCGTGCTCGATGAAATCGACAAAGCCAACACGACCGGGTACAGCGGGCTGGGGCCGCTGTATTCGCTTTTGGAAGAGCACACCTCGAAGTTTTTCGTTGACCAGTCGTTGCCCGATCTGGTCTTCGATGCCAGTCACTTGAGGCTTGTCGCAACAGCCAACGACATCGATCAGATCCCCGGCGCGCTGCGCTCGCGAATGCTGGTTTTCCAGATCTCGCCGCCTTCATCAGTGCAACTGGTGGCCATCGCCAGGGAGATCCTGAGCGAGCTGATCCGCAAGATGGGGGTACGGTTCTCCGCTGAGCTACCGGCAGCGCTGAACAGGCAGATTGCGGACATGAGCCCGCGAGCTATCAAGCTCGCTGCGGAGATCGCGTTCGCACGCGCGTTGATGGCGCAACGCAGCCATCTCGTTGAAGAGGACTGGCCCACGCTGCGCATGGATGAGCGCCTGCCAACTCGACGCACGGCAATGGGGTTTGTGCACAGCTGATAGGCATGTGAAAGCGCGCGTAGATCTGCAGCAGCGCCCAGCCATTCTGCTCGCCGCTGCTGCCGCTCACACGAGGGCCGGGGCCGCGGCGTCGTCATCCGGTGGCAGCAAGATGTCGATGTGGGTAGCCCCGGACGCTACTTGTCCTGTGCCAGCCGTGGGCGGCAGCTTGAACACCGCGCGGTCCTGATCACGCACCAGCATGCCGGCGATCTCCGACACGAGTTCCGGTCGCTTGGACATGATCCACTTGCCGATGATCACGGCTTGGCGCGTGATGCGTTTTCGCTCGGCCGCATCGTGCTGTGCGAGCAACTGGGCGCGTCGGTTTTTGAGCTGCTGCAGTTTGATGTCAATTGACTCGATGTTGTTGGGTGTCATGGCGGCATTTGGATACGTTGGCTCAGTACAGTGTATGAATTGGCAAGCCAGCTGTGGGGCTGCGTGGTCCTGATTACCCCCGGTCATTTCGCCCATATTGCGAATGGCTCTTGGATAGTGGTCGCGAACGACTTACCCCTGAATGGCGCACTTAGAGTAATCCCGCTCCGCAGGATTACGTGCGGTCAGGGCGGCGCCCCGACACCCCTGAGGAACTGCGAATGGCTATTTTTCACTTGAGCGCACGCGCGCCCATTGCTCGCGCCAGCGGCCGCTCCGCGACGGCCGCCGCTGCATACCGTGCCGGTGCGTTGATCATTGATCAGCGCACCGGGCAAGTCTTCGACTACCGCCGCCGAAGGGGCGTGCTCGATGCGCGCATCCACCTGCCGAGTGGCCGGCTCGTGCTTGACCGCCAGCAGTTCTGGAACGGCATCGAAATACACCACCGTCGACGTGACGCGGTCCTTGCAAGGGAGGTTGTGCTCGCGCTTCCCGGCGAGCTTGATGCCGACGAACGGGCCGCGCTGGCTTTCAGCTTCTCCAAGGAAATCGCCCAAGAGTTTGGGGTCGGCGTGGACTGCGCCCTGCACATGCCGTCCCGTGATGGCGATGATCGAAATTTTCACGCGCACCTGCTCCTGACCGCATGCACGGTCGACGCCGACGGCGTGCTCGGAAAAAAGGCAGAGCGGCTCGACCCCATCGCGTGCAAGCGAAGTGGCGCGGCGGATTCCGTGTCGTGGTTGCGGCCACGTTGGGAGCACTCGGTGAACGCTGCGCTTGCCCGCAAGGGCTCCGATGCGCGTGTTGACCACCGCAGCTTCAAGGCCCGGGGGATTGACCGACTCCCCACTGGCCACGTTGGCATCAACGGTGCTGCAGCCCGAGAGCGAGCCAGTCTCAACGCGCGTCTACGACGCCGGAATGCGCGGATTGCGGATATTGACGAGCAAATGAGCAAGTTGGTGCGCATGAAAGCGCGTCTCGCTGCGCGGACCGAGCCCAAACCAGACGCTCAGCGCCCGGAGCATGTCGAGGACCGTGCGTCCGACTTGCTGGTGTGGCGGCGCCGACCACAGCCAACGATGTCGAAGGGCGCGGTCTTCAGGCCGATGGCAAAGCCTGAAGGTCCACGAGCCGATTCCCAACAAGAAGCCGCAAGTAACGGCTCGCGCCCGGCCCGGCGACGTCCAGGACGCTGATTTCGGGGGCGTTCCAAGGTTCAGGGCGACCCCTCTGCCGGGGTTGAATGCGCGGCTGTAGAATGCATGCATCGAATGCATTCGAGGTGATCGCCATGGCTATGCTGACAGTTCGCAACCTTTCCGAGGAAGTGCACCGTGCTCTGCGCGTCCGTGCTGCCCAGCACGGCCAGAGCATGGAGGCCGAGGTGCGCGAGATTTTGGAGTCAGCGATCAGCCCCAAGGGGCGCGTGAAGCTGGGTTCTCTCCTGGCCGACATGGGCCGTCAAGCCAAACTGAGCGATGAAGAATTCGCGGTGTTCGAGCAAGTGCGCGACAAGACGCCTGCACGGCCTGTGAGCTTCGAATGATCTTGCTCGACACGAATGTGATGTCGGAGCCACTCCGGCACGCTCCTGAGCCGCGTGTGATCGAGTGGATCGACGCTCAGGCAATGGAGACCTTGTTCCTCTCCGCCATCGCGGTGGCGGAGTTGCGGGCAGGTGTCGCACTGCTGCCGACTGGCAAGCGACGCGCAGGCCTGCAAGAGAACTTGGAAAAGCGGGTGTTGCCGTTGTTCGCCGGTCGCGTGCTGCCGTTCGACCTGGCCTGCACCCAGGCATATGCGGCGCTGATGGCGAAGGCCCGCGGCGCTGGCTTGGCCGTCGCCACGGCCGATGGCTACATCGCGGCGATCGCGGCGGCCAACGGCTTTGCCGTTGCCACCCGAGACACCAGCCCGTTCGAGGCAGCGGGTGTCACCGTCATCAACCCATGGGCTCAGGTGTAGGCATGCGCAGGCCTATGCGGAGTTCGCTCCCGTACTTTTTTATCGCGGCTGAAGCCGCGCCCGTTCCGCAGGGGCGGGGTCTGGATCGTGTCAGCCAATGAACGCAGTAGAAATCGAACAAGCCATTTCAGAACTGGCTCTGCAACCCTTTGACGCAGCGGAATTCCCGTTCACGTTTCTGGCCGCCTTCGGCAACAAGGACACCACACTCAAGCGCCTGCGTACGGGCAACAACAATGCCTCGGACGTGGCCGGCGGCGTGCTGCTGCGCAACAACATCCACCTGGCAGTGTGCGCGGCCGGCACCGTGAGCGACACGCTCAAGGCGCTGCGCGCCAGCCCGGCCACGACGAAGGCCAAGGCCAAGTTCATCCTCGCCACTGATGGCCAGACCCTGGAAGCCGAAGAACTGGCCAGCGGCGAAACCATCGTCAGCGCCTTTCCAGACTTCCCGAACCACTTTGGTTTCCTGCTGCCGCTGGCCGGCATCTCCACCATCAAGGAGATCAAGGACAACCCCATCGACGTGCGCGCCACAGGGCGCCTGAACAAGCTCTACGTCGAACTGCTGCGCGAGAACCCGGCCTGGGCCACGGACGAGCGCCGCAGCGACATGAACCACTTCATGGCGCGCCTGGTGTTCTGCTTTTTTGCTGAAGACACCGACATCTTCAATGGCAAAGGCCTGTTCACCCAGACCGTGGATCAGATGAGCGCCAGCGACGGCAGCAACACCCACGAGGTGCTGTCGGAGATCTTCCGCGCCATGAACATCAAGGTGGCATACCGCGCCACCGCCATGCCACGTTTGCCTAATTGGGCCAACGGCTTCCCTTACGTGAACGGCGGCTTGTTCTCTGGCAGCACTGAGGTGCCGCGCTTCACGCGCATGGCGCGCACCTACCTGCTACACGCCGGGGCCTTGACCTGGCGCGAGATCAACCCCGACATCTTCGGCAGCATGATCCAGGCCGTGGCTGACGACGAGGAGCGCGGCGCCCTGGGCATGCACTACACCAGCGTGCCCAACATCTTGAAGGTGTTGAATCCACTGTTCTTGGATGACCTGCGTGCTGCGCTGGATGAGGCGAGCGACAACGAGCGCAAGCTGCTGAACTTGCGTAAGCGCATAGCGCGCATCAGGGTGTTCGATCCGGCCTGCGGGTCGGGAAACTTTCTGGTCATTGCTTACAAGCAAATGCGCGACATCGAAGCGGAGATCAACCGCCGAAGGGATGAACTTCATTTGGGGAGCGAGATCCCGCTAACTAACTTCAGAGGCATCGAGCTTCGCAACTTCCCAGCAGAAATTGCGCGCTTGGCGCTCATCATCGCCGAGTTCCAGTGCGACGTGCTGCATCGAGGGCAGAAAGATGCCCTGGCGGAGTTCTTACCATTGGATGCGCAGAATTGGATTGTCTGCGGCAATGCTCTGCAGCTTGATTGGCTAAGTATCTGTCCTCCAACTGGTACGGGAGTCAAACTACTCGCTGATGACTTGTTTGAAGCGCCACTTGACCAAGCGCAGATCGATTTCGCGAATGAGGGTGGAGAAACGTACATTTGCGGCAACCCACCGTATCGCGGAAGCAAGTGGCAAACAGACGAGCAGAAGAATGATTTGGCTAACGCTTGGGTAAAACATCCGAAGCTGGCAAAGACCACAGACTTAGTTTCCGGGTGGTTTGCGCGCTTCTTCGACTATGCCGATAAAGTTCCGAACGCTGTTTCGGCCTTCGTCGCGACCAACAGCGTGTGCCAGGGGCAACAGGCGATCGACGTTTGGCCAGTCGCGTTTGAACGTCACTGTGAGCTTCGATTCGCACACACCTCGTTTAAATGGGCAAATCTTGCTAGCAAGAATGCCGGTGTGACAGTAGTGGTGGTCGGATTGGGAAAGAAATCATCATTGCCCAAGAAGCTCTATCAGAATGAATTAGTTAAGCAGTGTTCAGCAATAGGGCCATATCTTGTGCCAGATAGCCTTGCCTATGTGCAAAAGGCGACTGAACCAATTGGTGAGCAATCGACCATGCTGTTCGGAAATATGCCCCGTGATGGAGGGAATCTGTTTCTAAATAGTGATTTGGCAAGAATTGTCACAACCGAAGACGCAGCCGTGCAGCGCTTCGTCAAGCGCTTCGTCGGTTCGGATGAACTCATCAACGGAAGACAGCGGTATTGCTTGTGGATCGAAGATGAAGATGCAGACATCGCAAAAGAAAGTGCCTTCATCGCGCAACGTCTCAAGTTGGTCGCGGAAAGTCGCAGTGAATCTGATGCTGAGTCAACGCGTCAATTTTCCAAGCGGCCACACCGTTTTGTCCAGATCGCAGGGGTAGCAAAGGAGAATCAGATCTTGGTTCCTGGCGTCAGCTCGGAAAACCGACCATATCTACCTTGCGACTATTTGCCGGCAAATTGCATCGTGTCGAACAAATGCTTTGCGCTTTACGATGCACCGCTCTGGAACCTCGCACTCATTGCTTCGCGCTTGCACTGGGTTTGGATAGGCACTGTTTGCGTGCGAATGCGAACGGACTTTTCCTATTCCAATACTGTCGGATGGAACACTTTTCCAGTGCCGCTTCTCACTGATCAAAACAAAGCCGATTTGACCAGTTGCGCAGAAAGCATCTTGCTGAGTCGAGAAGCACACTTCCCGGCCACCATTGCTGACCTGTATGACCCGGAAAACATGCCGGATAACCTGCGCCACGCCCACGAGCGTAACGACGAAGTTCTAGAGCGGATTTACATAGGTCGCCGCTGCAAAAATGACACTGAGCGCCTGGAAAAGTTGTTTGAGCTGTATACGAAGATGACGGCAGTAAAAAAGAGCAAGCCTGCCGCAAAGGCAGCAAAAGGAAGGAAGAAAACATCATGAGCGACCAGGCCACCAATCCGACCAACGCATACACCGTGCCGTCGGTGTCCATTGCCACGGCGCGCACGGGTGCGTCTAGCAAGGCCAACGCACTGGGCATGCGCGCCATGCAGGAGCGTGCTTATGCCAAGCGCGGCGAGCAGTACCTGCTGATCAAGTCGCCACCGGCCTCTGGCAAGTCGCGCGCGTTGATGTTCATTGCGCTGGACAAGCTGCATAACCAAGGCCTGGAGCAGGCCATCGTGGTGGTGCCGGAGCGGTCCATCGGCGGCAGCTTTGCGGACGAAGCCTTGACACGGTTCGGCTTCTACTGGGACTGGCAGGTGGCTCCGCAATGGAACCTGTGCAACGCGCCCGGCGGCGATGAACCCCGTGCAGCCAAGTCCAAGGTTGACGCGGTGCGCCAGTTCTTGGCCAGCAGCGACAAGGTGCTGGTCTGCACACATGCAACCTTCCGGTTCGCGGTGGAAGAGATGGGCATCGCGGCTTTTGACAACCGGCTGATCGCCATCGACGAGTTTCACCACGTCTCCAGCAACCCGGACAACGTGCTGGGCAGCCAACTGGGCGCCTTCATTGCCCGCGACAAAGTGCACTTGGTGGCCATGACGGGCTCTTACTTCCGGGGCGACAGTGAGGCGGTGTTGGGTCCGGCGGACGAATCTCGATTCGAGACCATCACCTACACCTACTACGAACAGCTCAACGGATACCAGTGGCTCAAGTCGCTGGACATCGGCTATTTCTTCTACACCGGGCCGTATGTGGACGCCGTGACCAAGGTGTTGGACCCCGCGCTGAAGACCATCGTCCACATCCCCAACGTCAACGCGCGCGAGAGCCTGAAGGACAAGCAGCGCGAAGTCGACGAGATCATGCACGGCCTGGGCACCTGGACAGGCGTTGATCCCGTCACCGGCTTTCATTTGGTTCAGACGAAAGAAGGCCGCGTGCTGAAGGTGGCAGACCTGGTCGACGACAGCGATGCGGCCAAGCGCACGCGGGTGCTGGGCGCGCTTAAAGACCCGGCGCACAAGGACGACCGCGACCATGTGGACGTGATCATCGCGCTGGGTATGGCCAAGGAGGGCTTCGATTGGATCTGGTGCGAACATGCGCTGACCATCGGCTACCGCAGCAGCCTGACCGAAATCGTGCAGATCATCGGCCGCGCTACGCGAGACGCCAAGGGCAAGGAGCGCTCGCGCTTCACCAATCTGATCGCAGAGCCGACGGCCGAGCAATCCGCCGTGACCGAGGCCGTGAACGACATGCTCAAGGCGATCTCAGCCAGTCTGCTGATGGAGCAGGTGCTGGCGCCGCGCTATGAGTTCACGCCCAAGAATGCGGGTGCTCAGGATGGCTTTGTGTACAACGGTGGCGAGGGCTACCAAGAAGGCCGGACGAATGTTGGCGTGAACGAGGCCACAGGCCAGTATCACGTCGAGATCAACGGCCTGGCCAAGCCAGAGACGCCAGAGGCTACCCGCATCTGCAAGGAAGACTTGAACGAGGTGGTCACCAGCTTTTTGCAGGACAAGACCGCGCTGGAACGCGGCCTGTTCGACAAGGAAAACACCGTACCCGAAGAACTGACGCAGTTGCGCATGGGAAAGATCGTGCGTGAGCGGTACCCGGAGCTGAGCGAGGCCGACCAGGAGGCCATTCGGCAGCACGCCATCGCCGCCATGAACATCACCCAGCAGGCCAAACTGGCCTTGGCCCAAGCCGATGCTGGCGGCAGCACGGTGCAGGGCAGCACGGCATTGCTGGACGGCGTGCGCAAGTTCGTCAACGTGCGCGATCTGGACATCGACCTGATCGACAGCATCAATCCGTTTGACGCCGCCTATTCGGTACTGGCCAAGGCGATGGACGAGAAATCGCTGCGCCAGGTGCAGGCCGCCATTGCGGCAAAAAAGGTGAGCATCCCCGAGGAGGAAGCGCGCGACCTATCGAAGCGGGCCCTGCAGTTCAAGAACGAGCGTGGCCGCCTGCCCGACATCAACTCGGCCGATGCCTGGGAAAAACGCATGGCAGAAGGCGTGGCAGCCTTTGCGCGATATCGCGCCCAGGCCAAGGCAGCGCAGGCGAAAGGAGAGACCAGCAATGGCTGATTTAGACGATGACGAGCTGCTGGACGCTCTGGGCGTCGACGCGACGCCACTCAAGACCTCAAGCCACACGCCGCGCGAGGAACGCATCATCGCGGGCTTTGAAGACATCCTACGCTTCCACCAGACCCATGGGCGAGTACCTCAGCATAGCGAGGGTGGCGACATCTTCGAGCGGTTGTATGCCGTGCGGCTGGACCAGTTGCGCAAGTTGCCGGAAGCGCTTGCGCTGTTGGCAGGACTGGATACCCCGGGGCTGCTGAGCGGCGCCGTTGTAGCCCACACGGATGTGGATGCCTTGGACGAAGATGCTCTGCTGGCCGAGCTGGGCATTAGCGTAGAGCCTGCGGACGCCAGCGACATCACTGTGCTTCGCCACGTCAGATCCAGTGTCGAGAAACGTGCGGCTGAAGAGGTGGCAGACCGCACGCCGTGCGAGGACTTCGAACGTTTCCAACCCCTGTTTGAGCAGGTGGAGCGCGAACTGAAATCCGGCGTGCGCAAGGCCCTTCCTTTTGGCCGCGATGCCAGCGTTTTCCATGGCAACTACTTCATCGTGGGCGGCCAGCTTGCCTACGTGGCCGAGGTCGGCGACACGATCAAGGCCCCGAACGGCGAGAGCGATGCGCGCTTGCGCGTCATCTACGCCAACGGCACCGAAAGCAACCTGCTGCGCCGCTCGTTGCAACGGGCGCTCTACAAGGACGAGACCGGTCGGCGTCTTTCTGACCCCGACATGGGCCCTCTGTTCGGTGGCGAAGCCGAGCCCGACGACATCGAGTCCGGCACCATCTATGTGCTGCGCAGCAAGTCCAACCATCCGTTTGTGGCCGAACACCGCGAGTTGATCCACAAGATCGGCGTGACCGGCGGCAGGGTGGAGACCCGCATCGCCGCTGCCGACAAGGATGCCACCTACCTGCTGGCTGATGTCGACATCGTCGCGACCTATAAGTTGCACAACCTGAACCGCACCAGGCTGGAGAACATCTTTCATCGCCTGTTCGGCGCCGCTCAGCTGGACCTGACGATAGAAGATCGCTTTGGAAATCCGGTCAAACCAAGGGAGTGGTTTCTGGTGCCACTGCATGTGATCGATGAGGCCGTGCAGTGCATTCGCGATGGGTCGATCACCGGCGTGTCATATGACCTCAACACCGCTCGGCTGATTCGTGGTGCGCAGTAGATTTATACTGTGCAAATAAACAGTGCATTGATGTGCTGCACTGAGAGATGACTTATGGGAAAAGACACCCGCATTGAATGGACGCACCACACCTTCAATCCATGGTGGGGTTGCGTGCGCGTGTCCGATGCTTGTGACCATTGCTATGCTGAAACCTGGGCTAAACGGCTCGGGGAAGATGTTTGGGGCGCAAAGTCTGAGCGCCGCTTTTTTAGCGATGCGCACTGGAAGGAGCCCCTGAAGTGGGACCGCGAAGCGAAGGAGAGCAAGACCAGGCGGCGTGTGTTTTGCGCCTCCATGGCGGACGTTTTTGAGAACCGTAAAGACCTGGTTCCCCATCGGCTTCGTTTGTTGGAACTCATCGCGGCTACGCCCCATCTTGACTGGCTGCTGTTGACCAAGCGGATTCACTTGGTGCGCAAGCAACTGCCGAAGGGCTACGAGTTTCCTTCCAGTGTCTGGCTGGGTGCAACCGTCGAGAACCAAGACGCTGCTGGCAAGCGCCTGAAGTATCTTCTGGAATTTGACACGCCCGCGGTACGGTTCCTTTCGTGCGAGCCGCTGCTAGGGCCACTTGACTTGCGCCCTTGGTTGCGGGTGGGCGAGGCCGGTACGCGGGTGGATTGGGTCATCGCTGGCGGCGAGTCAGGGCCGGGTTCGCGGCCCATGGAACCGCAGTGGCCAGACGACCTTCGCAAGCAATGCAACGAAGCTGGCGTGGCGTTTCACTTCAAACAATGGGGGCATTGGGCCCCCCTTGAGCAGTCGTCGGACGTCGTGACCGGACGGACCCCGATTCACATCGTCAGGCGCGATGGTTCAGAGGTTAAATTGGCCGCTGTCGGCAAAGGGAAAGCCGGCCGCACTTTGGGCGGGCGCCATTGGGATCAGTTTCCGAACGTCGAGAATCAGGTTTAGCCTCGATTCACACCGAAGAAAGGCTAGCTCTTGGCACAGAGTCACTACGATTGGGGGAACGGTCCGGCAGAGATCGATCCGCATAGTGTCACCAAGCACGAGGTGCTCGTCGGCTACCTAATTCGGTATTTCGAGCAGAGAACGCTGAACGCCCGCGGCAGAGAGCGACTTCGAATTACGCTGGTTGATGGTTTTTGCGGTGGCGGGCTGTATACGCTCAAAGGCCGGAACCAGGAGGTGATGGGCTCACCTCTTCGGATGCTGGCAGCCGTCGAGGAAGCACGCGTTCTGATCAACGCCAAAAGAACGAAGCCGCTCGATCTGGATGTCCGATATGTATTCATCGACAAGGACGCACGGGCGCTGTCACATCTGAAAAAGGTCCTGCAGGATCGAGGGTACGGCGACGCTGTGGGTCGTTCCATCCACATCATCCACAACGATTTTGTTTCGGCCTCATCCACGGCGCTGCAACTGGTCCGAGACCATACGCCGCGCGCAAACACTGCGCTTTTCTTTCTTGACCAGTACGGCTATAGCGACGTGCCGGCACCGCTGATTCAAAAGATATTTGCAGAGCTGCCAGGCAGCGAGGTCGTCTTGACGTTCCACGTCTCGGCCTTCGCGACTTACACCAACGACAAGTTTACCGACCAGGTGTCCGACAAGTTGGCGATCGATATTCGAACTGCATTGGGCGGGAGAACGGTCGAGCAGATCAAGGATGAAAATTCAGCTGACTGGCGGCGCTTCATTCAGGCGGCTCTCTATCAGGCTCTGGTAAGGGGATGCGGAGCTGAGTATTTCACGCCATTCTTCATTCGCGGGGAAGGCAGTGGTCAAGGTGAATACTGGTTGGTGCATCTCTCGCGGCATCCTCGCGCGCAGGACGTTATGAAGCAGGTGCATTGGATGCACCAGAATCACTCCATCCACTATGGTGGTCCAGGCCTCGACATGCTCGCCACCCACATGATGGGCTTTCGACAGGAATTCACCGGCGGATTTCTTTTCGACGATGTGGCGCATCGGTTGTCGTCTGAGGCGCTGGTTCAACAACTGGCCGACAACATTTACGGGCGAAGCCAGCCTGTGCAGATCGGACAGTTATACGCGTCGACTTGCAACACGTCGCCGGGTACTTCCGGCATGTACAAAGACGTTCTGGAGAAGTTGTCCGGTGAGAAGGACATCGTCATTCGTGCCGAGGACGGTACTGTTCGGCGGCGCGCGAGGTACATGCGCGACACCGATTGGATTGAGCGCAATCGGCAGGGGTCGTTGTTCAAGTCTCCGGAGGTGCTCGCGCAATGAGCTTTCGTCTTGTCCATGACGCGGACCCCATGCCGCATCTTCCAATCGAACTTGGACGGGCCGGTGAGGGTGTTGGTCGCTGGGTTCCCGAGATGAAGCACACCTTCTTGGCGAAGTATGTGGAGGGCACGCGGCGCGCGAGGGAGAAGTTCAAGCAGCGCGTGTATGTCGATCTGTTTTGTGGGCCTGGGCGTATCCAGGTCAAAGGCGAGACGATGACGCGCCCCGGCGGCGCCCAGGTCGCATGGCAACATTCGCTGCGAGACGATATTGCTTTCACCTCATGCCTTGTTGGCGATCTAGATGCCGCCCGTGCGGCCGCCTGTGCCGAGCGCTTACGGGGTATGGGAGCCCCGGCAGCTGCATTCCCGGGTGCAGCGGAATCCACGGTGGATCAAGTGCTTGGGCAAATTCCCAAAAGTGCACTTTGCCTTGCGTATCTTGACCCCTACAACCTCCAGTACCTCTCGTTCAACGTGATCGAGAAGCTGGCCCGCCTGCCCTATGTTGACTTTGCTGTCCATTTCAGCACGATGGATTTGCGCCGCAACATCTTGATGGAGTACAACCCCGACCGCGCGCGATTTGACGATGCGGCACCCGGTTGGCGCCAACATGTTGATCCTCTCGCTTTCGTGCGTGGCGATGCTGATGAGGAATTTTTTGACTATTGGTGCGGGCTGGTGAAAAAGCTCGGGTTCTCGATCAGCCACCGCATGCCTCTAGTTCGCGATGACGGCAATCGGCCCCTTTATCACCTAGTCTTCTTCAGCCGTCATGAGCTTCCGAACCGGATCTGGGGCGATGTGGCGCAAGGCCCCAACCGCGAGTTCGACTTTTGATGACTGCATCCATGCGCCGTCATTCAACGCGGGTTAGTTCCGAGAGCAATGGCCTTGGCTCACGCCGTGCGCCGAACTAGGTAGAAGGGGCATAGGGTTGGGCAGAATGGAACTGTCCACCCGTCTGAGCAGAGCATGCAATCGCCAAAGCCCAAGGTCCGAGGGTTTTGCTCCAGGAAAATTTTCCGTTTGCATTGAAAGCGTATGACACATTTTCAGGGTCCATGGCGTTCTCCTTATGAACTTGAGAGGTTGAGATTGTTGTTTTCTGTTCAGGCGCTTTCGAGGGCGCCGGCCGCTTTTTCAAAGTTGGTTTCGAGGTTTTTGACGCCTTGAAGCTTTGCCCGATATGCACGACCTGCCCGACCCTATGCCTCCTCTTGTGTGCAGACGCTAGACTGTAAACGCTGCAGGTTTCCTCGTCCTTGCATTTTTGTGTATGGGAGAGCCGAGCGTTGCTCGGAGGGGGCAATCTCTGGGTCCAGCCGGGGTGGTGGTGGGTACGTAAGGGGGCGCCTCCCAAAGAACCACTGCCTCGGAGGTCTGGAAAGCCTCCAATGCCGACTCGAGTCCCGTCAGCGGAGCTGACGCTTACGCAGCCGGCTTCAGCGCCTCGAACCGGCGATGCAGATCCTCCGGCCGGATATGCGTATACCGGCGCAGCGTGCTCCAGTTCGTGTGTCCCGACACCAGCGCGACTTCCTCAATCTTGAAGCCGTACCAGAACAGCATTGAGATGCCGGTGTGGCGCAGATCGTGGAATCGCAGGTCCTTGATTGAAGGTAGGCCCGTTTCCGCGATGCGATCGCGCGCCCGCTCGAACGCGGAGGATGCTGATTCCATGTTGTATGGAAAGATGCGGGCGTCCAGCTTGGGCATTTCTTCCAGCAGGGCCCAGGCCGGCGCGAGAAGGGGCACAACTTGGTCGTTGTCTTCCTTCCTTGAGGGGTGTTTCACATCGCGCAGGAGGATCGTCCTGCGCTTGGGGTCGATGTCCTTCCACTCCAGACGCCCCAGCTCGCTCAGCCGTCGTGGGAAGGCCAGCGCAAACTTGTAAAGCTGCGCCATGTCGATCGTCGTCTGATGGTGCGCGTTGCGCCGTGCAAACTCAGCCAGCAGCGCTTCTTCTTCCTCCCCGTCCACCCAGCGGACGACCTCGCGCGATTTGCCGACCAGACCCTGCTTGCCGAGGTGGTGCATGGCTTCTTGAATGACCACAGGATCGGCGTCCACGTGGTACGCGATGCGGGCGACGCCGAACGCGGCCGACACGGGGGAGAGGTCGGACTTGATCGTGGCGGGTGTAACGCGGTCCTCGGTTTTCCGCCGGATCGCGTAGTCGATCAGGTGCTTGGGCTTGAGGTCACGCACCAGAATCTTGTCGAACTCAGCTGCGATCTTGTGGTGGTTGTAGATCGTCGAGCGGCGCAGATTGGGGCGCGCCACCAGCTGCGCATCGAGGTGCTTGCGCACGAGGTCACCAACAGTCATCTTGCTGGTGGCGTGCTTGGCCGGCCCTTCAGCCTTGACCTTGGCCTCCAGGCGATCACCCCAGGACACAGCCTGGGCCTTGGTGTCGAAGACCTTTGACTCTGAGAAAATCAGGGCGCCGCCCTGCTTGATGCGAACCTGCGCGAGGAATTTGTCGCCGCGTGGTGTGACTGACGCCATGGTGTGATCTCCAGTGCAACTTGCTTTTTTGATGTGGTGCAACTGTAGCGTCAAGTTGCACCGAGTCGTTGCACTTGGGGCGTTTTTATCCCGTTAAACGCGCTGAAATGCGCAGGCGGCACCCGAAGGCAGAAGAATGAATTCAGAACAAAATCAACAACTTACCGAAAAAATTTCGCCTTGGCGGGTCAGCGTTGCGCCGATGATGGATTGGACTGACCGCCATTGCCGCTATTTCCATCGGCTGTTGAGCCGCCATGCCCTGCTTTACACCGAGATGGTGACCACCGGCGCACTGGTGCATGGCGATGTCGAACGCCATCTGCGCTTCCATGCCGAGGAGCATCCCGTGGCGCTGCAACTGGGGGGCAGCGACCCTGCCGATCTGGCACGCTCGGCGCGGCTTGGCGAGCAATGGGGCTATGACGAGATCAATCTCAACTGCGGCTGCCCAAGCGAGCGCGTGCAACGCGGTGCGTTCGGTGCATGCCTGATGAACGAGCCCCGTCTAGTGGCCGACTGCATCAAGGCCATGGTGGATACGGTGAGCGTGCCCGTCACAGTCAAGCACCGCATCGGCATCGGCAAGAACGAAGACTATGGTTTCGTACGCGATTTCGTGGGTACCGTAGCCGATGCGGGATGCCGCGTGTTCATCGTGCATGCACGCAATGCGTGGCTGGAAGGGCTGTCACCCAAGGAAAACCGCGAAATTCCCCCGCTGCGCTACGACGTGGTGCATCGCCTCAAGGCCGAGTTCCCCACCCTCACCATCGCGATCAATGGCGGCTTCGCCAGCGACGCCTTGGTACGACAAGCCCTGGAGGGCGGCCTGGATGGGGCCATGATCGGCCGCGAGGCGTATCACAACCCCTGGTGGCTCGCTCGCTGGGATGCGCTCTATTACGGCAAACCGGACAACGGCCTCACGCGGGAGTTGGCCGAGGAAGCCATGGTGGACTACATGGCACGCGAGGTGGCTCGATGCGGCACACCCTGGTACGCCATCGCACGCCACATGCTCGGGCTGCGCAATGGATTGCCTGGCGCGCGCCGCTGGCGACAGGTCTGGAGCGACCATCGCCTCAAGCATCTCCCCGCGCACGAGGTCATGGCGATCGCACGCGCCAAGCCTCCCGGCATGGCTGCACAAGACGAAGCCCGTCAAGACATGGCCGGCTCACCGGCCTGAGCATCGAGCCAGTCCTTCAACGGCACGGGCTGTGCATACAGATAACCTTGCATGGCATCGCAGCCATGGCTTGCTAGGAAGGCGGCTTGCTCGGACGTCTCCACCCCTTCCGCGACCACCCGAAGCCGCAGGTGGTGCGCCATCGAGAGGATCGCGCGTACGATGGCCGCATCATTGGGCTCGTCGGGAGCATCCTGCACAAAACTCTTGTCGATCTTGAGCTCATAGAGCGGCAGGCGCTTGAGGTAAGCCAGACTGGAGTATCCCGTGCCAAAGTCGTCAATGGAGAAACGCACCCCCAGCTTCACCAATTCGGCCATGCGGATCGCCGTGTCCTGCCAGTTTTCCACGAGCAGGGTTTCCGTGACCTCGAGAATGAGCCGCGAGGCCGGTGCGCCGCTATACGCGAGCGCATCGCGCACATAGGCCACGAAATCGTCCTGGCGGAACTGCCGGGCGCTCACGTTGACGGAGATCGTCAAGTCCCGTCCGGCCGCATGCAGGCGCGCCAGGGCATCGCAAGCCCGGCGGATCACTCGCGCCCCGATGCGCAGGATCAAGCCCGACTCTTCCGCGATCGCCACGAAGCGCACGGGCGAAACGCGCCCGTGCACCGGATGGACCCAGCGCAGCAGCAGTTCTCCACCACATACCGCACCCAGGCTGTCCACCTGGGGATGGATGTGGATGTCCAGGGCATCTTCGACCACCGCCTGCCCCAGATCCTGCTCCAGGGAAAGCCGCTCCTGGGCACTGGCCTGCATGTCCGCCTCGAAGAAGCACACACGGTTGCTGCCGAAAGACTTCGCGCGATACATCGCCGTATCGGCCTCGCGCAGGAGGTCTTCCACGGTTTCATTGCCTTTCGGGAACAGCGTGACGCCGGTGCTGGCGGTCACCGCGTAGAAGGTGCTGCCCAGGTCGTGGGGCGCCTCCATGCCTTCGCGCAGACGCGCCGCCATGGCGCCGGCGGCATCCACGCCGGCCTGGATGCCATTCGCGATGCGCGGAATCAGGACGACAAACTCGTCGCCACCGATGCGTACCACACTGCCGAACCCCTGCAGCAACCGCTCGAGCCTCCGGGCCACCTGCACCAGCAGGCGGTCACCGGCTGGGTGGCCTCTCGCGTCGTTGAGTTGCTTGAAATTGTCCAGATCGATGAAGAACAGCGCACCAACGCCGCCCTGGCGGCGGGCGAGGTCCAATGCACTCTGCAATTGGTCGAACAGCAAGCGTCGGTTGGGCAGGCCGGTCAATGCATCGTAGTAGGCCAACCGGTGCATCGTGGCTTCAGCTTCACGCCGGCTTGTGACATCGCGTGCCAACGCGACGTAACGGGATGCCAGCGACGCATCGGGAAGGTGATTGGGCTCCTCGCCACCGGAAACGAGCGCAGAGGGTCCGTGCTTGCGGGCAACCGACAGTTCGAACCACCGCATGCCACCCGACGTGCGCAGATGGTACTGGCGCCCCGACGAAACGCCTTGGGCCCGGGCGTCGCGCATCGCCTGCAGGAATTCCGCGGCGACGTCGGCTGGCAGGATTTCCTGCAAGCTGCGCCCCTCGAACGTTTCCGAGGGGGCCGACGAGAAGTCCGACCGGGCCGATCGGTAGTAGTGGATGTGCCCATCCATATCCAACTCGAAAAGCAGATCCGGCACGGCATGCAGGATGCCTTCGAGGTCGTCGCGGGCGGTGCGCAGCTCACTCGTCATCGATCGCGCCAGCGCAAGCGCCCGCTGGTGCCCTGTTGCCTGCAATGCGATGAACCACCCTGCCAATACGCTGATGAGCACTCCCAGCCAGGCAATGAGCCCATGGTTGTCGCGCCCCACCTTCTGGTCAAAGGCTGCGAGGGGTTCCATCGTCAGCGTCCACGGCCTCCCGCCAACCGTCAGGTAACGCACCACGTGCAGACGTTCACCATGGCTGGCCATCCGTGGCTCCGGATCATCCGCCCCATAAAGAACCGTCATGCCAGCCTCGTCAGCGGCCCAGGGTTGTCCATCCTGAATGCGCAGCGACACGGCTGAATCCAGCTCCCGCAGGAGATCGTCCACCACGGCAGCCATGCGGAACGGAGCAGCCACCCAGCCTTGAATGGCGGCACGGCGGGCGTCCAGGCTGTCAGGCATGCCACCACCTGCATACAGTGGAAGAAACATCATGAGCCCCGGGTCTTCATCACCCCCTACGCTCCAGAGGCCGGAGAGAGCCATCATGCCTGTGTCCCTGGCCCGGTCCATGGCTTCGCGCGCGGCGGGCAGGCTGCCGGCATCAAAGCCCAGGGCACTCAGGTTGCCCTGGGTTCGAGGCTCCACACGGGTCATGACGGCATACATCCCCTGCCCTCCACGGGACCGCACCTCGTACCGTTCAAAGCCCTGGGCACGCATGGCCAGTACATGGGCACGCAGACTCTCCTGCGGCACGCGCTCCAGCAGACAGAGCGCCTGCAACCCGGGCCGGGCCTGATCCAGCTGCAGGGCTTCGACATACGTGGCAAACCCGCTCTGGCTGATCGCTTTCGAGCCATCCACATAGCCCCGGAGCCCGCGCAGCACCATTTCGTAGGCCACCATGCGGTCCTGCAGGCTGGACACCACGCGCTCAGCCGCCGCCTCGAAATGCTGGCGGCGCCGCGCCTGCTGGATCTGCTCCGCGTGGTGCCAATAGAGGTAAGTGACCCCCAGCAAGGCCGCCGAAAGCAGCGGCGCGAATACCAGGCGCACGTGCCAAAACGGCAGTGGAGCGCGGCTGGGGCTGCCTGCGGAACGGGACGAGGACGATAGGCTCATGCGCGGTGCAGCGTGTCATGGACGGCACGCCCTGGCAAGCCCCATATCGAGCCCCGTGGTGCCGATGGCACCGGCCTCGGACACGGATCGGGGCGCAGTCCTACGGGCTGGCGACCGTTGCCGCCATGGCATTGGAATACGATCGCCTCGCACCCATTTTCAATGGCCGCTGGCGCCCGACTGCCCCGCCCCCATTTCGCTTCTTTGACCCTTTTCATGCCGTCGCTCGATTTTTTCCGGGAAGAAAGAGGCTTCGAAGCCTTTTATGAACAGGAACTGCCCGCGCTGCAGTACGCCTGCGCTTCCTATATCGCCCTGCTCCAATCGATCCTCTCGCGGACCCCGAACTTGGACATCACCAAGGTCGAGGGCCGCGTCAAGGACCGTCAGGAATGTATCGCGAAGTTTTCACGAAAATACCGGGCGGCACTGGAAGAAAGCAACACCCCCTACAAAATACGGCCCTACATCACCGATCTCATCGGTGTCCGGGTCGTCTGTCTGTACGAAGACGAGCTGGAAAAGGTGGCCCATGCCGTGCGTTCGCACTTCGATGTAATCGATGTCACGGACAAGGTTTCTGCCGTGGAAAGCACCGAGGGGTCATTTGGCTACAAAGGGCTGCACTTGGATCTGCGGCTCAATGCGCCGCAGGCAGCCCTCACCGAGCACAGGGCCTATGCGGACCAGCCATTCGAACTTCAGGTGCGCACCATCATCCAGGACTCCTGGAGCGTGCTCGACCACAAGATCAAGTACAAGAAATCCATCCCGGGCCAGTTGCGGCGGCGCATCAATGTGCTGTCGGCACTCTTCGAGCTGGCCGACCGGGAGTTTCGCCAGATCCGGGACGAGACCGATGCCGAACTGCGACAGGCCCCGGACGAGACCATGGAGGCCGATGCTGGGGCCCCCATGCCGCCGGAAGGGCGCCCCGCGCCTCCAGGCAGCGAGCTCAACGCCTTCACTTTCCTGAAGATCGCCAACCACTTTTTCAAGGATTGCGATTTCGACCCCCACAAAGTGGACCTTTTCGTGGCCGATATCCGGGCATGGGCGCCCGACATGACCCGTGCGCGCTTCAATACCCTTTTGCGGGCCACCCTGGGCACCGTGAAACGCTACAAGCAGTATTTCGAGGAAATCACCCCCCAGGCCAGCTTCAACCCCTACACGGTGATACGGCACTGCCTGTATCTGGGCGATCGCACGACGTTCCGGCGCGCCCTGCGCAACAGTTCGCGGGAAGCATTCGAAGCTTGGCTGAAAGAACACGCCTGAAGTGCCGGGCCCGCCTGGAAAAGGCACGCTCAGCGCGTGGTTACTTCAAGTTACAGCTATTGAATGCATAGCAAACAAGGCTTTCCAGGCCTTGATTTTCAACTGTCGCATTTGCGACAGCTCATCCGTATTTCTACGCCACACGCCCGGCGCGAAGTGCTGCTATATTGCACTGCAACATACTTCGCCGAGCCCGCCCCATGCTCTACAACCTCTATGAAACCCAGCGGTCGCTGATGGAGCCCTTTGCGGATCTGGCCCAGACCGTCTCCAAGATCTACAGCAACCCCGTGTCGCCCTTCAGCCAGACGGTCTATGCCCAACGCATGTCCGCCGGCTACGATCTGCTCTATCGGCTGGGCAAGGACTATGAAAAGCCGGTATTCGGCATCTCCACGGTGGAAGTGGAAGGCCACGAGGTCGTGATCCACGAACGCGTGGAGCAGGACAAGCCTTTTTGCGAATTGCGCCGGTTCAAGCGCTTCTGCGACAACCCCGCAACACTGGAAACCATCAAGCGCCAGCCGGCAGTGCTCATCGTGGCACCGCTCTCCGGGCACTATGCCACCTTGCTGCGCGACACGGTGCGCACCATGCTCCAGGGGCACAAGGTGTTCATCACCGACTGGAAGAACGCCCGCCTGGTGCCCCTCTCGGAAGGTGAATTCCATCTCGACGATTACGTGAATTACGTGCAGGAATTCATCCGGTTGCTGCAAAGCCGCTATGGCAACTGCCATGTGATGAGCGTGTGCCAGCCCACGGTTCCGGTATTGGCGGCCGTTTCGTTGATGGCCAGCCGCGGCGAGAAAACGCCGCTGACCATGACCATGATGGGCGGCCCCATCGACGCACGCAAATCTCCTACGGCCGTCAACAATCTCGCCACACAACGCAGCTATGAGTGGTTCGAGAACAACGTGATCTACCGCGTGCCGGACAGCTTCCCAGGGGCGGGCCGGCGCGTGTATCCCGGGTTTTTGCAGCACACCGGCTTCGTGGCCATGAATCCCGATCGGCATGCCAAGAGCCATTACGACTATTTCAAGGACCTGGTGAAGGGCGACGACGCCAGCGCGGAAGCCCACCGCAAGTTCTACGACGAGTACAACGCCGTCCTCGACATGGACGCGGATTACTACCTCGAAACCATCAAGACCGTGTTCCAGGACTACGATCTCGTGCACGGCACCTGGGATGTCCGATCGCCCGAAGGGAAGGTCGAGCGCGTGCGGCCGCAGGATATCCGGACCACCGCCCTGATCACCATCGAGGGCGAACTCGACGACATTTCCGGCTCGGGTCAGACCGAGGCCGCGCATGGCCTGTGCACGGCCATCCCCCAGAAGGACTGCAAGCACTTCGAGGTCAGGGGCGCGGGCCACTACGGCATCTTCAGCGGCCGGCGCTGGCGTGAGGTCGTGTACCCCCAGGTGCGCGACTTCATCCTGGCCCACAACCCTCAACCCTCTGCCTCCGGCAGCGTGGACAGCACGCTGGTGCCCAGCGAAGACGCGCCGCGTCGCCGCACAGGCGCGGTGTCGGCCCTGGCCGCGGAGACTGCGGAAGAACTGCCGACCGCCACGGCCGCGCCTGCGGCACGCGGAAAGCGAAGCGCCCGCAAGGCTTGAACCCCGTCCGCCCCGCGCTCGAAGGTCTGGTGGCCCGCATCGATGCGGTCCTGCCCCAGACCCAGTGCACGCGCTGCGGCTACCCCGACTGCGCGGCCTATGCCCGTGCCGTCGCTTGCGGCGATGCCGAAATCAACCGATGCCCGCCGGGCGGCGCCCAAGGCGTGGCGCGGCTGGCGGCCCTGACCGGCCGCCCCGTGGTTCCGCTGGACCCCGACTGCGGAAGCGAAGCGCCCCGCTCCCTGGCCGTGATCGACGAGCACTGGTGCATCGGCTGCACCCTCTGCATCAAGGCCTGCCCGACCGACGCGATCCTGGGGACGAACAAGTACATGCACACCGTGATCCCGGAGCACTGCACCGGCTGCGAGTTGTGCATTCCCGTGTGCCCCGTGGATTGCATCTCTCTGGAAAACGCCAGTGGGTCCGACACCGGCTGGTCAGCCTGGTCCGCCGGGCATGCAGAGCACGCCCGCCAGCGCTACCAGGCGCGCCAGATCCGCCAGGACGCTGAAAACGATGCGGTGCATGCCACGGTGACCAGCGAAAGCTCGCCATCGCCGCCGGCCCCGGCACACGCCAAAGAACCATCACCACCGGCCGATGATCCTGCAGCAGCCCGGCGGGCCGCCATCGCCGCCGCGATGGCCCGGGCTCGCGGACAACGCATGCCCGGCAATGTCAGCGACTGATGAGGTGGCACAGCGACCTTCAGGCCCGCGCCGCGAGAGATTTGTAGACCCCGCAGCCCAGATACATGCCGTCCACCTGGCGGACGAACGACATCTTCGTCTGCACGCTGCCTGTCGCAGGATTGGTGATGTCGTATTCCACCCAGCCAGGCCCTCGCTCGGCCTGCGCCACGATGTCGGCGACAAGGCGGGCTCCGTCGATGCCGGGAATGTCCTGCACGCGCGAGCCGACCTTCGCGGGGTTGCCGCCGAACGCGAGGTAGGTTCCGGCTTGGTCGAGGACGAACACGTACATGTCCCGGTCATGGAAGGCCTGGGCGGGATCGGTGAGCATGCGCAGAAAGCTGTCGCGCGATCCCGAAGAACGCCGCTGGCCGACGGCCCGTTCGACAAGGGCCATGGCCTCCTCGGCCGTCCCTTGCTGGAGCCGGAACGACAAGACCGCCCGCGACAGCGTGGCCGCTCGGCTCTCCAGCGCCTCCGCCTGCTGCACCGCCAGCCCGACCATCTGCGCGTTGTGCTGCGTAATCTCGTCGATCTGCTGCACCGCCGCGCTGATCTCGGCCAGGCCTGTGCTCTGCTCGACACTGGAGACGGATAGCTCGCTCACGTTGCCCGCCACGCCGCGAATACCGTCCGCCATGCCCGCGATGCCGTCACCCGCCGCGCGGATCAGCGTGGCGCTCGACTCCACCTGGCGCACGGAGTCGCCGATCAGATCCCGGATTTCGCGCGCCGCGGTGCCGGATCGCTGGGCCAGCGTGCGCACTTCGGCGGCCACCACGGCGAAGCCCCGGCCCTGCTCGCCCGCACGGGCCGCCTCCACGGCTGCGTTGAGTGCGAGGATGTTGGTCTGGAACGCGATGGAGTCGATCACGCCGATGATCTCCGCCATGCGGCGCGCGCCCTGCTGGATGGCCTGCACGGATTCCACCGCCCGGCCCATCGCCTGGGTGCCGGCCTCCGCGGCGGCGCGGACCTGCACGGCGCGCCGGTCCGCGGCCTGCGCGGTCTGCGCGTTCTCCCGCACGGTAGTGACCAGTTGTTCCACGCTCGCGGCGGTCTCCTCCAGATTGGCGGCCTGCTGCTCGGTCCGATCCGCCAGCGCCCGGTTGTCCACCGCCAAGCTTCGCCCGGCATGCGCAACCAGCGCGGCATTGCTGCGGATGTCGGCCACCATCGACGACAGCGTGAGCACCATGCGGTTCAGCAGGGAGGCCAGCTGTGCCAATTCGTCCCGCCCTGGCTGCGCGGGCGCGCTCCGCGACAAATCGCCCTGGGCCGTGGCCTCCAGCGCCCGCGCCAGCCCCCCGAGATCGGCGGCAAGGCCGGCATGCAGCGCCAGCGCGAGGTAGACCAGAACCGTGCCCCCCGCCACCGCGGCCCATGCACCGGCCACGCTCCCTCCGCTGGCAGCGGCCCAGGCGGTTCCCGCCAAAGCCAGCAGCGCCGCGCCGGTCCAGAAGACAAGCTTCGCGGGAATGCGCAGCGCGCGCAGGAATCGCACGGCCGGGCGCAGCGGCAGGGAAACAGACATCCTCTCATCTCCTATCAAGGGGTACCGCGCGTTATTGGCCGCCACTTCCCGCAGATTGGCAAGGCGGGAATACGCCGATCTGCCATGCCCCATGGCCGCGCAGCCCGATAATGGCATCCCATGAATCCCCTGCTCTCCCTCCTGCAACCCTATCCTTTCGAGCGACTGCGGCAGCTTTTCGCGGGGGCGCAGCCTCCAGCCGGCATCGCAGCCATCAGCCTCGGCATGGGCGAGCCGCGCCACCCCACGCCGGCCTTCATCCAGCAGGCGCTGACGCAAAGCCTGGGCGGCCTCGCCAGCTATCCGGCCACGGCCGGCGATCCTCGCCTGCGGGAAGCCTGCGCGGGCTGGGTGCAGCGGCGCTACGGCCTCACCATCGACTCGGCCACGCAGGTGCTGCCGATCAACGGCTCGCGCGAGGCGCTGTTCGCTTTCGCGCAGACGGTGATCGACCCCACCCGCGCGGGCGCCACCGTGGTCTGCCCCAATCCGTTCTATCAAATCTACGAAGGCGCCACGCTGCTCTCGGGTGCCCGGCCGTACTACGCGCCCAGCGACCCGGCCCGCAACTTCGCGGTGGACTGGGACAGCGTGCCCGCCGAGGTGTGGGAGCACACGCAACTGCTCTTCGTGTGCTCGCCCGGCAACCCCACCGGCGCGGTGATGCCGCTGGCCGAATGGGAGAAACTGTTCGCGCTGAGCGATCGCCACGGCTTCGTGATCGCCTCGGACGAGTGCTATAGCGAGATCTACTTCCGCGACGAACCGCCCCTGGGAGGCCTGGAGGCGGCGGCCCGGCTCGGCCGCCCGGACTTCCGCAACCTCATCGCCTTCACCAGCCTGTCCAAGCGCAGCAACGTACCCGGCCTGCGCAGCGGGTTCGTGGCGGGCGATGCCGCGCTCATCAAGGCCTTCCTCCTCTACCGTACCTACCACGGCAGCGCCATGGGCCCGGCCATACAGGGCGCGAGCATCGCCGCCTGGAACGACGAAGCCCATGTGGAGGAGAACCGGGCGCTCTACCGCCGCAAGTTCGCGCAGGTGACCCCGGTGCTCGCCGAGGTGATGGACGTCACGCTGCCCGACGCCGGCTTCTACCTCTGGGCGCGCGTGCCCGAGCGGCTCGGAATGGACGATGCCGGCTTCGCCCGCGCCCTGCTCGCTCAATACAATGTGACGGTGCTGCCGGGCAGCTATCTCGCCCGCGAATCCGGCGGCCGCAATCCCGGCGCCGGCCGCGTGCGCATGGCCCTGGTGGCAGAAGTCGAAGAATGCCTGGAAGCCGCCCGGCGCATCGTGCAATTCATCCAATCCCACCCCTGATTTCCTCAACGGAACCATGACCCAACAACTGCAGAACATCATCGACACCGCCTGGGAGAACCGCTCCAGCCTCTCGCCCGCCGCCGCACCCAAGGAAGTGCAGGACGCCGTGGAGCACGTGATCGCCGAGCTGGACACCGGCAAGCTGCGCGTGGCCACCCGCGAGGGTGTCGGCCAGTGGACCGTGCACCAGTGGATCAAGAAGGCCGTGCTGCTGTCGTTCCGCCTCAAGGACAACGAACTCATCGAAGCCGGCCAGTTGGGCTTCTACGACAAGGTGCCCACCAAGTTCGCGGGCCGCTCGGCCGCCGAGATGGCCGCCACCGGCGTGCGCGTGGTGCCTCCGGCTGTTGCGCGCCGCGGCAGCTTCATCGCCAAGGGCGCGATCCTCATGCCCAGCTACGTGAACATCGGCGCCTTCGTGGACGAGGGCACGATGGTGGACACCTGGGCCACCGTGGGCTCCTGCGCGCAGGTGGGCAAGCACGTGCACCTCTCGGGCGGCGTGGGACTGGGCGGCGTGCTGGAGCCGCTGCAGGCCAACCCGACCATCATCGAGGACAACTGCTTCATCGGCGCCCGCTCGGAGATCGTCGAAGGCGTGATCGTCGAGGAGAACTCCGTCATCTCGATGGGCGTGTACATCGGCCAGAGCACGCCGATCTATGACCGCACGACCGATACCGTGAGCTACGGCCGCGTGCCCGCGGGCTCCGTGGTGGTGAGCGGCAACCTGCCCAAGGGTGACGGCAAGTACAGCATGTACGCCGCCATCATCGTCAAGAAGGTCGATGCCAAGACGCGCTCCACCACGAGCCTGAACGACCTGCTGCGCGACTGACACGATCCACCCACCAGACCGGCCCTTCCACCTCCACCCACCTTCGCAAGGGACATCCCATGAGCACGATGGAGCGGATTCTTCGACTGATGGCCGAAAAGCGGGCCTCGGACGTCTATCTTTCGGCCAATGCGCCGATCCTCATCAAGATCAACGGCGAGTGCGTTCCGGTCAACAGCCAGATCCTGCCGTTCGAGGCGCCCCGGAACCTGCTCTCGGAGATCGTGCCACCCGACCGCATCGAGGAGCTGGAGGAGACGGGCGAGTTGAACATGGGTGTACCCCTCACGGGGGTGGGGCGCTTCCGCGTGAGCGCCATGCGCCAGCGCGGCAGCTACGCGGTGGTGGTGCGCTTCATCGCGCAGCACATCCCGCCGCTCTCCAGCCTCAACCTGCCCCCTATCCTGGGCGACCTGATCCTCGAGAAACGCGGGCTGCTGCTGGTGGTCGGCGCCACCGGGTCGGGCAAGAGCACGACCCTGGCGTCGATGATCGACAGCCGCAACGAGCAGCTCACGGGCCACATCCTCACGGTGGAGGACCCGGTCGAATACCAGTTCAAGAACAAGAAATCCATCGTCAACCAGCGCGAGATCGGCGCCGACACCCAGTCGCTGCAGACCGCGCTCAAGAACGCGCTGCGCCAGGCGCCCGACGTGATCCTGATCGGCGAGATCCGCGACCGCGAAACCATGTCCGCGGCCATCGCGTACGCGCAGTCCGGCCACCTCTGCCTTGCCACGCTGCACGGCAACAACAGCTACCACGCCCTCAACCGGATTCTGAGCTTCTATCCGGTCGAAGTGCGGCCCACCATGCTGGGCGACCTCGCATCGGCCCTCAAGGCCGTGGTCTCGCAACGGCTGGTGCGTTCGCCCACGGGCGAGCGCCTGCCGGCCGTGGAAGTGCTGCTCAACACCAAGCTCGTGGCCGAGATGATCGAGCAGGGAGACTTCTCGGGGGTGCGCGAGGCGATGGAAAAATCCATGGCCGAGGGCTCGCAGACCTTCGAACACGATCTGGCCCGCCTCATCCTCGACGGCAAGATCGACCGCAAGGAAGGCCTGGCCTACGCCGATTCGCCCACCAACCTGATGTGGCGCCTGCAGAACGACTTCTCCCTGGCCGCCAAGGCGGCGCGCGACCGCAAGGATGCGGGAGCCCAGGAGGAGGAAGACCAGCCATCGTTCACCGAGATCGTGCTGGACGTCAAACCCCAGTAGCCATGGCCGCACCTCGCGGACGCTGCGGCACGCGCCCGGGCATCGGGCCCTGCGCCCTCGCCCGGCCCCGCGCCATCGGCCCCTCCCTTTGTCCATTCCCGGGTTCCGCGCCGCGGCGCCCGCGCCCATGATGTCCCGTACCCTGATCCTGGCCGAACAGCTCATCTCCCGCCCGTCCGTCACGCCCGATGACGCCGGATGCCTCGACCTGCTGGCCGAGCGCCTCGCGCCCCTGGGCTTCGTCTGCGAGCGGATCGACAGCGGCCCCGACACCTTCCGCGTCAGCAATTTATGGGCAAAACGCCCCCATGTCGCCGAAAATACTGCAAAGCATGCTACAAAAACCATAGTATTCGCGGGCCATACCGACGTGGTGCCGACCGGCCCGCTGGAGCAGTGGAGCAGCCACCCGTTCACGCCCTCGCACCGCGACGGCAAGCTCTACGGCCGAGGGGCGAGCGACATGAAGACCTCCATCGCCGCCTTCGTGGTCGCGGTGGAGGAATTCCTCGCCGCCACGCCCGATCCCGCCATTTCGCTGGCCTTCCTGCTCACGAGCGACGAGGAAGGGCCATCCGTCGATGGCACGAAGGTCGTGGTCGAGCAGCTCGCGGCACGCGGCGAGCGGCTGGACTGGTGCATCGTCGGAGAGCCCACATCGGTGCGCAAGACCGGCGACATGATCAAGAACGGCCGCCGCGGCACGCTCTCGGGCAAGCTCACCGTGCGCGGCATCCAGGGGCACATCGCCTACCCCCAGCTCGCGCGCAATCCGATCCACCAAGCGCTGCCGGCGCTGGCGGAACTGGCCGCCACTGAATGGGACCGGGGCAACGACTACTTCCCCCCCACGGGCTGGCAGATCAGCAACATCCATGGCGGCACGGGCGCGACCAACGTCATCCCGGGCACGGTGGTGATCGACTTCAACTTCCGCTTCTCGACCGAATCCACGGCCGAGGGCCTGAAGACGCGCGTGCACAACCTGCTCGACCGCCACGGCCTCGAATACGACCTGGCCTGGACGCTGGGCGGGCATCCCTTCCTCACCACGCCGGGCGAACTCGTGGCCGCGGTGCAGAGCGCCATCGCGCAGGAAACAGGCCTGACGACCGAGCTGTCCACCACCGGCGGCACCAGCGACGGGCGCTTCATCGCGCAGGTCTGCCCGCAGGTCATCGAACTGGGCCCGCCCAACGCCACCATCCACAAGATCGACGAGCATGTGGTGGTCGCGGACGTGGAGCCGCTCAAAAACATCTACCGCCGCACGCTCGAACACCTGAACGCGCAGGCGGCCGCGGCATGACGTCGGCCGCTTCTTCTTCGCCGGATCGGCCGGTTCGAGGCGACACCCTCGCGGCGCTCGTGGCCAGCGGGGCCGCGCGGCTCGATGCGGCCGGCGTCTCCTTCGGGCACGGAACCACCAACGCCCACGACGAGGCCGCATGGCTCGTGCTCTGGCGCCTGGGCCTGCCGCTCGACACGCCACTGGACAGCGGCCCGGACTCCGCCGCGGATCACCGGGTCACGCCGGAGCAGCAGGCGCAGGTCGCCCGGCTCGTCGAGGAGCGCATCGCCACGCGCAAGCCCGCGGCCTACCTGACCCGCGAGGCCTGGCTGCAAGGCGTGCCCTTCTACGTGGACGAGCGCGCCATCGTGCCGCGCAGCTTCATCGCCGAACTGCTGGCCGACGGTAGCATCGACGGCTTCCTGGGCGAGCACACCCGCGAGGTGCTCGACCTGTGCACCGGCAACGGCAGCCTGGCCGTGCTGGCCGCCATGGCCTATCCGGACGTGCGCGTCACGGGCGCAGACCTGTCGCCGGACGCCCTGGCCGTGGCGCGCATCAACGTGGACCGGCATGGACTGGCGGACCGCGTGGCGCTGGCGCTCTCGGACGGCCTCTCGGCCGTGCCCGGCCCCTGGGACCTGATCCTGTGCAACCCGCCCTACGTGAACGCCGCGAGCATGGCCGCCCTGCCGGCGGAGTACCGCGCCGAGCCGGAACTCGCGCTGGCCGGAGGCTCCGACGGCATGGACTTCATCCGCCGGCTGCTGGCGGATGCGCCGGCTGCACTGGCCGAGAACGGTGTCCTCGTGTTGGAGATCGGCAACGAGCGCGCCCATTTCGAGGCCGCCTTTCCCGGCCTGCCGGTGTTCTGGGTGGACACCAGCGCGGGCGAGGACCAGGTGCTGCTGATCACCCGCGAGGCCCTGGCGCTGCACGCCCCCGACGCCGGCCGCTGACCGATGCCGCGCCCCGCGGCAGCCATCCGGCGGACACCGGGGCCGCGCGCATCCGGTACCATGCGCGGCTGATTTTTCGCGCGGGCGCCCTGCGGCGCCCGCCCCTCTTTCCTTCCCCCGCCATGATTCTCCTGAACAACGTCACCTTGCGCCGCGGCGCCAAGGTGCTGCTCGATAGCGCCAGCGTCACCATCAACCCCGGAGAGAAAGTGGGCCTGGTCGGTCGCAATGGCGCCGGCAAATCCACACTGTTCGCGTTGCTGAACGGCTCGCTGCACGAGGATGGCGGCGACTTCTCGATGCCTCCGCAATGGCGCATGGCCCAGGTGGCCCAGCACATGCCCGAGACGGAGGAATCCGCCACCGCCTTCGTGCTCGACGGAGACACCCGGCTGTCCGAACTGCGCGAGGCCCTGCGCGCTGCCGACCTCGCCGAAGACGGCATGGCCATCGCCCAGGCCTATGCGGACCTGGGCGATGCGGGCGAGCACGATGCGGTGCCCCGCGCGCAGGCACTCATCCTGGGCCTCGGTTTCAAGGTCGAGGAACTCGACCGCCCCGTGAACAGCTTCTCGGGAGGCTGGCGCATGCGGCTGCAACTGGCGCGCGCGCTCATGTGCCCCAGCGACGTGCTGCTGCTCGACGAACCCACGAACCACCTGGATCTGGACGCCCTCGTGTGGCTCGAAGCCTGGCTGCAGCGCTACGCCGGCACTCTGATCGTCATCAGCCACGACCGCGAGTTCCTGGACGCCATCACCACGGTCACGTTGCACATCGACAACGCAGGGCTCACGCGCTATGGCGGCAACTACAGCCGCTTCGAGGAATTGCGCGCGCAGCAGATGGAGCTGCAAGCCGCCAGCTACGCCAAGCAGCAGGACAAGATCGCCCACCTGCAGAAATTCATCGACCGCTTCAAGGCCAAGGCCAGCAAGGCCAAGCAGGCGCAGAGCCGCGTCAAGGCCCTGGAGCGCATGGAGAAGATCGCGCCGGTGCTCGCGGGCGCGGAGTTCACCTTCAGCTTCAAGGAGCCCTCCAACCTGCCCAACCCCATGCTGGCCGTCACCGACGCGGCCTTCGGCTACCAGGGCGAGGACGGCGGCACCCCCAAGACCATCCTGCGCCATGTGAACCGGTCGGTGCTGGCGGGCCAGCGCATCGGCATCCTGGGCGCGAACGGCCAGGGCAAGTCCACGCTGGTGAAAACCATCGCCCGCACGATGCAGCCGCTGGCCGGCAGCGTGACCGAGGGCAAGGGGCTGTCCATCGGGTATTTCGCCCAGCAGGAACTGGATGTGCTGCGCCCCGCGGACAACCCGCTGGAGCACATGATCCGCCTCGCGAAGGAGCTGGGCGCCAGCGCCCGCGAGCCCAGCCGCGAGCAGGATCTGCGCAACTACCTGGGCACGTTCAACTTCTCGGGCGACATGGTCAAGCAGGCCGTGGGCACCATGAGCGGGGGCGAGAAGGCGCGGCTGGTGCTGGCGATGATCGTCTGGCAGCGCCCCAACCTGCTCCTGCTGGACGAGCCTACCAACCACCTCGACCTGGCGACACGCGAGGCGCTGTCGATGGCACTCAACGAATTCGAGGGCACCGTGATGCTGGTCAGCCACGACCGGGCCCTGCTGCGGGCGGTGTGCGACGAATTCTGGCTGGTGGGACGGGGTGCGGTCGGGCCGTTCGACGGAGACTTGGACGATTACCAGCGGTACCTGCTGGACGAGTCCAAGCGCCTGCGCGAAGAGGCCCGCATGGCGGCCATGGCCGCTGGCGGCGGTTCGGCGGTGGTCCCAGACCAGGCCGTGCCCGCCGCCCCACCGCCCCCGGCACCCGCAGCGCCCCCGGTTCGGGATGCGCGCGAGCAGCGCAAGCTCGGTGCCCAGGCCCGGCAGCAGATCGCGGAGAAGACACGCCCACTCAAGCGCGAGGTCGAGCAGATCAACCAGCGGCTGGCCGCGCTGACGGCCGAAAGGGCCGTCCTGGAGGATCGCCTGAGCCAGCCGCTGCCCGCCGGGGAGATCGCGGATTGCGGACGCCGGCTGAAAGCGTGCGGCGATGAAATCGGCGCCCTGGAAGAGCGCTGGCTGGAACTTTCCACGGAAATCGAGGCCCTCGAATGCGCTGCTCCATGAGTAAAAGCATGTAACCTTTCCCGAGACTTCTCATCCACCTCGTTATCCAGTCATCGTTTTCAGCTATTGCTTTGATAGCAAATAAACGACCTTCGCAAGGTTGCATTTTTTTTCGTTCTGCTGTCAACGCCGCGTAAATACGCCACGTTGTTCACTCATCCAAGGAGCTAACGATGAACACCTCTGCAATCCTGTCCGCCTGGCCCGAAGACGAACGCGACCGCAAGCGCGCGCCCGCCCGCTTCTGAGGGGCCGGCGCAGGCATCCACAAGGCCTGAGGAAAATCCTTTCCACACAGCCAGCGCCACGCGCCACGTCTTCGCAGCTCTCTTCAACCCTTTCCCCATTGAAAAACCCCGCCTCGGCGGCAATGCCAGTCAGTTAACAGCTGACTGGCATTTTTTCGTTGGGAACTTGTGCGCTCTGTTTTTGACCTCGCGCGGGTAGGTTCGCTCAGGTCGCCGTGGCGGTAGGACGAAGTAGTGGGCCTGTTGCAGCAACTGATCCAGCCGTTGGGGCAGCGTGCCCGGTGTGGCGAGGCTGGCCGAGTTGAGCAGACCGACGATGGCATGCTGGGCCGTATGGAAGCTGATGCGCACAGGCTGCACGCCCGCGTGCTCAGCCATCTTACGCATCCATCGGCGTAGCAGCGTATAGGCAATCAGCAAGCCCCACA
>NZ_QLTA01000051.1 GCF_003269065.1 Paracidovorax anthurii
GACAGCTTCGTGCCCCTGGCCAAGCTGGAATCGGAGTGGAAGGGCGAGAAAACCAGGGATTCAGAGCCAAAACCCCTCCATGTCGCCGAGACTGCTGGAGAGTTTGCTACGGAAGATGTAGCAGAACAAAAGCCCAAGGACTTCACCACCTACTACTACCACTGCGACCAGATCGGCGCGCCGCAGGAGTTGACCGACGAGGCTGGCCGCATCGCCTGGGCAGCCAGCCACAAGGTTTGGGAAGAAACACAGGTACTACACGGGCGATGCGACGGTCTTCACGCTGGCAGAACAGCCAATCGCGCTCGCTGTACCGGGCGACGTCGAGGCCCTCCCTCTAGGCTTCCAGGGGCAACACCTCGACGGAAAGCCGGCCCGTGCGCACCGGAATCAGCATCGATGCCACGGGAGAGGTCCACGATGCGCTGGGCAGCAAGGCGCTTCTGCAAGCCATGAAAAACCGACATGGCGAATTACCGCATCGCTCTCACTGGCATCCATACAATCTATCGGGATGCGACAGATATTACAAATCACTTCGCCTGGATTCATGAAACGCCCGAGAATCATTCCATACCCCACCCCATGGGCTGGCACTCATGATAATCAGAACCCCATTCCCAGAAATAATATCCAAATACCTTGATTCATTCCCAACCATATATTCCATGGTTTTTTTTCCGAGTCACCTGCATTCCACAGCACCGCCCATTGATTGCCCCATGGCGCCACAAGAGGAATCAATCCGTATGAAGCGTCTTATCGCCATCAGCCTTTTTATGTGGTGTGCCCTGAGCGCCACCGCCGGCATGCCGGAGCCCGCTGCGCTCGATGCCAGGCGTTGCGACAGCCGGCTTGAAAGCACCATGGTGTGCTACCGGGATGCGGTTGAACGGCAGCCCCTGGTCTACGAGCAGACAGGTACCGCGACGATAGCGGGCGTCGAGCGCCGCAGTTACCGGATGACGTCCCAGAACTGGTCCCCGGAGCAGCTCGTGACGCCAGCGGCATGGCAGCACACCGTCGCCATCTACGTGCCGGAGAATCCCCTGCCTCGGCGAGCGCTGTTGATTTCGACCAATGGAACACGCCTGCCCCTGGACGGCCCCGCGTTGCCCGACAGTGAGTTGTCGCCCGAAAGCGTGGCGGCGATTGCGTCGCGCACCCGCACGGTGGTCATCGTCCTGAACGACATTCCCAATCAGTACCTCACGTACACCGATGATGGAAAGGCGCGCCGCGAGGATGACAGCGTGGCCCATACATGGGCCCTTTTCCTGCAGTCGCCCGGCCGGCGCGAGGCATTGCCCTTGCATGTCCCGATGGCGGCCGCGCTCTCGCGCGCCATGACGCTGGCCGAACGCGAGCTGGCGTCGCTGAATATCCACCGCTTCATTCTCGCCGGAGCCTCCAAGCGGGGTTGGGCGAGTTGGCACGCACTGGTTGCCGACCCGCGCGTGGATGCGGTGGTGCCTTTCGTCATCGATATCCTGGACATGCAGAACGTGCTGGCGCACATCTATCGCACATACGGCCAGAATTGGCCGAGGGCACTGAATGCCTACTATGGCGAAGGCGTCCTGGAGAAAATCGAGACCCCGGAATTCTCGATGCTTGCACAGATTCAGGATCCGCTGAATCAGCTCGGCACGTCCCGGCACGAACGCCTCCAGGTGCCGAAATACATCGTCAATGCCAGCGGTGACGATTTCTTCGTTCCAGACGGCTCCCACTTCTATTACGGGAAACTTCCGGGCATCAAGTCCCTGCGCATGGTGCCGAACTCCTCGCACTACGATATCCGTTCCGTGGCCGGCGATTCCCTCATTACCTTCGTGAATCGCCTGCAGGGCGGCCAGGCATTGCCTGAAATGCACGATTGGCTGCGCAACGAGAACGGGCACACCAGTATCAGGCTCTGGTCTTCCGAGCGGCCTTCGCGCGTTCTGCTGTGGAGTGCGACGAATCCGGTCGCGCGCGATTTCCGGTATGCCTGCGGCATCCGATATTCCTCGATGCCGGTTCCGTTGGGCGATTCCTCGGTGATGCAGGTCGCGGTGCAGGTGCCGACGGTTGGCTGGACCGCCTATTTTGTCGAGGCGACCTACGCGGATGGCTATGTCGCCACCAGCCAGGCCTACGTGCTGGGCGAGCAGGGCTATCCCAGCCATGCCCCTCCCGGGGATCAGGCGCGTTGCACCACGCTCGCGGGCAGGGGACTGGGGCACTGAAGACCCACGCCCCGGTCTTCAACCACTGAGGGACACGGGCCGGGCCGGCACGCAGGCAGTCGAGCAGTCGGGCGCGCCGCTCGCCTCCTCACCCGCCCCGGTTCCGCATCCAGTCCGCCGTCCCCATGAAGCTCTCCCGCAGCCGCGCCCGCAGCGCTTCAGGCACGGCGGTTTCGCCCATCGCCTGGTCCATGCAGGCCACCCACTGGTCGCGCTCCTTGATGCCGATCGAGAAGGGCATGTGGCGCATGCGCAGGCGCGGGTGGCCGAAGCGCTCGATGTAGTGGTCGGGGCCGCCGAGCCAGCCGCAAAGGAACCAGAAGAGCTTGTCGCGCGCCTCCTCCAGGGTGGTGCCGTGGGCGGCGCGCAGTTCCGTATAGGCGGGCTCCAGATCCATGAGGTCGTAGAAGCGGTCCACCAGCGCGCGCACGGCGGGCTCGCCGCCGATCCACGCGAAGGCAGTGGTGGCCTCGGGGGGCGTCTGTTCAGAAGTCATGGAGGGAGAGGAAATAGGTTCTGGGTGCCCCCGCAGGGCGCACCCGGTTCTTGGAAAAAAGCAGGCGGCCGGGAATCATCCCCGCGCACGGCAAGGCCTTGCGCGGGGCGGCGCAGGCCCTGCCCGGCCACCATCACTCCGCCGACCGGCGCAGCGTCTCCACCACGGGGCGGCGCAGCACCTCGCGCAGGCCCCACCAGCCGGCGGCCAGGGCCAGCACGGCGCCCGCGAGGGCGCCGGCCAGGGGCACCCAGGGCGTGGCCGTCCACTGGAAGTCGAAGACGTAGCGGGCCAGGGCCCAGCCCACGGCAACCGCCACGACGCTGGCCAGGAAACCCGCGAGCAGGCCGATGCCCGCCAGCTCGGCGCGCTGCACCTGCCGCAGCAGGCTGGCGCGGGCCCCCACGGCGCGCATGATGGCGAATTCGCGCGCGCGCTCCTCGCGCGTGGCGGTGACGGCCGCGAAGAGCACGACGAGGCCGGCCGCGAGCGTGAAGCCGAAGAGGAACTCAACGGCGCGGATCACCTGCCCCAGCACGCGCTGCACCTGGGCCAGGGTGGCGCCCATGTCCACGTTGGTGATGTTGGGGAAGGCGCGCACGAGGGCGTTGTCGAAGCCTGGCGCATCGGGCGCCCGGTAGGCCGCCAGGTAGGTGACGGGCAGCTCGGGCGGCATCTGCGCGGTGGTGTACATGACGAAGAAGTTGGCGCGCAGCGAGCTCCAGTCCACCTTGCGCAGGCTGGTGACGCGCGCCTCGCTCATGACGCCGCCGATGTCGAAGCGCAGCATGTCGCCCAGCTTCAGGCCCAGGGTTTCGGCGATGCCGTCCTCCACGCTGATCTCGCCGGCGGCGCCTTCGGTCCAGCGGCCGGCCACGAAGGTGTTGTGGCCCGGCGCCTGCGCGGCGTTGGAGAGGTTGAATTCGCGGTCCACGAGGCGCCGGGCGCGGTCGTCGGCGTAGTCCTGCGGGCCCACTTCGCGGCCGTTGATGGCCACGAGCCGGCCGCGGATCATGGGGAACCAGTCGTAGCGCTGCACGCCCGCATCGCGCAGCGCACCCTGGAAGGCGCTCGCCTGGTCGGGCATGACGTTGATGACGAAGCGGTTGGGTGCATCGGCCGGGGTAGCGCGCTGCCAGCTCTCGATAAGGTCGGTGCGCAGCAGCACGAGCAGCACCAGGGCCAGCAGGCCCACGGCAAGGCTGCTGACCTGCACCACGGCATAGACGGGCCGTGCGGAGATCTGCCGCGTGGCCAGCACCAGCCAGCGCGGCGCGGTGGCTTCGTTGACGCTGGCGCGCAGCACCTTCACGGCCAGCCAGCTCAGCAGCGCGAAGAGCGCCACGGCGCCCGCGAAGCCGCCCACGGCGATCAGACCCAGCTTGCGGTCGCTGCTCACGGCCAGCAGCAGCGCGGCGAAGCCCGCGATGCCCACGCCCAGCACGGCCAGCGACGCCGGCTTGAGCGCGCCCAGGTCGCGGCGGATCACGCGCAGCGGCGGCACCTGGGCCAATTGCAGCACCGGCGGCAGGCCGAAGGCGCACATCAGCGTGAGGCCCATGCCGAAGCCGAAGGCCACGGGCCACAGGCTGGGCGCGGGCAGGGTCGATTCCACGAGGCCCGCGAGCAACAGCACGAAGACGTGGTGCACCGCGTAGCCCAGGGCCACGCCCACCGCGCTGGCGAACAGGCCGACGAGCGTGAACTCCACCACGTAGCCACCGGCGATGCCGCGCTGGCTCTGGCCCAGCACGCGCAGCAGGGCGGCGGCGTCGAGGTGGTCGTTGGCGAAGCCGCGCGCGGCCAGGGCCACCGCCACGGCCGAGAGCAGCGCGGCCAGCAAGGCCACGAGGCTGAGGAATTTCTGGGCGCGGTCGAGCGTCTGGCGCATCTCGGGCCGGCCGCTGTCGAGCGATTCCACGCGCACGCCGTGGATGCCGGGCTCCTCGGCCGCGCGGGCGGCCCAGGCGGCGAATTCCTTGACGGCGGGCGGCTCGCCGGCCACGGCGAAGCGGTAGGTGAGGCGGCTGGCGGGCTGCACGAGGCCGGTGGCGGGCAGGTCCTGCGCGTTGACCATGGCGCGCGGCGCGAAGCTCATGAAGCCGCCGCCCCGGTCGGGCTCGATGGCGATGGTGCGCGCGATGCGCAGCTGCGCGTCGCCCAGCAGCAGCGCATCGCCCAGCTTCAGCCCCAGAGCCTCCAGCAGCGGCGGGTCCACCCAGACGTCGCCGCGCGCCGGGATGTCGCGCGTGGGGGCGGCAGGCCCCGGGCCATCGGCGGTCTGCAGGCTGCCGCGCAGCGGGTAGCCCGGCTCCACGCTTTTCAGGGCCACCAGGCGGCTGGCCCCGCCCTGCGCGTCGCTCGCGCGGCCCATGGTGGGAAAGCCCAGCGTGGTCACGCCGCGCAGGCCCAGGGCGCGGGCCTTGTCCGCGAAGGGCGCGGGTGTGGGCTGGTCGCTGGCGATCACCACGTCGCCGCCCAGCAGTTGCAGCGCGTCGCGCTCCAGGCCGCCCTGCAGGCGGTCGGCAAAGAAGCCCACGGAAGTGAGGGCCGCGACGGCCAGCGCCACGGCGACGATGAGCAGGCGCAGCCCGCCCGCGCGCAGGTCGCGCCAGAGGGTGCGCCAGCCCAGTTGGAAGAAGGTCGGCATCATGGGCGGCTACCTTAGCGCAAAAGCCCCGCCCCTCCGGCGGCGCGGGGCACCGGGCGAATGCCGCCCCGCCCCAGCCTGCCTAGCGTGCTACTGCGCCGCCGGTATAGAGCACGGCGCGCGGGGGCCGGCACAGCCCCCAGAGCACGATGCCCGCCTGCACCGCGAGATCCACGGCCAGCGAGGTCGGCGCGGAGACGGTGGCCAGCAGGGGGATGTCCATGCGCGCGCACTTGCGCACCAGCTCGTAGCTGGCGCGGCTCGACATCACCACGAAGCCGCCCTCGCCCAGGCGCCCCTGCGCGGCCAGGCGGCCGATGAGCTTGTCGAGCGCGTTGTGGCGGCCCACATCCTCCAGCAGGTCGGTAAGCTCGCCCTCCGGGGTGGCCCAGGCCGCGGCATGCAGCGCGCCGGCGGCCGCGTTGAACACCTGCAGCGGGGGCATGGCGGCCACGGCGCGCGACACCCCTGCCGCCGGCAGCGCCGCCACCCAGGGCCGCTGCGTGACGCGCTCGGGCACGAGGTCAAGTGCCTGCAGGCTGTCGATACCGCACAGCCCGCAGCCGGTGCGGCCGGCAAGCGCCCGGCGCCGCTCCTTCAGGCGCGCGAAGCAGCGCGGGGCGATGTCCAGGCGCACCTCGCAGGCCGCTTCCCAGCCGGCCTCCGCGCCGCCGCGGGCCAGCACCTCGATGTCGCGGCAGTCCGCGGGGGTATCGATCAGGCCCTCGCTGAGCGCGAAGCCCAGGGCGAATTCGTGCAGGTCGGAGGGCGTGGCCATCATCACCGCGTGGGAGAGGCCGTTGAACACCAGGGCCACGGGCACCTCGGCGGCCACGGCATCGTCCTGCCAGGGCGGCGGCTGCGGGCCCGTGGAGGCCGGCGCGCCGGCGGGCGCCATGTGCCGCTGCACCGCGCGCGCCACCACGGGGCCGGGCAGCGCGGCCTCCCCGCTCCCACCTTCGTCCTCACCGGGCATGAGGCAGGCAGCGGCCGGCCCGGGAGCGGCCTCCTCAGGGCCTGCACCGGATGCCGCCAGGGACCGGCCGGCATCAGTGAGCCAGGCCAGCCAGCGGTCGCCGTCCTGCGCCACGCGCACCCAGCCGGGGCCCGCCTGCCCGCCCACCACGGCATCGCTCAGCAGGTGCAGGCGCCGCAGCACCACGCTGCCGGACAGCCCGAGCCGCTTGGCGAGCCGGGGCATGGACACGCCCTGCGGCGCGTCCCACTCCGCCAGGGCCGAAAGCAGCGCGGCGGTGAGGTCGTCGTCGGTATCCGCCACGGCGCCGGTCAGACCACGGCCGGCGCGACCACGGGCACCTCCGGCACCTCTGGCACCTCCTGCGCCTGGGCGGCCTCGGGCACGGCGGCGCTCGGCACCAGCACCACGGGGATGGACTTGGATGTGGGCGTGCCCGCGTTCAGCGCCACGGAAGAGAGCGGCACCAGCGGGTTGGTCTCGGGGTAGTAAGCAGCGAGGTTGCCGCGCGGGATGTCGTAGGCCACCAGCTTGAAGCGGTCGGCGCGGCGCTCCTGGCCGTCGCTCCACACGGTCTTGATGTCCACCCAGTCGCCGTCCTTCAGGGCCAGCGCGCGGATGTCCTCGGGGTGGATGAAGACCACGCGGCGCTGGCCGTAGACGCCCCGGTAGCGGTCGTCGTGGCCGTAGATGGTGGTGTTGTACTGGTCGTGCGAGCGCGTGGTGAGCAGGGTGAAGACCACCGCGTCGCGGGTGCGGGCGCGCGCCTGGTGCACGGGGGTGTCCTGCGGCACCGGGTGTGCGAAGAAGCCGGCCTTGCGCGTGGCGGTGTTCCACACGCGCTCGCTCGCCGTGTTGCGCAACCGGAAGCCCCCCGGCACGGCAACGCGCTGGTTGAAGTCCTTGAAGTCCACGAACACCTGCTCGATCTTGTCGCGGATGCGCGCATAGTCTTCGATGAGCCAGAGCCAGGGCGTCCTGCTGCGCGCGCCGATCGTGGCCGCCGCGAGCCGCGCGACGATGGCGGGCTCGGAGAGCAGGTGCTCGGAGGCCGGCGGGTTGATGCCCATCGAGATGTGCACCATGCTCATCGAATCCTCCACCGTCACGCCCTGCGAGCCGGTGGCCTGCACGTCGATCTCGGTGCGGCCCAGGCAGGGCAGGATCAGCGCCTCGCGGCCGTGCACGATGTGGCTGCGGTTGAGCTTGGTGGTCACGTGCACCGTGAGGTCGCAGCGGGCCAGCGCTTTCCAGGTCTCGTAGGTGTCGGGCGTGGCGGCCGCGAAGTTGCCGCCCAGCGCGAAGAACACGCGCCCCTTGCCGTCCAGCATGGCGCGGATGGCCTCCACCGTGTCCACGCCCGGCGCGCGCGGCGGCTCGAAGCCGAACACCTCCTGCAGGCGGTCGAGCAGCGCGGCGGGCGGCTTCTCCCAGATGCCCATGGTGCGGTCGCCCTGCACATTGCTGTGGCCGCGCACGGGGCACGGGCCCGCGCCCGGGCGGCCGATGTTGCCGCGCAGCATGAGCCAGTTCACGATCATCTGGATGGTGGCCACTGAATGCATGTGCTGGGTGATGCCCATGCCCCAGCAGGCGATCACGCGCTTGGCCTGCCGGTACACCTCGGCGGCGGCCCGGATCTGCGCCTCGGCCAGGCCCGACTCCTGCTCGATCAGGCTCCACGATTCGGCACGGATGTCGGCCAGCAGCGCGTCGATGCCGGTGGTGTGCTCCGCGATGAAGGCATGGTCGAGCACGCCGCCCTCGCGGTCCTCGATCTCCACCAGGTGCTTCATCATGCCCTTGACCACGGCCATGTCCCCGCCCACGCGCAACTGGAAATAGTGCGTGCTGATGGGCGTGGAGCCCAGGGTGGCCATCTCCATCTTGCTCTGCGGGTCGGCGAAGCGCTCCAGGCCGCGCTCGCGCAGCGGGTTGAAGCTCACGATCTGCGCGCCGCGCTTGTGGGCCGCGCGCAGCTCGCCCAGCATGCGCGGGTGGTTGGTGCCGGGGTTCTGGCCGAAGATGAAGATCGCGTCGGCCTCCTCGAAGTCCTGCAGCGTCACCGTGCCCTTGCCCACGCCGATCTGCGGGCGCATGGCGCTGCCGCTGGGCTCGTGGCACATGTTGGAGCAGTCGGGGAAATTGTTCGTGCCGTACTCGCGCACGAAGAGCTGGTAGAGGAAGGCCGCCTCGTTGCTGGCGCGGCCGGAGGTGTAGAAGATCGCCTGGTTGGGATCGGGCAGCGCGTTCAGGTGGCGGGCGATGATCTGGAAGGCATCGTCCCAGGCGATGGGCACGTAGTGGTCGCTGGCCGCGTCGTAGACCATGGGGTGCGTGAGCCGGCCCTGGTCCTCCAGCCAGAAGTCGCTCTGCGCGGCCAGCTCGGCCACGGTGTGGCGGGCGAACAGCTCGGGGCCGGCGCGGCGCGCGGTGGCCTCGGCGGCCACGGCCTTGGCGCCGTTCTCGCAGAACTCGAAGGTGGAGGCATGGTTGCGGTCGGGCCAGGCACAGCCCGGACAGTCGAAACCGTCGGGCTGGTTGGCCGAGAGCAGCGTCTTGGCGCCCTTGATCGGGATGTCCTGATGCTTGAGCGTCTTGCCGACGGAGCGCAGCGCGCCCCAGCCGCCGGCGGGGCCCTTGTAGAACTCGATTTTCTGTTCGCTCATCGTGGTCTCCTTGGACGAAAGCATGGCGGGCGCGCATGCCGCGCCACGCCGGCGCACGGGGCCCGAAGGCTACGCCGTTGCATTGGCCCTTGCGGGCACCGGGGTTATGGCGGGGCGCGATGCGGGCATGGCGGCGGTCCGGGCGGGGGGTGTCGGTTTCCTGTGCCGCGGGCTATGCGGCGGTCTTGAATTTCGCGGTCGCATCGGCAAGGCCTGCGGCCTGCTCGCGCATGCGCAGCGCCGCCGCGGCGGCCTCTTCCACCAGCGCGGCGTTCTGCTGCGTCATCTGCTCGATGCGGCCCACGCTCTGGTGGATACCTTCGATGCCGCTGCTCTGCTGGCCGCTGGCGGTGGCGATGCCCGCGATGAGGTGGGTGACCTCGGCGATCGATCCCGAGATCCCCTGCATGGAGGCCCGCGCGTTCTCGACCAGCCCGCCGCCGGCGTCCACCCGCTCGACGGAGGCCGCGATCAGGGTGCGGATCTCGCGCGCCGCGCCCGAGGAGCGCTGCGCCAGCGCCCGCACCTCCGACGCCACGACCGCGAAGCCGCGCCCCTGCTCGCCCGCGCGCGCGGCCTCCACGGCCGCGTTGAGCGCCAGGATGTTGGTCTGGAACGCGATGCTGTCGATGATGCCGATGATGTCGCGGATGCGGTGGGCATCCTCGCGGATTCCGGTCATGGTGGAGACCACGCGCTCCACCGCCTCGCTGCTGCGCTCCGACGCGCCGGACACGGTACCCATGAGCTGGTTGACCTGCCGGGCGTGTTCGGCGTTCTGCGCCACGGTGGCCGTGAGCTGCTCCAGGGCCGATGCGGCGGCGTTCACCTCGCCCGCCTGTTGTTCGGTGCGCGTGGCCAGGTCGCCATTGCCCTCGGCGATCTCGCGCGTCGCCACGCGCAGCCCTTCGGCGCCCTGGCGCACCTGGGTCACCAGCCCCGTGAGGCCGACGCCGATGCCGTTCACGGCCTGCAGCATCTGCCCCACCTCGTCGCGCCGGGCCACGTGCATCTGGGTGGTCAGGTCGCCCGCGGCGATGCGCTGGGCCGCGGCACAGCCCTCGGCCACCGGCGCGGTGATGCCGCGCCACGCCAGCCCGTAGACCAGCGCCGCCACCAGCGGCGGCAGCGCGACGGACACCGCCAGCCAGGCGGCGGGCAGCGGCGGCAGGAGCCACCATGCGACGGCGCCCAGGGCGTATTGCGCCGCCACCACGGACAGCGCCAGCCGGGCCGCCGCGCCCAGCGCCGGCATGCCGCTCACGTCCAGCCCCACGTAGAGCACGCCCACCACCTGCCCGCCGGCATCGCGCACGGGGTCGTAGCGCGTCATGTTCTGGCGGCCGAACACCGTGGCATAGCCGGCATAGGCACGGCCCGCCACGAGGGCGCGGTAGGCGGGGTGGGAGCGGTCGAGCTGCGTGCCGATGGCGCGCTCGCCGTCCTGCTTGCGCACCGACGTGGCGACGCGCACGAAGTCCTGGCCCTGGCGCGCGAACACCGTGGCGCGCACGCCGGTCTGCTCGGTGAAGCGGTCGATGGGGCCGAAGTCGCCGTTGAGCACCCGGCCGCCGCAGCGGAGCCGGGGCGGCTGGCCGCCGGCCTCGGCCGGCTCCAGGCTGAAGGCTCCCGCGTGCTCGTCGGCAAAGCGCCGGGCCGCCGCATCGATGCGCCGGGTCAGGGAGCCGGGCAGCATGGCCATGCGGGGCGGGCTCAATGGAAGAACTTGGCCGCGCTCACCAGGGTCTTGTAGATGCCCCAGGCGAGCGGAATGCCCACGGCCGCCCATGCGAACGCCACGAGCGCGGGGCTGGTCGTGCCGCCACCGCCGCTGCCCGAACCAACCTCGGCCGCCGCAGCCTTCTCGTGCGCGAGCTTCTTCTCGTGCGCCAGTTCCTCGTCGCTCATGAACCATTTGTCCGCGAGCGGACGCACGAGCAGGTTGGCGATGAGGCCGATGACCAGCATGCCCACCAGGATGTACATGGTCTGGTTGTAGACCTGCTCGCGCGGGATGCCGAGGCCGAGCTGGTACTCGCGCATGTAGTTCACCACCACCGGGCCCAGGATGCCGGCCGTGGCCCAGGCCGTGAGCAGGCGGCCATGGATGGCGCCCACGAACTGCGTGCCGAACAGGTCGGCCAGGTAGGCCGGCACCGTGGCGAAGCCGCCGCCGTACATCGACAGGATGATGCAGAACGCGCCCACGAACAGCAGCTTGCTGCCGGCGCTGGCCGAGCTGGGAATGCTCGCGTAGAGCAGGCCGCCCAGCACGAAGAACGCCACGTAGGTCATCTTGCGGCCGAGCTTGTCGGAGAGGCTGGCCCAGAAGAAGCGGCCGCCGATGTTGAAGAGCGAGAGCAGCGCCGTGAAGCCGCCGGCCACCGCGGCGATGGCCGCGAGCTGGGTCTTGTCGAGTTCGCCGAACTTGGCCGGCACGCCGATCAGCGAGCCGCCGAACACTTCCTGCAGCATGGGCGAGGCCATGCCGATCACGCCGATGCCCGCGCTCACGTTCATGCACAGCACGATCCACACGAGCCAGAACTGCGGGATGCCCCAGACGCGCTTCACGTGCACGTGGCGCTGCGTGATCATCGCGTTGGCGCTGGGCGGCGGCGGCGTCCAGCCTTCCGGCTTCCAGCCCGTGGCGGGCACGCGGTAGCCCAGGGCGCCGGCCATCATGAACACGAAGTAGATGAGCGCCATGACCACGAAGGTCTGCATCACGCCCACGTCGGTCGGCGTGGAGAAGGTCTTCATCAGGTCCACGGCCAGCGGCGAGCCGATCATCGCGCCGCCGCCGAAGCCCATGATGGCCATGCCGGTCGCCATGCCGCGCCGGTCGGGAAACCATTTGATGAGGGTGGACACCGGCGAGATGTAGCCCAGGCCCAGCCCGATGCCGCCGATCACGCCCGAGCCCAGGATCATGAGCCAGAACTGGTGCAGGTAGATGCCCAGGGCCGACAGCAGCATGCCGCCGCACCAGCACACCGCGGAGACCACACCGGCCTTGCGCGGGCCGGCGCGCTCCAGCCAGCCGCCCCAGATGGCGGCCGAGCAGCCCAGGAAGACGAAGAACAGGGTGTACATCCACCCCAGCGTGGCCACGCGCCAGTCGCAGCCCGAGGCGAACAGCTCGGCGAAAAAGCTCATGTCCTTGGCGCACGCGGCGCCCGTGCCCGCCGTGCCCAGGGCCTTGGACAGGGGCAGCCAGAAGACCGAGAACCCGTAGGCCATGCCGATGCAGAGATGGATGGCCAGCGCCGCCGGCGGCACCAGCCACCGATTGAAGCCCGGCCCCGCGATGATGCGCTCCTTGTCCAGAAATCCTGGTTGTGTAACCGCCATGCCCGCTCCTTGTTGTATTCGGTATCGCTACCCATGAAATGCCGGGCCGCACCGGCCCGGACATTGCCGAGTGTCAGCGTAGCTGCTGATACACGTCAATACACCTGGAATCGTTACGTGATTGGATTTATCAACCGTGGACAGCGCGCCACGCACCGCCCGGAAACCCGGCCCGAAAGGCGAGCCCGCCGCGACCCGGATTACGGCCGCAGCGGGCTCGCTCTATGCGCTCAGGTGTCCTTGCTCACGGAGATCGTGGGGAAGCGGGCCGAGAAGTCGCGGGCCTGCTGCGCCACCTTCACCGCCACGTCGCGCGCGACCTGCCGGTAGATGCGCGCCACCTCGCCCCCGGGGTCGGCCACCACGGTGGGCGCTCCGCTGTCGGCCTGCAGGCGGATCTGCAAATCCAGCGGCAGGGCCCCCAGGTAGTCCATGCCGTATTCGGCCGCCATGCGGCGCCCGCCGCCCTCGCCGAAGATGTGCTCCACATGGCCGCACTGGCTGCACACGTGAGCCGCCATGTTCTCCACGATGCCCAGGATGGGCACGCCCACCTTCTCGAACATCTTGATGCCCTTGCGGGCGTCGAGCAGCGCGATGTCCTGCGGCGTGGTGACGATCAACGCGCCGGTGATGGGCACGCGCTGCGAGAGGGTGAGCTGGATGTCGCCCGTGCCCGGGGGCATGTCCACGACGAGGTAGTCCAGGTCCTGCCAGTTCGTCTGGCGCAGCAGCTGCTCCAGCGCCTGCGTGGCCATGGGGCCGCGCCAGATCATGGCCTGGTCGGACTCCACGAGGAAGCCGATGGACATCACCTGCACGCCATGGTTGCGCAGGGGCTCCATGGTCTTGCCGTCGGTGCTCTCGGGCTTGCCCTCGATGCCCAGCATCATCGGCTGGCTGGGGCCGTAGATGTCGGCGTCCAGCACGCCCACGCGCGCGCCCTCGGCCGCCAGGGCCAGGGCCAGGTTGGCGGCCGTGGTGCTCTTGCCCACGCCGCCCTTGCCCGAGGCGACGGCGATGATGTTCTTCACCTGGGGCAGCAACTGCACGCCGCGCTGCACCGCATGCGCCACCACCTTGGTGGCGATGCGCACCGAGACGCTCTCCACGCCCGCCACCGTGCGCGCCGCGGCCTCCAGTTCGCGGGCCAGCGCCGGCTCCAGGCTGCGGGCGGGGTAGCCCAGCTCCACGCCGAAGGACACGCTGCCGCCTTCGATGCGCAGGTCCCGCACCGCGCGCGCGGCCACGAAATCCTTGCCGGTGTGCGGATCGCGTACGCTCGCGAGCGCCGCGAGGAGCGCCTGTTCTGTCACTGCCATCTTGGTAAATCTCCTTGGGGGCGGGTAGTCTATTCCCTGATCCGCGTCCCCGAAGTCCGCAGGACAATGCCGGGGCCGGGGCCGTGGATGGCGCATCCGCGCGGCGGCATGGCTTCGCACCGATTCCCGTTCCCCCCTGTTCCCGCACCGCCCGAAGGACCGTTCCCCGTGAAATTGAAGATGGCCCCCAATTCGCTGTTCGCCGTGCTGCTGCGCTCGCCGTGGTGGGTCAGCTTTCTCGTGGCGGGGGCGATCGCGCTGGTCTGCGGCGCGCTGCTGCCGCCGCACATCGCGCCGTACGCCGCCGTGGGGGCGGCGCCGATCTTCCTCGTGGGGTGCATGGCCGCGTGGCGGCAGTGGCGGGCCCCCGGCGCCACGCGCCTGCAGGCCGCGCTGGACGAGGCCGCCCGCCTGCCCTGGCGCAGCCTGGCCGACTGGCTGGAGCGCGCGTGGCAGGCCGAGGGCCAGGCCGTGCAGCGCCTCGCGGGCGGCCCGGCGGACTTCCGCATCGAGAAGGGCGGCCGCGCCGCGCTGGTCAGCGCCCGCCGCTGCAAGGCCGGCACCCATGGCGTGGAGCCGCTGCGCGAGCTGCACGCCGCGGCGCAGGCGCAGGAGGGCGCCACGGGCGTCTATGTGGTGCTCCAGGGCTCGGTGAGCGATGCCGCGCGCGACTTCGCGCGCGACCACGGCCTGGCCATCATGCAGGCGCCCGACCTGGCCGCCCTGCTGCTGAAAGCCCCCGCCGAGGCGCCCGCGCCCGCGGGGCATGCCGCCCGGCGCTGAAAAGGAACGCCCACCGCCATGCCACACCGCACCCCCGCCACGCCGCCGCGCACGGCCGGCCTCGTGCTCACCGGCGGCGGTGCCCGCGCGGCCTACCAGGTGGGCGTGCTGGAGGCCATCTCCGACCTGCGCAAGGCCTGCGGCGCGGGCCGCGACCCCAATCCGTTTCCCATCATCACCGGCACCTCGGCGGGCGCCATCAATGCGGCGGCGCTGGCCTGCGGCGCGGACCATTTCGACCGCGCCGTGCGCCGCATCACCCACGTGTGGCACGACTTCCATGCCCACCAGGTCTACCGCGCCGATTCGCTGAGCGTGATGCGCAGCAGCGCGCGCTGGCTCACGCTGCTCTCGCTGGGCTGGGCCGTCGCGCGCTGGCGCCGCGTGCGCCCGCGATCGCTGCTGGACAACGCGCCGCTGACGGATCTGCTGGAGCAGCTCGTGCCGCTCTCGCGGCTGCCGCGCCTCATCCGGCAGGGGCACCTGCAGGCGCTGGCCGTCACCGCATCGAGCTACAGCTCGGGCGAGCACCTCACCTTCTTCGAGGCCGACGAAGCGCTGCAGCCCTGGCAGCGGCAGCAGCGCAAGGCCGCGCGCGGGCGCATCACGCACGCGCACCTGCTCGCGTCCTCGGCGATCCCCTTCGTGTTCCCGGCCACGGCCCTGGAGCTGGGCGGGCGCACGGAGTTCTTCGGCGACGGCTCCATGCGCCAGTCCGCTCCCATCGCGCCCGCCATCCACCTGGGGGCCGAGCGCGTGCTGGTGGTGGGCGCGGGCCGCATGCACGAGCCCGCCCACGAGGCCGCCGCCGAGCCCCCGCCCGCATACCCGTCGCTCGCGCAGATCGCCGGGCACGCGCTCTCCAACATCTTCCTGGACGCGCTCGCCGTGGACGTGGAGCGCGCCCAGCGCATCAACCAGACGCTCTCGCTGATCCCGCCCGAGGCGCGCGCCCTCAGCCCGCTGCGCCCGCTGGAGCTGCTGGTGATCGCGCCCTCGCAGCGGCTGGACGCCGTGGCCGCGCGCCACGTGGGCGACCTGCCCGCGCCGATCCGCACGCTGCTGGGCGCGCTCGGGGTCACGACCAATGCCCGCGACGTGCGCGGCGCAGCCCTGGCGAGCTACCTGCTCTTCGAGCCCGGCTACACGCGCGAGCTGATGGCGCTGGGCCGCGCCGACGCGCTCGCGCGCCGCGCCGAGATCTGCCGCTTCTTCGGCTGGCGCGATGCCGGCCAGCCGCTGCGCGCGCCGGCGGGCTGACCCGGGCGCCCCCGAACCGCGCCGGCCCCGGGCGGCGCAGGACTCGCCCTAAAATCGCCGGCTTCGCCCCGCGCCCCCGGCGCGGGCGCACCGCCGCCCCGAAAGACGCACACGATGCCCGCACGCAAGATCTTCGTCACCACCGCCCTGCCCTACGCCAACGGCAACTTCCACATCGGCCACATCATGGAATACATCCAGGCCGACATCTGGGTGCGGTACCAGCGCATGCAGGGCGCCGAGGTGAACTTCGTGGGTGCCGACGACACGCACGGCGCGCCGATCATGATCGCGGCCGAGAAGGCCGGCAAGACGCCGCAGCAGTTCGTGGCCGACATCGCCGCCGGCCGCAAGCCCTACCTGGAGGGCTTCCACATCCGCTTCGACAACTGGCACAGCACCGACGCGCCCGAGAACCACGAGCTCGCGCGGCAGATCTACCGCGACCTGCAGGCCGCGGGCCTCATCGAGACGCGCACCATCGAGCAGTTCTTCGACCCCGAGAAGAACATGTTCCTGCCCGACCGCTTCATCAAGGGCGGGTGCCCGCGCTGCCACGCCAAGGACCAGTACGGCGACAACTGCGAGAACTGCGGCGCCGTGTACGCGCCCACCGACCTGACCGAGCCCTACTCGGCCCTCTCGGGCGCCAAGCCGGTGCTGAAAAGCTCCGACCATTTCTTCTTCCGGCTCTCCGACCCGCGCTGCGTGGCCTTCCTGCAGGCGTGGACGCAGGACGGCCGGCTGCAGCCCGAGGTGGCCAACAAGGTCAAGGAATGGTTCTCGGTGCGCACCAACCCCGACGGCACCACCAGCGAGGGCCTGGGCGACTGGGACATCAGCCGCGACGCGCCCTACTTCGGCATCGAGATCCCCGACGCGCCGGGCAAGTACTTCTACGTGTGGCTCGACGCGCCCGTGGGCTACCTCGCCTCGCTCAAGAACCTGCTGGAAAAGCGCGGAGAGAGCTACGAGGCCTACCTCGCCGACCCGCGGCTGGAGCAATACCACTTCATCGGCAAGGACATCGTCACCTTCCACACGCTGTTCTGGCCCGCGATGCTGAAGTTCAGCGGCCGCAAGACGCCCGACGCGGTCTTCGTGCATGGCTTCCTCACCGTGAACAACGGCGAGAAGATGAGCAAGAGCCGCGGCACCGGCCTCGACCCGCTCAAGTACCTGGGCCTGGGCATGAACGCCGAGTGGCTGCGCTACTACCTCGCGGCCAAGCTCAACGGCCGCAACGAGGACATCGACTTCAACGCCGAGGACTTCATGGCGCGGGTCAACAGCGACCTGATCGGCAAGTTCGTGAACATCGCGAGCCGCGCGGCGGGCTTCCTGACCAAGCGCTTCGGCGGCCGGCTGGGCACGCCGGACGCGGAGGGCGCCGCGCTGCTGGAAGCGCTGCGCGCGCAGGCCGGCGCCATCGCCGAGGCCTACGACAAGCGCGACACGGCCCGCGCCGTGCGCGAGACCATGCTGCTGGCCGACCGCGTGAACGAATACGTGGACGCGCGCAAGCCCTGGGAGCTCGCCAAACAGGAAGGCCAGGAGGCCGCGCTGCAGGCCGCCTGCACCACCTGCATCGAGGCCTTCCGCCTGCTCGCGCTCTACCTCAAGCCGGTGCTGCCCGCGCTGGCCTCGCAGGTGGAGGCGTTCCTGAACGTCGCGCCGCTGGCCTTCTCCGATGCCGCCGCCCTGCTGGGCGAGGGCCACGCGATCGGCGCCTACCAGCACCTGATGCAGCGCGTGGACGCCAAGCAGCTCGAAGCGCTTTTCGAGCCGCCAGTCGCCGCCGAACCTGCGAAGAATGCTCCTGAAACCATAGCACCGGGCGGCGAGGAGATCGCGCCCGCCATCACCATCGACGACTTCGCCAGGATCGACCTGCGCATCGCCCAGATCGTGCAGTGCGAGGCCGTGGAGGGCTCCACCAAGCTGCTGCGCCTTACCCTGGACGTGGGCGAGGGCCGCACGCGCAACGTGTTCTCGGGCATCGCGAGCGCCTACCGGCCCGAGGAGCTCGTGGGCAAGCTCACAGTGATGGTGGCCAACCTCGCGCCGCGCAAGATGAAGTTCGGCGTCTCCGAGGGCATGGTGCTGGCCGCGAGCCACGGCGACGAGAAGGCGCAGCCCGGCATCTACGTGCTGAACCCCTGGCCCGGCGCCACGCCGGGCATGCGCGTGCGCTGAGGCCGGCCATGTTCCGCGCGGCACGCACGCTGTGGGTTGCCTTGGCGGCGGCAGCCGCCATGCCCTGGCTCGCGGGCTGCACGGTGGTGACCGTGGCCACCACCGCCGTGAGCGTCACCGCGAGCGCCGTGGGCGTGGCGGCGGACGTGGCCGTGGGCACGGCCAAGGTGGTGGGCAAAGGCGTGGGCATGGCCGCCGACGCCATTGCGGGCGGCGATGCGGACGACGCCAGCGGCATCCGCATCCGCGAGTCCATCCGCCCGGCCGGTCAGCCGCCCACGTAGCGCCCCGGCCGGTGGCTGACCCACAAAAACACCCCCATCACCACCGCCGCCAGCACCGAGTACGCCACGCGCTGCGGCGGCACGATGAAGAGCGCCAGCAGCAGCACCGTGCAGTCGATCGCCAGTTGCGCCTTGCCGGCCCGGATGCCATGGCGGTTCTGCAGATAGAGCGCCACGACGGTGGCGCCGCCCAGGCTGGAGCGGTGCCGCGCGAGGAAGAGGCCGCCCGTGCCCAGCAGCAGCCCGCCCAGCACCGCGGCGAAGACCGGGTTCAGGTAGTCCACGTGCATCACGTGGGGAAACATTTCGGTGAGCACCGACAGCAGCGCCACGCTCAGGAAGGTCTTGACCGTGAACTCGCGCCCCATCCGCGTCCAGGCGAACCAGTAGAAGGGCAGGTTCACGACGAAGAACAGCTTGCCGAAGGAAACATCCGTCAGGTAGTGCAGCAGGAAGGCCACGCCCGCCGTGCCGCCGATGAGCAGGCCCGCCTGCCCCAGCAGCATGAGCGCCATGGCCACGAACAGCGTGCCGGCGAAGAGCGCCTGCGCGTCTTCGTAGCGGCCGTGGCGCAGCGACGGCACGGGCACGGGAATGGGGTCGGGAGGCGATTCGGGCATGGCGCGGCGGGCGGGAGAGCCAAAGGGATGGCAGGCGGGCATGCAATCGGCGGGCCAGCCCGCACCGCGGATCACTTGCCGTCGCGCTGCTCGAAGGCGCTGCCGCTGCGCAGCACGTGGCCCTGGCCGTCGAAGGTCACGGTGAACACCATGGGCTGGTTGCCGCCGTCGTTCCAGCGCCAGTCCCAGGCCGTCTCGCCCAGGCGCTCGAAGGCCATCGCCTTCGCGGGCTTGCCCAGGCGCCGGCGCACCTCCTCCATGGGCATGCCGGGCACGATCTTCTCGAACTGGTGCGGCGCCAGCACCTGGCGCAGCGCGCTCATGCGGCCATCGGGGCCGATGGTGATCATGTAGTTCTGGTGGCCGGCGGGCTGGCGGTTGTATTCGAACGTGCGCGCGCCGCCGGGCTCGTCCCACACGCGCTCGGGCTCGCCGAAGCGCGCGCGCGCGTCGGCCTCGGTGGAGACGCCCTCCTCCAGCTCGCGGATGCGCTGCGGATCGCAGCCCGCGAGCGCCCAGAGGCCGGCGGCGGCCCCGGCGGCCCACAGGAGCCGGCGCCGGCCGGGTGCCGGCACGGCGGCGGGATCGGTGCGATGGCGGAAGGTCAGCGGCATGGAATGGCGGCGCCCTGGGCGCGAAAAGGGTGGCGGTGGGCGGGCGCGCCGGGACGGCAGCGCCCAAGGCCGCAATGTAGCGCGGGCGCCCCCGGTAAAATCGCCGGCTGTCTTCCGAGAACCCCCCACGACCATGTCCTTCTTCCGCCGCCCCGACTACCAGTCCGACGCCACGCAGTTCCTCCAGCAGCTCAAGTCCCAGAAGCCCGAGCTCCCCGCCCAGCAGGTGGCCGGCCGCGCGCTGCTGTGGGACAAGCAGGTGGACCGCGACATCTGGCAGGAATACGACGAGGGCCGCGTGGCCCAGAAACCCTACGTCTACCAGACCCAGGGCTGAGATTTCAGGCAAAACAGGCGGTATGTCGGCGAAAACGCTGCATACATTGCTATCAAAATAGAAGCATCGCATGAGCGCCGACGCCGTGGAGGCCCTGCCGACCGCCGCTGACGCCGCCCCGCCGGGCGCCGCGCCCGCCAGCGATGCCGTGGCGCGGCTCTACGGCGAGCCGCTCTTCGCGCTGCCGCAGGACCTCTACATCCCGCCCGATGCGCTGGAGGTGTTCCTGGAGGCCTTCGAGGGCCCGCTGGATCTGCTGCTCTACCTCATCCGCAAGCAGAACTTCAACATCCTCGACATCCCCATGCTGGACATGACGCGCCAGTACCTGGGCTACGTGGACGAGATCCGCAGCCGCAACCTGGAGCTGGCAGCCGAATACCTGCTCATGGCGGCCATGCTCATCGAGATCAAGTCGCGCATGCTGCTGCCGCCCAAGAAGCAGGAAGGCGCCCAGGAGGCGGAAGACCCGCGCGCCGAACTGGTGCGCCGCCTGCTCGAATACGAACAGATCAAGCTCGGCGCCGCGCGCCTGGCGAGCGTGCCGCAGCATGGTCGCGACTTCCTGCGCGCGCAGGTGCACATCGAGCAGAGCCTGGTGCAGCGCTTTCCCGACGTGTACGTGGCCGACCTGCAGGAGGCCTGGCGCGACATCATGAAGCGCGCCAAACTCGTGCAGCACCACCGCATCACGCGCGAGGAGCTGAGCGTGCGCGAATACATGAGCGCCGTGCTCAAGACCCTGCAGGGCCGCCGCTTCGTGGAGTTCGAGGAACTCTTCGACCCCGCCAAGGGCTCCACCGTGCTGGTGGTGACCTTCATCGCCCTGCTGGAGCTGGGCAAGGAAACCCTGATCGAGATCACGCAGGCCGAGGCCTTCGCGCCCATCTACGTGCGCCTGGCCTATACGCCGGCGTGACTCCGCCCCCGCCCGACCGCCCGGCGGGCGGGGGCCCCACCCGCCTCAACCACCGAACCGCATGGCCTCCTTCGATTTCGACGTCCTCATCATCGGCAGCGGCCTCGCGGGCCTCTCGGCCGCGCTGCACCTCGCGCCCGCGCACCGCGTGGCCGTGCTCACCAAGCGCTCGCTGCACGACGGCGCGAGCGGCTGGGCGCAGGGCGGCATCGCCGCCGTGCTGGCCGAGGGCGACACGTTCGACGCGCACGTGCAGGACACCCTGGTGGCCGGCGCCGGCCTGTGCGACCTGGCCGCCACGCGCGCCGTGGTGGAGGGCGCGCCGCAGGCCATCCGCTGGCTGCAGGAGCTGGGCGTGCCGTTCTCGCAGGAAGACGGCCACCTGCACCTCACGCGCGAGGGCGGCCACGGCGCGCGCCGCATCGTGCACGCCACCGACGCCACCGGCGCCGCCGTGCAGCGCACGCTGCTGGAACGCGTGCGCGCCACCCCCGGCATCACGCTGCTGGAGCACCACACGCTGGTGGACCTGATCACCGCGCGCAAGCTGGGCCTGCCCGGCCCGCAGCGCTGCCTGGGCTTCTATGCGTTCGACGAAGCCGGCGACACGGTGCACACCTTCCGCGCGCCGCACACCGTGCTGGCCACGGGCGGCGCGGGCAAGGTGTACCTCTACACCAGCAACCCCGACACGGCCACGGGCGACGGCATCGCCGCCGCGTGGCGCGCGGGCTGCCGCGTGCAGAACATGGAGTTCATCCAGTTCCACCCCACCTGCCTCTACCACCCGCAGGCCAAGTCCTTCCTGATCAGCGAGGCGGTGCGCGGCGAGGGCGGCCGCCTGCTGCGCCCGGACGGCACGCGCTTCATGCCCGCGCACGACGCGCGCGCCGAGCTCGCTCCGCGCGACGTGGTGGCCCGCGCCATCGACTTCGAGATGAAGACCCACGGCCTGGACTGCGTGCACCTGGACATCTCGCACCAGAGCCCCGAATTCCTGCGCGCGCACTTCCCCAACATCCTCGCGCGCTGCGCGGAGCTGGGCATCGACATCACGCGCCAGCCCATCCCCGTGGTGCCGGCCGCGCACTACACCTGCGGCGGCGTGCTCACCGACCTGGCCGGGCGCACCGACCTCGCCGGCCTCTACGCCATCGGCGAGACCGCCTGCACCGGCCTGCACGGCGCCAACCGGCTGGCCAGCAATTCGCTGGTGGAATGCATGGTGTTCGCGCGCGCGGCGGCCGAGGCCATCCGCGCCGCGCACCCCGCGCCGGCCCCAGCCCCCGCCCTGCCCGCCTGGGACGACAGCCGCGTGACCGATGCCGACGAGCGCGTGGTCATCTCGCACAACTGGGACGAGCTGCGCCGCTTCATGTGGGACTACGTGGGCATCGTGCGCACCGACAAGCGCCTGGAGCGCGCCGCGCACCGCATCGCGCTGCTGCAGGCCGAGATCGCCGAGTTCTACGCCAACTTCCACGTCTGCCGCGACCTGCTGGAGCTGCGCAACCTCGTGCAGGTGGCCGAACTGATCGTGCGCTCGGCCCAGCAGCGCCGCGAGAGCCGCGGCCTGCACACCAGCCGCGACTGGCCTGAGATGGCCGCGCCCGCCGCGCCCACGCTGCTGGTGCCGCCCGCGCGCTGAACCGCCGGCCCCTTCCCCTTTTTTGCAACTCCCGCCTCCGCGACCATGTTCCGCACCCTGCTGAAATCCAAGATCCACCGCGCCGCCGCCACGCACTGCGAGCTGCACTACGAAGGCTCGTGCGCCATCGACGAAGACCTGCTGGACGCCGCCGGCATCGCCGAGAACGAGCAGGTGCACATCTGGAACATCAACAACGGCGAGCGCTTCGTCACCTACGCCATCAAGGGCGAGCGCGGCAGCGGCATCGTCTCGGTGAACGGCTCGGCCGCGCGCCGCGCGAGCGTGGGCGACCTGCTCATCATCGCGGCCTTCGCGCTGGTGCCCGAGGCCGATGTGGCAGGGCACCGCCCGCGCCTCGTCTTCGTGGACGAGGCCAACCGCCAGGTGGCGCTGCGCGCGCACGTTCCCACCCAGAAGGCCTGAGCCACCGTGAACGCCCCCATGCCCGCCACCCTCGCCGCCCGCAGCGTCGCCAGCGTCTGGCACCCCTGCACGCAGATGAAGCGCCACGAGGCCGACCCGCCCGTGGCCATCGCGCGCGCCGAAGGCCCCTGGCTGCACGGCACCGACGGCCGGCGCTACCTGGACGGCATCAGCTCCTGGTGGGTGAACCTCTTCGGCCACGGGCATCCGCACATCCGCGAGGCCATCGCCGACCAGCTCGCGCGGCTGGACCACGTGATGCTCGCGGGCTTCACGCACGCGCCCGTGGTGGAGCTGTCCGAGCGCCTCGCCGCGCTCACGGGCCTGGGCCATGCGTTCTACGGCAGCGACGGCGCGGCCGCCACGGAGATCGCGCTCAAGATGAGCGCCCATTACTGGCGCAACCAGGGCCATCCGGAGAAATGCCGCTTCGTGGGCCTGGCCGGCGGCTACCACGGCGAGACCGTGGGCGCGCTGGCCGTGACCGACATCGCGCTCTTCCGCGAGGCCTATGCCCCGCTGGTGCGCCTGGGCGCCACCGTGCCCAGCCCCGACGCGCGCGGCGCGCTGCCCGGCGAGGACGCCGCCGCCGTGGCGCGCCGCGCGGCCGGGGCGCTGGAGCGCTGGCTGGCCGGGCACCACGCCACCACCGCCGCGCTCATCCTGGAGCCGCTGGTGCAGTGCGCGGCCGGCATGGCGATGCACGATGCCGAATACCTGCGGCAGGCGCGCGCCCTGTGCGACCGCTACCGGGTGCACCTCGTCGTGGACGAGATCGCCACCGGCTTCGGCCGCACCGGCACGATGTTCGCCCACCAGCAGGCGGGCATCCGGCCGGATTTCATCTGCCTCTCCAAGGGCCTCACGGGCGGCACGCTGCCGCTGTCGGCCGTGCTCACCACCGATGCGGTCTATGCCGCGTTCTACGGCGACGACGTGGCGCGCGGCTTCCTGCACTCGCACTCCTACACCGGCAACCCGCTCGCCTGCCGCGCGGCGCTGGCCACGCTCGACCTCTTCGAGCAGACCGGCGCGCTCGCGCGCAACGCCGCGCGGGCCGGGGTGTTCGATGCCGCCCTCGCCCCGCTCGCGGCCCACCCGGGCGTGCGCCACGCGCGGCGGCTCGGCATGGTCTGGGCCTGGGACGTGGCGGGCGACGCCCCCGATTTTTCGCGCCGCTACCACCGCCACGCGATGGCGCGCGGCCTGCTGCTGCGGCCCATCGGCCGCACGCTCTACGCCATGCCGCCCTACGTGCTGGACGACGCGGCCATCGACCACCTGGGTCGCCAGGCCCTGGCGGCGCTCGACGCCACGCTGGCCGAGGAATCCGGCGCCGCCGCCACGGCCGCCGTGCCCGAAAGGAGCCTGCCATGATCGGCTGCTTCGTCACCGGCACCGACACCGGCGTGGGCAAGACGGTGGCCACCACCGGCCTGCTGCACGCCCTGGCGCAGCACCATGCGCGCGTGGTGGGCATGAAGGCCGTCGCCGCCGGGGCCGAGCCCATCGGCCCGGGCGGCTCGCTCGCCAACGAGGACGTGCTCGCGCTGCGCGCGGCCTCCACGCTGCGCGTGCCGCCCGAACTCGACAACCCCGTGCTGCTGCCCGACCCGCTCTCGCCCCACATCGCCGCCGCGCGCGCGGGCACGCGCATCGACATCGGCGCCATCGTGGGCGCCTACCAGGCCCTCGCGGCCCGGGCCGATGCCGTGGTGGTCGAGGGCGCGGGGGGCTTCCACGTGCCGCTCTCGGACACCGAGACCGGCGCCGACCTCGCCCAGGCCCTGGGCCTGCCCGTGGTGCTGGTCGTGGGCCTGCGGCTGGGATGCCTCAGCCACGCGGCGCTCACGGCCGAGGCCATCCGCGCGCGCGGCCTGCCGCTGGCCGGCTGGATCGCGAGCCGCATCGACCCGCACATGCAGGCCGCGGGCGACAATCTCGACTGGCTGCGCCGGCGCCTGGGCGCGCCGCTGCTCGCGGACATCCCGCACCAGTGCCCGCCCGACCCGCGCACCGCGCGCTTCGCGCTGCCCGAACCCTGGACCCATCCCGCATGACCACACCCTCCGCCGCCCCCGCTTCCTCCTGGCTCGACGAGCTGCCCGCGCGCATCGCGGAGCTCGACGCCGCCCACCTGCGCCGCCGCCGCCGTGCCGTGCGCCCGCTGCGGGGCGCGCACCTGGACGTGGACGGGCAGCCCATGCTGGCCTTCTGCAGCAACGACTACCTGGGCCTGGCCGGCCACCCGGCGCTGGCCGATGCCGCCTGCGCCGGCGCGCGCGAATTCGGCGTGGGCTCGGGCGGCTCGCCGCTCGTGAGCGGCCACAGCGCCGCCAACGCCGCGCTGGAAGCCGACCTCGCCCGCTTCGTGCAACTGCCGCGCGCGCTCTACTTCTACGCGGGCTACGCCACCAACATCGGCATCGTGCCGGCCCTGGTGGGCGCGGGCGACGCCATCTTCTCGGACGCGCTCAACCACGCCTGCCTGATCGACGGCGCGCGCCTCTCGAAAGCCACCATCCACCGCTATGCGCACGCCGACCTCGCGGCGCTGGAGGCGCAGCTCGCGGCCAGCCCCGCGCGCCGCAAGCTGGTCATCACCGACGCGGTGTTCAGCATGGACGGCGACGTGGCCGACATCCCCGCCCTGCTCGCGCTGTGCGAGCGCCACGACGCGCTGCTGCTGCTCGACGACGCCCACGGCTTCGGCGTGCTCGGCCCCCAGGGCCGGGGCAGCCTGGCCGAGGCGGGTCTGACCGGCGCCCAGGCTTCGCCCCGCGTGCTCTACATGGCCACGCTGGGCAAGGCCGCAGGCGCAGCCGGCGCCTTCGTGGCCGGCAGCGAGGTGCTCGTCGAATGGCTGCTGCAGAAAACGCGCAGCTACATCTTCGCCACCGCCGCGCCCGCCCTGCTGGCGCGCTCGCTGCAGGCCAGCCTGGGCCTGATCGAGCGCGGCGACGCCCTGCGCGGCCACCTCCAGGCGCGCATCGCGCAACTGCGCACCGGGCTCGAACCCCTGCTGGCGGGCACGCACTGGCAATTGGGTGCCTCGCGCACCGCCGTGCAGGCGCTGCTGATCGGCCCCAACGACGAGGCCCTGGCCGTGATGGAAGCGCTGCGTGCGCGCGGGCTCTGGGTGCCGGCCATCCGCCCGCCCACGGTGCCCGAGGGCACGGCCCGCCTGCGCATCGCCCTCTCGGCCGCGCACACCGAGGCCGACGTGGATCAATTGCTGCAGGCCCTGGCCGAACTGGCGCCGGTGCCCCAGGCCGCGGAAGCCCTGGCATGACCTACGCCGTCAAGGAAATCTTCTACACCCTGCAGGGCGAGGGCGGGCAGGCCGGCATGCCCGCCGTGTTCTGCCGCTTCGCGGGCTGCAACCTCTGGAGCGGCCGCGAGGAAGACCGCGCCACGGCCGTGTGCCGCTTCTGCGACACCGACTTCGTGGGCACCGACGGCACCCTGGGCGGCAAGTATGCGGCGGCCGACGCGCTGGCCGACGTGATCGCGGCCCAGTGGCCACCGCACGACGCGGACCATCGGCTCGTGGTGGCCACCGGCGGCGAGCCGCTGCTGCAGCTCGACGCGCCCCTCATCGACGCCCTGCACGCACGGGGCTTTCGCATCGCCGTGGAGAGCAACGGCACCGTGGCCGCGCCCCCCCGCATCGACTGGCTGTGCATCAGCCCCAAGGCCGGCGCGCCCTGGGTGCAGCGCGAAGGGCAGGAGCTCAAGCTGGTCTGGCCCCAGCCCGGCTTCGACCTTGCGGAACTGGAGGCGGGCACGCGCTTCACGCACCGCTTCCTGCAGCCCATGGACGGCCCCGACCAGGCCGACAATATCGGCCGCTGCATCGCCACCTGCATGGAGCGGCCCGCGTGGCGCCTGAGCCTGCAGACCCACAAACTCACGGGCATCCGCTGACCCGCCCCGCGCCCCCGTTCTTCCCCTCGCGTTCCGCCATGCTGTTCACCGTCCACCAACGCTTTTTCTTCGACGCCGCGCACACGCTGCAGCGCGAGATCGAAGCCGAAGGCAGCCGCCGCATCCACGGCCACACCTACCACGCCGAGATCTGCGTCACCGGCCCGCGCCACCCCACGACGGGCATGGTGATCGACCTGGGCCACCTGCGCGCGCGCTGCGCCCAGCTGCGCGAGCGCCTGGACCACCACCTGCTCGACGAGGTGCCCGGCCTCGGGCCCGCCACGCTGGAGAACCTGTGCGTCTTCATCGCCGACGCGCTGGCCGACATGGAGCCCCCGCCCAGCCGCGTGCGCGTGTGGCGCGAGGCCGTCGGCGACGGCTGCGTGCTGGACCTCGCGCCTGCGCGCGGATGAGATGAAGCCACAACCCCCTGAGCGGCTTTGCCGCTTCCCCCTTCTCTCACAGCGCTGCGCGCCGCGGGAAGGGGGACGCCGCCGGTGGCCGGGCCCAGCCCGCTCCACGGCGTCCGCTGGCATGGCCTGCTCCGCGGCCTCCGGACGGGAGGCGCAGCGCCGGTTTCATGCATCGCGGGCAGTGCGCTGCACCATGGAAAACTGACGCGCAGCCGGCGCCCAAGGCGCCCGGCCCCCTTTTCTTCTTCCTTCCCACCCATCCATCCATCCATCCAGGAGCCACCATGCCCCATCTGGTCATCGAATACACCGACAACCTGCGCCCCTTCCCTGAAGCGAAGGTGTTCGAGGCCGTCAACGCCTCGCTCACGTCCAGCCCCGAGATCCAGGCCGAGTCCGACCTCAAGAGCCGCTTCGTCACCACCGACCGTTTCGCCATCGGCACCCAGCCCGCGAACCGCGCCTTCGTGCACGCGCAGCTGCGCCTGCTCTCGGGCCGCACGCCCGAGGCGAAAAAAGACCTGGCCGCACGCGTGGGCGCCGTGCTGCGCGAGCACACGCCGAAGCCCGAGGGCGTGCTGGTGCAGCTCAGCGTGGAGATCGTGGATATGGACCGGGGGTCTTACGTGAAGGAAAAGCTTTGAGGTGAAGGCACAACCCCCTGTGGCGCTTCGCGCCCTCCCCCTTCTCTCACAGCGCTGCGCGCTGTGGGAAGGGGGACAACGCCGGTGGCCGGGCGAAGCCCGCTCCACGGCGTCCGCTGGCGTGGCCTGCTCCGCGGCCTTCTGATGGGAGGCGCAGCGCCGATTTCAAGCGTCGCGGGTGATGCCATGCATCCATGAAAGACATGGCGAGGGCCTGCGATCCAGGCTGGCCCCTCAACGCTTCACGGCGGGGTCCCAGTGCTCGGCGATCTTGCCCCCTTCGATCCGGAACATGTCGAACCACGTCGTCGTGTATTTCTTCGACGGGTCCGAAGGCTCCGGGTACTCCCGCGAGAACACCAGCGTCACCAGATCACGCTCGGCGACGATGGTGACGAGCGGCCCCGTGATCCGCGGCTGAATGGCCTTGGGCTGGCCCCGCTTCGAGAAGAAATCGACGAATGCGGCGCGCCCGCTGGGCACGTTCGGGTTGTGCTGGATGTACTCGTTCGTCAGGTACTTCGGGGCCAGCTCCATGTGCAGCCCCTCGAAGACCTCGCGCCAGAAGTCGTACACGATCCGCTTGTTGGCCGCCAGCTGCGGGTCGGGGCTCGCCAGCATGGCGTCCTGGTCCGGGTTGGGCAGCACGGGCACCTGCGCGCCAGCGCCCATCGCAGCCAGCACCAGTGCCGCAGCCGCCAGGGATCGGGTGAGCTTGTTCATTGGATCGTTTCTCCTTCATCGTCCACGAAAATCCGATCGACGCCCTTCCGTCTCCGGCCATCGATGGGCCATCCCTTCGGGCAGAAATTTCCAGTGCATGGCAAGGCACTGTGGGGCGGGAGCTTAAGCCACGCCGGCAGCCTCGACTCCCCCGGATTCAGCCGATGCACGCCGGCAGCCAGCCCCGCAGGCTGTTGAGGAAGGCCCACTCCCGCACGCGCGGCACGTCCTCCATCCGCACCACCGCCTCGGCGATGCGCCCCTCGCGCAGCGCCACCGCGCGGCCCACGCCGGGCAGCAGGCCGCAGGCCAGCGGGGGCGTCACCCAGCGGCCGTCCAGCAGCGCCGCGATGTTGCCGAAGGTGCCTTCGGTGATCTCGCCGGCCTCGTTCCACAGCACCGTGTCGAACACGCCGGGCTGCGTGGGCGCGAAGGCCGCGTAGTGCGCGCGGCGCGTGGTCTTGTGGCGCACGAATTCGCCGTGCGCCGCCTCGAAGGGGCGGTCGGCCAGTTGCAGCCTCACAGGCGCGGGCACCGGCGGGCAAGCGAAGGCTTCAGCGCGCGGCGCGCCCGCGGCATCCAGCAGCAGGCGCGCGCGCCACAGGCCCCGCGGGTGCCGCAGCGCCAGCGCCTCCAGGCAAGCATGCACGCGCGGCGCATCCCAGGCGAAGCCGAAATGCGCGGCGGAGCCGGCCATGCGCGCGAGGTGCTCGGGCAGGTGGCGGAAACGCCCGTCCTCCAGCGCCAGCGTCTCCAGCACCTCGAAGGGCTGGCTCGCGCGCTCCACGAAGGCGCGCTTGTGGCGCCATTCATCCCACTCGGCGGCTGCCTGGGCGTCGGCGGTGATGCCGCTGCCGATGCCGCAGGTCGCCTCGCCGCCGCGCAGCACCACCGTGCGGATGGGCACGTTGAAGGTGGCGGCGATGCCGCCCGCGCCCGGCGGGCCGGCCGGCCGCACCACGCCGATGGCGCCGCAGTACACGCCGCGCGGCCCGTCCTCCAGCGCGCGGATCGTGCGCATGGCCTGCACCTTGGGCGCGCCGGTGACGGAGCCGCACGGGAACAGCGCCGCGAACACGTCGGCCAGGTCCAGGCCCGGCCGCGTGCGCGCCGTGACGTCCGAGGTCATCTGCCACACAGTGGGCAGCGCCTGGGTGTGGAAGAGCGCGGGCACGCGCACGCTGTGCGGCTCGGCGATGCGCGAGAGATCGTTGCGCAGCAGGTCCACGATCATCACGTTCTCGGCGCGCTCCTTGGGCGCCGTGCGCAGGTGCTCGGCATGGGCCGCGTCGGCCTCGGGCGTGGCGCCGCGCGGCGCCGTCCCCTTCATGGGGCGCGCCAGGATCGTGCCGCCCCCGGGGCCCGAGCGCCAGTCGAAGAACAGCTCGGGCGAGACCGACAGCACCTGCTCGCCGTCCGCCCCGATGTGGGCGGCATACCCGCCCGGCTGCGCGCGCCGCAGGGCCCCGAAGAGCGCGGCCGCGCTGCCCTCGAAGCGCCCGTGCAGCGGCGCGGTGAAGTTGACCTGGTACAGCTCGCCGTCGCGGATGGCCTGCTGGATGTGGCCCAAAGCGGCATCGAAGGCCGGGCGGCCAATGCCGGTCCAGCCGTCCACGGCGGCGTGTTCCGAAGGGGCCTCGGCCGGGGGCTCCTGCACGGGCGCGCCGTACACCGAGAACCAGGCCAGCGGCCCGTCGGGCGCGTGCGTGGCCAGGGCCGCGTCGAACGCGCCGGCCGCTTCGTAGCGCAGGTAACCCACGCACCACGCGCCCTGCACGGCGGCCGCGTGCACGGCGCCGAGCACGCCGCGCACCTCCTGCAGCGACCGCGCCACCAGCACCTCGCGCGGGGCGGCGAAGGCATGGCGCAGGCGCGGGGCGACAGGGTCGAGCGGGGTGGAGAAATCGATGCGGGCCGTCATGCGGGCGATGGAACAGGTCACGGAAGGGATGTCACGGCAGGCCGGCGACGAAATTACGCTTGGGCTTGTACTCGGCGCGCAAGGATGCAAGCCATGGCGGCCGTGCCTCGGCCGGCATGCGCGCCACGATGGCGTGCACCAGCTCCAGGGGCCGGGCATAAGGGGACGACGCCATGGCCATGGCGTGCGTGAAAACGCGCTGCAGCAGTTCCACGGCGTCGGCGTCCTGCTCCGCGGGCAACCGCTGCGCCAGCTCTTCGAGCACCGTGGGGTCGCAACGTGCGCCCGGCTGGCGCACCAGGGCCAACGCGGCGTCCGGAGCGCGCTCGGCCAGGAGCCACTGCACGCGCACGGTCACGACCCGCTCCACCGGGCCTTGCGGTCCGGAGGCACGCTTGCGCGCCGCCGACACCTCGGGTCTGCCGGGGTCTTCGCGGCGCTCGGCCCAATCGAACAGCTCGGCGCGGTAGGCGGCGGGGTCGCGTCCCGCTCGGCGGGCCGCCTTCAGGACCTCCGCATAGGCCTTCGGCGACGGGTATTGCTCCAGGCGCCGCCGGCGAATGGCCAGCGCTTCTTCGTCCCAGCCGTCGCGCTCATAGCAGCACAGCAACGCATCCTCCAGCCGCTGATCGCGAGGATGGCGGCGGGTGCCGGCCTGCACCCACTGCAAGGCCTCGCGGTGCCAGCCCTGGCCCTCGCACAAGGCCACGATTTCAAGGAAATCCCGGGCTTCGTCGAGGCTCGCGGCCATGGCATCGTGCAGCGCGCGCGGGTCGTCCTGGCAGCGGATGCCAGCAAGATAGCGGCGCCGCAGTTCGCCACGGCGCAGGGTGTCCTGGTCGATGAACACGCGCCGCGCGCCAGCGGCGGACGGTGCCGCTGCGGGCGGGTGGCTGCGCAGCCAGGCCTCCCAGTCCTGGCGCGCCCGCTCGGCATACCGCGCGCGCACGGCGGGCCCGGCGGCGGCCAGGAGGTCGGGCTCGTTCCACAGCCCCCAGGGGTCCTCGGCCATCAGCGCGAACCACCGGTCCGTCCAGGCCGCGGGCGGCGGCGCCGCGCGTAGCGCATCGGCCAGCAGCCCCATCACATCCTGCATCACGCCGCCGATCCCGCCATCGGAGTCGTCGGCCTCGGCCGCCGCCTTGTAGAGGCGGCGCAACGCGTGCTCGCACAGATCCCGCAGCACCTCGGGAGCGCGCTCCAGCCAGGGCTTCAACATCGCCACCACGCCCGCGGCGCGGCGCGCATACGCCACGGACCCGCGCCAGTCCAGGAAATCGCCGCGCGACCTCAGCAGGTCGGTGATGGTGCTGCGCAGGGCCTTGGGGTCGTCCGACGCCTGCTGCTGCAACGCCCAGGCCTTCAGCTCGGCCATCAGGTCACGATCCCGCTCCGCCCAGGCCCACAGGCGCTCCGCCAGGGCCTGGGCCGGCTGTTCCCCGACAAATCGGCGCAGCGCGTCGCGGTTGTCGGCCTGCGTGCGTGCGCGCTTCGCGGCGGCGGCCACCTTGCGGGCCGCCTCCGGGTCGGATTCGACAGCCTGCCCTCCCAGCCCGGACCGCCAGGCCAGCGACAACGCCACGAGATGCTTGCAGAAGTTGCCCTCCTGCGCATGCGGGCAGTCGCAGGCACCGTCGAGATCATCGTCCGCATCGATCCACACGCGCACCTGGTACGCCTGGGTGCCATGCACCACGGCTGCCAGCGCCGCCTGCTCGCCCGGCCGCAAGGGCGACTCCTGCAGCGTCTCGATGGCGCCGCTGGCCGCATAGGTACGCCCCCGGCCAAAGACCGCGGGGCCACTCATGCGCTGCAGCGCGGCATCGGAGAGGTGGGCAAGCCACGAAGGCGGTAAAACAGGCATCGGTAAGCGATCTTTGGATCAGAACGCCTTCATGTCGGCAAGAAATCTATCTTTATTGCTATTAAATAAATAGCAATCCTCAGGCCGCGCCGATGCGTGGCACCAGAGCGCCCGCCGGCTGCCCGCCCTTGAGCGCCGCCGTGAACGCCAGCATGCGGTCGATGGGCTGGCGCGCGCGGGGGATCAGCGCCGGGTCCACGTGGATGGCGTTGGCGCCGCTCTCCAGCACGCGCGCCACGTCGGCCAGGCCGTTCATGGCCATCCAGGGGCAGTGCGCGCAGCTCTTGCAGGTGGCGCTGTTGCCGGCCGTGGGGGCTTCGTGGAACACCTTGCCGGGGTTGAGGGCGCGCAGCTTGTGCAGCATGCCGTTGTCGGTGGCCACGATGAACTCGGCGGCGTCCATCTCGCGCGCGGCCTTCAGGATGGCGCTGGTGGAGCCCACCGCGTCGGCCAGCGCCACCACCTCGGCGGGGCTCTCGGGGTGCACCAGCACCTTCGCCTTCGGGTGCTCGCGCATCAGCGCCTCCAGCTCGAAGGCCTTGAACTCGTCGTGCACGATGCAGGCGCCGTTCCAGAACAGCATGTCCGCACCCGTCTCGCGCTGGATGTAGCCGCCCAGATGCCGGTCGGGCGCCCAGAGGATCTTGTGGCCCGCGTCCTTGAGCGCGGCCACGATCTCCAGCGCGCAGCTCGACGTGACCAGCCAGTCGGCGCGCGCCTTCACCGCCGCGCTGGTGTTGGCATACACCACCACCGTGCGGTCCGGGTGCTGGTCGCAGAAGGCGCTGAAGGCGTCCACGGGGCACCCCAGGTCCAGCGAGCAGGTGGCGTCCAGGTCGGGCATGAGCACGGTCTTCTCGGGCGAGAGGATCTTGGCCGTCTCGCCCATGAAGCGCACGCCCGAGACCACCAGCGTCTGCGCGGGATGGTCGCGGCCGAAGCGCGCCATCTCCAGCGAATCGCTCACGATGCCGCCGGTTTCCTCGGCCAGGTCCTGCAGGTCGGGGTGCACGTAGTAGTGCGAGACCATCACCGCGTTCTTCTCGCGCAGCAGGCGGCGGATGCGCTCCAGCAGGGCGGCTCGCTCGGCCGGCGCGGGTTCGGCGGGCACGCGGGCCCAGGCATGGCGGGTGGAGCAGGCGGCGCCGGGGCTGGTGCCCTCGGGCTGCTCATACTCCACGTCCTTGATGGCGGTGGCGATCATGGGGTCGGTGCCGGTCACGGGGCCGGCGGGGTGGGGTTGCTTCTGGCCGCGATTGTCGCGGGGCCGCCGCCCTTTGCCGCCGAAGGGGCATTCGGCGCGCCAGCGCATGGCCCCGTCAGGCCGGGCTGCGGCATGGCAAAGCGGAACACCGCAGTGGTCTTTGGATGACGAATCCGTATCAGTCGGTGTCCTGCATGCGCATGGAGAAATCCACCGCCCGCACGTCCTTGGTGAGCGTGCCGATGGAGATGCGGTCCACGCCCGTCTCGGCCAGCGCGCGCAGCCCTTCGAGCGTGACGCCGCCCGAAATCTCCAGCACGGCCCGGCCCGCGTTGATGCGCACGGCCTCGTGCAGTTGCGGCAGCGGCATGTTGTCCAGCAGCAGCATGGTGGCGCCGGCCGCGAGCGCCTCGCGCAGTTGATCCAGCGTCTCCACCTCGATCTGCACGAAGGCCGCGCGGCCCGCCACGGCCCCGGCGGCCGCCAGCACGGCGGTGACGCCTCCCGCGGCGGCGATGTGGTTTTCCTTGATGAGCACCGCGTCGTGCAGGCCGATGCGGTGGTTGGTGCCGCCGCCCGAGCGCACCGCGTACTTCTGCGCGAGGCGCAGGCCCGGCAGCGTCTTGCGCGTGTCCACGATCCGGGTGCGCGTGCCGCGCACGGCGTCCACGTAGGCCGCCGTCTTGGTCGCCACGGCCGAGAGCAGTTGCAGGAAGTTGAGCGCCGTGCGCTCCGCGCTCAGCAGCGCCCGCGCGCTGCCCTCCACCTCCAGCACCACCTGGTCGGCGGCACAGCGCTGGCCCTCGCCCACGTACCAGGTGATGCGCGCCTCGGGGTCCAGCGCGCGGATGGCGGCCTCGGCCCAGGGCCCGCCGCAGATCACGGCGGCCTCGCGCGCCAGCACCCGCGCCCGCACGCGGCGGCGCGCATCGACCAGGCTGGCCGTCAGGTCGCCCGCTCCCACGTCCTCCTCCAGCGCGCGGGCCACGTCGGCGCGGGCCAGGCGGTGCACGAAATCGGGATCGGAGAAAGGGTCACGGGGAAGGTCGCTTTTTTGCATGGGCGGCAAGCATAGCGGCATCGCATAGACTCCCGGCACTTTTTTCGGGACGACCCTCGCACCGCGCCATGACCTCCACCGCATCCGCCGCCCCCGCTCCGGGAACCCCCTACGGCACGCTGCCGCCCGCCTCGCCCCTGCCCCAGCGCCGGCCCATCAGCCTGCCGCGCCTGGCGCAGATGCGCGAGGCCGGCGAGAAGATCGCCATGCTCACGGCCTACGACGCCACCTTCGCGGCCGTGGCCGACGCGGCGGGCGTGGAATGCATCCTCGTGGGCGACTCCCTCGGCATGGTCTGCCAGGGCCTGCCCAGCACCGTGGGCGTGTCGCTGGAGACCATGGCCTACCACACGGCCAGCGTGGCGCGCGGCCTGCACCGCGTGCAGGGCACGGCCTGGCTCATCGCCGACCTGCCCTACGGCAGCTACGCCGAGAGCCGCGAGCAGGCCCTGCGCAGCGCCTGCGCGCTGATGCAAGCGGGCGCGCACATGGTCAAGCTCGAAGGCGGCGGCTGGACGGCGCCCACCGTGCAGTTCCTGGTCGAGCGCGGCATCCCCGTGTGCGCCCACCTGGGACTCACCCCGCAGACCGTGCACGCGCTGGGCGGCTACCGCGTGCAGGGCAAGGGCGACGACGCCGCGCGCCAGCTGCGCCAGCACGCGCGCGAGCTGCAGGATGCCGGCGCGGCCATGGTGGTGCTGGAGATGGTGCCCGCGGCCCTGGCGCGCGAACTCACCGACGCCCTGCCGCTGTGCCACACCATCGGCATCGGCGCGGGCAGCGGCACCGCCGGGCAGGTGCTCGTGCTGCACGACATGCTGGGCGTGAACCTCGGCAAGATGCCCCGCTTCGTGCACGACTTCATGGGCGATGCCGGCAGCGTGCGCGGCGCCATCGAGGCCTATGTGCAGGCCGTCAAGGCCGGCCGCTTTCCCGACGACACGCAGCACGCGTGGTGACCCACCGCCCTCCAGGCCTTTTTTCCATGCACATCGCACATTCCATCGCGGAGCTGCGCGCCGCCCTCGCCGGCCGGGGCCGCCCGGCCTTCGTGCCCACCATGGGCAACCTGCACGCCGGCCACCTCTCGCTCGTGCGGCAGGCCCGCGCGCTCGGCGACGTCTGCGTGGCCAGCATCTTCGTGAACCGCCTGCAGTTCCTGCCCCACGAGGACTTCGACAGCTATCCCCGCACCTGGGATTCCGACCGCGCCCAGCTGGAGGCCGCCGGCTGCGACATCCTCTTCGCGCCGCGCGAGGCCGACCTCTACCCCGCGCCGCAGACCTTCAAGGTCCACCCCGATCCCCTGCTGGCCGATCTGCTCGAAGGCCAGTTCCGCCCCGGCTTCTTCACGGGCGTGTGCACGGTGGTGATGAAGCTCTTTTCCTGCGTGTTCGGCACCACCGGCGGCGGAGCGGCCGTGTTCGGCAAGAAGGACTACCAGCAGCTCCTGGTGATCCGCCGCATGGTGGAGCAGTTCGCGCTGCCCGTGGAGGTGGTGGCGGGCGACACCTGCCGCGCGGCCGACGGCCTCGCGCTGAGCTCGCGCAACGGCTACCTGGGCGCGGACGAACGCGCCCGGGCCGTGGAACTGTCGCGCGCCCTGCGGTCGCTGGCCGATGCGGCGCTGACGCGGCCCGTGGCCGAATGGCCCGCGCTGGAGCAGCAGGCCGGCGATGCGCTGCGCGGCCTCGGCTGGCAGCCCGACTACCTCGTGGTGCGCCGCCGCGCCGACCTGCAGCAGTCCGACGCCGGAGCGAACGCCGGCACGCTGGTGGCGCTCGGCGCCGCGCGACTGGGCACCACGCGGCTCATCGACAACCTCGAATTCTGAATATCCGGCGGGGCGGCGGGGCCAGCGCCTACGCGGTCAGCCACCGCTGGCGCACAGCCCGACCCGGGGCCCGGTCTTAAGGTGGAGGCATCCACACACCACCTTTCAGGAGAAAGACCATGCCCATCATCCTCTGGCTTCTCGGCGTACCCCTGTCGCTCGTGCTGCTGCTCATGCTCTTCGGGGTGGTCTGAGCCCCCACCATCCCACCCATCGCGAAAATGGGGGTCAGCCCGGCAAGACTTCCGCCGCCGGGCTGCGGCCCATGAGCCGCGCCACCGCCTCGCGCGGCGCGCTGCGGCCGTCGAGCAGCGACACCACCGCCTCGGCGATCGGCATGTCCACCCCCAGGTGCCGCGCCCGCTGCACCACGGTGCGGGCGCTGTACACGCCTTCGGCCACATGGCCCAGGGATTGCACCGCCTGCTCCAGTGTCAGGCCGCGCGCCAGGGCCTGCCCCACGCGGCGGTTGCGCGAAAGGTCTCCCGTGGCGGTCAGCACCAGGTCTCCCAGGCCCGAAAGGCCCATGAAGGTATCGGCGCGCGCGCCCAGGGCCAGCCCCAGGCGCGTCATCTCGGCCAGCCCGCGCGTGATCAGCGCGGCGCGGGCATTGAGGCCCAGGTCGAGCCCGTCGCACAGCCCGGTGGCGATCGCCAGCACGTTCTTGACGGCACCGCCCACCTCCACGCCCACGATGTCGTCGTTGGCATAGACGCGCAGCGTGGGGCCGTGGAAGGCCTCCACCAGCAGCTCGCGCACACCGGCGTCGGTGCTGGCCGCGACGAGGGCCGTCGGCTGTCCCCGGGCCGCCTCCTGCGCGAAACTCGGGCCGCTGAGGGCGCCGGCGCGCACGCCGGGCGCCACGCGGGCACAGACCTCGTGCGCCATCAGGCCCTGCGGGCCGCTTGCGCCCGCATCGGCCGCCGCCTCGAAGCCCTTGCAGAGCCAGGCCAGGGGCACGGCCACATCGCGCAGGTGCTCCAGCATGCCGCGCAGGGCCGACATGGGCGTGGCGATCACCGCCAGATCGGACGATGCGGCGAGCGCAGCCACTCCACCGCCGTTCACCAGGGCGAGCGAAGAAGGAAAGGCAATACCGGGGAGATAGCGGGCGTTTTCGCGGGCCGCCTGCATATCGGCGACCTGCTGCGCATCGCGGGCCCAGAGGGTCACGGCGTGCCGTGCAGGGTGCGCGGCGGCGACCAGGGCCATGGCCGTGCCCCAGGCGCCCGCGCCGAAAACTGCGATTTTCATAGCTGTCCGCGCTTGTGGATCAAGCGCGAGGGCCCGCAGGCCCTCGGCCAGGCCGTGGCGGCGCGGCTGCGAACGTGTTCACGATCTCGCAGGGGCCGCGAACACGTTGTTTACTGGGTCACGCCCGGGGTCGGCGCGGCGGAAGCCAGTTGGGCCTGCTGCTGCTCGTACATGCCCTGGAAGTTGATTTCGGCCAGGTGCACGGGCGGGAAGCCGGCGCGCGTGATGACGTCGGCGATGTTGCCGCGCAGGTAGGGATAGACGATCTGCGGGCAGGCGATGCCCATGATGGGGCCCATCTGGTCTTCGGGGATGTTGCGGATCTCGAAGATGCCGGCCTGCTTGGCCTCGACCAGGAACACCGTCTTGTCCTTGATCTTGGTCTGCACGGTGGCGGTCACGGCCACCTCGAAGATGCCTTCGGCCACGGGCGTGGCCTCGACGCCGAGCTGGATGTCCACGTTGGGCTGCTCCTGCTCCAGCAGGATCTCGGGGGAGTTCGGCTGCTCCAGGGACAGATCCTTCAGATACACGCGCTGGATCTGGAACACGGGATTTTCTTCGGACATGGTCGTCGGTCTTTCGATTCGAAAACGGTTTTCGGCAAACAAAACAAAGCCCGCCGGGGATGTCAGGCTCCCGCAGCGGGCACTTGGGGCCGCATTATGCAGCGCGGCGGCTCTGGGAACGTGCTCACGATCTCAGAACGTGTTTACGATCTTCTGAGTAGCAGAGCCAGAAACGCCAAGTGGACGAACTGTAAGCTGGTGTTGAGCCATCGCTCACAGTTCTTCCATAGCCGCCGGTTCTTGTCCAGCCAAGCAAAGCTGCGCTCAACCACCCAGCGCTTGGGCATGACCTTGAAGGTGTGCAACTCGCTTCTCTTGGCGATCTGCACCGTCACATGCTCACCCAGGATGTCCTTGACGCCTTGCGCGAAGGGCTCGCCTGTGTAACCGCTGTCCGTCAGCACACTTTGCACCCGCCCCAGCGAGCGCTTGCAGCGCTTGAAGGC
>NZ_QLTA01000052.1 GCF_003269065.1 Paracidovorax anthurii
CACTGGAAGAAGCCGAGTCCGGGATCGGAGCAGCGCAACGAAGCCATCCGGGCGTGCCAGCGTTTGGGCCGCAGCGTCTGGAAGAAGTGGAGCGGCTACCACCGGCGCAGCCTTGTCGAGACGAAGATGCACTGCTTCAAGCGACTGGGCGAACGGGTGACGGCGCGCACGTTCGAGCATCAGGTGGTGGAGTTGCATGTCCGCGTGGCCGTACTCAACCGCTTCAGCCAGATCGGTCGTCCTCAAACCGTTCTGGTGGCCGCCATGGCATAAATCCGTCTGGGGTTGGGGCTATGCCGTCTTCGAACTGATTTGTGCAACAAAGCCCAGGGGGTCCATAAAGAAGCGTGGAGCGCTGCAGGTGGATTCTGATAATTCTTGCGCGGCGGGCTTGTCCATCGTATCCCGGGCATGTTCTGGGCAGATGGCCGGCTTCCGATCGTGGTGGCTTGTCTTCGCCATGGATAAATCTGCTTTCCCGATACGCGGGAAAATGGCCGTCTTCGATGGATGGAAAAGGGCGCGCATGAATGCCCGGTGTGTTGCGCGCCGGTTCTGGAGGGCTCGGGCCTTCGCTGCGCGGCAATCGCTTGCCGCGGGGGCAGGCCGACCGCGATCCGCGCGTGGCCCGGGGTGCGGCGCCGGCCTGCGGCGAAGCCGGATCTCCCTGCCTTGATAATGCGGCTTTCGCTCCTAATTGGCTGGGCATCCCTCTTTTTGTGAATGACCCAGACCCTCGAATCCGCACAAATATGAGCAAGCACACCCATTCCTTCCAGGCCGAAGTCGCGCAGCTGCTGCACCTCGTTACCCACTCGCTCTACTCCAACCAGGAAATCTTCCTGCGCGAGCTGATCTCCAACGCCTCCGACGCCTGCGACAAGCTGCGCTTCGAGGCGCTGAACAACGCCGCGCTGTACGAGGACGCCCCCAACCTGGAGGTGCGCGTGGCCTTCGACAAGGCCGCCAAGACGCTCACCATCACCGACAACGGCATCGGCATGAGCGCGCAGGAGGCCATCGACCACCTGGGCACGATCGCCAAGAGCGGCACCAAGGACTTCATGGGCCGCCTCTCGGGCGACCAGAAGCAGACGGCCAGCGAACAGGGCCAGCTCATCGGCCAGTTCGGCGTGGGCTTCTACTCGGGCTTCATCGTCGCCGACAGGATCACCGTGGAGTCGCGCCGCGCGGGCCTCGCGCCCGAAGAGGGCGTGCGCTGGGCGAGTGCCGGCACGGGCGACTTCGAGGTCGAGACCATCACGCGCGCTCAGCGCGGCACCAGCATCATCCTGCACCTGCGCGACGATGCCGAGGAGTTCCTGAACGCCTGGAAGCTCAAGTCCGTCATCGCCAAGTATTCCGACCACATCAGCCTGCCCATCCTCATGGAGAAGGAAGAGTGGAAGGACGGCGAGAAGGAAGGCGATCCCGGCGAGATGGTCAAGACCGGCGAGTGGGAGCCGGTCAACAAGGCCAGCGCCCTCTGGACGCGGCCCAAGAAGGACATCACCGAAGAGCAGTACCGCGAGTTCTACAAGGCCATCAGCCACGACCACGAGGACCCGCTCACCTGGAGCCACAACCGCGTGGAGGGCAACACCGAGTACACGCAGCTGCTCTACATCCCCGCCAAGGCGCCGTTCGACCTCTGGAACCGCGACAAGAAGGCCGGCGTGAAGCTCTACGTGAAGCGCGTCTTCATCATGGACGACGCCGAGGCGCTGATGCCCACCTACCTGCGCTTCGTGAAGGGCGTGATCGACTCCAGCGACCTGCCGCTCAACGTGAGCCGCGAGCTGCTGCAGGAAAGCCGCGACGTGCGCGCGATCCGCGAGGGCTCCACCAAGCGCGTGCTCTCCATGCTCGAAGACCTGGCCCGGCACGACCAGCACACGGCGGGTGAGGGCGAGGGCGGCGTCACCGACGTGGTGAGCGAGGAGGACAAGGCCAAGGAAGGCCGGTACACGCAGTTCTATGCCGAGTTCGGCGCCGTGCTCAAGGAAGGCCTGGGCGAGGACTTCGGCAACCGCGAGCGCCTTGCGAAGCTGCTGCGCTTCGCCTCCACCACGGCGGACACGGTCACCGTCTCGCTGGCCGACTACAAGGCGCGCATGAAGGAGGGCCAGGAGGCCATCTACTACATCACCGCCGACACGCTGGCCGCCGCGAAGAACAGCCCGCAACTGGAGGTCTTCCGCAAGAAGGGTATCGAGGTGCTGCTCATGACCGACCGCGTGGACGAGTGGGCGCTGAACTACCTGCACGACTTCGACGGCACGCCGCTGCAGTCGGTGGCCAAGGGCGCGGTGGACTTGGGACAACTGCAGGACGAGGCCGAGAAGAAGGCGGCGGAGGAAGCCGCCGAGGCCTTCAAGCCCCTGCTCGCCAAGCTCAAGGACGCCCTGAAGGACAAGGCCGAGGACGTGCGCGTGACCACGCGCCTCGTCGATTCGCCCGCCTGCCTCGTGGTGCAGGAGCACGGCATGAGCAACCAGCTCGCCCGCCTGATGAAACAGGCCGGCCAGCAGGCCCCCGAGGCCCGGCCGGTGCTGGAGGTGAACCCCGAGCATGCGCTGGTCCGCAAGCTCGACGGCAGCGTGCACTTCCACGACCTGGCCCACATCCTCTTCGACCAGGCCCTGCTGGCCGAGGGCGGCCTGCCGGAAGACCCGGCCGCGTACGTGAAGCGCGTGAACGCCTTGCTGGCCTGACGGCGCGCACCGCGCCCGATTCGGGAACCCAGGCCGCCGGGGCTTTGCCCCGGCGGCTTTTTTCATGCGGGTGATCACTCACCAGGGCGGTGCTGTCCCTGTGCGGATTGGCAATCCGGTGGTCGCTGCGTTGCATTGTCCAGGCCCGTGCACGCGGTACGGTCTGCGGCTTCGCGCCCCGTTGCCGCATCGGTGGCAGAGCCGCATTACTGCGTGGGCAACCTGTCGGGGCGGTCCAGCAGGCCGGCGCACTGCGCGCATCGCAGGTAATGGCCTGGCTCCTGCTCCTGTCCCCGGACAATCGGTGTCAGCAGGGCGGTGCCCGCATCGTTGGCGATGCCCAGGCGGATCGTGCGGCCGTCCTTGAAGGTGACTTTTGCCTCGGTGTAGCAATCGCCCGTCAGGAAGTGATCCTGCAAGTAGCCGCGCCGGCTGATGGGCCGTGCATGGGCAAGGAACCGGCGGACATCGCGCTGCGTGAGATGCCGGGTGCCAGCGCACGAGGCTGTTTCTCCCGCCGCGCTTTCGGCGGCGGCCCGGGTGATCTGGACGGATGCCACCGTGCCAATCCGGTAGGGCTTCCGTGCTGGCTCGTCCAGATTCAAGTCCTGCGCACGGGTTACCGGAACGAGCGCGGCTGCGCAGAGCGCCGTGGCGACACATTGCTTTAGCGCCATACCGCGGTGCTCGCTTCCGTCGCGTTTTTCCGGCTCACGTCTGGATGTCGGTGAACCTCCGAGGAGTCCATCCGGAGCGTGCTGACCAATTCGTTGATGAGCCATCGCAAGGAGTCGTTCTGTGCTGTCGTGACGGGTTCGTAAACCGATTTCTCTCCCAGGAAGGCGTCCTGCTGGTTCTTGCTCAATCCCGCGGGCATCTTGACGTTGGGAGGAAGCGAGGAGATACCCACTATTTCGATGCCGATCGAGTCGATGTTGCTGGGATATCTGACCGGAACGGCCTTGGTCATTTCGATGGCGTTCATGCGTTCGATCAGGCTGCCTTGCGGGAAGTCTTTTGATTTCTGAAAGGCGGCGGCTGTGCATCGGTGCTCGGCAAGGCAGCGTGCTTTCAGCGGACCCACATGGTTGGTTCGATGATTGACCGAGGCTGTCTGATAAATGGTGCCGTTTTTTGCGATGAGAAAGTGCGCGCCGTTGCCTCCTGCCTTGTAGCTCGCAAAAACGCTTTGCTCGTTGGCCGATCCGGTCTGGTGCACGACGACGCCGGTGATGGTCTTCATCATCGAGCGCTCGATCATGGTGAATCGGCGTGGTTGTACTCGGGGTGCCGTCACCATGCCTTGCGGATCGATATGCAGCATATTCGTGTGCGTGCCTGTATTTGGGAACAGTGGACTGTTGGCACATTCCCTCCTGACTGTGCCGAGCGGCCCATCATATGGATTGGGGTTTTTGAGTGGGTGACCGATTGTTGCCAGCGCTTCCGTGAACAGTCCGCGGCTGGAGGGCCGGGCATCGAGGCGCTGCTGATGGCCAGCCGCTGCGGTGGATGGCCAAGGGCGCGGTGGGTCTGGGAGCGCTCAAGAACGCCCTGAAGGAAAAAGCCCGCGAGACATGTCATCGATTTGTCATTTGGTCATCTATAGGTGTTTCATATTGTTGCGGTAGCATTGCCGTCCAAAAAAACACCGATAGCGACGGCCTGTGCGTCTGGGCCGTTCCGGCCGTCCGGCTCCGCGCCGGGCACCGTGGAGACAGAGTCCACCCAGCCGCCGTTCGCCGCGAAAGAAAAATCCCATGTCCTGGTTCCATCGACAGAACATCGCTGTCAAGCTGCTGCTTTCCTTCCTCACCGTCCTGCTGCTCACCACCGGCCTGGGCGTGTTCTCGCTGGTCCAGATGGACCGCGTGAACCAGTCGGCCACCGAGGCCTCGGTGAAATGGCTGCCGGCCATCCGCACGGTCATCACGCTGGAGAAGGCGCTGGCGCGCGTGCGCTCCACCGAGTTCCAGCACATGCTGGCCGACGCGGCCGGCAAGGCCTCGCTGGAGAAGGCCCTGCAGGAGCGCTATGCCGAGTTCGATCAGCTGCAGTCCGAGTTCGAGGCGCTGGACCTCACCCCCGAGGAGCGCGCGACCTTCGCGCAGCTGCGCCGCACGCTCGCCGCCTTCCTGGCCGAGAACCGCAAGATCATCGCCCTCTCGCGCGAGGGGCATACCGACGAGGCCCTGGCCCTGACCCGGGGCGAATCCCTCAAGGCCTACCGCGCCGTGGACGGCCACTTCGCCGCGCTGCGCAAAGCCAGCGTCGAAGGCGGCGACGCGGCCGACCGGCGCGCGGATGCGGTGTACGACGCCTCGCGCGGCTGGATCCTGGCGCTGCTGGCCGCGAGCATCGCCATCGGCACGCTGCTGGCGGTCTTCATCGCGCGCGCCGTGTCGCGCCCGCTCACCGAGGCCGCGCACCTGGCGCGCCGGGTGGCCGACAGCGACCTCACGGCGCAGGTCCATCTGCGCGCGGGCGGCGAGGTCGGCCAGCTGCTGCGGGCGCTCGACGAGATGACGGGCAGCCTCTCGCGCGTGGTGGGCGATGTGCGCGGCAGCGTGGGCGTCATCAGCGGCGCGGCGCGCGAGATCGCCAACGGCAATGCCGACCTGTCGAGCCGCACCGAGTCGCAGGCGTCCAGCCTGCAGCAGACGGCCGCCTCCATCGAGCAGCTCACCGCCACCGTGCGCCAGAACGCCGACAACGCGCGGCAGGCGAACCAGCTCGTGGGCCAGGCATCGGCGCATGCGCAGCAGGGCGGCGCGGTGGTGGGCCAGGTGGTCTCGACCATGGGCGCCATCCAGGGCAGCTCGCGCCGCATCGCGGACATCACGGGCGTGATCGACTCCATCGCGTTCCAGACCAACATCCTGGCGCTGAACGCGGCGGTGGAGGCGGCGCGCGCGGGCGAGCAGGGCCGGGGCTTCGCGGTGGTGGCGGCCGAGGTGCGCAGCCTGGCGCAGCGCTCAGCCTCCGCGGCCAAGGAGATCAAGGAGCTGATCGCCGATTCGTCCCTCAAGGTGGATGGCGGCGTGGCCCTGGTCGAGCAGGCGGGGGCCACCATGGAGGACATCGTGGCCTCGGTGCGGCAGGTGGCCGAGATCATGTCCGGCATCACGGCCGCCAGCCAGGAGCAGCGCACCGGCATCGAGGAGGTGAACCGCGCCGTCACCGAGATGGACGCCATCACGCAGCAGAACGCCGCGTTGGTGGAGGAGGCCGCCGCCGCCACGCAGAGCCTGCAGCAGCAGGCGCAGGCGCTGGAGCGCGCGGTGCAGGTGTTCCGCCTGCGCGACGGCGGCGCCCGGCCGGGGCCCACCGCTTCGCTGGCGCCGATGGCGCCCCGGGCGCTGCTGGCCTGAGGCTGAGGCGGGTGAGGCGGGCAGGGCGGCGCGCGGTAAGTATCCGGAAAGCCCGCGCGCGCGACGATGCGGCCCTGAGAACGTGAACACGTTCTGACGGACCGGGGCGCAGGGCCACGGTCTCCCGCCACGAGTCCACAGGAGCCTGTCATGCCCGACCCCCACCACGCCGTTCCCGACGCCGCCCCGCGGCAGCCATCGCCGCCGCCCCACGCCCTGCCCGCCGCGCGGGCCTTGCTGCTCTGCGCGGCGGTGCTGGGCGCGGGGTGCGCGTCCGGCTCCCGGCCCGATCCGCTGGAGCCCGTCAACCGCAAGATGTTCGCCTTCAACGAGGGCGTGGACAAGGTGGTGCTCAAGCCCGTGGCGACGGCCTACAAGGCGGCCGTGCCTCCGGTCGCGCAGACGGGCATCTCCAACTTCCTGTCCAACCTGCAGGAGCCCTGGTCGTCCGCCAACCTGGTGTTCCAGGGGCAGGTGCGCGAGGGGGCGGCGAACTTCGCGCGCTTCGGCACGAACACCACGGTCGGGCTCCTCGGGTTCGTGGACGTGGCCAGCGGCTGGGGCATGCCCCAGCGCGGCGCGGAGGATTTCGGGCTGACGCTGGACACCTGGGGGCTGGGGACCGGCGCCTACGTGGTGCTGCCCGTCTTCGGGGCGTCCAACGTGCGCGATCTCCTGGCCTCGCCCATCGACAGCGTCGGGCGCCCCGGTTCGTATGTGGACAGCGTGTCGGCGCGCAACACCCTGACCGTGGTCCAGGCGGTCAGCCAGCGCGCCCGCCACCTTGAAGCGGGCGAACTCGTCGATCAGGCGGCGCTGGACAAATACGCCTTCATGCGGGACGCGCATTTCAAGCGGCGCAACCGCCCGGGGCCGCAGGAGGATGCCGCCCGGGCCGGAATGCTGCCGCCGGAGTGACGTGGCCACGGGGCGCGGGCGGCGGCCCGGATAATATGCGGCGGTCCCACCACTTCCCTCCGCGGAGCTTCCGCCGCCATGCTGCGCTTTTTCCTGATCTTCCTCACGCTGCAGTTGTCGATGTTCGGCATCAACATGCTGGGCTGGGTGCAGCAGCACCTGGTCTTGCCCTGGACGGCGATGCTCGCGCGCATCTGCGCGGCGCTGGTCACCTGGTTCGACAGCTCGGCCGCGGCCTCGGGCAAGGTGCTCTGGAACCACACCACGGGCTTCGGCGTCTCGATCGAGGCGGGCTGCAACGGCATCGAGGCCTGCATCGTGCTCTTCGCGGCGGTGATGGCCTTCCCCTCCACGTGGCGCCACAAGCTGATCGGGATCGCGGCGGGCTTCGTGGCCGTGCAGGCGCTCAACATCGTGCGCGTCATCAGCCTGTTCTACCTGGGGCAGTGGAACACCGCCGTGTTCAACTTCGCGCACGAGTATCTGTGGCAGGCCCTCATCATGGTGGACGTGCTCATCGTCTGGCTGCTGTGGGTGCGCGCGGGCAGCAGCGCGCAGGCGCCGCGCCCGCCCGATGAGCCGCCGGCCGCGCCCCCCGCGGCGGCCCTGGCCTGAGCCGCGATCCGCGATGCGCCGCGCCGCCAGCCTGAAGGTCTTCGTCATCGGCCTCTTCGCGGGGGTCATCCTGCTCACGCTCGCCTGGACGCGCGTGTCGACCTGGACCTCGTACCCCGCCGGCATGCTGGCCGCGGCGGCCCTGGAGCGCACCGCGCCGGGCTGGGTGCGCGAGGCGCGGCTCGCCCCCGGCCACCTGGAGGTGGACACCTCCGTGGCCATCGCCACGCCGCAGACCGGCATGCGGCTGGCCGAGATCACCGTCGAGTCCGATCCGGGCCGCTACGCCTACGGCCTGCCGATCTTCCTGGCCCTGCTGCTGGCCGCGCGCGGGCCCGGCCGCACGGCGCGGGCGCTGGCGGGCTATGCGCTGCTCGTGCCGCTGCAGGCCTTCAGCCTCGCCATGCACCTGCTCATGCAACTGCTGCTGGCCGCCCAGCTCGACGTGCGGGCGCTGCGCGTGGAGCAGTGGCAGATGGAGGCGCTGGTCTATGGCTACCAGGTGGGTGCGCTGGTCCTGCCCACGCTGGCGCCGATGGTGATCTGGCTCTGGCTCGACCGGCAGTTCGTGAACGAGGTGGTGATCGAGGCGTGGCGCCGCTCGCTGCCGGTGCGGGCCGCGGCGCCCGTGGCCGCCGCGCCGGTGCCGGTGCCGGCGCCGTCGCCGGTCATCGCGCAGGGCGCCTCCGGTGAGCCTGCCGGCGCCGGCCCGCAGGCGCCGTCCCCCGCCGGGCCCCGGGTCGGTGGCGTGGCGGTGTCGAAGGACGCCTCCGCCGCGCTGCCGCCGCGCCCGCCCGGGCGGCGCTGAGGTCCCGGGGGCGTTGAGGTCCGGGGCGCCCGGCCCGTGAACGCGCGGCCCGGCGTGGCGTGCGCGAAACACCCGACACGGCCATGCCGCCGGGCGCTGCCAGAATGCCGGCCCATGTCCACGCTCGCCCTGCTTTTCTCCTTCCCGCCGCGCGCCTTCCGCGCGGCCGCCCTGGCCGCTGCCGCGCTGTCCGTCCTGGCCCCGCCGGCCCATGCCGCGGCCGATGACCCCGCCGCGGATTCCGGGGAGCCGCCCCGCTGGGCCGTGCACGCGCAGAGCACCTACATCTGGCAGCGCAAGCCCGCCTTCGACGCGGCCTACACCGGCCCCAACAGCCTCGTGACCGAACGCGAGCGCTCGTACTCGTTCACCGCCACGGCCGATCTGGCGCTGCGGGCCTGGGAGGGGGCGCAGTGGCACTTCAACCCCGAGGCCGCGCAGGGCCTGCCGCTGTCGCACCTCTCGGGCGCCGGGGGGCTGTCCAACGGCGAGCTGGCGCGCTCCTCGGGGACGCGGCTCAAGGTGTACCGCGCGCGGTTCTTCCTGCTGCAGCGCTGGAACGCGGGCGGCGAGACCGAGCGCATCGAGCCCGATTTCAACGAGATGGGCGGCACCGCCACCGCGCGCCGCTGGACGCTGGTGGCGGGCAATGTGTCGCTGCTGGATTACTTCGACAACAACCCCTACGCGAAGGACCCGCGCGAGCAGTTCTTCAACTGGTCCTTCCTCACGCCGGGCGCGTGGGACTACGCGGCCGACGCGCGCGGCTATACCTGGAGCGGCATCCTGGAGTACCGCACGCCGCAATGGGCGGTGCGGGCCGGGCGGGCGCTGCAGCCGCGCGAATCGAACGGGCAGGCGCTCGACCGCGCATGGCAGCGCCACTACGGCGACCAGGTCGAGGCCGAGTCCGACCTGCCCGTGGCCCTGCCCGCCGGCCCCCTGCGCGGGCGGGTGCTGCTGTTTCGCAACCGCGCGGTGATGGGGGCCTTCAGCGATGCGCTCGACCGCGCGCGCGCCACCGGCGGCGCACCTTCCGTGGCGGACGTGCGGCGCCTGCAGACCAAGGCCGGCTGGGCGCTGACGCTGGAGGCGCCGCTGGGCGAGGATGCCGGCGTGTTCCTGCGCGCGAGCCGCGCCGGCGGGCGCCAGGAGACCTATGCCTTCACCGAGATCGACCGGCAGGTTTCCGTGGGCGGGCAGTGGAGCGGCCGCGCCTGGGGCCGCCCGGCCGACCGCGTGGGCGCCGCGCTGGCCGTCAACAGCCTGTCGGCCAGCCACCGCGACTACCTGGCCGCTGGCGGCCAGGGGGCCTTCCTGGGCGACGGCGCGCTGCGCTACGGCAGCGAGCGTGTGTGGGAGGCCTACTACCGCCTCGCCCTGCCGGCCGTGGAGACGGCCGCCGGCCCGCTGCAGTCCTCCGTCTCGCTGGGCGTGCAGCGCATCGCCAACCCGGGCTACAACCGCGACCGGGGCCCGGTGGACGTGTATTCGGCGCGGATGCACGTGGAGTTCTGACCCGGGGTTCCGGCCCGGGTGGCGGCGCTCACGCCGCCAGCGGCTCCTCCTGCATCGCCTCGATCTGTTCGCGCAGCATGTCCACCTGCCCGCGCCAGTAGTCGCTGCTGCCGAACCAGGGGAAGTTGATCGGGAAGATCGGGTCGCTCCAGCGCCGCGCGAGCCAGGCGCTGTAGTGGATCAGGCGCAGGGTGCGCAGCGGCTCGATCAGCGCCAGCTCGCGCCGGTCGAAGGGGCGGAACTGCTCGTAGCCGTCCAGCAGGGCCGAGAGCTGCAGCGTGCGCTGGCGGCGGTCGCCCGAGAGCAGCATCCACAGGTCCTGCACCGCCGGGCCGGTGCGCGCGTCGTCCAGGTCCACGAAGTGCGGGCCGCCGCCGGGCAGGTCGGTGGGGGTCCAGAGCACGTTGCCGGGGTGGCAGTCGCCGTGCAGGCGCAGCGTGGCGGCCTGGTGCAGGCCGAATCGGCCGGGTGTCGCCGAGTTTGCTGTGTTTTCTGCTATTAATTGAATAGCGTCGTCGCAGGCGGCGCGCCAAGCGGACTGCTGGTCCAGCGGGATCAGGTGCCCGGCCAGCAGCGCGTCGCGGGGTTCGATGGCGAAGGCGCGCGCGTCCAGCGCCGGGCGGTGCTCGAAGGGCCGCGCCGCGCCCACGGCATGGATGCGCGCGAGGAAGCGCCCGGTCCATTCCAGCACCTCGAAGTCGTCCAGCTCGGGCGTGCGCCCGCCGCGCCAGGGGCTCACCGAGAACGCGAAGCCCGCGTGCGCGTGCAGCGTGCGGCCCTCCAGCGCAATGGGCGCCACCACGGGCACCTCGGCGGCGGCCAGCTCGGCCGAGAAGGCGTGCTCCTCCAGGATCTGCGCCTCGCTCCAGCGCCCGGGCCGGTAGAACTTGGCCACCACGCGGGAGCCGTCCTCCAGGCGGGCCTGGTACACGCGGTTCTCGTACGAGCCCAGGGCCATGAGGCGGCCGTCGCCGTGCAGGCCCACGGCCGCGAGCGCGTCCAGCACGAGGTCGGGGGTGAGGAGGGCGTAGGGGTGGAGGTCGTCAGGCGCAGGAGGCGCCTGGGGAGGGAGCGGGGATTCCATGCCCGGGATTGTCGCCGGGGGGCGGGGGCTCCGGGCCCTCGGGCGCCTGCTGCGGCTTGACCAGGATCACCGTGCAGGGCGCATCGCGCACCACGCGCAGCGGGATGGTGTCGATGAAGCGCTGCAGCGGCACGCCGTGCGTGGCCGCGCCCAGGATCATCACGCCCACGCGGTTGCCGGCGGCGTAGCGCACCAGGGCCTGGGCCACGTCGCCCGATTCGAGCACGTGGAAGCTCGCGCCGTGGCCCGAGAGGTCCAGCCCCGCCGCCCACTGGCGCAGCCGCACGAGGTGGCGGCGCTGCAGCGTGGTCTCGCTGCGCGCGCTGTCGGTGGCGCTGCTGTTCGAGGGCGAGACCACGGTCACGCAGGCCAGCCGCGCGCCGGGGCGGATGCCCAGCGAGCGCGCGGCGGCTTCCCGCAGCGACTGCAGCGTGGCGTCGGCCGCGTCCTCGCCGGGGATGGCCACCATCAGGATGGGCGCGGCCTCGATGAGCCGCGCGGGCAGCGGGCTGGGCTGGTAGTGCATGCCGGCCGCGCGCAGCCAGCGGCGCAGGTGGGCGCGCACGCCCGGGCCGCGCAGCCGGTGGGCACGCTCGGTGAGGGGGATCTGCCCGGGGTCGGCGAGGTCGAAGGCCAGGTGCGCGGCCGAGGGGTAGCGCTGCGCGGCCTCGGGCTCCAGGCAGCGCAGGATCGCCTCCTGCAGCCAGGGCGGCAGGTCGGGCCGGTGCTGGCGCGGCGGGCGCGGCGTCATCCACAGGCGCTGGCGCAGGCCGCCGCGCGTGGCGGGGGCGCCGAAGGGCAGCTCGCCCGTGGCCAGCTCGTAGAGCATCACGCCGATCGCGAACACGTCGCTGCGCAGGTCGCCGCGCACGCCCACCACCTGCTCGGGTGCGATCCAGGCGGGCGAGCCCACGGCCTCGCGCATCTCCTCGGCCAGCAGGTCGGGGTAGTGCGCGTGGAACGAGAGCCCGAAATCCAGCAGCACCGCGCCGCCGTCCGGGCGCAGCAGCACGTTGGCGGGTTTCAGGTCGAGGTGGCACACGTTCTGCTGGTGCAGGCTATGCGCAGCGTGCGCCATGGCCGCGCCCAGCCGCGCGATGGTGTCGGCATCGGGCCGCTCGCCCCGGTCCAGCAGGTGCTGCAGCGTGTCGCCCTCGATGTACTCCATCACGAGGCAGGGCAGCCGCGCGAGGTCGCCCGCGGCCACGAAGCGCGGCACGTGCGGGCCGTGCAGCGCGGGCAGGATCTGCAGCTCGATCTCGAAGCCCACGATGTTCTCGGCGCCGTCGCCCGCCGTCATGCGCGGCACCTTCATCACCAGCGGAAAGCCGGGGTCGCGCGCCGGGTCGGCGCAGGTCACGCGGTAGATGTGGGCCATGCCGCCCGCGTGCAGGCATTCGTGCACGGTGAATCCGTCCACCAGGGTGCCGGGCGTGAGCAGCTTCATGGGGCGGGCGCGGGGGTCAGCGCCCTTCCTCCAGCCGGTCGGCGAAGAAGGCGGGCAGGCCGGCCGCGCGCACGGCGGCGGCGGCGGCGGCGTGGTCGTAGGGCACGCGGTGGAAGGTGACCGTGGCGGCCTCGTCGTCGAACAGCGCGTACATGGCGCGCACGTCGCGGTCGCGCGGCTGGCCCACCGAGCCCGCCACGGCCAGCCACTGGCGGTGCGGCGGCACGGGCACCGGCACGCCCGGCTGCGGCGTGAAGCGCATCAGCTTGGCGGTGGGCGTGAGGAAGTAGAGCGCCTGCTCGTGCACGTGGCCGCAGAACACGTAGCGGATCGCCGGGTCGAGGGCGCTCGCGGCCGACATGCTGCGCTCGGCCGCGCCGGAGTCGTGCACGTAGTGCCACTGCTCCGGGCCGTCCACGCTGGCGTGCACCAGCAGCGTGGACGCGCCCAGGCGGCGCATGAGCGGCAGGCCAGCGAGGAATTCGCGGTGGCGCGGCGCGAGCTGCCCGTGCGTCCACCGCGTGCTCTGCTCGCCCAGGAGCCCGGATTCGGGCGGCGGCTCCACGGCCGCCGCGTCGTGGTTGCCCAGCACGCACGGCGCGCCCTGCGCCGCGAGGTCCATGACCGCCTCCACCACGGCCACCGGGTCCGCGCCGTAGCCCACCAGGTCGCCCAGCAGCGCGAACTGCTCGGCGCCCTGGGCGCGCGCATGCGCCAGGCAGGCGTCCAGGGCCTGGCGGTTGGCATGGATGTCGGACAGCAGGGCGAGCTTCATGGTGGGCGCGGCGGGGGCGTGGAAGGGGGTGGAGGGGCCGGGGCAAACCGGGCGGCGGGGCGATGCCACCCGGGATGATGGCCCCACCCGGCTGCCGTGGGTGCGCGCGGGGCGCAAAAAAGGCGCAATCGCCGCCCGGCCGGCGGCGTGCCGCCCCATGGGCTGGGTGGCGAGTTGCTATGTTTTATATAGCAAACAATGAAGCAGACACGGCGACATGGAGGCCGGAACATCCAGAAATCGGCCGAAAGGGGGTGGAAGGGGCTGGGAACGGCCCTGGGGTGCAGGCAAAAAAGCCCACTCCGGGAGCGCGCGGAAGGCGTGCCCCGGGGTGGGCCGGTGTGGCGGTGCGTGGCCGGGGCCGCGTCAGGCCAGCGTGATCGTCACGTCGATGTTGCCGCGCGTGGCGTTGGAGTAGGGGCAGACGCGGTGGGCGGCGTCCACCAGTTGCTGGGCCTGGGCGCGGTCCAGGCCGGGCAGGTGCACGGTCAGGCGCGCGGCGATGCCGTAGGCGTCGGGGATGGTGCCCAGGTCCACCTCGGCGTCCACCGACACGTCCTGCGGCACGGCGATCTTCAGGTTGCCGCCCACGGCCTTCAGGGCGCCGATGAAGCAGGCGGAATAGCCGGCGGCGAAGAGCTGCTCGGGGTTGGTGCCGGTGCCGCTGGTGCCGGGCGAGGACAGCTTCACGTCCAGGCGGCCGTCGTCGGTGCGGGAGGCGCCATCGCGGCCGCCGGTGGTGTGGGCGCGGGCGGTGTAGAGGACTTTGGTGAGCTGGGTCATGTCGTGGACTCCTGGGGTTGTGCCCCGTCGGGGGCGGTGGGGTGGATGGGAAAAGGGAGGCGGTTCAGCCCGCGCCGGCCTCGGGCGGCGGATCGGCGAGCCGGTCGCGCAGCAGGGCGAGTTGCTGCGTGAGGGCCGCGAGCTCGGGCAGCGTGCACTGCGTGCTCTGCAGCACGCAGCCTGGAATGCGCTCGGCCCGGGCGCGCAGGGCCCGGCCGGCGGGCGTGAGGTGGATGCGCACGCGGCGCTCGTCCTCGGCGTCCCGCGCGCGGGTGAGGTGGCCGGCGGCCTCCAGGCGCTTGAGCAGCGGCGTGAGCGTGCCGGAATCGAGGAACAGGCGCTCGCCCAGCTCCGAGACGGTGGCGCCGTCGCGCTCCCACAGCGCCAGCATGGCCACGTACTGCGGGTACGTGAGGCCGATGGCGTCGAGCAGCGGCTTGTAGAGCTTGGTCATCGCCAGCGACGCGGAATAGAGCGCGAAGCAGACCTGGTTGTCGAGCAGCAGCGCGGCCGTGCTCGGGATCTGTGCGGGCGTGGTGGCGGTGGGCATGGGTTGAATTATTGTCAGCAATAAAATTGTGTGCAATTGAAATGCGTAATCACATGCCAAAGAAAGGGTTATGCGCCCGGCGCGCACCCGGATTCCCTTCCGCGGCCCATGGCGCCAGCGCTCTCCGAAACCGGCACGGCCTCACCCATCCATCAGAAGGCCGCGGAGCAGGCCACGCCAGTGGCCGCCGCGCAAGGGCCGCCCCGCGGCGCTGGCGGCGGCCCCTTCCCGAAGGAGAGGGGGCTGAAGGCCGCGGCTCCGAGCCTGCCTGCGGCTCCTGAAGAGCTGCCGCCTCTGGCGGCTGCACCGAGGCGCGAAGCGCCACAGGGGGTTGTCAGTAAGAGTAAACCCCGCGCCCCGTCTTGCGCCCCAGGCGGCCGGCGGCCACCATTTCCTTGAGCAGCGGGCAGGGGCGGTACTTGCCGTCGCCGAACTCCTCCAGATAGACGTTCATCACCGCCAGGCACACGTCCAGGCCGATCATGTCGGCCAGCGCCAGCGGGCCGATGGGCTGGTTGCAGCCGAGCTTCATGCCCGCGTCGATGTCCTCGGCCGTGGCGAGGCCCTCGGCCAGCACGAAGAAGGCCTCGTTGATCATCGGCACCAGGATGCGGTTGACCACGAAGCCCGGCGCGTTCTTCACCGTGATGGGGCTCTTGCCCAGGCGCTCGGCCAGCGCCTTCACGGCGTCGTGCGTGGCGTCGCTGGTCTGCAGGCCGCGGATGATCTCCACCAGCGCCATCATCGGCACCGGGTTGAAGAAGTGCATGCCGATGAAGCGGTCGGGCCGCGAGGTGGCGGCGGCCAGCTGCGTGATGGAGATGGACGAGGTGTTGGAGGCGATGATCACCTCCGGCGCGGCGAGCGCGTCCACCTGCTTCAGGATCTTCACCTTCAGGTCGTGGTTCTCGGTGGCCGCCTCGATGACGAGCTGCGCGGCCTTCAGGTCGTCGTAGCTCGTCGAGGTCTTGATGCGCGCCAGCGCCGCGTCCTTGTCGGCGGCGGTGATCTTTTCCTTCTTGATGAGCCGGTCCAGGCTGCCCGCCACGGTGGCGAGGCCTTTTTGCACGGCCGCGTCGGAGATGTCCACCATCACCGCGTCGATGCCGGCCACCGCGCAGGCCTGCGCGATGCCGTTGCCCATGGTGCCCGCGCCGATGATGCCGACGGTCTTGATCGTCATGAAAAACCTCCTGGAAAAGTAAAGGAAAACCGCGCCGGAAAGTGTGGCTGGCGCGATCGTATCGGGTCGGCGCGGCCCGCCGCGCTCATCCGGGGCGCACCGCCGTGGCGGCCGCCTCGCCATGGCGGCGCGTGGCCTGCGCCAGCGTCTCCGGCAGCGCCTGCGCGAGATGGTCGATGAACGCCCGCACGGCCGGCACGACCCCCTTGCGCGACGGGTACACGGCGTGGAGCTGGTGCGTGGGCAACTGGTGGTCTTCCAGCAGCACCCGCAGGCGGCCCTCGGCGATGTCGTCGGCGCACACGTGGAGCGGCAACTGGGCGATGCCCGATCCGGCCAGCGCGGCCTGGTGCAGGAGGTGCACGTCGTCGCTCACCAGCAGCGGCGTGAACTCCACGTCGGTCCAGGCGCTGCCGGGGGGCTGGATTCGCCAGCGCGGGGCCGTGCCGTTGGCATCCCGCGGCCCCACGCCGGGCGCTCCGGCCAGCGAAGCCAGCGTGTCGAACGGCCCCCGTTCCGCCAGCAGCGAAGGGGCCGCGGCCAGGATCTGGGGGCTGGCGCCCAGCATCCGCACCACCAGATCCGAGTCGTCCAGCGCGGAGCGGATCCGCAGCGCCACGTCGTAGCCGTCGGCGATGACATCCACCCGCCGGCTGGTCAGGTCCAGGTCCACCTGCACCCCGGGGTGCGCCTTCAGGAAGGCGGGCAGCAGCGGCGCCAGGAACATGTGCGCCACGCCCACCGGGCTGCTCACCCGGATGCGGCCCGAGGGCCGGTCGGTGGCGCGCTCGGCCACGTCGAAGGCCGCCTGCGCGGCCTGGGTGACCGCTTCGCAGTGCTTGAAGAACGCCGCGCCCACCTCGGTCACGCTCACGGCCCGCGTCGAGCGCTGCAGCAGGCGCACGCCCAGGCGCTGCTCCATCTCGGCGATGCGCCGACTCACCTTCGACTTCGGCAGCCCGAGCGCGCGCGCGGCCGCCGAGAAGCTGCCATGCGCCACCACGGCCGCGTACAGGCCCAGATCGTTCAGGTCCTGCATGGACACATCTCCCGGAAAGCAAGAGAACAAGGGAAAACGAGGCTGGCCATTCTATGGATAGGACAAAGCGTCCTGCGAGGGGCTTCTAGCGGGACGATGCGGGAATCCCTACCGTATTGGTCATCCCTCCACCACCGGACCACGACCCATGCAAATCCTCCATCTCGACTCCAGCGTTCTCGGCGAAGCCTCCGTATCGCGCAACCTGACCCGGCACATCGTGGAAGCGCTCGTGCGCGAGCAGCCCTCGGCGCGGATCGTGTACCGGGATCTGGCCGAGGACGCCATCCCCCACCTCACCGGCCCCATCGCGGCCGGTTTCCGATCGCAAGGTCCGCAGGAATTCGCCGCCGCCGTGCGGGACGAGCATGCGCGTTCCAGCACGCTGGTCGAAGAGCTGCTCGCGAGCGATGTGATCGTGCTCGGCGCGCCCATGTACAACTTCTCGGTGCCCACGCAGCTCAAGGCGTGGATCGATCGCGTCACGCAGCCGGGCCGCACCTTCCGCTACACCGAGACGGGCCCCATCGGGCTGACCCAGGGCAAGCGCGTCATCGTCGCGTCCACCCGCGGCGGCATGTATTCCGAGCCCGCGCTGCAGCACATGGACTACCAGGAGGACTACCTGCGGACCCTCTTCAATTTCATGGGCATCGTCGATGTCCGGATCGTGCGCGCCGAGCGCCTCTCCCGCGGCCCCGAGATCCGCAGCCAAGCCGTCGAGGCCGCCCGGGACCAGGCCCCGGCGCTGGCCCAGTGGGCACTGGCCGCCTGAAACCGTCCTCTTTCTCCTTCCCGCTTTCTCCCTCCACCGGAAACCCACCCATGCTCTACGCCGTCACCCTCACCTATATCCGCCCCCTGGAAGAAATCGACGCCCATCTCGACTCCCACCGGGACTGGCTCGTCCAGCACGCCGGCCTGGGCCACATCCTGGTGGCCGGCCCGCTGGAGCCGAAGATCGGCGGCATGGTCATCATGCATTGCGACAGCCGTGCCGACGTGGACCGGATACTGGCCCTGGACTCGTTCCACATCCACCGGCTGGCCGATTACGACGTCCGGCCGTTCGACCCGGTGTTGCGCGCGGCGGCGTTTCCCGCCGAATGGGCACCGCGGAGCAAGGCCGTATGAGCGCCGCGCGCGGGCCTGGCGGCCGCCTCCGCCGGTGGGCCGCCGCAGCGCTCGTCCTGGGGGCCACCCTGGCGCATGCCGGTGATGCCGGGGGCATCCGCGACATCGTGCTGGTGCATGGCGCGTTCACGGATGGGTCGTCGTGGTCGCCGGTGATCCGCGCCTTGCAGCACAAGGGCTACCGCGTCGCCGCGGTGCAGAACCCGCTGACCTCCCTGGCCGACGACGTCGCCGCCACGCGCCGCGTGGTGCGGCGGCAGAAAGGCCCCGTCCTGCTCGTGGGGCACTCCTGGGGCGGGGTCGTCGTCTCGGAGGCCGGCACCGAAGAGTCCGTGAAGGGCATCGTCTATCTGTCCGCGCTGGTGCCGGACGCGGGCGAATCCGTGGCGGGCCTGCTTGCGCGCATGCGGGCGCCGATGGAGGGCCTGGTGCCCGACCAGGACGGCCTCGTCTGGCTGGACGACCCGCACGTGTACCAGCGCCTGATGGCCGGGGATGTTCCCCGGGCGACGGTGCAGGCGCTGGCCGCGGTCCAGCAGCCCATGTCCGCCCGGGCCTTCCAGGAGCCGCTGACGCTGGCGGCCTGGCGCATCCGGCCCACGTGGTACCTGGTGACGGAGCAGGACCATGCGCTGGCCCCTGGCGTGCAGCGGGCGATCGCGCGCCACATCGGCGCGCGCGTCTCCTCGCTGCCGTCGAGCCACCTGTCCCTGGTGTCGCATCCCCAGGCCGTGGCCGACCTGATCGACCGGGCCGCGCGCGCTGCAGGGCGCTAGCCCGGCCCGGGGGCGGGACGCCGCGCCCCGGACGCGGGCGCCTATGATGGCGGCGCCCGCCCCGATCACCGTTCACTGCCTTGCGCGGCGCGCAACGGGCCGGCTTTGCGCGCCGCCGTACCTCTCCTACACCGCCATGCCCATCACCCTCGGCACCCCCCTCTCGCCCTCCGCCACCAAAGTCATGCTCCTCGGCTCCGGCGAGCTGGGCAAGGAAGTGCTCATCGCCCTGCAGCGCCTGGGCGTGGAAACCATCGCCGTGGACCGCTACGACCACGCCCCTGGCCAGCAGGTGGCGCACCACGCGCGCACCATCGCCATGAGCGACCCGGCCCAGCTCAAGGCCCTCGTCGAGGCCGAGCGCCCGCACTTCGTCGTGCCCGAGATCGAGGCCATCGCCACGCCCATGCTCGAAGAGCTGGAGGCCGCCGGCACCGTGCGCGTGATCCCCACGGCCCGCGCCGCGCGCCTCACCATGGACCGCGAGGGCATCCGCCGCCTCGCCGCCGAAACCCTGGGCCTGCCCACCAGCCCCTACCGCTTCTGCGATTCGCTCGCGGAACTGCAGGCCGCGATCGACGGCGGCATCGGCTACCCCTGCATCGTCAAGCCCGTGATGAGCAGCTCCGGCAAGGGCCAGAGCAAGATCGACGGCCCCGCCGACGTGCAAAAAGCCTGGGACTACGCCATGGCCGGCGGCCGCGTGAGCCACGGCCGCGTGATCGTCGAGGGCTTCATCGACTTCGAATACGAGATCACCCTGCTCACCGTGCGCGCGCTCGGCGAGGGCGGCGAGGTCGAGACGCACTTCTGCGAGCCCATCGGCCACGTGCAGGTGAGCGGCGACTACGTGGAAAGCTGGCAGCCCCAGCCCATGCGCTCCGCCGCGCTGGAGCGCGCCCGCGCCATCGCCCGGGCCGTCACCGACAACCTCGGCGGCCAGGGCCTCTTCGGCGTGGAGCTGTTCGTGAAGGGCGACGAGGTGTGGTTCAGCGAAGTGAGCCCGCGCCCGCACGACACGGGCCTGGTCACGCTGGCCACGCAGGTGCAGAGCGAATTCGAGCTGCACGCGCGCGCCATCCTGGGCCTGCCCGTGAACACCGCGCTGCGCAGCCCCGGCGCCAGCGCCGTGATCTACGGCGGCATGGACGCGCAGGGCATCGCCTTCGATGGCGTCGATGAGGCGCTGCGCGTGCCGGGCACCGACCTGCGCCTCTTCGGCAAGCCCGAGAGCTTCGCCAAGCGCCGCATGGGCGTGGCCCTGGCCTTCGCCGACAGCGTGGACGTGGCGCGCGAGCGGGCCAAGCTCGCGGCCGGCAAGGTCAGGCCGCGCAAGGCGTGAACCGGCCCCGGTGCCCTGCCGGCCTTCAGCGCTTCGGGGCCACCACGTTCACCGGGTGGCCGGCCGCGAAGGCCTCGACGTTGTCGATCAACTGATCGGCCAGGGCCTGGATGGCCTCGGCGCTGGCCCAGGCCACGTGGGGTGTGAGCAGGAAGTCGGGCCGGTCCAGCAGGGCCATGAACGGATGGTCCGGCGGTGGCGGCTCCACGCTGGTGACGTCGAAGGCGGCGCCGCCGATCTGCCCCGCGTCGAGCGCGGCGGCCACAGCGCCCTCGTCCACCAGCCCTCCGCGCGCCGTGTTGATCAGCAGGGGGCGGCGCTCCATCCGCGCGAATTCGGGGGCCGAGATCATGTTCCGCGTGCCGTCGTTGAGCGGGCAGTGCAGCGTCAGGATGTCCGACTGGCGCAGCGTTTCCTCGAACGGGGTGTAGAGGGCGCCTTGCCCGGTGCGGCCCTTGTGCCCCGACATCAGCACGCGCATGCCCAGCGCACGGCCCATGGCGGCCACCGACCGGCCCAGGGCGCCGTCGCCGACGATGCCCAGCGTGGAACCCGCCAGGTCCCGGATGGGGTGGTCGAAGAAGCAGAACTGGCCCGCCTGCTGCCAGCGCCCCGCGCGCACGGCATCGCGGTAGGCGCAGATGCTGCGCCGCAGCGCGAAGATCAGCGCGAACGTGTGTTCCGGCACCGTGTGCGTGGCGTAGTTGCGCACGTTGCTGACCACGATGCCCCGGGCCTGGCAGGCCGCCAGGTCGATGTTGTCGGTGCCCGTCGCGGCCACGGCGATCAGGCGCAGGCGCGGGGCCCGGGCCAGCGCATCCGCGGTGAGCCGGACCTTGTTGACGATCGCCACGTCCGCGTCGCGCAGGCGGTCCGCCACCTCGGCCGGCAGGGTGCGGGGGTGCTCCACCCACTGGTGATCGAATGCGGGACGGCGCACGCGCGTCTGCGGGGAAATCGTCTCGCGGTCGAGGAATACGATCTTCATGGCGCGTCTCCTCGCTTCACTCCGCCAGCAGGCGGCGGGCTTCGCGGACCACGGCCTCCGGCGTGATGCCGAACAGCCGGTACAGGGCGTCCGCCGGGCCGGAGGCGCCGAAGCCGGTCATGCCCACGAATCCGCCCCGCTCGCCCAGGTAGGCGTCCCAGCCCAGGCGGCAGGCCGCCTCGACGGCCACGCGCACGCCCGTGCCCAGCACCTGGCGGCGGTAGGCGGCCTCTTGCTGCTCGAACAGCTCCCAGCAGGGCAGGGAGACGACGGCCGTGCCGGTGCCCTGCTGCTCCAGCGTGTCGCGCGCCGCCAGCGCCAGCGCCACTTCGGAGCCGGTGGCCAGCAGCGTGACCTGCCGCGGGCCGCAGGCCGCCTCGCGCAGCACGTAGCCGCCGTGCGCGCTCAGGTTCTCCGGCGTGTGCGTTGCGCGCACCAGGGGCAGGTTCTGCCGCGCGAAAACCAGGCTCACGGGGCCCGTGGCATGGGCCATGGCGACCTCCCAGCATTCCGCCGCCTCCACGGGGTCGGCGGGGCGCATCACGAGCATGTTGGGCATGGCGCGCAGCGAGGCCAGGATCTCCACCGGCTGGTGGGTCGGCCCGTTCCTGCCGATGCCGATGGAGTCGTGGCTGAACACGAACTTGACCGGCAGGCCCATGAGCGCGGCCATGCGCATGGCGGGGCGTTCGTAGTCCGAGAACGCGAGGTAGGTGACCGAGAGCGGCACGATGCCGCCGTGCGCGGCCATGCCGTTGGCCATGGCGCCCATGAGGTGTTCGCGCACGCCGCAGTGCACGTAGGCGCCCGAGCGGTCCGCGGCGGTGAATGCGGCCAGGCGGCGCTTGTGGCCCGTGGGGGCCTCCAGGTCGGCGCAGCCGACCATGCGCTCGGGCACGACCGGCGCGAGCAGGTCGTTGATCTCGGCCGAGATCAGGATGCCGCCGGTCTCCTGGGGCGAGGCCACCGCGCGCTGCTTGTAATCCAGCAGCACCTGCTGCCAGCCTGCGGGCAGCTCGCCGTTCATGGTGCGCTGGAACTCCGCGCGCCCGGCCGCGGGCAGGTCGTCCAGGCGGCGCTGCCATGCGGCGCGTTCCGCCGCGCCGCGCCGGCCGGCGTCCCGCCATGCGCCCAGCACGTCGGCGGGAATGTCGAAGGTGCCGTGCGGCCAGTCCAGCAACTGGCGGGCCTCCTGGGCGTCCTGCGCGTAGAGCCGCGCGCTGTGGCCGCCCCGCTGGCCCTGCAGGCGCGGAATGCCCCGGGCGATGGTGGTGCGGCAGGCGATGAGGGAGGGGCGCCCGTCCCTGCGCGCCAGCGCCAGTGCCGCGGACACCGCCTCGATGTCGTGCCCGTCCACCTCGACCACGTGCCATTGCGCGACCCGGAAGCGCTCGGCCACGTCCTCGCTGATGGAGAGGTCGGTGCTGCCGTCGTCGGTGATGCGGTTGTCGTCCCACAGCAGCACCAGCTTGCCCAGGCGCAGGTGGCCGGCCAGGGAGATCATCTCCTGGCCGATGCCCTCCTGCAGGCAGCCGTCGCCCACGAAGGCATAGGTGAAATGGTCCACGAGGCCGCCGCCGAAGCGGGCGTTGAGGTAGGCCTCGGCCACGGCCATGCCGAAGGCGTTGGCGATGCCCTGGCCCAGCGGGCCCGTGGTGACCTCGATGCCGTGGGCCGGCTGGCGCTCGGGGTGGCCCTCGCAGTGCGAGCCCAGCTCACGGAAGCGCTGGATCTGGTCGAGGGGGATGTGCTCGTAGCCGCTCAGGTGCAGCAGGGCGTAGAGCAGCATCGAGCCGTGCCCGTTCGAGAGCACCACGCGGTCGCGGTCCCACCATTGCGGGGCGGCCGCATCGAATTTCAGGTGCCGCGTGTACAGGGCGGTGGCGATCTCCGCCATGCCCAGGGGCACGCCCTGGTGCCCCTCGCCCGCGCGGACGATGGCGTCGATGGAAAGAAAGCGGATGGCGTGCGCCAGGGGCTGTAGCGGGTGTGCGCTCATGGTGTCTGCGCGCCGCCCGCCGGGCGCGCGCGCCTGTCTCCTGTGTGGGTTGAATCGAACGGACGCGATTCTTGGGGGCCCCACAGGTTGAGGACAAGCGACGAATATTCAGCGGTGGATGAATGCCGTTCATGCACTGCCGGGCGCGTGCGGCGGCGCACCCGCCGGCCGGGCCTCTTCGCGGACCCAGTCGAGGAATTTCTTCACTTCCGGCCGGGCGGCATGGCGCGCGGGGTACACGAGGAAGTGCGCCTGCACTTCCAGGCTCATCTCGTCGCCGAACACGGGCTGCAGCCGGCCGCTGGCGATGTGCGCCTGCCCGAGGCTGGCGCTCTCCAAGGCCACGCCCAGCGACTGGACGGCCGCATCCAGGCTCATCATGGCCCGGTCGAACTTCAGGGCGATGCGGTCCGGGCGGTGCGCGGGCTCGAAGCGGGCGAACCATTCCGGCCACTGCGCGACGTTGACCATGGACTGGATCAGCGGCGCCTGCAGCAGATCCTGCGGCGTATGCAGCGCGTGCCGGCGGATGAATTCGGGGCTGGCCAGCGGCAGCACCTTCTCCGAGAAAACGGGCTCGACCTCCAGGTGCGGCCAGGCCGGCAGTCCGTAGCGGATGTCGAGATCGACGAGGCCGAGCTGGAAGTCCGAGTGCAGGTGCGAGGCCGACAGCACCAGGGAGATCCCGGGGTGGCACCGGGCGAAGCGCGCGATGCGCGGCATGAGCCACAGGGACGCGAAGCTGGGGCTGCAGTGCAGGTACAGCGTGTCCTGCACGCCATGGCGCAGGTCTTCCGTCGCGGTGTTGATGGCGCCGAGCGCGTTGCCCACGCGCTGCAGGTAGCTCTGCCCGGCGGGGGTCAGAGCCACACCGCGGGAAGACCGCTCGAAAAGCCGCACGCCGAGCAGGTTCTCCAGCTTGGCCAGCTGGTGGCTGATGGCCGAGGGCGTGAGGTGCAGTTCATTGGCCGCCAGCGAAAAGCTCCGTCGCCGGGCGACGGCCTCGAAGGCCTGGAGGGCGCTGAGCGGTGGAATCACAGTGGATGAACTTTGTTCACATATTGCGGTGCAACATGAATGAATTTGAATCGATGGTGAGTTTATATCGTTTGAGCCACCCCCCGGCGCATCCCAGAATCCGGCCACTCGCAACGCAGTTCACACACAGACAAGGAGACATGCATGCTGCTCAAGGACAAAGTGGCCGTCATCACCGGCGGCGCAGGAATCAACGGGCTGGGATTCGCCACCGCCCGCATGATGGCGGAGCAGGGGGCCAGGGTGGTCATCCTGGACCTGGAAGCCGCCGATCCGCAGGCCGCCGCCGCGCGGCTGGGCGCAGGCCACATGGGCCTGGTGGCCAACGTGACCGACAAGGGCTCCTGCGAGGCCGCGGCGGCGGCCATCCAGGCGCGCTACGGCCGCATCGACATCCTGGTCAACAACGCCGGCGTGACCCAGCCCGCGAAGTTCCTCGACATCACGGGCGCCGACTACGACCGCGTCCTGGACGTGAGCCTGCGCGGCACGCTCTATGCCTCGCAGGCGGTGCTGCCCCTCATGCAGGCGCAGCAAAGCGGCGCCATCGTCTGCATCTCCTCCGTCTCGGCACAGCGCGGCGGCGGCATCCTGGGCGGGCCGCACTATTCGGCCGCCAAGGCCGGGGTGCTGGGGCTGGCGCGCGCCATGGCCCGTGAATACGGGGGCAGCAACATCCGCGTCAACTGCGTGACGCCGGGCCTCATCGCCACCGACATCAACAAGGGCAAGATTCCCGAGGACAAGCGCCAGGGCATCCTGGACGGCATCCCGCTGGCGCGCATCGGCGAGCCCGCCGACGTGGCTGGCTGCGTCGTGTTCCTGGCGAGCGACCTGGCCAGGTACTGCACGGGCGTCACGCTCGACGTGAACGGGGGCATGCTGATCCATTGACTCCCCGCCCCCTCGCGCATTCCTGAGAACACCACCACAACGGAGACAAGACAATGCGATCCATCCCCCTTCTTCGCCGCACGCTGCTGGCCGCCGTCCTCGCGGCGGGCGCATCGCTGGCCTCGGCCCAGGCCGTCAAGCTCACGCTGGCCCACGGCAACCCGCCCGACAACCCGCGGCACCTGGCGGCGCTCAAGTTCGCCGAGACGGTCAAGGCCCGGACCGACGGCCGCGTGGAGATCCAGGTGGCCCATTCCGCGCAGCTCGGCGACGATGCCGCGATGGTGACGGGCCTGCGCTCGGGCACGCTGGACTTCTCGGCCAACAGCCAGGGCGCCGTGGCCGCCGTGGTGCCCGAATTCGCCGCGCTGGGCATGCCCTTCCTCTTCGCCGACGTGCAGAAGGCCTGGAGCGTGATGGATGGAGCGATCGGCAAGGAGCTGGCCGACAAGACGGCGGCCAAGGGCATGATCCTGCTCGGGCTCTGGGACAACGGCGTGCGCCAGATGTCCAACAGCAAGCGCCCCATCAAGACGCCCGCCGACATGAAGGGCCTGAAGATGCGCACGCCGCCCGATGCGGTGACGGTGGACATCATGCAGGCCCTGGGCGCGGATGCCCAGCAGATCAAGTTTTCCGAGCTGTACGTGGCCCTGCAGCAGGGCGTGGTCGATGGCCAGGAGAACCCGCTGACCAACATCGCGTCGGCCAAGCTCTACGAAGTGCAGAAGTACATCTCGCTCACGGGCCACAAGTACGAGAGCACGCCCTTCCTCATGAGCAAGCGCACATGGGACCGCATGGCGCCGGCCGACCGCCAGGTGGTGGTGGAGGCCGCCGCCGAGGCGACCCAGCTGCAGCGCCAGCTCAACAAGGACATCGACGACCGGCTGGTCGCCGATCTCCAGGCCAAGGGCGTGCAGGTCGATACCGTGGACCGGGCCGCCTTCATGGAGGCGGCCAGGCCGGTGTACGCCAAGTGGCTGGCCAGCCCCATCGGCGCCTTCGTCGGCCGCGTGCAGCAGGCCGCCCGCTGATGCCTTTCCTGGGTCCGCCGGCCGGCGGGCCCGCTAGGAGACCCTCATGAATCCTCTTCTCAGAGCGATGGATGTCGCCATCGCCTGGTGGTGCCACGCCGTGCTGTACGTGACGCTGTCGGTCGTGTTCCTCATCCTGAGCACCAACGTCGTGCTGCGGTACGTGGCCGGCACCAGCCTGGCCTGGGCCGCGGAGCTGCCGGAGCTGATGTTCCCCTGGATGATCATGGCCGGCGTGGTGCTGGCCGCCCAGCACGGCTCGCACATCGCCGTCGTGCTGCTGACGCAGCGGCTCGGCGCCGCGCGCCGCTGGGTGCTGGCCGCGGGCTCCCTCGTGGTGGTGGTGCTGTACCTGGGCCTCGCCTGGACCGCCTGGCCGGTGTTCGAGATCGCCGCCGACGAGCGCAGCCCCATCATGCAGGTGCCGGGCTCGGTGAGCGTGGGCTGCCTGCTGCTCGGCTTCGTGCTGCTGGCGGTCGTCACCCTGTGCCGGCTTCCGCAGATCCTGCGCGGCGACGCGCACCGCGAGATCGGAGCCGACGCATGACGGTCCTCATCATCGGCCTCTTCATCGTCGCCGCGCTGGCGTCGATCCCGATCGCGCACGCGCTGGTGCTGGCCTCCGTGGGCGGCCTGCTCATCATCGACCGCGTGCCCGTCCACCTCGCGGTGGAGCAGATGATCACGCAGACGCAGAGCTTCCCGCTGATCGCGATCCCCTTCTTCATGATGACGGGCGCGCTGATGGTCAGCGGCCGGCTGGGCCAGAGCCTGGTCAGCCTGCTCTCCATGATGATCGGGCGGGTGCACGGCGGCCCCGCGCAGGTGGGCGTGCTGTCGTCCACCATCTTCGGCGGGGTGTCCGGCTCGGCCGTGGCCGATGCGTCGGCCATCGGCTCCATGCTGATCCCGTGGCTGAAGAAGCTGGGCTACCCGGCGCCGTTCGCCGCCGGCACGCTGGCGGCGGCCGCCACCATCGACATCCTGATCCCGCCGTCGATCCCGATGATCGTGTACGCGCTGGTGTCGGGGGCCTCCATCGGCGCGCTGTTCGTCGCCGGCATCCTGCCCGGGCTGCTGATGTGCGGCGGCTTCATGGCCGTGTGCTACGTGCAGGGGCGCCGCCGCAACTTCCCGCGCGACACCACGCCGTTCGAATGGCCCGCCTTCGGCCGGCAGCTGCTGCACGCCGGTCCCGCGCTGGCGATGCCGGTGCTGATCATCATCTTCCTGCGCTTCGGCATCGCCACGCCGACGGAGGTGAGCGTGATGTCCACGCTGTACGCCCTGGTGGTGTCGGGCATCGTCTATCGCGACCTGACGCTGGCCAAGCTCAAGACCGCGGCCGTGGAGGCCGGCATCTCCACCGGCGTGGTGCTGCTGATCATCATGGCGTCGAGCGTCGTGGGCTGGATCGTCACCTACGAGCAACTGCCCGCCGCCTTCACGCAGTACGCGAAGGAAACGCTGCAGTCGCCCTGGCTGATCATCCTGGCGATGAACCTGATCATGCTCGCCACGGGCATGTTCATCGACCTGCCGGCGGCCGTGCTGCTGCTCACGCCGATGTTCGTGCCGCTGGCGTCCGCCGTGGGCATGGACACCGTGCAGCTCGGGATCATGATGATCGTGAACCTGTCCATCGGGCTGTACCACCCGCCCATCGGCACCACCTTGTTCATCACCAGTTCGATCGCCAAGGTGCGCATCGGCGACGTGGTCAAGGAGCTGATTCCCTTCTACCTGGTCGCGCTGCTGTTGCTGCTGGGCTTTGCCTACCTGCCCTGGCTGACCCTGCACTGACCCTCCACTCCATCCGCGAGGTCTCATGAACCACCTTCAACACATCGCCCAGGCCGCGTGGCGCATCCGCCGCTTCGCGGTCCGCATGGGCGAAGTCCAGGGCCAGGGCTACGTCGGCCAGGCCCTGGGCTACGCCGACGTCCTGGCCACGGCCTATGCGCACGCCCTGCAACTGCGCCCCGACGATCCGGAGTGGGACGGGCGCGACCGCTTCCTGCTGTCCCACGGGCACTACGCGATCGCGTTCTATGCGGCGCTGATCGAGGCCGGCATCATCCCCGAGTCCGAGCTGGAGACCTACGGCAGCGACGACAGCCGGCTGCCCATGTCGGGCATGGCGGGCTACACGCCGGGCATGGAGATCTCGGGCGGCTCGCTGGGCCAGGGGCTGCCCATCGCCGTGGGCATGGCGCTGGGGCTGCGCCACCGCGGCAACCCGGCCTTCGTCTACAACTCCATGTCGGACGGCGAGCTCGACGAGGGCTCGACCTGGGAGGCCGCCCTGTCCGCGGCGCACCACGGGCTGGGCAACCTGATCTGCCTCGTGGACATCAACAACCAGCAGGCCGACGGCCCTTCCACCAAGGTGCTGGGCTTCGAGCCGCTGGCGGACAAGTGGGCGTCCTTCGGCTGGCACGTGCAGCGTGTGGACGGCAACCACCTGCCCGCCGTGGTGCGCGCCTTCGACACGGCCCGCCACCTGTCCGAGGCCCGGCCGCGCGTGATCCTGTGCGACACCCTCATGGGCAAGGGCGTGCCTTTCCTGGAAGCGCGCGACAAGAACCATTTCATCCGCGTGGACCCGCCCGAATGGCAGCAGGCGCTCGACGTGCTCGACGCCCACCGTCCCTGAGCGATGGAGAAGACCATGAACACCGCAACGCAGAAGAAACCCCGCCTGACCACCTCGGCCATGATCGCCTCGATCGCCGACGAGGGGCAGCGCGTCAAGGCCGCACCCTTCGGCAAGGCGCTGGTCGAGTACGCCGCCGCGCACCCCGAGGTCGTCGGCATGACGGCGGACCTGGCCAAGTACACCGACCTGCACCTCTTCGCCCAGGCGCATCCCGAACGCTTCTTCCAGATGGGGATGGCCGAGCAGCTCCTCATGGGGGCTGCGGGCGGCATGGCCAAGGTGGGCCTGGTGCCGTTCGCCACCACCTATGCCGTGTTCGGCACGCGGCGCGCCTACGACTTCATCCACCAGGTGATCGCCGAGGAGAACCTCAACGTCAAGATCTGCTGCGCGCTGCCGGGGCTCACCACGGGCTACGGCCCCAGCCACCAAGCCACCGAGGACCTCGCCATGATGCGGGCCATTCCCGGGCTCACGGTGGTCGATCCCTGCGATGCGCTGGACATCGAGCAGGCCGTGCCGCAGATCGCCGCGCATGCGGGGCCGGTGTACATGCGCCTGCTGCGCGGCAGCGTGCCGCTGGTGCTGGACGAATACGACTACCGCTTCGAGCTGGGCCGGGCCAAGCTGCTGCGCGACGGCGCGGAGGTGCTGGTGATCTCCAGCGGGCTGCTCACCATGCGCGCCCTGGAGGCCGCCAGGCAGCTGGCCGACGACAAGGTGGGCGTGGCGGTGCTGCACTGCCCGACGATCAAGCCGCTGGATACCGCCACCCTCCTGGCGGAGGCGCGGCGCCCGGGGCGGCTGGTCGTGGTGGCCGAGAACCATTCCTCCGTGGGCGGGCTGGGCGAGGCGGTGGCCGGCCTGCTCCTGCGTGAAGGGGTGGCGCCCGCGCGCTTCCGGATGCTGGCGCTGCCCGATGCCTTCCTCGACGCCGGCGCGCTCCCGACGCTGCACGACCGCTACGGCATCTCGACCGGCAAGGTCGTGGAGTCGCTCAAGCGATGGCTGGCGTGAGCGGCGCGCCCGCGGCGGTCCGCGCTCCGCACGATGTCCTGCTCGGCCTCTTCCTGGCCGCCGTGCGCCGCGCGCGGCCGGATCAGGGCATGGCCGGGTGCCTGCCGTCGCCGCCGCGCGGTCGCACGCTGGTGCTGGGCGCCGGCAAGGCCGGCGGCGCGATGGTGCACGCGCTGGAAGCGCTGTGGCCCGGGGAGGCGCCGCTGTCCGGACTGGTGGTGACGCGCTACGGGCACACGCCGCCGCGCCCGCCCGGCCTGCGCTCCCGCGTCGAGATCGCCGAGGCGGCGCATCCCGTGCCCGACGCCGCGGGCCTGCGGGCAGCTGGGCGCATGCTGGCGCTGGCGCAGGGGCTCACGCAGGACGACCTCGTGCTCTGCCTCATCTCGGGCGGCGGCTCCGCCCTGCTCACGCTGCCGGCCGAAGGGCTGGCGCTGGAGGACAAGCAGGCCATCCACCGCGCGCTGCTGCACAGCGGCGCCACGATTGCCGAGATGAACTGCGTGCGCAAGCATCTCTCGCGCATCAAGGGCGGGCACCTCGGTGCGGCCTGCGCGCCGGCCGCGGTGGTCACGCTGGCGATCAGCGACGTGCCGGGCGACGATCCCGCGGTCATCGCCAGCGGCCCCACGGTGGCCGACCCGACCACCTGCGCCGATGCGCTCGCCATCGCCGCACGCTACGGCATTCCGTTGCCGGGCCCCGTGCGCGAAGCGCTGGAAGCGGGGCGCTGGGAAACGCCCAAGCCCGGCGACGCGCGGCTGGCCGGGCACCGCGTGCATCTGCTGGCCACGCCCCAGCAGTCCCTCGAAGCGGCGGCGGAGGCGGCGCGCGCGGCCGGCCTGGTGGTGCATCTCCTGGGCGATGCCATCGAGGGCGAATCGCGCGAGGTAGGGCGCGTGCACGGCGGATGGCCCGCGCCATCGCGCAGGGGCGCAGCAGCCTGCAGCGTCCCTGCGTGCTGTTGAGCGGCGGCGAGACCACGGTGACCGTGCGTCCCACCTCCGGTGGCGGCCCGCGCGGGCGAGTTCTGCATGGGTGTCGCCGAGGCCCTGCAGGGCCAGCCCGGCGTGTGGGCGCTGGCCGCCGATACCGACGGCATCGACGGCATGGAGGACAACGCCGGCGCCCGCGTGGCCCCCGACACCCTGGCCCGCGCGCAGGCGCTGGGCCTGGCCGACCACCAGCGGCGCAACGATGCCTACGGCTTCTTCTCCGCGCTGGGCGACCTCGTCGTCACCGGCACCACGCACACCAACGTGAACGACTTCCGCGCCCTGCTCGTGTGCTGACGGGCCCGCGCCGGCGCCCACGGCGCTGGCTGGCGAATGCCCGGGAGACATCCCGGAGGCTGGCAAGCCGGCCCAGGGCGCGGATTCGTCAGCGGGATGACATGGTGGTTACGAAATGCAACAACCATCTGCATTGGTTGCAATCGGGGCGAAATCGCGGAAATCGCATGGTGGAATCCGTCGCCCCGTGCATTGGTGCGCGGGGCCGCCCGCTGCCCTGGCGCTCCCGGAGCGCCATGGGCGGGGCGTTCGATGAACGGATGGCCAATGGCGATTTCGCCAGAGAGGTATGTATCTACCTATGCGGATGCTGAAATTCCAATACAACAGGCAATGGCATGTGTGGGGCATGGGGGTGCTGTGCGCCCTGGGCGTCCTGGGCGCGGGCGGGGCTGCGGCCCAGCAGCAGGCACCCGGGGTGATGGTTCAGCCTGAAAGCGTCGGCGCGGCGATGGAAGGACAGTCCTTCATCGATCCGCAACTGAAGATGCTCTGGACGGAATACCTGCGGCGAGGCGGCAACCTGTCGGCCTCCGCAGACGACGCCAAGGGGTTCGTCGGGCCCAGGGTCGTGGACGGCATGGTGCGCATCGAGGCCCTTTCCGTCGGCGACGACACCGCGCTGGCGGCCGATCTGAAGCATCTGGGCGTGATCGACGTGCGGCAGCAGGGCAATCTGGTGCTGGGCCGGATGGCCGTGGCCAGCCTCGGAGCGCTGCGGTCGCTGCGCACGGCGCGCTTCGTGCGGCCCGCTCCCGAGCCGTTCGGCAATGCGGGTTCCGTGACCTCGCAGGGCGATGCCGTGCAGGGCAGCGAACGGGCACGCCGGATTTTCGGACTGGACGGCTCCGGCGTGGTGGTGGGCGTGACCTCCACGGGCTACGACACACAGGGCGACGCTGCCTCGGACGTGGCGCGCGGCGACCTGCCCGGGCCGGGCAACCCGAACGGGCGCCTCCAGCCCGTGCGGGTGCTGAAGGACCGCAGCAGTCCGGACAGCGACGAAGGCCGTGCGATGGCGCAGATCATCCACGACGTCGCCCCCGGCGCAGCGTTGGCGGTCTACATCCCCGAGAGCGTCCAGGACCATGCCGATGGCCTGCGCGCCCTGGCCAAGGCGGGCGCGAACATCATCAGCGACGACGTACTCTGGACCAACGATCCCTGGTTCCAGGAAGGCCCCATTAGCGTTGCCCACCGCGAGATCCTGGCCCAGCAGAACGTGGTGTCGATCAATGCCGCGGCCAACCTCGGCGACTGGTCCGCCGAAGGCTCCTTTCGGCCGCTGCCCGCACGCGATCTGACACGGGGCGGCTCTGCGGCAGGCCGCTGGCAATTGCACGACTGGGGCGGCGGGCAGACCACCTTCCCCGTCACCGTGCACCGCGGTGGCCGCGTGCGTATCGTGATGCAGTGGGACGAGCCTTTTGCCTCGTTCACCAAGTCGCGCACGGGAGCGGCCTCCGATCTGGATCTGTTTGCCTTCACCGATGCGCAGGGCAGCGACATCAGGTTCATCTCCGCGGCGCGCAATGTGGGCGGTGACCCCGTCGAATTCGTCTTCGCGCTCCTGAGGCCCGACGCGGCTGACGAAACCTTCACCATCCACATCGGCGTGGGCATGCCCGAAGGCGTGGGCCGTCTGCCGGGCCGGTTCAAGCTGATCGCGCAGCCCAACGACATGGATCTGGTGGACTGGCCGCGCGATGCGGCTTTTCATTCGGGCACCGCCGTGGGCCACAACGCCTCCGAGGGCGCCATCGTCGCCTGCGCCGTGCGCTATTGGCGGGTGAACACGCCACGCGGCCCGGTGGCTGAGCCGTTCTCCTCCACCGGCGGCTTCGCGCGCACGCGCGATGCAGACGGCAACCTCCTGCCCGAGCCGCTGGACACCCGCAAGCCGGATCTGTGCGGGCCCGACGGGGTGGACACGTCCTTCTTCGGTGTGGACATCGATGACAACGGCTGGCCCAACTTCCTCGGCACGTCCGCCGCATCCCCGCACCTGGCCGGCGTTGCCGCGCTGATGCTGCAGGCTTCCGGCATGAAGATGCGCGCTGACGAGGTGGGGCCGGCGTTGCGTGAAACGGCGCGCGACATGATGGACTTCGACGATCCCCTCAGCGGGCCGGGCTACGACGTGCGTTCAGGCTACGGCTTCGTCAACGCGGAGCTGGCAGTGTCCCGCGCCATGGCACTGCGCTACCGCCGCTGAGCGCCTCCGGGCGGGGCTGCGGCGCCGTGCCGGCGATGGACCGGCACAGCCGTGAAGAGCGGACTGACTCGCAGGCCCGCCGGTCAGTCCGCTGCGCGCAGCCGCCGCCCCCGGTCCAGGTAGAACATCTGCTGTCACCCCTGCGTGGCATGGCTGTAACGCCAGGGCAGCGACACCAGCGGCACCACCGCATGGTGCAGATGCGGCGCTTTGCCCGCCGCCTTGCCCGAGGTGCCCACCGCCCCAATGCGCGTGCCCCGGCCCACGAAGCGCGGCAGCGGCGCTGCCCCGCCCGCATCCGTTTTCGGTGGCTCCAGGTGCGCGTAGTAGAGGATGCGCCAGCGCGGCCCCCGCACCGCCACCACGTGCCCGCCAATGCCCGGCTCGCCCCGGTACACCACGATGCCGGGCACCGCCGAGACCACGTCGCGCCCGCGCGGCGCGAAGATGTCGATGCCCTTGTGCAGACCCGGCACGCCCCAGGGCCCATGCCGGAACGTGCGTGGATTCCAGTCGCGCACCGTGGAGTCGACGATGGGGAGGACGAAGCCAAGGGCAGCGAGGGCGATAAGCAGCGTAAGAACTTGGCGAGGGGCGGCATGGGAGGCATAAGGTTTTGCCTGTGCCTGTTCTCTCACGCAACTGTCTCCCACCATGGGTGATCTATCGTGATGGATGGTTCGGTGCCTGCTTCAGGCTGAACGCTGTCGGATGCATCTGCGGTGGCGAGCGATGGTGAAGAGCAGCAGCGGTCCTTCAGAGGCCGCCGTCCCGACCGTCAACTGCACCGCCATTACCAGTCAATGGGGTGTTGCAGCGCCACGCCACGCCTGAACGACAGCTGGCGCACCTGGCGACCGTTCCCACTCGACCCGTTGCAGACCCCTCGGCCTGCGATTTCAGCCTCCGAAAGCAGCCCAAGTTAGGTCTTCGTGTTGGTCTTGTGGCGCCCCACGTGCGCTACCAGTGCGACCTTCTCGTCCTTGTGCCAGGCCCAGTGAATTGATAAGCACGTGTCAGGCTGCTTCGCGCCCAGGGTAATGTGCGGCGAGATGTCCATTTCCTGACCGTTGTAGGTTGCGGTGTACTCGCCACCCCATTTGCCCTTGGACGTCTGTGATACATCATCGGCATAGTCAAAGCCTCGCGCTTTGAAAAGCTGGCGAAGGGAGCCACCAGCTTTGCCTGAGCCGATAGTCTCGCCCCAGATCGACGCTACCTCCTCCAGCGCCGCGAGCGCTTCCTGAACGCGTTCTGGCTGCTTGTAGGGGGAGGCTGAAGCGGAAGAATGGGCAGACGGCAGGAAGCGGACGTTCTTGGATCTGGCTTCTGCTTGTCGCACAGCCTCTTCAACGCTCGTAGGAACCACTGGCTCCGGGACGACAGCTGGCGCCTGCGAGGTAGGAGGCGTCAGGTCCTTCCAAGTGGCATGCGCCACGAGGGCCGCAGCATTCTCACGCAAGGTCTTATTCTCTTGCAGAAGCTCCGCGTTGGTAGCCTCTATTGCCTTGAGCTTCTGCTCCATCTCAATGAGGTCGTCGAGGAGTTCGTCTTCGGACTTCGCTCCGCTTTTGCGAGCCGCCTCACGAGCCTCTCGCTCCGCCGCCGAGCGAATTCGCGAGATGGCGAGGGGCTCCACATGCCTGAATGAAGCTGCGTCGAAGACCATGTTGCAGAGTTGGCCGAGCGTGCGATCGGTGGCATCCGCATCCTTGAACTGCCATGGCATCCAGAGCGGATGCGTGAACGGGTCAGCCTCGTCATGAAAGCGAGGCCAGTAGAGGCGAACGGCGCCGCCAAAGCAGGACAAGGTCTTGCCAACTTCTTCTGTCAGTCTGAACGCTGCCCACTTGTCGGCCAATTCGTAGACCTTGGCCACGCCTGCAAGACGTTCTGCTAGCTCGTTTGAGTTGGTCATGGGAACGTCATCCTGCACGCGCCTCGACACGAGAACGATGGGATACGGGCGAGTCGAGTCCGTCAGTTCGCTGACCAGCAAGTCAACGTGCTCTGCACCGACAAGCTCAGGCGTCAGACTGTAAGGGTGGCCTTGAAGGCGTATCGAACGAAGACGTGAAAGGTCGCGGATGACCCGAGGCGAGCCGAGCTTGATGCTTGTAGGCGCTATCACCAGCTGTAAGCCCGTCACGGCCAACTCCACCGATAACAGCAGTCCATCGCCTTGCTTGAGCAGGGATAAGGCAATGACCCATCCCAGGCTCTTGTCGTACTGGTCTGGGTATGCCCACCGTAGGTCAACCAGTTGTTCGCTGGGCGCCTCCTTGGTGGCGTGGTGCCGAATGGAGAGCTGATGCCCTTCGGCGGGACTAACCGTCAAGTCTCCTTCCCCCAGGCTCTGAAACACGTCAATGGAGAGGCGCTGACGACGGTACCAGTCCTGTATCCACCGACCGACGTAGTTCAGCGAGATTGAAACGTCGGATTCGTCGCCGACCTCCAGTGCTGTGGCATAAACGGTTCGCATGCTTGCGCCTCCCTCAATATAGCGACCTACCCTGTCAGCGGGTTGGCTGCCGATCAGCTCACGGGTGATCAGCGTTTCTGTTCAACTTCGGATGACCAATGATGCACCAACCAACGTGCTCCCAGCACCCTGAGCTGCCACTCAAGAGTGACCGCAAAGGCCGGAAGCCGCCTGTCAGTTCAGTTGGGCAAAATGGGACACGGCGCTATATGCGCGCCGTGTATGCCGTATAACGACTCGCGTTAGTCGGCGTCGTGGGGCAGGCTGGGGCAGGCTGCTTCACGGCTGCGCCGATCCGCGCACAGCTCGCTGCGAATGCGCTTGAAGTCAAACTCACCCTGGAGCGCCCTGTCCATGCCGTCCAGCATGACTGGCGCCTTGATTGCCGCCTCCCTGTGCGGCATCCCACGTTCGGTCAACTGATCGCGCAGCTTGTCGCTGACCTCCGAGAACTCGTACTCCTCAAGGGCCCTGGTCAGGTGCCAGTCGAGGCTCATCGCATACATGGGGCGAAATGTCCGGTCTTGCATTATTTTCCTTCCGTTGAGTTGGGCGCCGACGTTTACGCGTCGACAGTGCAATATTCACGGCTGACGCTATCCTGCTCTACCGGAAATCACGGAAACCGATGCTCACAGCCACGCCATCCGCTCACGCACACTTGCCTACCTTCTCCGCCGTCATTGATGGCCTGGCCTCTGGGCTTGGGGTCGCACGGAACAAGGAGGATGCGCTCGCCGGCCTCGGCTCGTTTGGCGGACGGATCGACGCCTATAGCGGCTCGCCTCACCGCGCTGGCCTCGAAGACCGGCTGTTGGTTCTGCTCGCGGGCTCGAACGAAGTGCTCCGAAGCCTTGTCAAAGCACAACTGCTCGATATCGAAACGGAGATAACCAATGCCAGGGCTATCCCACTGATTACCGAGGCGACGGTGGAAGAAGGGCTGCGGCGCTTTATCGAGATCTGGGCGGCCCCATGGATTGCTCAGATGCTTGCTGATGCCCGCCAACACCCTGAGTCAGTGCTGGACATCGCTCGGATACTGCTTGAAGTGCATGCCGCTTCTGTCACCGGTGGCAACACAAGCTATCTAGCCACTTGGAAGACAGAGGTCAAACGAGCGATTCCTGAGAGCGTCAACGCCCCTGAGTTCCGTTCGACGCTCGCCAGACTGGATCAGCGCTCGCAGCGCAAGCACTCGTCCATCGAGCAGGACCTTGCCGACCTGCGCGTTGAAATGCAGAGCGGCTTCTCCTCTCCGGAGGAGCTTGACGCCGCGGTTGACGCGGTGCGCCGGTTGTACCTCGCTGGCATGGCAACGATGCGGCTGTGCGCCATGGCTTCCGAGATCATTCCAGAGCAAGATCTTCTCGCTCTGGTGGCCGGTAAGCTGCTTGCAGCCTTGGACAGTAGCGGTGACTCCCCTGAGAAAACACAGAAAAACCGCATCCGCATGTGCTGGGGCTACCTCGACCCTTATTGGACGCTGTCAAAGGAGTACGACAAACTTGTCGCTCAGGTGAACGAGCTGGACGAAGCGAATCTCGACAAGTTGCGTGCGGATTCGCACGCGGTCACCCCCTCCGGCTTGTTGATGTTCGTCATCGACTATGCGGAGGGGTGCTGGCATCTTCGTCATGGCCGCAATGAATTAGCCGAGCAGTGCTTACAGAGAGTTGTCGCGAGAGCCGAGGACCGACAACTTGGCAAAATCGCTGCGGATTCTGCAAGTATCCTGATCGCGCTCCGACTCGCTGGGCCTGGCCCGCTCATGTTCTATGAGCTGAATCCCCTGATGCGCGTACGCATTGACAACATGCCGCAGTCGATGCAGATATGTATCGAATATATTCCGACGCCCTTCTCGGATTGCTCCCCCCGCCCCAAGCCGAGCTTCTATGACTCGCACTTGATGGAGTGCGTGGCCTTCTTCAACGAAGTTACTCGCGCTCCAGGTGTGTCCGCGATCTGCAATCCTCTGCAGCGCTTTGATGCAAGCCTGGAGAACCTGATCGACAGGTCCCGTGAGGCTGGCGCCAAGCTGAAGGAGGTGGAACGGGAGCGACCGGCCATTGTTGGCACGTCCGTCAAGCCGTATCAAGTGCTCAGGGACCACCTTTACTACAGAGGCGTGCTCTTCGGATGGAATCAATCAGACCTGCCCGGCATGGATGCTTACATCATGCTGCCATCGCCTGATCAACTTCGCCTTCTGCGCTTCGTAGATCCAGACCAGTTCCAACTTGACCTGCAGGCGCATCGCTTAGATTCGTGGCGACATCCTGATGATGCGCAGTGATGTGTTGAGGCGATGGGCTGCCAACCAGACGCCGATGCCGCCATGCGTCAGCAGAGGTCATAAACGCGCTCGAGGTAGCGACGTGCGTCTACGTCAGCAGACCTCCGATACCGGCCAGTCGAGCTGCGCCAGACCGTTCCATGCAATGACCACAGTTGCGCAGATACCGTGAGTCGGGGATGTGAGGGCAAGTGACCGAGAACGCTGCTTACCAAGCACTGGAGCCATTGCATGAAGTGCTCGCAATGGATTGCAATGTGTCTTCCTATCCCAGTTGAATTTCCCTCTTCATCTTGTCCAGCGTAGCAACTTACTTCAACCGTAAAAATACTTCTCAGAGCGTGTTTACGATCTCCCCCGACAATCCTGGGGTGAAAAGAAAGCCATACCCAAGCGACATCAGTAGAGAGAAGTTTGCCGAGATCGAGCCGCTGCTGCGCAGCGTTCGGCGCAGCACCAAACCGATCAAGCTGGATCTGTACGAAGTGTTCTGTGCAGTGCTGTACCTGCTTCGCACGGGTTGTCAGTGGCGCTATCTGCCGCCGCAGTTCCCCAAGTGGCACAACGTCTATGCGTACTGGCGCAAGTGG
>NZ_QLTA01000053.1 GCF_003269065.1 Paracidovorax anthurii
ATCGCCCATCCCACCGACAGCCGGCTGCTGGACAAGAGCCGCCAGCACCTGGTGAAGGTGGCCAAGGACAACGGGCTGCGACTGCGCCAGAACTACAACCGGGTGGCCCCGCGCCTGGCCGCACAGATCGGGCGCTACGCGCACGCCAAGCAGTTCAAGCGCATGAAGAAGGCCCTGCGCACGTTGCGTACCCGAGTGGGCCGGGTCCACCGCGAGGTGGATCGTCAACTGTACACGCTGCCTGAGGCGGCCAAGGCCAAGGTGCAGGAGTTGCTGCAACGCACCAGTCGCATCCTGACCCAGCGCACGAAGGATAAGAACAAGCTGTACTCTTTATCAAAGCAGTCATTCAGCGTCGATCCGGTGACCTACAGCTCCCAGTCTGAAGCCGTCTTGGCGAATGCGACCGACGGCTCCGCAGCGTTCTCGGTCAGTCGTGCGCGAGAACCGACCTCACGCTTGCTGACGCCAAGCGGTCACTGGTCGTGGCGACCGTGGGGCGTGCGAACGTCAGCTTTGCGAGCCGCACCGGCCGCAGACCTCGCCTTCGCCATTTGGCGCCCGTCGATGAGGCTTCTTTCCCTGCACTCTCGACCCACTGCGGTCGTAGCCGCCGCAGCCCTCAGTGGCCGTTCGGCAGCGGTTGCTGCCTATCGGCCGCTCACACTGAACTCACGGTCTCGGTCGTATTGCTGTCAACCGGGTCGCCCCCTGGACTGCGAGTCGATGATGAACCGCAGCGTAGCACCGCCAGTCTGGAAAATTCAACAAACTACTCTGCGCCTGATCCTAGTTCGGACAAGACACTCCTGCGGCGACCGCGGCATCACTCGCCTACCAACCCCGCGCCTTATCCTCGGCCTCCGCCAACGCGCGATCGAAGTTCCGCAGCTTGGCTCTGAGCACATGATCCACCTCGCCAAAGCTTCTGCGAAGCTCACTCACATAGCGGGCATTGATTGAGGTGTCGTATGGCGTAATCAAGCTCTCACGCAGTGCTGATTCGAGACGCGCCAGTCGTGGGTAGTGGCGCAGTTCTGCAAGCATCCGCACCGCCACCGTCAATAGCTCGACCTTCAAACCTTGCGTGAGCTGAGGCGCGCACAAGATCGGCTCCAAGATGCGACCCATTGCCTGGGCTGCTTCAAACGAGATGAGGATGTGCATGCCGTCCCGCGCCTCGGGGTCAACCAAGGCATCACCTTCCGTAAGGCGAATTCCGTCGTCTATCCAGTCCCTGGAGGCAGCGACCAGTTCGTAGAGCAAGTAACAGAGCGGCGTCGGGAACTCGTGGTTCTGGTCGTCTGGCCGAAGGTCCCTGGCTCGCGAGACAAGCTTTCGGCTGAAGTGGGGGAAATAGTGAAGCCAAAGATGGTCAGGGATGCGTTGATGCAACCCTTCGAGGATCATGATTTCGAAGAAGCTGATCCCAGTAAAGACCGGGCATCGGTACTTGCCAGCATCCCGGTACGTGAACATTGGGCCGTTCAACTTGGCCAGCAACGCATCATCGGCGTCGATCCGCGACAAGACCACTTCACCCAAGGAGCGGTACACGTCAAGCTTGGCAGCGACCGTTACATCCTTGAGATAGAACGCCAACAGCCGGTTTTCCTCCGGAATTGAACGCCGATGCCCCTCTCCGCCATTGAGGTTCTGGCTGTTCTTCAACTCGGAGTAGAGAACGCTGCCTTCGTTGGCCAGCATTGCCTCGAAGAACTCGCCCTCGAATTCCTCGAGGATCATTCCCGCCCGCTCTGCCACGTTGAGGCACAGGTAGGGCCTGGCCAAAGCCAAATAGGCGACGAAATCTCTCGATGACAACAATGTTCGTACGACTATTCGGGCTTGTTGGCGAGGCTCTTGAGCCGGGCTAATTGCTTGCGCTGCCTTTGTTCTGAGCCAACGCCCAAGTCGAGCAAGTCTGCTCTGGCTTGCAGAACGAATCGTAATTCGCCCGCCTTTACCCTTGGCCATGACGATTGGGGGCAGAGACGGCTGCAACCAAATCTCAACTCGACCACGAATGCTTTCCGCATTTGCAAAAGCCAGCGTCGCATCGAGATGGTGATCCAGAAGGGTTGCAAGCTCCTCGAACTTGCGGGAATGAAGCAGGGAGGTTGCCAGCTTTTCGAAGAGGGGAAGGTTTCTGCGATTCAAACGTGTTCGACGCGACCGCAGGTAGACGAATCCGGCAAGCACCAGAAAGAGCAGGTACTGCGCTCCTCCTTTGTCGAAGCCCCAGCGCCACGACCCAATGACCAAATAAAGCCCTCGGTCGCGCAGCACCGGCTCGAAATACAGCGCGTGGATCGCGAACAGCGTTCCCCAGATGATTGCCCAATCGAACCGCGACAGACTGAGCTGGAAGCTGAGCCTGGCAGTGGGAGGTACTAACGCCCAAACCGCAGCGATGAGGCCCAACATTGTCAGTAGGGCACTTGTGTCGATTCCGGAACCGTTCATTCGGACGAATTGTGATGGTGGTTCATGGCAACTGCGCGCATACAGCCCAGAAGCCACGTAGGCCTTGGGCCGCTTGGGTGGCTATTGTCAAGCCGGTGCGAACTTAGGATCCGCCTCGCACCTCCTCTGTATTCCACCACCCAGGCACCAATGGCCGGATGTTGCCGACGCCGACATTCGCAACTCTTTGTCGAATGTCTCTGACAAGCCTCAAGCCGAAGCTCGATGGGCTTCGGCTCTGCAGCGTCTGCGGTCCCCCGCGCACCGTATGTGTTAACCGCTGTCTTACGCATCAGCGCCACTGAAGACTTCCAAAGTAGACGTCAGGCTACAGTCCCGACATGGCGGACAGAAGCTCAAGTCAGAAGACCGGTTCACAGGGACAGAAGTGGCTCCTTGCCCACGTCGAGGACCATCCGCATTGGTTGTCGCGAGAGCTCATCGAAGACTTCGGCATCGACGCCGAGTTTGAGATAACTGACCCCAGCGTTTCCGGTGACATCCTGAAGGTCCAAGTCAAATCATCGGAGCAGGTAGAACGGCGGGACGGGGCGATCAAGTTCACCATCGAACGAAAGTACCTTGAGTACGCGGATGCGTGTCGATACCCGCTCATCTTGGTTCGCGTTGACACAACTTCCAAAGAGGCTTGGTATCTCTGGCTACAAGACTGGTTGCTTGCTCAACGCGTGACCGGCAGTCCCTTGCTGACCGAGCAAGTGTCCTGGACGGCATGGGTGCCCGAGTCTCACACTGTCGCCGCTGGACTTGACGGTGAACTGAAGAAGATTGCGCGCTGGGAGGGTAGCTCGCAGCTAGCGCTCAGCCTACGCGATGCCCTGCATGCCGCAGCCGCGATTGGGGACAGGCACATGGTGCTTGTGCTGGCCGATGCCTTGGCATCATGCGCCGATGGTCTTGGACGAGCAGGTCTCAACGCCGTGATCGACGAAGCCATCAAACTCGGTGATCGCATGCGCGGGACCTACGAAGGAAACGCAGTCGCCGATCAGCTATTCGCAATGGTTCGCCGACGCGGAGCAGTTGTAGATGCTGAGACCATCGATCGGCTTGTCTTGCGAGGCGACTCCTACTCACGTGCAGGCCTCACGTCGCTTGCCATCATGTACGACGACCATTTCCAGCACCTCCGTTCGCTGGGTCTTCCACATCGCTACGCTGGTATGGAACCTCGGGTCGCCTACTACTGTGCCTTTCGCGAGGCACATCCCGAGCACAACTCCGGGGACATAACAGTGGATCCGTCTGCATTCACGTTCGCCGGCCTTCGGTATCGCCAGCCAGACATGTTCTGGGACAAGTACGCAAACCGCGGCCCGTCGGCGTTACTGGACTATCTGGAGTTAATCGAGACGGATGGTGGCCCGCCAGACGTGGCCTGAGTGCTTGCGAACGCGTACGTGCCGAGGACACCTGCGTGTGAGTTATCCGACAACCCGCCGGAGGCACGCCTCGAATTCTTCGGGGCTCGGTGACTCAAGCGACAACAAGGGGACCCGAAGCGAAGCGGCGACTGCCGAGCCGTGATCCAACTCCGCGGCGCTGAACGCTATAACTTCATCCTCTGTCCAGCTGTGATCTCCGCGTCCGCTTAGGCGAGCCAGTACAACAGAGGCCGGCGCTTGAAGAAGGATGACCGCTGCGCACTTCAGGTCTGCGAATACATCAAGAGGGATCTGCTGGTGCCGCCCCGACGCCGCGCGGAGGACGAAGTGCCCGTCAAGCACAAGCGTGATTCCTCCTTCATGGATACGTCGGGCCGCGGAGACTAGAGCCTGCTGATTCGCGTTTACATCCGAGACGACCTTGTCGGTTCTCCATGAAGCTAGGCCGCGCTCAGTGCGAATGAGTTGACTTGCGCTCGCATACACGAGCTTCATCCGGTCCGCCGCCGGCTTTGCGAGATGAGTCTTACCCACGCCATGCATACCGCCAATGAAGATCGTCATCAGGCTTCTTCCTGCAAGCCGAATTTCTTGCCCACGCGACGCAACTCGGCGTTGCTTAGGTATCGGAACGACTGCGGCGCACGAAAACCTTTGAAGACTGATTTCGGTGCGATCGGTTGTGGCGGCTTGGTGACTTCGCCGAGCAAAATGCCGTGGGCTTCGGACTTGCCTTCGAAGTAGCTCAACAGTTCCTTGCGCGCTAAGCCTGGCCCTCGGCTGGCGCACGCGGCCCAAACTTTTGCCGGAGAACCTATGACCGCGCCATCGACGTCGACAAGGCCGACGAGTCGCTGAATCGGTGAGCTTGAATAGATCAACAATAGTCCAACGGGCTGCTTGGCCCAGGACCGGCGGAACTCCACGCGCTTGGTGCCTGCCATGATCTGGTCGGCGAATCGGGGCTTGACCGACAGCAAGACCACCTTAGCGCCCTGCGGCTCTAAGCACTGTAGAAAACGCGACATCGGAAATTTTGGTTATTGATTGAATGTTGCCAGTGACCACGCCGTCATCCTGGAGACGTTGATAGGACACAGGGTTCGGCAGATGCTCGACGAGCCTGAAGAGAACGACCTTGGTGGGCTCCACGGCCATCTCTTCGATTTGCTTGATGCTGTACACAGTCCGCCGACGCACAAGGCTGGCGATTTTCGCTGCATCGTCGAGGACCTCGAATCGTTCGACCACGCCGAGAGATGTCACGCACTGTTCGTCGCCGGATCTGTAGAAAAGCAGCAGGTCCCCGGCGCGAATTTCCTTGGTCGCCGCGTGGCACAGGTAGGCCAGCTTGATCGCGTTGCCTATGTTGCCGCCGGACGGGAACAGGAGCGTCTGGAACCCCTGGTAGTCCGAAAACAGGATTTGATGGAAGCCGCTTTGGATGGGAACCAGGAACTTCCGCACCTCGGAGCCAGACTGGTAGTGCGGGAAGAAGCGCTGCACATACTCGAAAGGGGACCAGCCAGATCCCGGCGGAGCCGATCTGGGGTGAACCTTCACGAACATCTGATCACGGCCGAATGTACCGCGATCCTCGAATCCGAAGTCCACAAGGAGGTTGACGAGATAGCCATGCTTCTCAATGTCCGCATGGATGAAGACATGCTCGCACGCATTATCGGTCGCGTACCGAAAGGCGGCCTTCAGAAAGAGCTCGCCGATCTTCCGGCCCCGTACTGCCTCACCGACCTTGAAGGTGCAGAGCTTTAAGGCTCGGCCGGCCAACCGTTGTCCGTCGTCGGTGATCCGTTCGTCCGTCTGTATGGCATACACGCAGATTGCGCTGAGCGAATGGTCGTCGTCGCGGTAGACCCATGCCTTTCTGCCTTCTCGTGCCTTGTCTCGGAACCATTCGTCGAAGGGTGGATAGCCTTCTCGAAGGCTCTCGAAGAAGGCGCTCGAAAGGTCGGGCGTCAGGCTGTGCAGAGGGACGTCCTGGATGTTGGGAAGGGAGACGTCGTGCGGCTGATGTAGCCGACGAAGCCAATCCTCTGCGGTCTGGATCGTATACGTTCGATCTGCAAGCCCACGCGCGCGAGCTTTGGCCAAGAGACCTCTGTCTTCGGTAACCAGCGCATGGGCGGCATCGCATTGAAGCGCATACAGAATCTCGTTGTCGCAGGCATCATTTTGGCCGATGGTTGCCGTGTTCCACGGGCATTTCGCTGGGCTTTCCAGCGAGGGATACCGGCGCACGTGCTGCAAGTTCCGGGCGCGCCTGTCGGCGTCCGAATCCCGCTCGAAGTCGGCAAGGCTTGCCGGGTGGTAGACCAGTTGGTGACCGCCCACCAAGGCGAGGCGATGAAAGCTAGCCAAGCTGTCGCTCAATGCCAGGTACGAGTCCTGAAGCGGTATCAGGACGTTGGTGTCCAACAGAAGCGTCAGTTGCTTCGTCACAAGTCTCCTCCCTTGCGTTTTCCGAGCGTGGCCGCTATCGAGTGGCCCTTGTACCGCGAGCATGTCACAGATGCTGCATTGATCACATGGTCGCCATCTGCCTGGATCAATGCTCTCCCGGAGAGTCGGGGTCTCGAACCTGCTCGGGACATTGCAGCGGCCGGAGTGACGGTAAAGGGCCGGCCATCATCCGCAAGGGTCGGTCCGCCCAATCGAACTGCGCTAGACCGGCCATTCAGGAGCGGGTCAAGCTCGCAACGGACGAAAGGCCGGTCTCAGCTGTGCAGCGGCCGTACGCAGCGCCGCCCGTCGAATGGCCGGTGCTGGACAAAGCAGCCGCTCAGGCCTCCGGCCGCGAATGACACCGATCAGCCTGTAGCTGTCCGTGAAATACAACCGCCGTGGCCGAGAGAAAAGTAAGCGGCTGCCCACTTCCTATCTAAGCGTCTGTCGTTGACGATCGGCTAAATGGCGTTCATACGAAGTGCCCTTCAGGTTCACGGTCGCAGGCTTCCAAAATCTAAAGTTGAATGGCGGAAAAACGAAAGTACAGTGGCGTTCCGCACGTGCCGAGGCCGTGCGCTTTGGTTGCAACCCGGGCTCTTGAAACGCCAATAAATGCCCGTATCATTAGCACTCGAAGCGGACGAGTGCTAGCAATCCTGTGGGACACGGCCGCTGAAGATCCCGACGCCCGCCCCCGCGGGCGCCTTGTCGATGTCGCAGTCCTTATTGAATCAGGAGAGATGCAATGAACCTTCGCCCCCTGCACGATCGCGTGATCGTCAAGCGCATTGAAAGCGAAACCACGACCGCCTCCGGCATCGTGATCCCCGACAACGCTGCCGAGAAGCCTGATCAAGGTGAAGTGCTGGCCGTGGGCCCTGGCAAGAAGAACGACAAGGGCGAGCTGAGCGTGCTCAGCGTGAAGGTCGGCGACCGCGTCCTGTTCGGCAAGTATTCGGGCCAGACCGTCAAGGTGAATGGCGACGAGCTGCTGGTGATGAAGGAAGACGACCTGTTCGCGGTCGTCGAGAAGTAATCCATCGCAGTTCCCAACTCCCTGTTGACTGAATCCGGAGAAACAAAATGGCAGCAAAAGACGTAGTTTTCGGCGGCGAAGCCCGCGCGCGCATGGTTGAAGGCGTGAACATCCTCGCCAACGCCGTCAAGGTGACCCTGGGCCCCAAGGGCCGCAACGTGGTGCTCGAGCGCTCCTTCGGCGCCCCCACCGTGACCAAGGACGGCGTGTCCGTGGCCAAGGAAATCGAACTGAAGGACAAGCTGCAGAACATGGGCGCCCAGCTCGTGAAGGAAGTGGCTTCCAAGACCAGCGACAACGCCGGTGACGGCACGACGACCGCCACGGTGCTGGCCCAGGCCATCGTGCGCGAAGGCTCCAAGTACGTGGCCGCCGGCCTGAACCCGATGGACCTGAAGCGCGGCATCGACAAGGCCGTGACGGCCCTGGTCGCCGAGCTGAAGAAGGTCTCCAAGGCCACCACCACCTCCAAGGAAATCGCCCAGGTGGGCTCGATCTCCGCCAACTCCGACGAGTCCATCGGCAAGATCATTGCCGACGCGATGGACAAGGTCGGCAAGGAAGGCGTGATCACCGTGGAAGACGGCAAGAGCCTGGACAACGAGCTGGATGTCGTGGAAGGCATGCAGTTCGACCGCGGCTACCTGTCGCCCTACTTCATCAACAACCCCGAAAAGCAGGCCGCCCTGCTGGACAACCCCTTCGTGCTGCTGTTCGACAAGAAGATCAGCAACATCCGTGACCTGCTGCCCACGCTGGAGCAGGTCGCCAAGGCCGGCCGTCCGCTGCTGATCATTGCCGAAGAAGTCGATGGCGAAGCCCTGGCGACCCTGGTGGTGAACACGATCCGCGGCATCCTGAAGGTCGTGGCCGTGAAGGCGCCCGGCTTCGGCGACCGCCGCAAGGCCATGCTGGAAGACATCGCCATCCTGACGGGCGGCAAGGTGATCGCCGAGGAAGTGGGCCTGACGCTGGAGAAGGTCACGCTGGCCGACCTGGGCCAGGCCAAGCGCATCGAAGTGGGCAAGGAAAACACCACCATCATCGATGGCGCCGGTGCCGCTGCCGACATCGAAGCCCGCGTGAAGCAGATCCGCATCCAGATCGAGGAAGCGACCAGCGACTACGACCGCGAGAAGCTGCAAGAGCGCGTGGCCAAGCTGGCCGGCGGCGTGGCCGTGATCAAGGTCGGCGCAGCCACCGAAGTCGAGATGAAGGAAAAGAAGGCCCGCGTGGAAGACGCGCTGCACGCCACCCGCGCTGCCGTGGAAGAAGGCATCGTGGCCGGCGGTGGCGTGGCCCTGCTGCGCGCCAAGCAGGCCGTGGGCGAGATCAAGGGTGACAACGCCGACCAGGACGCCGGCATCAAGCTGATCCTGAAGGCCATCGAAGCGCCCCTGCGCGAGATCGTGGCCAACGCCGGTGGCGAGCCCTCGGTGGTGGTCAACGCCGTGCTGGGCGGCAAGGGCAACTACGGCTTCAACGCCGCCAACGACACCTACGGCGACATGCTCGAAATGGGCATTCTGGACCCGACGAAGGTGACCCGCACGGCCCTGCAGAACGCCGCTTCCGTGGCTTCGCTGCTGCTGACGACCGAAGCCATGGTGGCCGAGGCTCCGAAGGACGACGCACCGGCTCCCGCGATGCCCGACATGGGCGGCATGGGCGGCATGGGCATGTAATCCAGCCCCGGACGGCGTGCCCCGGCGCGCCATCCACCCCGAAAAAGCCCCGCGGGCCGCAAGGCCCCCGGGGCTTTTTCCATGGAGCACGGCCGCCCATGCCTGTGCCCTGGATCGCGATCCATTCGCTATTATTTAAATAGCAAACTATTCAGCAAACACGGCGACGTGGCCCCGGTTTCATTCAAATCCCGGGAAAAGAGGCGCGCAGCGCGGGGTAGAGGGCCCGGAAGCGCGCATGGCGCTCGCGCAGCAGCGCGGCCTCGGCGGCGCGGGGCGTGAAGCGCTGGCGGATGGCGGGCGGCGGGCAGGCCTGCGCCTCGGTGCCGCCGTGCGCCAGCCACGCCAGGCGCGCGGCGCCCAGGGACGCGCCGGCCTCGCCGCCCTCGGCCAGGGCCAGCGGCACCTCCAGCGCATCGGCCAGCAACTGCGCCCACCAGGCGCTGCGCGCGCCGCCGCCCACCAGCGCCAGGGCATCCCGGGGGGGCTGCAGGGTATCGAGCCCGTCGCGCAGGCCGAGCGCCACGCCCTCGGCCACGGCATAGGCCATGTCGGCCCGGCCGTGCGCATGCGTGAGGCCAAAGAGCACGCCCTGGGCGTGGGCGTCGTTGTGCGGCGAGCGCTCGCCCGACAGATAGGGCAAAAAGAGCGGCGCCTGGCGCCGCGCGACAGGCTCCACGCGCGCGGCCTCGGCCAGCAGCGCGGCCTCGTCCGGCAGGCCCAGGCAGCGCGTGGCCCAGGTGACGGCGCCGGCGGCCGAGAGCATGACCGACATCTGGTGCCAGCGCCCCGGCAGCGCGTGGCAGAACGCATGCACGGCGCGCGCGGGGTCGGGTGCGAAACGGTCGGTGGCGACGAAGATCACGCCCGAGGTGCCGAGCGAGACGAAGCCCTGCCCCACCGCGACGATGCCCATGCCCACGGCGCTGGCGGCGTTGTCGCCGCCGCCGCCGGCCACCAGCACGCCCTCCCCGCCGCCCTCGCCCAGCCCCCAGCGCGCAGCCAGCTCGGGCCGCAGCCGCGCCGACGGCGCGCTGCCCTCGACGAGGCGCGGCATGTGCGCGCGGGTGAGCCCCGTGGCGGCCAGCAGCGTGTCGGACCAGTCGCGGCGGCCCACGTCCAGCCAGAGCGTGCCGGCGGCGTCGGAGGGGTCGCTCACGGCCTCGCCGGTCATGTGCAGTCGCAGCCAGTCCTTGGGCAGCAGCACCCGCTCGGTGCGCGCGAACACCTCGGGCTCGTGCTCGCGCACCCAGAGCAGCTTGGGCGCCGTGAAGCCCGGCATGGCGAGGTTGCCGGCGATGTCGCCGAGCTGCGGCACGGCACGGGCCAGGGCCGCGCACTGCGCGGCGCTGCGGCCGTCGTTCCAGAGGATGGCGGGGCGCAGCACCTCGCCCTGCGCGCCCAGCAGCACGGCGCCGTGCATCTGGCCCGAAAGCCCCACGGCACGCACCCCGCGCAGCGCCGGCGCATGCGCCGCGCGCAGGTCGCGCATGACCGCTTCGAGCGCCTGCGCCCACTGCGCCGGCGCCTGCTCGGACCACAGCGGCCGCGGCCGGTCCACGGCCAGCGGCGCGCGCGCCATGCCGACGATGCGGTGGTCGTCGCGCAGCAACAGCGCCTTCAGCTCCGAGGTACCCAGGTCCAGGCCGAGGAACATGCCGCTCATGGATGAAAACCCCGGAATGTCGCCGATTTCATTGGATACTTTGCTATCAAAACAGAAGCAACCACCGGCATCACCCTCCGAAGCGGCTCTCGGCCTGGCGCCGGAATTCGGTGGGCGTCATGCCCTTGATTTCCAGGAAGCGCCGGTTGAAGTTGGCGACGTTGTTGAAGCCCACCTGGTAGCAGATGTCGGTCACGTAGTGGTCGGTCTGCATCAGCAGGTGGCAGGCGCTGTTGATGCGCAGCCGGTTCACGAAGTCGGTGAAGCTGTTGCCGGTGGAGCGGCGGAAGAAGCGGCTGAAGCGGCTCTCGCTCATGCCCAGCTCGGCCGCCACGGCGGCGAGGCGGATGGGCTCGGCCACGTCGGCCAGGAGGCGGTTGACGATGCGGTCGATCTGGTCCAGCTGCGCCTCGCCCTCCACGCCCTGCATCTGCACGGTGGAGAGCAGGCGGTAGTCGGTGCATTCGGCCAGCTCGGCCAGGAAGTCGCAGAACACGGCGAAGCGGCGCAGGCCCCGGCTGGCCTTCACGGCGTCCCAGTGCGCCTGCGCGGCGGCGGCCATGCCGAAGAACTCGATGCCGTGGCGCGCGCGGTCCAGCAGCGGCAGCACCTCGCGCAGCTCGGGGATGGCCTCGGCCGCGCGCACGAGGGGCGCGTCGCTGAACTGGATCACGCGGTCCCGCCCCGGCGCGCCGCACTCGGGCACGTCGAGCGAGACCCAGTTGTGCGGCAGGCGCGGTCCGCAGAGCACGAGGTGGCCGGGCCCGAAGGGCCCGATCCAGTCGCCCACGAAGGCGCGGCCCGAGGTTTCGGTGATCAGGTGCAGCTCGTACTCTTCATGGAAGTGCCAGCGCACCAGCGGGCTGGGCACGCCGTGCGCGAGGCAGCGCACGAGGCCCGTGTCCTCGGCGTCCTCATAGCCGAGGGCGGGCGAGCGGGCGAAGTCGTGCTCCAGTTCGGGCTGGCGCTGGCGGGGCAGGCGGGCACGCGGGGAGGCCATGGCGGTCATCGGTGCGGAGGATGGAGCGCCACGGTATCACCGCCGGCCCCGGCGCGCAGGGCGGCGTCCAGCGCCGCGCGCAGCGGAGGGTCGGCGCCTTCGCGGGCGCAGTTGAGCGCGGCGGCCGTGGCGGCGAAGCGCAGCGCGGACCGCCACGCATCGCCGGGCAGCGCGGCCAAGTCTTCGGCCTGCGCCACGCCCGCCTCCAGCAGGGCCACGGCCAGGGCCGCGCCGAAGGTGTCGCCCGCGCCGATGGTGTCCACCACCGGCACGGCCGGGGGGCGCACGGCCAGGGGCGGCTGCCCCGGGCGGCAGAGCACCGCGCCCTCGGCGCCGCGCGTGAGCACCACGGCGCGCGGGCCCAGGGCGAGGTAGCGGGCGGCGGCCTCTTCGGGCGCGAGGCCCGGCGAGATCGCCGCCGCGTCCTCGTCACTCAGCTTGACCAGGTCGGCCAGGGCCATCCAGCCCTGGCAGCGCGCGCGCCAGGCCACAAGGTCGGGGATCAGCGAGGGCCGCACGTTGGGGTCGAAGACCACCACGCGCCGGCCGCGCTGCGCAGCCACGAGGTCCACGATGCGCGTGGCCGCCGGGTCGTTCAGCAGCGCGATGGAGCCGAACTGCACGAAGCGGCATTCCTGCGGCAGCACGGGCAGCTCGGCCGGCGACCACAGCGTGTCGGCCGTGCCCTGCAGGTAGAAGGCATAGCAGTTGGCGCCGCCCGCGCCGCGCTCGACGAAGGCCAGCGCGGAAGGCGCGTCGCTGCGCAGCACGAAGCGCATGTCCACGCCGTTGTCCCGCAGGTGGGCGAAGAGCCGCTCGCCGAACAGGTCGCGCGAGAGCTGCGAGACATAGCCCGTGGGCTGCCCCAGCCGCGCGGCGGCCACCGCGCAGTTGCCGGGCGCCCCGCCCGGATGGCCCTGGAAGGCCAGGCCGCCCGTGGCGGTGAAGTCGATCAGCGATTCGCCGATGAATGCGATGCGCATGCCTTTCCTTTCCCCGCTCCGTTCAGCCCGCGAGGAACGCCGCCACGCGCGCGCTGGCGCGCCGCACCGCCTCGACCAGCCGCGCATCGCCCGCGAGCGGGCCCCAGAGCGCCCCATCGGCGCAGAGCGCGGCCACGGGGTCGGCCGCGTCGCAGATCGCGCGGGCCGCCGCCGGGTCCATGGCTTGGTCTTCGTAGGCACAGGGCAGCAGGCCGTGGCGCCAGCGCTGCAGGAAGGCCAGGAACAGCGCGGGCAGCATCGCCACGCTGTCGATGGGCTGGCTCTCTCCGAGCCGCTCGCGCACGGTGGGCGCGATGAAGCCGGGGATCTTCGCGAAGCCGTCGGCCGCCACGCGCTGGTTGGTGTCGCGGATGGCCGGGTTGCCGAAGCGCTCCAGCACCACGTCGCGGTAGGCGGGCAGGTCCACCGGGCCGGGCGCGCCGGGGCGCGAGAGGCAGGGGATCACGTCGTGCGTGACGTAGTCCCAGGCCATCTGGCGGATGGCGGGCGTGCGCGTGCCCTCGTGGATGAAGCGCAGCCCCGCGAGCGTGCCGGCCCAGGCGATGCCGCTGTGGCTGGCGTTGAGGATGCGGATCTTGGCCTCTTCGTAGGGCGCGACGGACGCCACCATCTGCACGCCCACGCGCTCCCAGTCGGGGCGGCCGGCGATGAAGCGATCTTCGATCACCCACTGCAGGAAGCTCTCGGCCGTGACCGGCGCGGCGTCGTCCCAGCCCGTGGCCGCGCGCACGCGCTCACGCAGCTCGGGCGGCGGGCGCGGTGTGATGCGGTCCACCATCGCGTTCGGGCAACTGGTGTGCGCCTCGGCCCAGGCGGCCAGTTCGTCCAGGCCCGCGTGGGCCATGAAGTCGCGCAGGCCCGCGCGGAAGCGGTCGCCGTTGTGGCGCAGGTTGTCGCAGTTGAGCAGCGTGAGCGGCCCGGCCCCCGCATCCCGGCGCGCGCGCAAGATGGCGCACACGGCGCCGTAGATCGTCTCGCCCGCCAGGCCCTGCCGCGCGCGATCGAGGTCGGCCGCCACCTCGGGCGCGCGCATGTCGAGCCGGCCCGCATCGTCCAAGGCATAGCCGGCTTCGGTCACGGTGAAGGAGACGATGCGCGTGGCCGGGTCGGCGCCGCGCGCCACCACGGCCGCGATGCCGGGCGCATAGGGGATCACCTCGCGGATCGCCCCGATGCGCTGGTAGCGCACCTCGCCCGCGGGCGAGACGGTCTCCAGCGTGTAGGCCCCGCCCTGCGCGGCCAGGGCCGCGATCGTGTCGGCCATGTCGGGGCGGAGGTTGGCGCCCGAGAGCGACCAGCGCGCATCGCCCGCGTCGATGAGCCGCTGCAGATACACCGCCTGGTGCGCGCGGTGGAAGGAGCCCAGGCCCAGGTGCAGCACCGTGAAGCGGGGGGTGGAGGAAGCGGCGGTCACGTCGGTGGTCTCGGGCATGGGGGCTGAAGGAACGAAGAAGGGAACGGGCGGCGTTCAGGCCGGCGCGAGCGCGCGGCCGTCGCGGTCGAAGCAGTGCAGCGCGCGCGCATCGAACGCCACCGCGACGGCGTCGCCCGCCGCGAGCGGCGTGCGCTCGCCCTGGCGCGCGATGACCGGCACGCCGTCCAGGTCCACGTGGATGAGCGTGTCGGCGCCCAGCGACTCGATGAGCTCGACGCGGCCGGGCACCGAGAGCGGCGGCGGCCCTCCACCGCCTGCCAGCACGCGCAGCGACTCGGGGCGCGCGCCCAGCATGCCGTCGACGGGCAGGTGCGCGCCGGCCGCCGCGGCGATCGCGGGCACGCGCTCCGCCGCGATGAGGTTCATCGACGGCATGCCGATGAACTGCGCCACGAAGCGGTTGGCGGGGCGGTCGTAGAGTTCGAGCGGCGAGCCCACCTGCTCGATGCGGCCGTCGCGGAACACCACCACGCGGTCGGCGAGCGTCATCGCCTCCACCTGGTCGTGCGTGACGTAGATCGTGGTCGCGCCCAGCGCCTTGTGCAGCTTGTGGATCTCCACGCGCGTGTTGCCGCGCAGTGCGGCGTCGAGGTTGGAGAGCGGCTCGTCGAACAGGAAGACCTTGGGCGCGCGCACGATGGCGCGGCCGATGGCCACGCGCTGGCGCTGCCCGCCCGACAGCTCGCGGGGCGTGCGCTGCAGGTAAGGCACGAGGTTGAGCACGCCGGCGGCCTGCTCCACCTTGCGGCGGATCTCGTCCTTCGGCACGCCCGCGAGCCGCAGCGCGAAGGACATGTTGTCGAACACGCTCATGTGCGGATAGAGGGCGTAGCTCTGGAACACCATCGCGAGGTCGCGCCGGCCCGAGGGCACGTGCGTGATGTCGCGGCCGTCGAGCGTGATGCGCCCGCCCGTGGCGGGCTCCAGCCCGGCGATCAAGCGCAGCAGCGTGGATTTTCCGCAGCCCGAGGGGCCCACGAAGACGACGAACTCGCCCTGCTGGATCGACAGCTCCACGCCCTGGATGATGTGCGCGTCGCCGAAGCTCTTGCGGATGTCCTGCAGTTGCAGATAGGCCATGGACCGGTCTCCTTACTTGACGGCGCCGAAGGTCATGCCCTGCACGAGCTGCTTCTGGCTGAACCAGCCGAACACCACGATGGGCGCGATGGCCATCAGCGAGGCGGCCGACAGCTTGGCCCAGAAGAGGCCCTCGGGGCTCGAATACGAGGCGATCAGCGTGGCGAGCGTGCCCGCCTTCGCGCTGCTGAGGTTGAGCGCCCAGAACGCCTCGTTCCAGCTCAGCACCAGGCACAGCAGCCCCGTGGAGGCGATGCCGCCCGCGGCGAGCGGCAGCACGAGGTAGCGGAACTCGGTCCACAGGCCCGCGCCGTCCATGCGCGCGGCCTCCAGGATCTCGTGCGGGATGTCCTTGAAGGCGCTGTAGAGCATCCACACCATGATGGGCAGATTGGAGAGCGTGAACACCACCGTGAGCGCGGTCAGCGAATCGAGCAGGCCCGCGGTCTGGGCGAGCACGTAGACCGGCAGCAGCGCGCCCACGGCCGGCATCATCTTGGTGGAGAGCATCCACATGAGGATGTCGCGCGTGCGCCGCGTGCGGAAGAACGCCATCGAGTACGCGGCGGGCACCGCGACGGCCAGGCCGATGAGCGTCGAGCCCAGGCTCGTGATGAGCGAATTGCGCGCATACAGCAGGTAATCGCTGCGCCGCTGCACCTCGCCGAAATTCGCGAGCGTGGGCTCGAAGAAGACATGCGGCGGCACGGCGATCGCCTGCAGCTCGGTCTTGAAGGCCGTGAGGAACAGCCAGCCCAGCGGGAAGAACAGCAGCAGGGCCGCGCCCCAGGCCACGGCGGTGCGCAGCAGGGTGCCGGGGGAAATGCGTGCGGGCATCGGCATCGGGCGCTCCTTTCAGTCCAGGCTCCGGCCCACGATGCGGACCAGGAAGAACGAGACGATGTTGGCCAGCACCACCGCGAACAGCGCGCCCGCCGAGGCCACGCCCACGTCGAAGTTCATGAGCGACTGCTTGTAGATCAGGTAGGTGAGGTTGGTGCTCTCGTTGCCGGGGCCGCCGGCCGTGGTGATCGCGATCTCGGCGAACACCGAGAGCAGGAAGATCATCTCGATCATCACCACCACCGCCACGGGCCGCGCGAGGTGCGGCAGCGTGAGGTAGCGAAAGCGCTGCAGCGCGTTCGCGCCGTCCATGCGCGCGGCCTCCATCTGCTCGCGGTCCAGCGACTGCAGCGAGGTGATGAAGATCAGGCACGCGAAAGGCAGCCACTGCCACGCCACCATCACGATGATGGACAGCAGCGGCACCTCGGTGAGCCAGTCCACCGGCTGCAGCCCGAAGGCCTTCCAGACGCTGGCCAGCACGCCGTAGATCGGGTTCATCATCATGTGCTTCCACAGCAGCGCGTTGACCGCGGGCATCACGAAGAACGGCGAGATCAGCAGCACCCGCACGATGCCCCGGCCCGGGAAGGGCTCGTTCACCAGCAGCGCCAGCAGCACGCCCAGCACCACCGTGATCGCCACCACGCTCGCGAGGAACAGCAGCGTGTTCAGCACCGCCGGAATGAAGTCCGGGTCGGTGACGAAGAACGCGTAGTTGCTCCAGCCGGCGAAGGCATGCTCGCCCGGCTGCATGAGGTTGTAGTTGACGAGCGAGAAATAGATCGTCATCAGCAGCGGCACGAGCATCCAGCACAGCAGCGCGGCCACCGCCGGCGCCATCAGCGCGCGGGGAAGGAGACGGGTCATGGCATCGGTCCTGGCAGGCAGGGGCGGCAGCGCCACCGCGCGGCCGCTTCACGCGTCACTTGTAGTAGCCGGCCTTCTTCATCTCGCGCTCGGCGAGGGTCTGCGAGGTCTTGAGCGCCTGCTCCACCGTCGCCTTGCCCGAGAGCGCCGCGCTGATCTGCTGGCCCACGGCGATGCCGATGGCCTGGAACTCGGGGATGGCGGCGTACTGCACGCCGACGTAGGGCGAGCGCGGCAGCGTGGCGTCGTTCAGGCGCGTGCTGTCGATGGCGCGCTTCTCGGCCGCCGCGAAGGCCGCGACCTTCTGGAACTCGGGGTTCGCGTACGTGGACTGGCGCGTGCCGGTGGGCACGGCGTGCCAGCCGTGCGTCTTGGCGACGAGCTGCACGTACTCCTTGGACGTGGCCCACTTCACGAAGGTCTGCGCGGCATCGGCCTTCTTCGAACTGGCGGGAATGGCCAGGTTCCAGGTCCAGAGCCAGTTCGCGCCCTTGGGCGTGGTGGCGACCGGCGCGGCCGCGTAGGCCACCTTGTCGGCCACCTTCGACTGCTTCGGGTCGCTCACGAACGAAGCCGCGATGGTGGCGTCCACCCAGGCAGCGCACTTGCCCTCGTTGAAGAGCGCGAGGTTCTCGTTGAAGCTGTTGGAGGCCGCGCCCGGCGGGCCGTAGGCCTTCATGAGATCGACGTAGAAGCCGATCGCCTGGCGCCACGGCGGCGTGTCGATCTGCGGCTTCCACTGCATGTCGAACCACTGGCCGCCCCAGGTGTTCACCATGGTGGTCAGCAGCGCGATGTTGTCGCCCCAGCCCGGCTTGCCACGCAGGCAGATGCCATAGACGCCGGCCTTCGGGTCGTGCGCCTTGGCGGCGAAAGCCTTCACCTGCTCCCAGGTGGGCTGCGCCGGCATCGCGATGCCGGCCTTGTCGGCCAGGTCCTTGCGGTACATGAGCATGGAGCTCTCGCCGTAGAACGGCGAGGCGTAGAGCTTGCCGTCCTGCGACAGGCCCTCGCGGATCGTGGGCAGCAGGTCGTCGGCGTCGTAGGCCGCATCGGTCGCGATGGGCAGCAGCCAGCCCTTCCTCGCCCAGATCGGCACCTCGTAGATGCCCACGGTCATCACGTCGAACTGGCCGCCCTTCGTGGCGATGTCGGTGGTCACGCGCTGGCGCAGCACGCCCTCCTCCAGCGTCACCCACTTGAGCCGGATGTCGGGGTGGCTTTTCTCGAACGCCGGCGTGAGCTTCTGCATCTCGATCATGTGGCCGTTGTTCACGGTGGCGATGACGAGTTCGGTGGCGGCCTGGGCGAGGCCGGCGGCCGCACAGAAGGCCAGGGCCACGCCGGTTTTCGGAAAGCGCTGCATGTTCGTCTCCTGGAATGGTTGTCGCGCAGCCGCTGTGGTGCGGCCGTGGCGTCCATTCTGGCGAGCAGCGCGGCGGCGATCGGTACCGGATGGCGGGGTACCAATACTTTTATGCGTTCATTTGGCTAGTGAAATCCCCTAGCCCGCATCACAGGATGTAAATGCCGCTCCATTGGTATCAGTCGTCCTTGCCAGCGGCGCAGGTGGAATCCGAGTTGGAAACCGGCGTGCAGACCCGCACCCGGCCACTGGGCGAGACCTTGATCCGTCGGATCTGGCTGTACTGGGTGCTGGCCACGTCGGTCCGCTCGAATTGGATCGTGTTGGAACCAAAGCCACCCGAGGACGTCTTCGCGAAGCCAGAGCCGTCGTACAGGATGTAGCTCGAAGGGGACTCGGCCGCCGTTCCTCCGCTGGAAGCGGTGATGCCAATGTAGCTCGGCGGCGCGTCGTACTGCTGGACAAGCACATCTCCGGCGCCGTACTTTCCGTCCATGTTCATATCCACGAAGATCATCCATCCCTTGGCCCAGTTGGTGTCCCCCGAGACGGGGATGATCAGCGCGTTGGCATTTTTCTTCATGCCCTCGAACCTGGCGGTATTGAGGGCAGCCAGATAGTTGTTGGCGATGCTGGTGAGTTCGGAGTTGCGCCGGGCATCGCCGAAGCTCGGGGCAGCCACCATGGCGAGAATCGCGACGATGGACAGCGTGGCCATGAGCTCGATCAGCGTAAAACCCTGGAGGTGGCGTTTGCTTTGCATGATCGCTACTGCCAGCAAACGGAGTTGTTGACGCCACTGCAGCCCCGGACCCCCAGGCTGGTGATATTGATTTCCCTGAGCGCCGGCTCGTTGTACTGCGGGGTGGCGAATACCTGCACGCAATCCTTGATCGCCTGCCCTCCACAGGCGCGGGCACCGATCAGATAGGATGCCTCCTTGCTGCTGCCGCTGCTTCCTGAATGGGTCCTGAACGGAGCGTCCTCGGCGCCCGCATTGAGAGCCAGATAAGTGTTGTTCTGGGTCATATACCGTTCCTGCTGCTGCAGGAACACGATGAGGGCATTGCGGCCTTCGGTCCGCTTGGATTTTCTCATCGACTCCATGTACGAGGGATAAGCAACAGCCGCGAGAACACCGATGATGGCGACCACGATCATCAGCTCGATGAGCGTAAATCCCTTTTGCTTCATTTCAGACATTACATTCTCCTATTTCCCCTTCAGTTCCCGATAATTGTTGATCTGCCGCCACGAGAGCCGACCAACAACGGTTTCTGCGGTCTTGACATCCGAAATGGAGAGTCTGTTTTCACCATTTGCAGATGGCCTGCCGAGGACTATAGTTTCCATTTTCTTCCTCAAACCAGTAGAGTCGCTGACGGAAGTAGTTGCTGTTAATCCGAAGATAATCGGCGCGCCTTGCGAAGCGGCAGTGATATTCGAAACATCCCCCTGCCCGGAAGCGATATTTGCTGTATAGGTATAGCTCGCCCCCCCGCCACAGGCACTGGCTGCCTTGGAGGATGGCAGAAGACTAGTGAACATTATCTGCCTTCCGAAAAGGACAGCGTTGGTGACTTGCCGCTCTCCCCCACCCGGGCCGCCATTGGGGAAATCCATGAACCATCCTGCTCTTTTACTCACCCCTCCCGCACCTGGACCAACCTGACGAGGTGGCGCCCAGATGAAGGGGCTGTTGATAATGGTCGAATTGCTGACCGTCGCCTGCTGCAAGCGGGTTCGCCCATTGAAACGAGATTCACCGCGTGTATCTATCTGGTTATCACCGGGCGAGTCATACAACATATAGAACGATTGCACCTGCGTGGCTGCGTTGATGACGTTGTCCGCGGCCTCAAGATATTTCCCGGTGCCGAAGCCGATCAGATAAGAGCCTTCGGGACCAAATGCGATGGAGGGCATCATGCTGATCGGCTGCGCCTTTTCATCTGCCGTCCTGGCGATGTACATCGGGGTGGGGGTAGTGCTATCCTTCTTGAAATAGGACAGCCGCGCGAGATCCCATCCGGAGGAGGCGGTGCTGGAAAGATTGGCCTCGTTCATGTCCAGCTTCCAGAATTGGCCATGAAGGTCTCCGAAATAGAAATACTGAACCCCGCCATTCTCGTCGCTGGTGGCTTCGAAATTGATAAGGCCTGTCGCTTTCGCCCGCCCGGTTCCCGCACCATCCGAATCCACCTCCTGGGTCCCCGATCGCAAGTTATTGGTGAACGGAAGCGATATCTTGAAATAGTTTCTTCCCAGACTCCAGGGGTCCGAAGTGGACTTACTGAGGTCCAAAAGAAAGAGCGCAGGAGATCCAGTGGTGCTGTAACTCCCCGCTCCATCATCCACGTAGTTGTTGATTCCGCCCGGGACTACAGCAAACCATTTGTATACCTTGGAGTTGGCGCCTTTCGGACTGGTCCGGATCTTCATGATCTTGGGTGTCCCGACGACGTTGCCGAGATCAGGGTCATTGGCGTGGGTGAATTCCCACAGCACCTTATCCTTGGAGAAATTCGCTGGATTGGTGATATCCAGAGCGACGACGCCTTGCCCTCCCCCGCCCGTGCCGGACACCAGCACGGTTTTCCAGTCATTGCCCACCTGAGCTTCGCCGACGATGGGGGTACCGTCGAAATAACTGGTATGCCTGCTCGAGTTGTAGTCGACGGCGGTCAGCAGCGACAGCTTGGGCCCCAGCCAACTGGGAATGTAAGCAAAGAGTTCCTTCATGCTGGTGGCATCGAACGCATGCAGCATCCCATCATTGGCTCCCACGAATACCGCCGGAGCCCGGTTCTTCTGGGCGCCGTAGAAGTTTCTGTATTCGGGCGTGCTGAATTTCCGGGACGGAGCGCCCGAATAGACCACCGCAGAATTGATGATGTCTCCCATGCGCGAGCCTCTCTGGCGGAACGTCGTTCCTTCCAGCGCCCGATAGCCCCGGATGAAATTGAGCCGGTCCTGCCCCAGCTTGTCGGAGGAGGCCGTGGCTGTGGGCTTGCTCAGATGGCCTTGCAGCGCGGATTCGATGGAACCCCAGCTGAATTCCGTGGCATACCCCGTCAGCGTGTTCGTGGATTTACCGACGAAGATCTTTCGCTGCTGGACCGTCTGGGCATCACTCAGCGCATCCAGCAAGGATGCGGCGGAAACCATGTCGGACTCATCCCCTTGCACCACGCCACCGCTGGCCCCGGCCCGGATGGGCGTACGGATGACATCGCCCGACCAGAATTCAGGATCGAATCTACCGATATACACATGGCCATCGTCCGTCGTGAGCTGCTTCGTCGACGCGGCCGGTGCCGAAATTGTGTTGGCGCTCTTCGTGGCCGAAGCGAAAATATCGTCGAGCGCCTTGAGCACTGCTTGCGAGTTGCTGGCAAGAAAATAGGTCTTGGCGTCGCCAGAGCTGTCGCTCTTCTGCCAGTGCCGGCTATTGAATTCACCCTTTAACGTCGCAGGCGTGAAGGGATTCCCATCCCCATCGGGATCGTTGAATCCACCGTATTTGGCGGTCAGAAAAAGCTGGGACTGCTGACGGATCTGCAGATCGTTGCTGTTGTCCTTTTCATTGACATCCAGAACGTAAGTCGTCACTCTCATTCCGGGGCGCTGCTTTTCTGTCTGAGTCCATTGGGTACCACGAATATCATGGGTATGCGCCCAATATGCAGCACCTGCAACATAATACGCAGCCGTTCCAGTTGCACCGGTCTTCTTGGCTTCCAGCCCCCACAAGGAGGAATCTTTCACGTCCGTGGGATTACTGGAAGCCTGACTGGCTCCATTACCATCCAGATAGGGCACGGCATTCCCGGATTCAAACCCCCCCACCACCTTGGTCCAGTCCACCAGATTGGGAATGTTATTGCTCGGACTGACTTCGCTTACCCGGTTGAAATCATCGTTTCCAAGCAATCTATTTCCGGGAAGGGATTTATCGGCATGGGTGAATTTGTCTCCGATGAGCACGATGCTGTTGCGCAGGCAAGCGTAGTTCTTCGTGCTGGAACCGCCCTCGAACGGATCGTTCCACGATGTATATACAGGATAACCATCGCGCGTGTCCGTGTCGATGGTCGAAACTGCCTGGCTGGTGGGTTGCAGGCCCTGGAGATAACGTAATGATTCGTAATAAAGCTCCCCGAGCGGATCGGAACGCTTGTAAACACCGGGGGTGGGACCCGTCCGGCCGAACATATTAAGATAATTAATGACCCCGCTTTTTCCTTCGCTGGCACTGCGGGGATTGACGGCGAAAACACCCGTATCCCCGTCCCACTCCGCATAAGGATTGGCTCCCTTGACGGCATTGCCATCGCTATCTACGGCCTTCAATCCCACAAAGGTCATCGGTGCGCGAAGAACCCCCCCGTAGCGGGTGGTTCCGTCATCCATCAAATACCCGAACGCGGCCACCCGCAGGCGGTCGCTATATTTCTGCAGGTTGCCCACGGGTTTGTAGTAGCCACTGGGGTATTTCTTGCACAGATAATCCCTGGGATCCACCAGGGCCGGGCCACTGGAATCACATACCTTGACGCGAGTGAAGAACATGTCCGTCGAAAGGATCGATGAACCCGACGCCGGCCCCCTGTATCTGGCAGGGGTCGATTTCTGTGCCCCGAGGCTATTGGCGAACATGGGCACCACGCAATAGCCGGTTTCCGCCGCATTGCTGAAAAATATCCTGTTCAAGCAATTGCTGATGTAAACAGGGCCGTTGTGGTCTCCGAGCAGGCTGCTCGGGAACACTGTCCGGGCGATGTCATTCGATACGGACTTCTTGGGGAAGCGTAAGCCGTCCGTCCAGAAATCGACGGGAAGCACGGCACGCTGTAGCACCGTGGTGTCCGGGGTATCCACGATCCGATCCCCTCCCGTGAGGCCGAAACGCAATATGTCGATGGCCGAACTGGAAGCCCAGTTCATGAAGCTGCCACTGAACCCCGTCCCCCCGCACTGACGCGACGATGCGGGCCCGATGCGTTCGAAACGGCGGTCATCCTCCGAAGCGGCATTGACGTACCGATAGCAACTGTTGGAATCGAAATAGCCGATGTACTCCTGCGACGGGTCATAAAGATCTCGGTACTGCGCACCCACGGTCGGAAACTCCACCGACAATGCCAGGGTGAGCGTGGGTTTCTGCCCGGAATCCTGGGTATAGAGTGCATCGGCCGCCAGATGGATAGGCGCAATATTGGGTGGCGATTTCTGGCCGAACGAAAAGGTGCCATGCGTGATCACGAGCAGGGCACTCGCGAGCAGGATCCACCGTGCGGCGCTGGAGTAGGGCAGGATTTTCATGGTGCTTCAGGAAGATTCATTCCTTACGGAACAGCATTTGCACGACAGACTGGATGTCGCTGCGGGGGCCAAAACCCATCGAGGTCACGCGGTACACGTATTTCTTGGTGGCCCCATACGATGCATCGTTGCCGATCGCCGTGTCGTCCAGTACCTCGACGATGTAGCGCGGCTCATACGCGGGCTTCAGGCCGGAGATGGCCCCGGAAGCAGAGGCGAAGCTTCTGCCGGTGAAGTCGCCAAAGTCCGTTGCGGAATTGCCCACGAAGTCCACGCTGAGCCAGGCGGGCTTGCCGGAGGGATCGGATGCGCAGAGCCCTTTCTGGGGACCGGCACTTCCGCAGTTGGGAACGAAATCGAGCGCGTTGCCGGAGGAAAAACTCTCCAGGCGATTGCTGGCATTGGCATTCGGTCCGCGGATGTCGAACTCGGCATCCATCAGGCCGGCTTCCGCGGATTGCCATGCCAACTGGTAATCGCGGTCGTTCCGTGCCCCCCGCTCTCCCATGATGGACAACTGGACGCCAGCGATGCCCAGGCCGGAGACGATGACCATCAGGATCAGCACCACGATCAGCGAGGCACCGTTTTGCGCTTTTCCCGGCCTGCGGCCGGCATACGGATGAGACTGCATAAGGCGTGCCGTCAAAGGTTGTCCTGCGGGTTGCGCAGGTGGACGGTGAAGGTGACCGACTGGCGCAGCCGTGCATCCCGCTGCGAGGCAAAGGCGCTGCCAGGATCGGCGACGGTGTCCATGACGCCGCGTGTGCCCAGGGGATACTGGGCAGGCACGGCCGTTTCGGGCGCCGAGCCTGCCGGCCCCCGCAGCACCATCCCGACGCGAATGGACCGCACACGGCGCCAATTGGCGAGCGTGGCGGTGTTGCTCGCGCTGGTGAGCTGGTCGGCCCTCAGGTATTGCTTGGGAATCGTGTCCGTTGCCTCGGTCACCACGCCCCCCGGGGTAACGCCATCAACGCCATAGAGGACCTGCAGGTTCTCTACTCCCTCCACCAGCGGGGTGCTGCAGAACCCCGACGGCGCAGACACACAGCGCCGCGCGCACATCAGCGACGGCTGCCCCGTGCCAGCAGGGGTGTCCACATAAAACACGCTGACCATCCGGTCGGCGGCGTTGACCGGAGGCGTCTCCACGGTACCGTCGCAACCGATCATCGTCCGGTCCCCGGCCCCGCCGGGCGTGACTTCGCCTGACTGGTAACGGACGATGAGCAGGTCACTGCCATTGAGGCCGGCATTGCCGCCGCCCGCCGAGGTGGCGGAGCCGGTGGCCAGGCCAGCGTCGAACCCGGCGTTGTTGAAACCCTTGATGTTGGGCTCGGTGTTCTGGGCCGGGAGGGGGAAATCGGAACCCACGTTGACGGCGTACCGGGCGTTGATGAACCCGCCCTGGAGGATGATCCGCCGCATGATGCTTTCGGCCAGGCGTCCGTTGTCCCGCAGTTGGGATGCCGCATCGACAGACCGGAAGCCTGCGCGGGCGGTGCTCATTGCCGCGACGGCAGCCATGACGACGAGCAGGCTCACGGCCATGGCAACCAGCAGCTCCACCAGGGTGAGGCCCTGCTGTGAATGGCGGGAAAGGTGGGAACAGGTGGGCTTGGACATGGCAGTCTTCCTTCAGGAGGCGCTTCCGGCGACGACCGGAAAAACGACGGCCGGACGCAATGCCCTGTCGAACGCCCCGGTGTTGATACCGGCGGTGCTCGTGGCATCCATTCCCGTGGCGCCGCGCAGCGTGTTGCCCCGCGTCCAGCCTATCTTCAGGACGATCGTCCCGCCCGTGTTGTTGCACGCCCAGACCGGGCGCCCATCGGCATCGTAAGGATTGCTGTCCTGACAGAGCAGGATCCGGGCTCCGGGCAACTCCGCGGAAATGCGCTGCACCCATTCGTACATGTCCCGCTGGGCCACGGAGATGGACACATGCTCGTCGGAACTGCTCCCCGAGATGGCGGATGCGCAGGCATCCGACGATCCCGGATAGCCACAGTTGGGATTCGCCAGCGTGGTGCTGGTGGAGTCGTACAGGTAAGGGTTATCAGTCGCGGCCAGTTTGATGGCGGTGTTCTTGTTGCTCCGCATGAGCTCGGCCAGTTCCTGCCCATATCGCGCTGCCGACGCTTGCAACCGGGCTTCCCGGCTGGCCTGCAGCGAGGTGGCCTGGAGGCTCACGGCGCCGAGCATGCCCACACTCAGCACGACGATGGAGACGAGGACTTCCACCAGGGAGAGGCCACGTTCCGCCAGCGCGACGCGGAGGGGAAACGGCGGGCGAGCGCCCGTGCCGCGCCGGGCCGTCGAGCCTCCACGGAGAGGCACGGGCCCAACACCTCGTTTGCCCTGCAACTGCCGGGTCTGCGATTGCTCTTCCAGTGACGCCTGAAGGGTGAGGTGGTGGGCCATTTCGTTTCAATGCGAGCCGCCGGGGCCTGCACTTTTGAGTGGGAATGGTCGCGATCATAGACATGTGTTGATTAGTTTCATAGTGTTTCTCTCAATAACATTTATTAATAAGGACCGAGGCCTGAATTTACACGACCGATCCGTTGTGGTTGAATCGCAAACATCCATCGGAAGGACACGATTCTTTCCTTTTCTCATTTTGGCACAGGAAGTCCATCATCAAACCAACGGAAAAACATCAATACAAATCAACAACTTACAACAACAACCTACAGTACATTGGAGGATGAATGAGGATCTTTTGAGGTTCTCTTGAGATTTATGAGACTTTTGAGGTTTATGAGATTTTCTTGAGCTTTATGAGGTTTTGATAATCCTCCAGATAACACTGCGAGAGATTATTCCCAGCGGATCGCTTCCGACAGGCCCTGGTTATTCAGGATTTTTGAGAAATCTGGCCAGATGCGACGTCCACCCGACTTGCATTGGCGATTCCCGCCGCCATCCGAATGGAGGAGCGACGTCAGATCCGGGCGGTCTCCAACCCGCTATGCCCCGCCTGGCCTCTGAGGCAGGGGAGCGAAGATGAAGGGAACCTGCCGCCACCCCGGGTCCCGCGCACGGGGGATGAACAGTACTGCAGAGGGCGGCCTCGGGCGCGCGGCGACGCCCCGCGGGCGGGTATCCCCCCCACGCCAGGGGCCTCGCGGCCCCTCCCCCGGCTTGGTTTGGGGGCACGCCTGTGCCTTGGTTTCCCCAGATGGCGGCGGGGGACTGCCCCCGGGGAGGTTTTCGCCACCCCCATCCAAGGCGCGCCAGCCCCCCGTCGGTCCATGGGTAGCGGCGTGGGGAGTGAAAGTTTTTGAGGATTTGAGAGGTTCGCCCGGCAACCCGCTCCCATCGGGATAGGCTTCAGCGACCTCCCACCGGCCGGCATGCCGCGGCCGCAGGGCACCGACCTGCCCGGGTGTGCAGGCAGCGCAGGCCCTGTCTCCGCCCCCGGGGACGCGGCAGAACGGGCCCTGTGGTCAGTGGCGCGCGAGCGACAGGCGGGCCAGCAGCCCGGCGGTGGAGCCGTCCAGCCCCGAGGTGTCGCCCGAGGCGAGGCGCGGCTCCAGGTCGCGGGCCAGCACCTTGCCCAGTTCCACGCCCCACTGGTCGAAGCTGTTGATGCCCCAGACCGCGCCGCTCACGAACACGCGGTGCTCGTAGAGCGCGATGAGCGCGCCGAGCGAGGCCGGGTCGAGCTGCTCCAGCACCAGGAACGTGCTCGGGCGGTTGCCCGTGAAATGGCGGTGCCCGGGCTGCTCGGGCCGCCCCAGCATCAGTGCCTTGGCCTGCGCGAGCGCGTTGGCCACGAGCCGGCCGTGCTGGTCCGGCAGGTCGCTGCCCGGCCGGCGCAGCGCGATGAACTCCACGGGCACGATGTCGGGGCCCTGGTGGATCATCTGGAAGAAGGCGTGCTGGCCGTTGGTGCCCGGCTCGCCCCAGATCACCGGCGAGGTCTGCACGGCCAGCGGCCGGCCCTCGCCGTCCACGCCCTTGCCGTTGCTCTCCATCTCCAGTTGCTGCAGGTAGGCCGGCAGGCGCCGCAGCCCGTGGCTGTAGGGCGCCACGCAGCGGCTCGAAAAGCCGTGGAAGTTGCGGTACCAGACATCGAGCAGGCCCAGGCGCACCGGCAGGTTGCGCTCCAGCGGCGCGGTGCGGAAGTGCTCGTCCATCGCATGCGCGCCGGCCAGCAGCTCACGGAAGGCGGGCGCGCCCACGGCGATGGCGATCGGCAGCCCGATGGCGGACCACAGCGAATAGCGCCCGCCCACCCAGTCCCAGAAGCCGAAGGTGGTGTCGATGCCGAAGGCCGCCGCCGCCTCGATGTTGGTGGTGAGCGCGGCGAAGTGGCGCGACACCGGCAGCGGGCCCGCCCCGCCCGGGCTGCCGCCCTGGGCCAGGAACCAGTCGCGCGCGGCGTGCGCGTTGGTCATGGTCTCGGCGGTGGTGAAGGTCTTGGAGGCGATCAGGAACAGCGTGCTCTCGGGCCGCACCTGCCGCAGCACGCTGCCCAGCTCCGCGCCATCGACGTTGGAGACGAAGTGCAGCCGCTTGCCCGGGTGGCGCAGGTCGTCCAGCGCCTTCACCACCATCGAGGGGCCGAGGTCGGAGCCGCCGATGCCGATGTTCACGATGTCGGTGATGGCCTCGTCGGCACGCATGCGCTCCGCGTAGTCCAGCATGGCCTGCAGCGTGCCGTGCACGTCGCGCAGGCAGGATGCTACGAAATCAGTAGCATCTTTCCCAATGGATTCGGCGACCTGCGCGGGTTTTCGCAGCAGCCAGTGCATCACCGCGCGCTGCTCGGTGTGGTTGATGGCCTCGCCCGCGAACATCGCGTCGCGCAGCGCCTCCACGCCGCACTCGCGCGCCAGCTGCACGAGCAGCGCCTCGGCGGTGGCGTCGATGCGGTTCTTGGAGAGGTCCGCGAAGACGTGGGGCGCCTCCTGGCTGAAGCGCTCGAAGCGCCCCGGGTCGTCCGCGAACGCCCGGCGGATGTCGAAGGCCCGGCCGGCGCCGGCATGGTGCGCCTGCAGCGCGGCCCAGGCGGTGGCGTGGTCGCAGCGGATGCGGGCGAGGGTCATGGCGGCGTCCCTCCTCATGCGGCCAGGATCATCTGTTCGAGCTTGGCCGCGTCGGCCGCGAAGGCGCGGATGCCCTCGGCCAGCTTCTCGGTCGCCATCGCGTCGGCATTGAGCGCATAGCGGAAGGCGGGCTCGTCGTAGCGCACCGGCTGCAGCGCCAGACCGCGCGCGGCCTCGGGGTCGAGCGCGCGCGGCAGCGGCGCGTCCGACGCGGCGAGCTGCGCGAGCAGCTCGGGCGCGATGGTGAGCAGGTCGCAGCCGGCCAGCGCCGTGATCTGGCCCACGTTGCGGAAGCTCGCGCCCATCACCTCGGTGCGGATGCCGAAATGCTTGTAGTACTGGTAGATCTGGCGCACCGACTGCACGCCGGGGTCGTTCGCGCCGGCCATGGCCGCCTCGTCCCACTGCGCGCCGGCCTGCTTCTTGTACCAGTCGTAGATGCGGCCCACGAAGGGCGAGATGAGCTGCACCCGGGCCGCGCCGCAGGCCACGGCCTGCACGGGCGAGAACAGCAGCGTGAGGTTGGTGTGGATGCCGCGCTCCTCCAGGATGCGCGCGGCCTCGATGCCCTCCCAGGTGGCGGCGACCTTGATCAGCACCCGGGCCGTGTCCACGCCCTCGGCGCGGTAGAGATCGACGATGCGCTCGCCGCGCGTCACCGTGGCCATGGTGTCGAACGACAGGCGCGCGTCCACCTCGGTGGAGACGCGGCCCGGGATCAGCGCGAGGATCTCGCAGCCGAAGCGCACGATGAGCCGGTCCATGATCTCGTCCAGCGCCCGCCCGCGCCAGCGCTCCACGGATTCCCGCAGCAGGGGGGCGTATTCGGCCTTCTGCACGGCCTTGAGGATCAGCGAGGGGTTGGTGGTCGCATCCTGCGGCCGGTAGGCGCCGAGCTGGCGGAAGTCGCCCGTGTCGGCCACCACGGTGGTGACCTGCTTGAGGGCGTCGAGTTGGTTCATGCAATCCTCCGGGTTGGAATGGGGGCGGGCGCGGCGGCCGGTGCCGGGGCCTCGCAGGCCTGCACCATGGGCAGGGAGGCAGGGGCCCGCGCGCGGCGCCACCCCGGAGTGTAGGCGCGATGTAACCGGAGTTCCTGTCAGCCGGCACCCCATGGTGAAACTCGGTAACATCCTCCGGAACGTTTTTGCGAGATAACACACCCTTTATCCATCCAACGCTTCGGGAGTGCGACGGCAATGAGTTTTGATCTGGTCCTGTTCGGCGGCACGGGCGACCTGGCATGGCGCAAGCTGCTGCCGGCCCTTTTCCAGGCCTTCCGGCACGGGTCGCTGCCCGGCGAGGGACGCATCATCGGCGTGGCGCGCGACGACCTGAGCGACGCGGCCTACCGCGAGCTCATCGCCAGCCGCTTCGCGGCCGTGGAAGGCGACAAGCGGCCCAACGCCGAGGAGTTCGAGCGCTTCGCCGCGCTGCTGCACTACCAGCGCATGGACCTGTCCAAGCCCGCCGACTACGCCGCGCTCGCCACCCGCCTCGGCGAGCGGCGGGCCGACACCGTGGTGATGTACCTCGCCACCGCGCCGGGCCTGTTCACCACCGCCTGCGAGCAGCTCGGCGCCGCGGGCCTGGCCACGCCGCACACGCGCGTGGTGCTCGAAAAGCCCCTGGGCCACGACCTCGACTCCAACCGCGCCATCAACGCCGCCGTGCGCAGCGTGTTCGACGAGGCGCAGATCTTCCGCATCGACCACTACCTGGGCAAGCCCTCGGTGCAGAACCTGCTCGCGCTGCGCTTCGGCAACGCCCTCTTCGAGCCGCTGTGGCGCCGCGAGACGGTGGCCAGCATCGAGATCACCATGGCCGAGAAGCTCGGCGTGGAAAAGCGCGGCGCCTTCTACGACGGCACGGGCGCGCTGCGCGACATGGTGCAGAACCACGCGCTGCAGCTGCTGTGCGCCATCGGCATGGAGCCGCCGATCAACGCGCACGCCGACGCCATCCGCGACGAAAAGCTCAAGGTGCTGCGCTCGCTCGTGCCCTGGACGCCCGCCACGCTCGCGCGCGACGTGGTGCGCGGCCAGTACACCGCGGGCAGCCTGGGCGGCGAGCGCGTGCGCGGCTATGCCGAGGAAGGCGGCGTGCCCGCCGACAGCCGCACCGAGACCTTCGTGGCCCTGCGCACCGAGATCGCCAACTGGCGCTGGGCCGGCGTGCCGTTCTACGTGCGCACCGGCAAGCGCCTGGCCGCGCACCAGGCGCACATCGCCATCAACTTCCGGGCCACGCCGCACGCCATCTACCGCACGCCGCTGGGCGCGGCCAACCGCCTCGTGATCCACCTGCAGCCGCGCGACGGGGTGGCGCTGCACCTCTTCGCCGCCGGCCAGGAAAAGCGCGGCGCGCGCGCCTCGGAGGCCCAGGCGCTCGCGCCCGTGCACCTCGACCTGGACTTCGAGCAGCGCTTCGGCACCGAGCGCGTGGGCGCCTACGAGCGCCTGCTGCTGGACGTGATCGCCGGGCGCCTGAACCTCTTCGTGCGCGCCGACGAGCAGGAGGCCGCCTGGCGCTGGGTGGAGCCCATCATGCAATCGTGGCGTGACACGGAGGACGGCCCCCGCCCCTACGCCGCCGGCAGCTGGGGCCCGAGCGCCGCCAGCGCCATGGTGGCCCGCGAGGGGCACAGCTGGATGGAAGAGGCATGAAACACCCCCCTGAGCGGCTTCGCCGCTTCCCCCCGCTCTCGCCGTGCTGCGCACGGCGGGCAGGGAGACGACGCCGGTGGCCGGGCGAAGCCCGCTCCACGGCGTCTGCGGATGTGACCTGCTCCGCGGCCATCGGATCGATAAGGCCGCTGCGGCATCACCGGCCATGGGCTGTGGCGCTCACCATGCTGTTTCGCCGCTGCGCACGTACGGATGGCTGACATGCTCGACCGCATTACCGCCTCCCTGCCCTCGCTGGCGCCCGCCGAGCAGCGCGTGGGGCAACTGGTGCTGCAGGACGCGCGCGCCTTCGCGCGGCTGCCGGTGCGCGAGCTGGCGGCGCGCGCGGGCGTGAGCAAGCCCACGGTGGTGCGCTTTTGCCGCAGCATGGGCTACGACGGGCTGGCCGACTTCAAGCTCAAGCTCGCCGGCAGCGTGAGCGAGGGCGTGCCCTTCATCCACCGCAGCGTGGACGCCGACGACAAGACCGGCGACGTGCTCGTGAAGGTGGTGGACAACGCCGTCGCCGCCTTCCTGCAATACCGCAACGCCGCCAGCACCAAGGCCATCGAGCAGGCCGCCGGCGCCATCGCCGCCACCTGGCAGACGGGCCGGCGCATCGAGTTCTACGGCGCGGGCAACTCGGGCATCGTGGCGCAGGACGCGCAGCACAAGTTCTTTCGCCTGGGCGTGACCAGCCTCGCCACCAGCGACGGCCACATGCAGGTGATGAGCGCCACCCTGCTCGGGCCCGGCGACTGCGTGGTCATCGTCTCCAACTCGGGCCGCACGCGCGACCTCATGGACGCGGCCGACATCGCGCGCAAGAACGGCGCCACCACCATCGCCATCACCGCCAGCGGCTCCCCGCTGGCGGGCGCCTGCCACATCCACCTCGCCGCCGACCACCCCGAGGGCTACGACCGCTACAGCCCCATGGTCTCGCGCCTGCTGCACCTGCTCGTCATCGACGTGCTGGCCACCTGCGTGGCCCTGCGCATCGGCGAGCCGCTGCAGCCGCGCCTGCAGCAGATGAAGGACAACCTGCGCGCCAAGCGGTACGCCTGACTTCTTCCTTCAGGGCGCTACGCATTTGCAGGCACCCAGTGCTTCCGCAACAACGGGGCATTTCCCACAGGATTCAGATCTGAATCCGTTGAGCATGGCGTATTCGAACGCCATGGGACGGCTGGCGCCAGCCATACGCCCGCCATGCAGATGCGGGTTGCCATGGTGGGCATTTGGTGCCGGCGTGTACCACACCCGCCAGTCGGGCAGTGCTTTCCGGCGGGTTGCTGGCCCCACGCTGCGGGAACATCGAATCACAAGCGCCTGCGGCCCGGATTGCGCGCCACTGCACATTGGCGGGCCTCCGCCGGCGTGGCATGCAGAAGAAAAGCCAGCGCCAAGACTTACTCCAGAACGAATTTCAGAAATTTGATTTTTATCAAATACCCGCCTCATTCCAACATTCCATTTGAAGGCAAGCATTCGTAAGAGATGCTCAATATTGATACAGATGATCGAAATGTTTGCAAAAACATAAGGAGTTTTTCATGCAAATGATTCGCCACGTCAAAATTGGTACGCGTCTGGCACTGGGCTTCGGCGCAGTGCTGGTACTGCTGCTCGGGTTGGGACTGTTCGGGATTGCGGAGCTCAGGGTGCTTAATCACCATGCCCACGAGTTGGGCACGAACTGGCTACCCAGCGTGCGCGCGGTCGGTGACATCCGCGCGATCCTCAACACTGGCCGTCGCGCAAGCATGCGGCGCATCCTGGAAATCACTCAGGACGGCCGCCAGAGCCAGCTTGCGGTGCTCAAGGTCGCAATGGACGACGAGCTTCCCAAGGCCCTGGTCGCATATGAGCAACTCATCTCATCCCCCGATGAGCAGAAGATCTACACGGCCTTTCGCAAGCAATTGGACAGCTATCGGGCCCTCGACCATCACCTCATCGTCTTGCTGGATGAAGGAAACGGATCGGCGGCAGCGGCCAGCAAGCTGGCCACGGGGGACGCGGCGAAATCATTTTCCGATCTGATGGACGCGCTGAACCCATTGATCAAACTCAACGAGGATGGCGGGCTGGCAGCAGCAGCCTCCGCGAGAGCGGGGTACGAGCGCGCAATGATGGTGTTCTGTACCGTGATCGCGTTTTCTGTTGTCAGCGGACTGATGCTCGCCATCATGGTGACGCGGTCCATCACACAGCCGCTGGAAATGGGTGTGTCCATCGCGACGGCAGTGGCCCAGGGCGATCTCACCACCACCTTCCACATCCAGGGCAAGGATGAACCCGCCCTACTGCTGCAGGCCTTGCAGCACATGAATGATCAACTCGTCGCCATGGTGGGACAGGTGCGCCACAGCAGCGAAAACATCGCCACCGGCGCAGCCGAGATCGCGATGGGCAACTCGGATCTGAGCCAGCGCACGGAACAGCAGGCCAGCAGCCTGGAGGAAACAGCGGCCTCGATGGAAGAGCTGAGCAGCACCGTCAAGACCAATTCCGACACGGCCCAGGAAGCCAACCAACTCGCGACCCGCGCAACGCAGGCAGCCGAACAGGGCGGCACCATCGTCAGCCATGTGGTGGAGACCATGCAGGAGATTGCATCCTCATCGAACAAAATCTCAGACATCACCAGCGTTATCGATTCCATCGCTTTCCAAACCAACATCCTCGCGTTGAACGCAGCAGTGGAGGCAGCGCGCGCCGGCGAGCAGGGTCGGGGTTTCGCCGTGGTGGCCAGCGAAGTGCGCACACTGGCACAACGCTCCGCACAGGCGGCCAAGGAGATCAAGAACCTCATCACAGACAGCGTGGAAAAGGTCAACAGCGGTAGCCAGTTGGCCGGCAACGCGGGCCGCAGCATGGAGAACATCGTCGCGCAGGTCCGTCAGGTCAGTACGCTGATCAACGAAATCGCCAACGCCACGGCCGAGCAAAGCAGCGGCATCAGCCAAATGGGCGAAGCGGTGAACCATCTGGACCAAGTCACGCAGCAGAACGCCGCGCTGGTCGAGGAAAGCGCTGCAGCCGCCGCAAGCCTGCACTCGCAGTCGGAGCAACTCAACACGCTCGTGGCGATTTTCAAGATTCCCCCCCACGAAGCCGGAACGGCAACGGCCAGGGTATCGCCCACCCCGATGAGGGCGCAGGCAGCAATGGAATACACCCATCACCCCGCGCTGGCGGCGGCATAAGCCTCGGACAGGAGGGCGTCACCGCTGCTTTGCATATTGGCAACGGCACCGGTGACGCAACACCTTTCGCCTTGAAAACGCGCCAACACCGGCGCGCACCGGCTGCTACAGCCCCATGGTCTCGCGCCGCCTGCTGCACCCGCTCGTCATCGACGTGCTGGCCGCCGGCATCGCGCTGCGCATCAGGAAGCCGCTGCGGCCGCACCTGCAGCAGATGAAGGACGACCTGCACGCCAAGCGGCACGCTTGAGGGCACCGCCTCCCCGGCCCTGTCTAGCCACGATCAATAATTATCATTTATATCAATTAACAGCATTCCACAGCGAGAAAACCACCAAGATCTCCGGGTAAACGCGAACTCATCGCCAGTATTTTGATAAATATGATTTTCCATCTGTTCCACGAGGAGGTCACATCATGCAAATACTTCGGCAACTCAAGATCGGGGCCCGCCTGGCGCTGGGCTTCGGCACCGTGCTCCTGCTGCTGCTCGTGCTGGGCGTCTTCGGCATCGTGCAATTGCGGAACATCAACTACCACGCCAATGAACTGGGCACCAACTGGTTGCCCAGCGTGCGGGCGGTCGGAGACATCCGGGCCATCATGAACGACGGCCGCCGCGCCAGCCTGCGCCGCATCCTGGAGACCACCTCGGAAGGCCGGCAGCTGCAGCTCGAAAGAATCAAGCTGGCACTGGAAACCAAGCTGCCTCCCGCCCTCGCCGCCTATGAACAGAAAATCTCCTCGCCCGAGGAGAAACAGCTCTACGACACCTTCCGCGGCCGCCTGGATGCCTACCGGGCCCTGGAAAGCAAGGTCATCACCCTCTCAGATGCTGGGGAAGGCTCTATGGCCGAGGCCCGCGCACTTGCCACGGGCACATCCGCCAAGGCCTTCACCGATCTAACCGAAATGCTGGCCCAACTGGTCAAGATCAACGAGGACGGCGGCGCCAGCGCCGCGGCGGCCGCCAGCGCCGGCTATGAGCGCGCGCTGGTCGTGTTCATCGCCGTGATCGCGGTGTCGCTGCTGAGCGGGCTGGCGCTTGCCGTGGCCGTGACCCGCTCCATCACCCAGCCGCTGGAGACCGGCGTGGCCGTCGCCACCGCGGTGGCCCAGGGCGACCTCACCTCCACCTTCGACATCCATGGCAAGGACGAGCCCGCGGCGCTGCTGCACGCCCTGCAGCACATGAACGGCCAGCTCGTGAACATGGTGGGCCAGGTGCGCAATGGCAGCGAGAACATCGCCACCGGCGCGGCCGAGATCGCCATGGGCAATGCGGACCTGAGCCAGCGCACCGAGCAGCAGGCCAGCAGCCTGGAGGAAACGGCCGCCTCGATGGAAGAGCTGAGCAGCACCGTCAAGACCAACTCGGACACGGCCCGCGAGGCCAACCAGCTCGCGGCCCGCGCGGCGCAGGCCGCCGAGCAGGGCGGCACCATCGTGGGCCGCGTGGTGGACACGATGCAGGAGATCGCGGCCTCCTCCGACAAGATCTCCGACATCATCGGCGTGATCGACTCCATCGCCTTCCAGACCAATATCCTCGCGCTCAACGCGGCGGTGGAAGCCGCGCGGGCCGGAGAGCAGGGCCGGGGCTTCGCCGTGGTGGCCAGCGAAGTGCGCACGCTGGCGCAGCGCTCCGCGCAGGCGGCCAAGGAGATCAAGGCCCTCATCACCGACAGCGTGGACAAGGTGAGCAACGGCAGCCAGCTCGCGGGCAGCGCCGGCCAGAGCATGGAAGGCATCGTGGCGCAGGTGCGGCAGGTCAGCACCCTCATCAGCGAGATCGCCAATGCCTCGGCCGAGCAGAGCAGCGGCATCGGCCAGGTGGGCGAGGCCGTGAACCACCTCGACCAGGTGACGCAGCAGAACGCCGCGCTGGTGGAGCAAAGCGCCGCCGCCGCCGCCAGCCTGCGCTCGCAGTCGGAGCAGCTCAGCGCGCTCGTGGCGGTCTTCCGGCTCGAACGCTCGGCGGAAGCCGCCCCGGCGCCCGCCATGGCCCCGGCCCGCCTCGCGGCGAGCCCCCGCCCCGCGCCCCTGGCGCACGGCCGCGGCCACCGGCACGCGCTGTCGGCCGCCTGATCCCCACGGCCACCGGCGCGCGGAGGCGAGACATGTTCTCAAGCACCCTGCCCTCTCCAGTCCACGGCGACGTGCGCGGTGACCGCATGCCCGCCGCGCGGGCAGGTGACGGCATGGCCGCAGCCCCCGCGCCGGCCCCCTCCTGGCCGGGCCGGCGACCCAGGATCCGGCGGGCGGACCGGCCCGTCGATCCGGACGATCGGTTCGCGGCTGTGCGAAAACGCACCGACACCGCCCTGCGCGGCGCGCACACTGTGGACACCAATCAACCCATCGTCCACCAGAAACGCACCGCCATGAATATCTCCGCCACCGATTACCGCTCCACCCCGTCGCATGCCACGGCCCTGAACGCCCGCTCCACCGACGACGCCGGCAAGCTCGTGCTGCGCCTCGCGCTGGGCGTGCTCATCCTGCTGCACGGCACCTTCAAGCTGCAGAACGGCGCCGGCTTCATCGTCGGCATGCTGGAGAAGGCCGGCCTGCCCGGCGTCCTGGGCTACCTCGTCTACGTCGGCGAAGTGGTGGCCCCCCTGCTCGTGATCGCCGGCATCGCCACCCGCGCGGGCGCCGCCATCATCTTCGTCAACATGGTGGTCGCCCTGGGCCTGGTCCACATGCGCGACCTGTTCGCATTGAACAACCAGGGCGGCTGGGCGCTGGAACTGCAGGGCATGTTCCTCTTCGGCGCCCTGACCGTGCTTCTGCTGGGCGCAGGCCGCTACAGCGTGGGGGGCGCGGACGGGCGGTTCAACTGAATGCGCAGCGGCAACGGCAGGGGAGCGCCCCTGCGGGCCGCTCCGTGGCACCGGTCCCGTGAGCGGGAAACTACTGGGAACCTCTCAAAACCCAACCGCTCTCTTTCTGACCCAAGAAAGCCCGTCCCCTTGCCATGATCACACCCCGCAACGCGCTGAAGTTCGACCTGTTCGCACAGGCTTCGCGCCAACACAAGAGAGATGAGGTGGGAGATCCGCTGCAGGTGATCGCGCGGCACATCGATTTCGCGGAGCTGACCCGGCTGGTGGATGCGCTCATCGAGCGCGGCGATGGCCGCAAGGGCGGGCGGCCCAGCTACCCCACCGAGGTCATGGTGCGCATCCTGGTCTTGAAGCGGCTGTACAACCTGTCGGATGAACAGATGGAGTACCAGTTGCTGGATCGGGCGAGCTACCAGCGGTTTTGCCTGCTGCAGGATGCGATGAACGTGCCGGACCGCAACACGATCTGGCGCTTTGGCGAGCGCCTGGGCGTGGACGGGGCGGCGGCGCTGCTCCAGGGGGTGGATGCCCAACTGCAGCGCCACGGCTACATCGCCCGGGGCGGGCAGGCCATCGATGCCACGCTGGTGCCCGCGCCCCGCCAGCACATCGGCCAGCAGGACCGGCAAACGCTGGCACAAGGCGGGCAGCCGG
>NZ_QLTA01000054.1 GCF_003269065.1 Paracidovorax anthurii
GAAGGTGTGCTGCAGGTACAGCAGCCCGGCGATCAGACGAGGCGGTGAGGCTGGCCGGCCGCGGTCCGAAGTGAACGACACTGCGAACGTGCGCTCGATCTCGGTCCAGTCGATCAGCGCGGCCAGCTTGACCAGCGGGTGCTTCATGTTGATCTGCTCGTCCAGCCTTGGACGGAACAACTCGGCCGTGTGCGGCTGCGAAGGCTTCGGACCCATCGGACTCCTCGGAGGAATTTGCAAGAAAACAGGGGCTGGCAAAACCATACCTTGCAAATCCTTCTCCCTGCTAGCCGAAGAACTTCGAGACAGATCAACGGCTTACGGGTTGTTCAGGGCGGACGAAGTACGACAGGAAAAGCTGCATCAGCAGCGGCGTGCCCTGGAAGAGCTGCACGTAGAGCCCCACGGCGCGGTCCGCCGCGCGGCCCCCGGACAGCCGCGCCACCAGCAGCAGCGCGCCCACGAGGCCGCCGCCCGCGAAGGCGATGAGCGAGAGGGCGACCGTCCAGCGCGCCGCCAGCAGCAGGTTGCGCACGATGTCCCAGAGCGAAAAATCGACCATGGTGTTCAGACCTCCGCCGCGTGTTTCAGCGGCCGAACAGGAAACGCGGGCCCGCCCAGTGCAGCAGGCGCCGCACCGCGATGGACAGCAGCAGGTACACGGCCGTGGCCACGATGAAGGACTCGAACGCGCGGAAGTTGCGGCTCTGGATCAGGTTGGCCGCGTAGCTCAGGTCCGGCACCGAGATCTGGCTGCACACGGCCGAGCCGAGCATCACGATCACGATCTGGCTCACCATGGCCGGCCACACGCGCCGCAGCGCGGGCGGCAGCACCACGCGGGTGAACACCTGCACGCGCGAGAGCGCCAGGCTCACGGCCGCCTCGATCTGGCCGCGCGGCGTGGCCTGGATGCCCGCGCGCACGATCTCGGTCGCGTAGGCGCCCAGGTTGAGCACCATGGCGATGAACGAAGCCGCCTCGGGCGAGAGCTTCAGGCCGGCCGCCGGCAGACCGAAGAAGATGAAGAAGAGCTGCACGATGAACGGCGTGTTGCGCACCAGCTCCACGTAGGCCCCCACGGGCCAGCGCAGCCAGGCCGGGCCGCTGGCGCGCGCCCAGGCGCAGGCGATGCCCACGGCCATGCCCGCCACGGTGGCCACGGCCGTGAGCGCCAGCGTCCACAGCACGCCGGTGGCCAGCAGCGGCCACTGCGAGAGCACGGCCATGAAGTCGAAGTCGATGCGCATGGGAAAGACCCGGAAGGGCTGCGGTTTGGTCGAAGAAATGGAGCAGATCAACTATCTAAGGCGCCAAGCATCCAGAGCGGCCCATGAAACCGCACGGCCTCACAGGTCAGATGGCCGCGGAGCAGGCCACGCCAGCAGACGCCGTGGAGCCGGCTCCGCCGGGCCACCAGCGTCGTCCCCCTCAGGGGGGAAGGCGCCGCAGGCGACTCAGGGGGGAGTCAGCTAGGCAGGTCGCCCGCCGGACGGCCCAGCCACTTCGTGGCGATGGCATCGAGCTCGCCGCTTTTCTTGGCGCCCTCGATGATCTCGTTCACCTTGGCGAGCAGCGCGTCCTCGCCCTTGGCGAGGCCGATGTAGCAGGGGCTGTCCTTGAGCAGCAGCTTGTATTCGGCCTGCAGCTGCGGGTTCTTCTGCATCATGTTGCCGGCCACGGAGGCACTGGTGGCCAGCACCTGGGTCTGCCCGGCGACGAAGGCGGCGATGGTGGCGTTGTTGTCCTCGAAGCGCTTCACGTCCACGCCGGCGGGGATCACCTTGCTCAGTTCCTGGTCCTCGATGGCGCCGCGCGTGACGGCCACGCTCTTGCCGGCCAGGTCGTTCCAGCCCTTGACCGGCAGGGATTTCGCGGCGAACACGGCCTGGTAGAAGGGCGCGTAGGCGGCGCTGAAGGCGATGACCTTCTCGCGCTCGGCGTTCTTGCCCAGCGAGGAGATCACGAGGTCGGCCTTGCGGGTCTGCAGGTAGGCGATGCGGTTGGCGCTGCTCACCGGGATCAGCTCCACGTTCGCGCCCAGCTTGGCGGCTATGAGCCGGGCCATGTCGATGTCCAGGCCCTGCGGCTTGAGATCGGTGCCCACGAAGCCGTAGGGCGGGAAATCGGTGGGGATGGCGATCTTGATGCTCTTGGTCTTCTGGATGCCCTCCAGCGCGCTTTGCGCGCGCGCCGCCGGCACCAGGGCACAGGCCAGGCCCAGCGCGCAGGCCAGGCCCAGCACCCGGCGGCGGTCGATGAAGGCAGAAGCAGAGACGGAACGGGCGGCGGAGGTCATAGCAAGGCTCCCAGGTAGGTGGAGGGGTCGTCGGAGGAAGGGGAAACGGGCGAGGAAGCGGGCGGCGTCGGCGCGGCGCGCGCGCGGCGCGGCGGCTTCGCGCCAGGGGCCGCGGCGCCGGAGGGTTCCTTGGCCACGGGCGCCAGCGCGCCGCGCAGTTGCGCCAGCGGATCGTTCTGCACGGGCAGCCGCAGGTGGGCCTGCACGGTGCCGATGTGTTCGGCCATGAGCGCCTCGGCGCGTGCGAAATCGCCCGCCTCCAGCGCGGCGACGATGCGCACGTGGTCCTCGCAGGACTGCGCCGCATCGTGCGAGGACTGGTAGCGCATGGCGATCAACGTGGTGCGCGCAGTGAAGTCGCGCAGCGTGTCCGCCAGCAGGGTGTTGCCCAGGCATTCGGCCAGGCACACATGGAAATCGCCCAGCAGGAAGCTGCGCGCGCCCACGTCGGCGCCGCGCAGCGCGGCCTTCTCGCGCGCCAGATGGGCCCTGAGCGATTGCAGCGAGGCGCGGCCCAGCGGCTGCCGCATGCCGCGGATCAGGCCCAGCTCGATCACGCGGCGCGCCTCGAAGGCCTCGCGCGCCTCGTCCAGCGAGGGCTCGATCACGTACCAGCCGCGCCGCGCGCTCACGGTGACGATGCCGCGCGCGGCCAGGCGCATCAGCGCCTCGCGCACGAGGGTGCGGCTGCAGTCGAACAGCATCGCGAGCTGCTGCTCGCCCAGCCGCATGCCGGGCGCGAGCTTCTGCGCCATCACGGCTTCCATGATGCGGCTGCTGATGTCGGAGGAGGAAATCGCCATGTCGGCACCCTCTCAGCACGAACCGTGCCCGCTTGTATGCAAGCGGCGCGCACAACATTGGTTCATGTGGCTGGTGCGCGCGCGGCGGCGGGCCCCGGACTGGAGCGCGGCGCGGGCCGGCATGGTGCCTAGAATGTTTGCCCACGCCGCCCGCCGAGGCCGGCACCCGCCAGGAGACAAACCCATGAACGCCCCCGCCGCCACCGCCCACCTGCTGCCCGAGATCCGCCTGCGCCCCGTGCCGCCGGCCTTCCTGGACGCGCTGCAACAGCGCTTCGGCGCGCAATGCTCCACGGCCCTGGCGGTGCGCGAGCAGCACGGGCGCGACGAAGGCTCGCTGCAGGCGCCGCCGCCTTCGGCGGTGGTGTTCGCCGAGAGCACGCAGGACGTGGCCGACGCCGTGCAGCTGGCCGCGCGGCACGGGGTGCCGGTGATCCCCTACGGCGCCGGCTCCTCGCTCGAAGGCCACCTGCTGGCCGTGCAAGGCGGCATCAGCATCGACGTCTCGCGCATGGACCGGGTGCTGCGCGTGGACGCGGACGACCTCACCGTGACCGTGCAGCCCGGCATCACGCGCAAGGCCTTGAACGAGGCCATCAAGGACACGGGCCTGTTCTTCCCCATCGACCCGGGCGCGGACGCGAGCATCGGCGGCATGGCCGCCACGCGCGCGAGCGGCACCAATGCCGTGCGCTACGGCACCATGCGCGAGAACGTGCTGGCGCTGGAGGTGGTGACCGCCCGGGGCGAAGCCATCCGCACCGGCACCCGCGCCCGGAAAAGCGCGGCGGGCTACGACCTCACGCGCCTCATCGTGGGCAGCGAGGGCACGCTGGGCGTGATCACCGAGGTCACGCTGCGGCTCTACCCGCTGCCCGAGGCGGTGTCGGCGGCGATCTGCTCGTTCCCCAGCATCGAGGCCGCCGTGCGCACGGTGATCCAGACCATCCAGCTCGGCGTGCCGATCGCGCGCGTGGAGCTGATCGACCACCACACGGTGCGCATGGTGAACGCGCACAGCCGGCTCGCGCTGCGCGAGGAGCCCCTGCTGCTGATGGAGTTCCACGGCTCGCCCGCCGGCGTGCAGGAGCAGGCCGAAACGGTGCAGGAAATCGCCGGCGAATGGGGCGGCAACGCCTTCGAGTGGGCCACCACGCCCGAGGAGCGCACGCGCCTGTGGACCGCGCGGCACAACGCGTACTTCGCCGCCGTGCAGAGCCGCCCGGGCTGCCGCGCCATCAGCACCGACACCTGCGTGCCCATCAGCCGCCTGGCCGACTGCCTGCTCGACTCGGTGGCCGAGGCCGACGCGAGCGGCATCCCCTACTTCCTCGTGGGCCACGTGGGCGACGGCAACTTCCACTTCGGCTACCTGATCGACCCGGACAGCACCGAGGAGCGCGCCACCGCCGAGCGGCTCAACCACCAGTTGGTGGCGCGGGCCCTCTCCCTGGGCGGCACCTGCACGGGCGAGCACGGCGTGGGCATCCACAAGATGGGCTTCCTGCGCGACGAGGCGGGCGACGGCGCCGTGGCGATGATGCGCGCCGTGAAACAGGCGCTGGACCCGCAGGACATCCTGAACCCGGGCAAGATCTTCACGCTGTAGGCCGCGTTCCGCGCCCCCGCCCGGGGCGGGCCGCCATCGCGGCCGCGCCGGCATTCCGAACATTCACAACAGGCCCGCCGGGCCACACACGAGGGAGACACCCCCACATGCCCAACACGCACGCCGCAGGCACGGGCCTGCAGCAGACCCGCAAGGCCACGGCCAGCGGATGGATCGGCTCGGTGCTGGAGTACTACGACTTCTTCATCTACGCCACCGCCGCCTCGCTGATCTTTCCGCAGATCTTCTTTCCCGCCGGCAACCCCACGGTGGCCATCGTGGCGTCGCTCGCCACCTACGGCGTGGGCTACGTGGCCCGCCCCATCGGCGCCTTCGTGCTGGGCCACTGGGGCGACACGCACGGGCGCAAGCAGGTGCTGGTGCTGTGCCTGTTCCTGATGGGCTTTTCCACCGTGGCCGTGGGCCTGCTGCCCACCTACGAGCAGGCCGGCCTGCTCGCGCCCGCGCTGCTGGTGGTGCTGCGGCTGGTGCAGGGCTTCGCGGTGGCGGGCGAGATCTCCGGGGCCAGCTCCATGATCCTGGAGCACGCCCCGCAGGGCCGCCGGGGCTTTTACGCGAGCTTCGCGCTGCAGGGCGTGCAGGCCGGCCAGGTGCTGGCGGCGGCGGTCTTCCTGCCCCTGGCCTACTACCTGCCCACCGAGCAGTTCAACACCTGGGGCTGGCGCGTGCCCTTCCTGCTGAGCTTCGTCGTCATCGCCATGGGCTATTACATCCGCCGCGAGGTGGAGGAGACCCCCGTCTTCACCGCCGAGCGCGAGCGCGGCGCCGTGCCGCGCGCGCCCATCGTGCAGGCCTTCCAGGAGAGCGGGCCCGACATGCTGCGCGTGGTGTGCATGGCCCTCATGAACGTGATCCCCGTCGTGGCCACCGTGTTCGGCGCGGCCTACGCGGTGCAGCCGGGCTACGGCATCGGCTTCGACAAGAGCGTGTACCTGTGGATTCCGGTGCTGGGCAACATCGTCGCGGTGATCGTGATCCCGCACGTGGGCAATCTCTCAGACCGCATCGGCCGCCGCCCGCCCATCATCGTGGGCGCGCTGGCCTCGGGCCTGCTCGCCTTCGGGTACCTCTACGCCATCAGCATCCACAGCGTGCCCCTCGCGATCGCGATGTCGCTGCTCATGTGGGGCGTGGTCTACCAGGGCTACAACGCCGTGTTCCCGAGCTTCTACCCCGAGCTGTTCCCGGCGCGCACGCGCGTCACGGCCATGGCGATCTCGCAGAACATCGGCACTGCGCTCACCGCCCTGCTGCCCGCGCTGTTCGCGGCCGTGGCGCCCCCCGGCTCGGCCAACGTGCCGGCCACCGTGGGCGCGATCGCGCTGGGCATCACCGCCATCTCGGCGCTGGCCGCCTGGTCGGCGCGCGAGACCTTCCGCGTCCCCACCGCCGCGCTGGGCGATCCACGCGCCGAGCCCCTCTCGCGCGAGGCCCACGAGGCCGCCCGCCAGGACGCACTGCGCCGCGCGCGCGGCGCGGCCGGCCACTGATCCGCCCGGGCCTCCCTCCATGCAGACCATCAACGGCAGCACCCGCCTGATCGCCCACCTGGGCTACCCCACCGAAGCCTTCAAGGCCCCCCTGATCTACAACCCCTGGTTCGCGCACCGGGGCATCAACGCGCTGGTGGTGCCCATGGGCGTGCAGGCGCGCGACTACCCCGCCGCGCTGCAGTCGCTGCGCCGCGTGAGCAACTGGATGGGCGCGCTGGTGACCATGCCGCACAAGGTCGCCACGCTGGACCTGGTGGACACCGCCACGCCCACGGCGCGCATCGCCGGGGCCTGCAATGCCATCCTGCGCCTGCCCGACGGCCGGCTGCTGGGCGACCAGTTCGACGGCGCCGGCTTCGTGCGCGGCGTGCAGCGCAAGGGCCTGCCGCTGGCGGGGTGCGGCGCGCTGGTGGTGGGCTGCGGCGGCGTGGGATCGGCCATCGCGGCATCGCTGGCGGCGGCGGGCGCCGCCCGCATCGCCCTGCACGACGCGGACCCGGCCCGCGCCGGCGCCCTGGCGCAGCGCCTGCGCCAGCACTATCCGGCGCTGCACGCCGCGCCGGCCGGCAACGACCCGGCGGGCTTCGACCTCGTAGTGAACGGCACGCCGCTCGGCATGCGGCCGGACGATCCGCTGCCCCTGGACCCGCAGCGCCTCGCGCCCGAAACCTTCGTGGGCGAGGTGGTCATGTCGCAGGCCCACACCCCGCTGCTGCAGGCCGCGCTGGCCCGGGGCTGCCGGGTGCAGGTGGGCACGGACATGCTGTTCGAGATGATCCCGGCGTACCTGGAATTCTTCGGGTTCGGGGAGGCAACGCCCGAGGATTTGCGGGCGGTGGCGCGGCTGGAGGCGTGAGCCCCGCCTGCCGCCCGGAGACCGTCCATGCGCATTTCCCTGGCCTGCACCGTCGCCCGCCCCCGGGAAGCCCTGTTCCGGCTCTCGCAGGACTACACGCGCCGCCTGGAATGGGACATCTACCTGTCGCAGGCCCATCTGCTCGGCGAGCAGGAGGCCGCCCGCGTGGGCGCCGAATGCTTCTGCAAGAGCCGTAGCGGCACGGTCCTGGTGTCGCGCTACATCACCTTCGCGCCCCCCGGCCATGCCGCGGTCCAGATGGTCCGGGGCCCCTGGGTCCTGCGCAGCTTCGGGGGAACCTGGCGCTTCAGGGCCCTGGGCGCGGACCGCACCGAGGTGCGGTTCATCTACCACTTCACGGCGCGCCCCGCCCTGCTGGCCTGGCTGCTGGAGCCGCTGATCGCCGCCTTCTACCGCAGGGACATGCGGCGGCGGCTGGCGGCCTTCCGGCACTGGGCGGAAGCAGGCGCCTGACACCATGAACGCCGGGCGCGGCGCAGATTCCAGAAACCTCGCCACAGGCCTCGCACACATGGCACGTTCACCCAACGGAATGCACCGGGCAGCCCTGCTCTTCGAAGGAGAGATCCGTTTCGGCCCGGAGTACTTCCGGCTTGCGATCGACGCCCGCGCCATCCCGCACAGGATCTTCGGCAGGCCGCTCCAGTGGTCCGCCGACTCGCGCTTCATTGCCGCGCAGGAATGGCTGACCACGGACTATGCCGCCGGCCCCATCACATGCGCCGCGCTCATCGATGCCGATGCATGGAAGATCGCCCGCCTGTCCGTGGTCCACAAAGGCTTCGCCGAGGACTTCCGGTTCGGCGATGGAGTCCTTGCGTACCGCCAGAGCTTTCCCGCCCAAGCCACCGCGTGCGAAGCCGACGTGATCCTGCACTCCATCCACAGCTGGGAAGACATCGATACCCGACCCCGTCCATCCGAAGGCGCATGACCGGGTCGCCGGTGCGGCATGCCCCCCTCTTGCGGGAGCACAAGGCCCGATGACCGGATCACGCGGACCGTGCCGACCTTCCCAGCGCCGCCCTCCCCCCCAGCCATGCCATCAGCAGGCACAGCCCCGAGAGCGCCGCCATCACCAAGAGCTGGAAGACGAACAACCCCGGCGCGCTGTCCCAGGCAAAGTGCCGCGCGCCGCCCCACCGGCCATAGGTGACGAGATGACCGCTCTGCAGCGCGCCGGCGATCTGCAGCGCCACGATGGCCGCGAGCAGGCCGGCCAGTGCCGCGCCGGCCGCGGCCATGCACCGGCCGGGACCGCGCAGCCCGGGGGCGTCCACCGGCGGCTCGGCCACCGGGGGCAGGTCGCGGTATTGCCGCATGCGGGCACGCGATGGCCGGGGCAGGGCCTCCCCGGCCATGGCCACGGGCACGCCGAGGAAGGCGCCGACCGCCCGGGCCGCCTCCTGGAGGCGCGACGGAGCGCCCGCGCGCGGCAGATACGCCCAGGCCAGCACGCGGGGGCCGCCATGGAAGCAGCGCAGCACCAGCTCCTCGCGCAGCAGCGGCCCGCGGGCGCGCGGGACGCGGCGCACCCACACCGCGTCGATGCGCTGCAGCACGACGCCCGCATCGCGCACGCTGGGCGCGCCCCAGAAGTGGCGCAGGGCCTCGCCGGTGCCTTCGCGGCGCGACAGCCGCACTTCCCGGCCGCGCGGCGCCAGGCGCATGAGGGCGATGCCCGCGCCGCACAGCAGCACGGCCCACAGCCCGAGCAGCGCCATCGCCCATGGCCCGGCCGCCACCACGCGCGCCCAGGCCTGCGGATCGCCCGCCACCATGGCCCACATGGCCGGCGGGAGGACCGCCAGGCCGGCACCGGCCAGCAGCATGGCCGCCGCCAGAAGGCGCGGCCGCAGGACGATGCGCAGGAGCTCGCCGTCCTGCTGTTCGATCACCACGCCCGGCAATGCGCTGCGATCCCCGGAGGCATGGGCCTGCCGGCGGCATGAGCCGTGCGCCCCCGGCTCATGCCGCCGCCATGCGCTGCGCGCGCGCCTTGGCCGCCACGCCGATGCCGACCACGCCCGCCGAGGCCACGCCCAGCACCAGGGCCGCCGCCGATCCGTAGAAGATGCCGGAGGTCATGCCCGCGTCCAGCATGGCGCCGAACACCGGGGCGGCCACGCTGAAGCCGAGGTCCAGGCCCGAGTACACGGTGCCATAGACGCGGCCCGTGGCGCCGGGGGGCGCGGCGCGCTTGATGAGCATGTCGCGCGAGGGGCCGGCCAGCCCGGTGCCGACACCCGCCAGCGCCACGAACACCATGGCCGCCACGCCGGGCAGCACGCCGGTGCCGGCGATCGCCAGCAGCGCGGCCGTGGCCAGCAGGCACACGGTGATGGTGCGCTCCAGCCGCGCCACGCGGCCCGCCAGGAAGCCGCCCACGACCATGCCCGCGGCGCCGCACAGCATGTAGCCCGTGACCACCATGGAGGTGAGCGACAGCGGCAGGCCGTACATCTTCTGCAGCGTGGGGCTGGAGAAGCTCTGGATCACGCTCAGCGAGCAGGTGGTCCAGAAGAAGAACGAGAAGCACAGCCACACCGAGGGCAGCTTGAGGAAGGCCATGGGGTGCTCGGGTGCGGCCGTGGCCGCCGTCGCCGCAGCCGCCTTGGCGGCCGATGCCGCCCCCTCGCCGTGGCGGTCGTCGAGCGCATCGCGGTTCCAGACCATGATGGCCAGGACGGCCAGCGCCAGCAGGCCGCCGCACAGGCAGGCCGTGCGCCAGGAGCCCGTGGCCGCGGTGATGCCGGCCAGGAACACCGGCGCCGTGGCCCAGCCCAGGTTGCCCGAGATGCCGTGCACCGAGAAGCCGTGGCCCAGGCGCTGCGGCGACACGCGCTTGTTGAGGATGGTGAAGTCCACCGGGTGGAAGGGCGCGTTGCCCAGGCCCGCGAGCGCGGCGGCCGCCATGAGCCCCGCATAGCCCGTTGCCGTGCTGGCCACGAGGCCCGCGGCCGCGAAGCAGGAGAGCGCGAAGAACATCACCGGCCGCGCGCCCACGCGGTCCACGATGAAGCCCGACAGCGCCTGCCCCACGCCCGAGATGACGAAGAACACCGACACCAGCAGCCCCAGCTCGGAATAGCTGTAGCCGAACTCCGCGATGAGGAACGGGAACAGCGGCGGCAGCAGCAGATGGAAGAAGTGCGAGGAGCCGTGCGCCAGGCCGATGAGGCCGATGGTGCGGGCGTCCTGCCGCAGCGTGGCCGTGGGTGCGTTGATCGAGGTCATGCGGCGATCTTAAGAACCGGCCCCGCGTCCGGATTACGATAGCCGGCCAAAGATTGTCGCGAACATGCCAAGCCCCGCACTTTCCGCCCCGCCGGCCGGCCGCGCCCGCGCCGCCCGCGTGCCGCGCACGCTGTCCTATGTGGATTCGCTCACGCCCCACCTGTTCGTGCCCAGCAGCGCGCGGCCGGTGCGCGCCAAGGCGCGCCAGCTCTTCGCCGACACGCAGGTGCTGCCGCACAGCCACCCCTGGGCGCAGGTGGCGGTGTCCACCACGGGGGTGATCCGCCTCACGGTGGCGCAGGGCACGTACATCGTGCCGCCCTCGCGCGCGATCTGGATTCCGCCCGGCGTGGAGCACGCGGTGACCATGGTGGAGAGCGCGGACCTGCGCACGCTCTACTTCCACCAGCCGCGCGGGCGCTGCGGCCCCGGCGTGCCGCGCGCCGAGGAGGCGCCCTGGCGCCAGTGCCGCGTGCTGGAGGTGTCGGACCTGCTGCGCGCCGTGGTGCGCGAAATGCCCTGCGTGCCCGACGACGGCCCGCCCCTGCCCGAGGAGGCGCTGCGCCGCGAGCGGCACCTGAGCGCGCTGGTGCTCGACGAGCTGCGCCGCGCGCCGGTGGTGCGCCTGGGCGTGGACCTGCCGCGCGACAAGCGCCTGCGCCACCTGTGCGAGGCGGTGCTGGCCGACCCCACGCGCCACGAAACCCTGGCCGAATGGGCCCGCGACACCGGCGCGAGCCCGCGCACCGTGGCGCGGCTCTTTCGCGCCGAGCTGCGCGCCACCTTCACGCAGTGGCGCCAGCAGGTGATCCTGGCCAAGGCCGTGTCCCTGGCGGCCTCGCGCCAGCCCATGGGGCAGATCGCGGCCGAGCTGGGCTACAGCCCGAGCGCGTTCAGCGCGATGGTGCGGCGCGTGGTGGGTCAGTCTCCGGGGCGGTTCCTGGGGCAGTCCGGCCCGGGCGGCTGAGACCGCCGCCGGCACGGCCCCCGGGGCCGCCGCTGGCACTGCATGATCCCGCACGACAGGCCCAGCAGGGCCGCCAGCAGGCCCAGCGCGGGCGGCGTGAGCGACGGCACGGCCCGCGGGGCGATCACCGCCAGCGCCAGCGTCGCGCTGTTGCTGGCGGCGTCGGCATCGCCCGTGGCGGCCGTGCCGGCGCGCAGGGTGGCGCTGCCGCCCGCCGTGGGAATGCCCTCGACGCGGCAGGTCACCGTCGCGCCGGCCGGCACCGGGTCGCCCGGGCCCCAGGCCGCGCCCGTGCGGTCCAGCGTGCAGGCGACCAGCGACACGCCCGGGGGCAGGCCGCCGTCGATGGCGCAGCGCGTGCCGCCCAGGGCATCGAGCAGGCCGGCATTGGTGCACGAGAAGGTGCCGGCATAGCGCTCGCCAGCCAGGGCCACCGGGGGCAGCCCCGCGAGGCTGACGACCATGTCCACGACGCGCACGAGGGTGGTGGCGCTCGCGCGGTTGTTGCCCGCGTCGGCATCGCCCGCGCCGTCCACGGACGCGCGCACGGCGACCTGCCCCGCGGCCGGCGCGGTGAAGCGGAAATCGAGGGTGAGGAACTGCCCGTCCGCGAGCGCGGCGGGCCATCCCGCGAGGGCCGCCGTGCAGGTCGCGGCGTCGAACCCGGCCACGCGCACGCCCGGGGGCAGGCGGGTGAAGGCCACGCCGGCGGGGCAGCCCTGCTGCGGCGCGCCGATCGCCAGGGACGCGGTCCAGCCCGGCGCGGGCTGCGATCCCAGATTGGCGAACCATGCGGTGCCGGACACGGTCTCGCCGGGCAGTGCGCTGGCCGCGACCGTCACGCGGGCCTGCACGTCCACCGGGCCGATCGCCGTGGAGCCGCTGGCGGTGTCGCTGGCGGGAGCGCCGTCCGCGGCGGCCGTGAGGGCGGCCTCCACCGCGACGGCGCCGGACGCGGGCGCGGCATAGGTGAAGGACAGGGGCGCCTCGGCCTCCGCGCCGCGCACCCGCTCTCCGCCGGCCAGGGTGGCCGGAAAGCCCGAGAAGCGGTAGAGCCCCCGCCCCTGCGCCTCCACGCACTGCACGGCCGCCCCGGCGGGCAGGTTGGCGAACGCCAGTGCGGGCGCGCTGCAGCCCGCGCCGGCGGCGAGGGTGTACTGCACTCCCGAGAGGGCCGCCGTGCCGTGGTTGGCGAAGGCGAAGCGCCCCTGCACCACGGCACCCGCCCGGGTGCTGCCGGGCACGGACAGGCGGGCCGCCGCGCCGCGCGCGGGCGCATCGATCCGCAGGCGGCCCTCCCGGGCCGGCGAACCCAGGTAGGTCCACAGGTCCAGCCCCTTGGCATCGCCCCAGCCCCCGGTGGCGGCGCAGTCGCCGTTGGCGTTGGCGCCCGGCAGCCACCAGCGGTAGAGGCGGGGCGCGGCGCCGTACACCAGGGTCGAATCCACGCCGCCCAGCGCCTGCGCCGGCTGGGGTGCCTGGGGCGGCGCGGCCGGGCACAGCGTGCCGCTGCGGCTGCCCACCAGGGTGCCGCCCCGGGTGGCATAGCCGCGGTCGTCGAAGAACACCGTGGTGTCGCCGGCCTGCGGGCCGTTGAGCCGGGTGACGGTGGGGCCGCCGCCGAAGGTCGCCGTGGCCGGGCCCGTGCCGTTGCCGTTGTTCTCGGCGTCGATCATCGGCAGGTGGATCTCGCCGGCGCGGGCGAACGCGCGGTACGCATAGGGCGTGGCGCTGGCGGGGAACGGGGTGCCGGTGGCGTCGCTGCCGTCCCAGTCCACCTCCTGCGTGCCGTTGCCGGCGATGCCGGCGATCACCGCGTTGGCCGTGTTGGCGGCACTGAAGTCGGCGCCGTCGCGGCTCACGACGATCTGGAAGGTGGCGGCATCGGCGGCCGTGAGCCGGAAGGTGCCGCCCGCACCCGTGCGGGTGGTGGCGCCGTCCCCGGCCGCGCGCCCGGTGAACTCCACGGCCGACAGCGCGGGCGGCCGGGGCACGGTCGGGATCTGCAGGGCGGCGAGAACCTTGTCCACCTCGGCCGCGTGCGGCGCCGCGGGATCGACGCTGCTGAAGAAGATGGGGAACTCCGCCCGCTGCGCCGAGAGGCCGGGCGCAAGGTCCGTCACGTACGAATCCCGGCCGCGCACGCCCTTGTAGAGCGGGCGCCCGTCGTCCAGGAAGCCCAGGCGGTTGGCGTAGAGCGCGAAGCCGTTCGGGTCGAGCCCCGCGAGGGACTGCGAATAGCGGTAGCCGTCGAGCGTGACGTAGTCGTGCCGGGAGAAGATGGGCCGGTTGTTCACGCCCGCGAAGGCCACCCAGGCATAGGTGAAGAGCCGGCCGTTGCGGTCGGCCAGGCTGCCGGCGGAGGGGCGCACGGTCACGTCCCAGACGGCCACGGTGCTGGTGCTGGCCAGCGGGTTGAAGATGTCGGCGTTCAGGTTCGTGTTGCCGCTGGTGGCGGCGGTGAACTGCACGCCGTGGATGCCCGTCGCCGGGACGCGGTAGGCGCAGGGCGCGTAGCCGTTGGCCACGGTGGCCGTGCCGTCCGCGCTGTGGGGGCCGGCCAGCTCCTGGGCGCGCGATCCCATCCGGCCCAGGCTGCCGCCGCCGAAGCTGCCCGCGGGCGGGCTCGCGGAGGCGCAGGAGAAATCCGCCGTGGCGGGCAAAGTTTCGTCGCCCGGGGTGCCGAAATCCTGGGGGCGATAGACCAGGATGTCACCGCCCGCGCTCCGGTTGCTCGACCCGAGCAGCAGGTATTCGCCCGCCTCGGCGTACACGTAGAGGAAGGTGCGCCGCTGGATCCGGTTGGCATAGCGGTTGCCGGGCTGCAGGTCGAGGTTGGCGCGGCAGCCCCGGTCGGCGGCGTTGGCGCAGGTGCCGCCCGCCGTGGGATAGCTGGCCGGGTAGAGGGTGCGGCTGCCCTCGGCGCGGGCATCGGACATGGACGAGGCCACCCACAGCGCCGCCCACAGGGCCGCCATGCCGGCGGCGTCCAGGAATCCGCGCGGGCGCGGAGAGATCACGAGCATCATGGCAGGCAGGCAGGCGGCGTCGGCCCAGGTTGTCGATGCACGTGAGTGCGATGCATTTGATTACATGTTGATGTCTTTCGATACAGATTCACCAGGTTCCGGCGAACGGAACGCGGGGTTCAGTCCTCGCGCCCGCGCGAGCGCCGCCCCTCGGCCAGCAGCCATTCGCGGAAGGCCGCGAACGCGGGCAGGTTGAGCCGCGACGGGTGGTAGCAGAGGTAGTGCCCCTGGTCGATGAGGACCGGATCGCCGCAGGGGCAGAGCAGATCGCCCGCCGCCAGCTCCTCCTGCACCAGCACGCGCGGCACGAGGCCGATGCCCAGGCCGTTGAGCGCCGCCTGAATGAGCGGCGCGTACTGCGCGAAGCGCGGCCCCGCCACGGTGTGCGCGGCCGCCACGCCGTGCCGCGCCGCCCACTGGCGCCAGGCGGTGGGCGCGTTCTCGTGGTGCAGCAGGGTGTGGCCCGCGAGGTCCTCGGGGCGCGCGATGCGGTGGCGCTCGGCCACCAGCGAGCGCGCCGCCACCAGCACGAACTCGCGCCCCGCGATGTATTCCGACACCACGCCCGGCCAGGCGTCGGGGCCGTAGCGGATGGCCGCGTCCACGCCGGGCGGCATGCCGTCGGTGGGCTCCAGGTGGCGGCTGAAGCTCAGCGTGACCTGCCGGCTCTTCTGACTGAACGCGGGCAGCCGCGGAATGAGCCACTTGGTGAGGAAGGTGGGCACGCTCGCGAGCGTGAGCAGGCCGGCCCCGGCATCGCCCGCGCGGGCCTCGAAGGTGGCGGCCTCGATGGCGCGCAGCCCGCCCGCCACCTTCTGCCAATAGACATGGCCCTGCGGCGTGAGCTGCACGCCGCGCCCGCGCTTTTGCAGCAGCGGCCGGCCGATGAAGGCCTCCAGCCCCGCGATCTGCTTGCTCACCGCGCTCACCGTGATGCACAGCGCCTCGGCCGCGAGCGTGAGGCTCTCGTGCCGCGCCACGGCGTCGAAGGCCAGCAGCTCCTGGATGGTGGGGCAGGTGCGCTTCACCGCGCGCGCCCTCCGGCCCCGGCCTCGCGGGCCGGCCACATTCCCATGACCGGGGCATGACAGACGCTTTCCAAACACTCATGCAACGTCATCCAGGCTTCATCCATTTGCAGGCCTTTGCTTCCTAAAATTTTTGCATCCGCGCACAGCACCTTTGTCACTGTGTCGCCAAAGGAAAGTATGCCGGGAGGCGGGCACACCGCCAGCCCCCCGGCCACCGATCGATCGGAGAACCACCGTGGTCCGCGCCGTCGCGCTGCTGTACGCGATCTACCTGCTGCTGCCCATCGCCCTGCTGCTCCTGGGCAGCACCGGCGAGCGCTGGACCAACACCCTGCTGCCCACGGGCTTCACGGGGCGCTGGTACCTGGAGCTGTGGGCCGACGCCGCCTTCCGCCGCGCCTTCGGCACCAGCCTGGTGGTGGCGCTCTCGGCCTGCGCCGTGAACGCCGCGCTGGCGCTGCCGCTGGCCCACGCGCTCTACCACGGCGCCCGCCGGGGGCACGCGGGCCTGGCCCGGCTGGTGAGCGCCCTGCCCATCGCCGTGCCGCCGGTCACGCTGGCCTTCGGCTACGTGGTGGTGTTCAACACCGACACCCTGCCCTGGCTGGGCTCGCTGCCGCTGCTGATCGCGGCGCACGCCGTCGCCACGCTGCCCTACCTCACGCAGACCCTGCTGGCCGACCTGCGCCACCAGGACGTGGCCCGGCTGGAGCAGGCCGCCGCCACGCTGGGCGCCTCGGGCTGGCGCGGCTTCGCCACCGTGGTGCTGCCCAGCCTGCGGCAGAGCCTGCTGAGCGGGCTGGTGATGGTGGCAGCGCTCTCGGTGGGCGAGTTCAACCTCTCCAACCTGCTCGCGGGCTTCCAGCACCGCACCTATCCCGTGCTGCTGCTGCAGGCCTTCTACGGGGCCACGGGCTTCGCCTGCGCGGCCACCGTGGTGCTGCTGGCGCTGGCCGGCGCCTCGGCCCTCCTCTCGTCCTCCCTCGTCCGCCGCCACCCATGAGCCTGCTCCTCGACCACGTCACCTACCGCTATCCCGGCAGCCCGCACGGGCTGCACGGCGTCTCGCTGGACGTGGCCACCGGCGAGCTGGTCGCCGTGATCGGCCCCAGCGGCTCGGGCAAGTCCACGCTGCTGCAGCTCGTGGCGGGGCTGGAGGGCGCGGGCCGGCACGCGGGCCGCATCGTGCTGTGCGGCGAGGACCTGGCCCGCACGCCCGTGCACCGGCGCGGCATCGGCATGGTGTTCCAGAGCTACGCGCTGTTCCCCCACATGCCGGTGATCGACAACGTGGCCTACGGCCTGCGCATGCGCGGCGCGGCACCGCAGGCGTGCCGCCGGCGCGCGCTGGAGCTGCTGGAGACCGTGGGCCTGGCGGACCGCGCGGCCCACCATGTCGCGCAGCTCTCGGGCGGGCAGCAGCAGCGCGTGGCGCTGGCGCGCGCGCTCGCCATCGACCCGCGCGCGCTGCTGCTGGACGAACCCCTCTCGGCCCTGGACGCCGGCGTGCGCGGCCACCTGCGCGACCAGATCCGCCTGCTGCAGCGGCGCTTTGGCGCCACCACCCTGCTGGTCACGCACGACCAGGAGGAGGCCCTGGCCATGGCCGACCGCGTGGCCCTGCTGCAGGACGGCCGCGTGCTGCAGTTCGCCACGCCGCGCGAGCTCTACGAGGCGCCGGCGAGCCGGGCGGTGGCGCGCTTCGTGGGCCAGTCCACCCTCTGGCCCGCGCGCGTGGCGGGCCCGGACCGCATCGACCTGGGCTTCGCGCAGCTCGCGGCGCCCACCGGCACGCGCGCGGCCGGCGCACAGGTGCACGTGCTCGTGCGCCCCGAGCACGTGGCGGCGGACCCGGCGCCGGGCGCCCTCAACCGGCTCGAAGGCCGCGCGGGCGCGCAGCGCTACCTGGGCAGCACCACGCGCTACGACTTCGCCGTGCCCGGCGCGCCCACGCCGCTGCTGGCCGAGTCGCCCCGGCCCGCGCACGCGGCCGTGGCCATCGCCCCCGGACACCTCCGGCTGCTGGACGACTGACCGGCCGCCACGCCCCCGCCCTCCCCCGACCCCATCCCCAGGAGATCGCCCCATGCACCGCAGACAACTGATCCAGGCCGCCAGCGCGCTGCCGCTCGCCGCGCTCTCGCGCGCCGCGTTCCCGTTCGAGGGCCCCGAGCTCTACCCCGGCGAGAAGGCGCTCTACCAGGCCGCGCAGAAAGAGGGCCTGTGCGTGTCGTTCGACACCGGCCCCGAGTGGGCCAACTGGAAGGCGCTGTTCCGCGCCTTCAAGGCGCGCTACCCCGAGATCGAGCTCACCTACAACGACATCGGCTCCGCCGCCACCGTGCTGGCGCTGGAGAAGACCCGCCGCCGCCCGCAGGCCGACACCGCCTACTACTTCGCGGCCTCGGCCGTCGATGCCGCCCGCAAGGACCTGGTGGCGCCCTTCAAGCCCGTGAACTTCGACCGGCTGCCGCCCGTCTTCCGCGAGGCCGAGGGCCGCTGGTTCACCCTCCACACGCTCAACGTCGCCTTCCTGGTCAACCGCAAGCTCGTGAAGAACGTGCCCACGCGCTGGGCCGACCTGCTGCAGCCCGAGTACCGCAACAGCGTGGTGTACCTCGACCCCCGCACCACCGGCGTGGGGCAGGTGCTCACCTTCGCCGCGGCCTACGCCATGGGCGGCGGCGTGGACCACGTGAAGCCCGGCACCGACTACCTCGGCCGCCTGCACGCGGCCGGCAACGTGCTGCGCGTGGAAGGCACCACGCCCTATGCCAAGTTCCTCAAGGGCGAGATCCCCGTGTGGATCGGCTACGAGAACGACGGCCTGAAGGCCCGGCACGTGGACGGCATGGGCGACGCGGTGGAAGTCGTCATTCCGCAGGAGGCCAGCGTGGCCGCGCCCTACGCGATCAGCCTGGTGAAGAACGGCCCCAACCCCAACGCCGGCAAGCTGTGGCTGCAGTTCACCATGAGCCAGGAGGGCCAGTCGCTCTTCGCGCAGGGCTTCGTGCGCCCCGCCGTGCCGGGCGTGGCCCTGGCGCCCGACGTGGCGGCGAAGATGCCCGCCGCGCCGCAGATCCGCCCGCTGGACGTGGTGAAGGCCTCCGCCGCCAAGGCCGAGGTGGACCGCCTCTGGGCCGAAGCCACGGTGGGCCGCTGACCCGCCCCGCCATGCGCCGCCTGCCGCCCCTTCACCGCTTCGGCGCCTGGCCCGCCTGGGCCTTCCTGGCGCTCTTCCTGGCGCTGCCGCTGGCGGCCCTGCTGCCCGAGGCGCTGGACGGGCGCGGCGCGGCCCTGGCGCGGCTGCTGCGCCACCCGCTCTTCGCCGGGGCGCTGCGCAACACGCTGCTGCTGGGCCTGGCGAGCGGGGCCGTCTCGGCCCTGGTGGGCACCTGCCTGGCGCTGGAGCTGGCGCGCCAGCCCGAGCGCCGGCGCCGCTGGCTCATGGCCCTGCTGGGGCTGCCGCTGGCCTTCTCGGGGCTGGTGATCGCCTACGGCTTCATCCTGGCCTTCGGCCGCGCGGGGTTCGCCACGCAGCTGCTCGCGCGGCTGGGCGCCGACCCGGCCCGGGTGGGTGGCTGGATCTACAGCGTGTGGGGCCTGGGCCTGGCCTATGCCTACTACCTCGTGCCGCGCGTGGCGCTGTCGCTCTACCCGGTGTTCGCGCACCTGGACCCGAGGCCGCTCGCGGCCGCGCGCACCCTGGGCGCCACGCCCTGGCGCGCGTTCCGCGACACCGTGGTGCCCGAGGTCGCGCCCACGGTGCTCGCCAGCGCCTGCACCGTGGCCGCGCTGGCCATGGGCACCTACGGCACGGCGCTGGCCCTGGTGGGCACCCAGCTCAACATCCTGCCGCTGATGCTGCTCGCGCAGGTCAGCGACGGCGGCGGGGACTTTCCCATGGCGGCGGCGCTCTCGCTGGTGCTCATGGTGGTGTGCGTGATCGTGATGGGAGTGGGCGATGTGGCAACCCGAAGGCGCGAACGCGCCGTTTCCGGCCCGCGCGGCTGAGGCGCTGGCCCGCCTGGCCGAACGCCAGCGCGGCCCGCGCCGGCACGCGCAGCCGGTGGCCGTGATCGGCCCCGGCGACGGCGGGCCGCGCGAATGCGATGCGGCCTACGCCGTGGGCCGGCTGCTGGCCGGCGCGGGCATGGCCATCGTCTGCGGCGGGCGCGGCGGCGTCATGGCCGCGGCCTCGCGCGGGGCGCGCGAGGGCGGCGGCATCGCCGTGGGCATCCTGCCCGAGGACGACGACCGCCACGCCAACCCCTGGCTCAGCGTGGCCGTGCCCACCGGCATGGGCGAGATGCGCAACGCCGTCATCGCGCGCAGCGGCGTCTGCCTGGTGGCCGTGGGCGGCGGCATGGGCACGCTCTCGGAGATGGCCCTGGGCCTGAAGTGGGGCAAGCCGGTCTTCGCGCTGTACGGCGACATCGCCCTGCCCGGCGCCGTGGCCGCGCCGGACCTGGGCACGCTCATGGAGGCGGTGGCGGCCTGCCTGCTGGAGTGAGGCGGGCCCCGCCCGCTCCCGCAGCACCCCATGGGAGTGTTTTGGCCGCCATGTCGCCGTATTTGCTTGCGATATAGCTACTAAAACAATAGCAGCCACCGATCCACGCGGCCTCCGCATCCGGTGTACCGTGGCGGCCATGAGCACCGACCCCCACGCCCGCACCTTCCACAGCTACGAGCCGCGCCACGGCCACGGCCTGCCGCACGACCCCTTCAACGCCATCGTGGGCCCCCGGCCCATCGGCTGGATCAGCACGCGCGGCGCCACGGGCGCGCTGAACCTCGCGCCCTACAGCTTCTTCAACGCCTTCAACTACACCCCGCCGATCCTCGGCTTCGCGAGCATCGGCGCCAAGGACACGCTGGCCAACGTCGAGGCCACGGGCGAGTTCGTGTGGAACCTCGCCACGCGCGAACTGGCCGAGGCCATGAACCAGACCTGCGCCGCCGTGCCGCCCGAGGTGGACGAATTCGCGCTGGCCGGCCTCACGCCCCTGGCCTCGCGCCTCGTCGCCCCGCCGCGCGTGGCCGAGAGCCCCGTCGCCATGGAATGCCGCCGCACGCAGATCGTGCAGCTGCAGGGCGCGGACGGCACGAAGGTACCCACCTGGCTGGTGCTGGGCGAAGTGGTGGCGGTGCACATCGACACCGCGCTGCTGAAGGACGGCGTGTACGACACCGCGAACGCGGGCCACATCCTGCGCGCGGGCGGCCCGGCGGACTACTTCACGGTGGGGCCGGAGCAGGTGTTCCGGATGTTCCGGCCGCGGTGAGGGAGCGCCGGGGCGGCTCCGCAGCGCTTATGCTCGCGCACGCAGCGCTTCGCTTTGATTTCCAGTCCGCGCCGGCGCGGGCACCTACCCGGAGAACCCATCCATGAACGCAATCCGCCTCGTCGCCATCGCCCTCATCGTGGCCGGCGCGCTCGGCCTCGCCTACGGCGGTTTCAGCTACACCAAGGACACCACGGTGGTGAAGCTCGGCCCCGTGGAGATCTCCGCCAAGGAGAAGGAGACGGTCAACATCCCGCTGTGGCTCGGCATCGGCGCGATCGCCGTCGGCGGGCTGCTGCTCGTGGTGGGCGGCCGGAAGTAAGCCGGCGGCCCGCGCATGGCCATGCCGCCCCGGCGCTCCGTGCGCTCCTTCCTCGCCCGCCACTGGTTCGGCGCGCTGTGCCTGCTCGCGGGCGCGGCGCCGCTCCTGCTGCTGCTCGTGTACTGGCCGCTGTCCGCGCTGCTGGGCTGCTCCGGCAACGAGGGCTCGGGCATCCACTGCAGCGCGGCGCCGGGGCTCTCGGATGCCGCCTATTCCGTCTTCCTGCTGGGCGCGTGGGGCTCGCTCTTCACGCTGCCGGCGGCGCTGGGGCTGTACCTTGCCGGCGCCGCCGTGCGCTGGCTGCTGCGCCGCTCGCCGGCCCCGCATTGACACGCGCGCAAGCCGCGACAGGACACCGAATGATTCTTGAATCCGCCCCCCTGCACGTGCGCGCCGGCCACGAAGCCGCCTTCGAGGACGCCTTCCGCCAGGCGCAGCGCATCATCGCGTCCATGCCCGGATACCTCTCGCACCGGCTGGAGCGCTGCATTGAGCGGCCGGGCGAATACCTGCTGCTGGTGGAATGGGAAACCCTGGAGGCCCACGAAAAAGGCTTCCGCGGCTCGCCCGGGTACCAGGAGTGGAAGCGGCTGCTGCACCACTTCTACGAGCCGTTTCCCACGGTGTCGCACTATGCGGCGGTGGAGGGCGCGTCGTCGCCACGCAGCGGCAGCGCGATACCCGACGCGGCGAACACCTCCCGCACCACCGCCAGCCCGTTGAGCGCGGCCGGAAAGCCCGCGTAGACCGCCATCTGCATCACCACCTCGACGATCTCGGCCGGGGTGCAGCCGACGTGCAGGGCGGCATGCACATGCACGCGCAACTGCGGCAGCGCATGGCCCATGGCGCACAGTGCTGCCACAGTAGCCAGTTCACGCTCGCGCAGGGCCAGCGCCGGCCTGGCGTAGATGTCGCCGAAAGGAAACTCCACCAGCAGGCGCGCGAAGGCGGGAAAGGACTGCGCGAGCTGCTCCACCACCGCCAGCCCGGCGGGGCCGTCCACCTGGGCGAGCGTGCGGGCACCGCGTTCATAGCGTTCGTGGGTGGGGCTGCGGCTCATCGCGCGGCTCCCGGCCGGCGCTGGCGGAGGGGCGATGACTGGAACGGAGAGGAATGCATGGCTTGTCCTGAAAAGATGTGGAACCGGCCGCGACTGTAGAAAGTCATGGCGCCGCAGGGAATGACCGATTCGGTGATACCTTTTCGGTATGCCCCAACGCCTGGATTCCCGTTCGCTCTCGCTCTTTCTGGCCGTGGCGGATGCATCGAGCTTTCGGCAGGCCGCCGAGTCGCTGCACCTGTCGCAGCCGCCGTTGAGCCGTGCGATCCGCGAACTGGAAGAGCGGCTGGGCACGCCGCTTTTCGACCGCAACGCGCGCGGCGTGAGCCTGACGGCGGCCGGCCGCAGACTGGTGCCCTACGCGCGTGGTGTGGGCGAACTGCTCAGGCAGGCGGAAGCCGAATTCCAGGGCCACACCCTGCCGCCGACGCTGCGGCTGGGGCTGACCAGCGCGGCCGAGCCGGCATGGTTCCGGGGACTGGCCGATCGCGTGCAGGCCCGGCACCCCGGGGCGGTGGTCACGGTGCTCTCCGATGCATCGCCCAGGCTGGTGCGGCAGTTGCGCGCCGGCAAGCTGGACGCCGCTGTCATCGCCCTGCCGACGGATGTGCGCGGCCTCGACGTGCAGGTACTGGATCGCCTCCCCATGGTGGCCGCCCTGCCGTCCTCGCACCGGCTGGCCCGGCGCAGGGCGGTGCGGCTGGCCGACCTGGCGATGGAGCCGATCTTCTGGTTCGAGCGGGCCCGGCAACCCGCGTTCTACGACCACTGCCAGCGGGTGTTCGCGCAGCACCGCTTCGCGCCGCCCAAGCTCCGGGAGCCTGCCGACCACCATGTCCTGCTGGCCGAAGTGGCAGCCGGCCAGGGCATCGCGCTGGTGGCCGGCTCGTTCGCCGGCCTGCGGCGCGCGGGCGTGGTCTACCGGCGCCTGGTGGAGGGGGATGCGCTGGCGCTGGGCATCGGGCTGGTCACGCCCCCAGACCTGCCCGCAGTGCGTGAGCTGCTGAGCGCGGCCAGTGGCGCGCCGCTGGCCGCGCAGGCAGCAAGCTAACCCCCCGAAGGCCCCTGGTGGAACACCAGGTCCTCCACGGGCTGGCCGCCCACCAGGTGCTGTTCGATGATGCGGTCCATGTTGGCGGGCGTGACGTCGTAGTACCAGGTTCCGTCGGGCTGCACGCACATCACCGGGCCGCCCTTGCAGGCGGCGAAGCAGCTGACGCGGCTGCGCTTCACGCGCAGGTCGCCGTCGTTCAGGCCGGCGGCCTTGAACTTCTCGCCCAGGCTGTCGAACAGGGCCTGGGCCTGGCCTTCCTGCGCGCAGCGCGGGCCGGTGCAGATAAGGATGTGGCGGCGGTAGCCGCCGATCTTGGGCTTGACGACCACGCGCACCCCTTCGGGCGCTGCGCTGGTGGCGGCGGAGTCTTGCGCGCTCATGCCTCTTCCTCGGTGGTGGCGACGGCTTCGGCCGCCAGGGGCTGGGCCAGCGTGTCCCGGATGTAGTCGGCCGGCAGGCGGTGGCGCAGCGCCAGGGCTTCGATGCTTTCGCCCGCCGCATGGTCGAGCTGCAGGTTCTCCAGCCAGCCGTTGAGGCCCGTGGAGAGCGAGCGGCCCGGCCGCTCGCCTTCGCGCGTGGCGCCGCCGCCTTCCACGTCGTACTTGTTGGCATAGCCGCGCGGCGTGACCATGAGGCCGTGCTGCACGATGGTGTTGCTGTTGCCGATCAAGACGGTGCTCAGCATGCCGATGTCGGCATCGCACATGGTGGCCAGCGTGGCGAACTCGATGCGCTCGCGGCGGCGGTAGGCGCTTTTGACGATGGCGACCGGGGTGTCCGGGCTGCGGTGGCGCAGGAACAGGCGTTGGGCTTCCTCGATCTGGCGCGTGCGGCGGCCGCTCTTGGGGTTGTAGAGCGCGACGACGAAGTCGGCCATGGCGGCGGCGTCGAGCCGGCGCGCGATGGTGGGCCAGGGCGTGAGCAGGTCCGACAGCGAGATGGCGCAGAAGTCGTGCGTGAGCGGCGCGCCCACGCGGGCGGCGCAGCTGTTCAGGGCCGATGCGCCGGGCACGATCTCAACCTCGATGCCGCCGGGCTCGACCACGCCGTTCTCATCGAACGCGGGGGGCGTCCAGCCGGCCTGGAACAGCACCTCGAAGGTGGGGCCGGCCATGCCGTACACCCCCGCATCGCCCGAGGAGATGAGCGCGACCTTCTTGCCCTCGCGGGCGCGGGCCAGCGATTCGATGGCGCGGTCCAGCTCTTCGGTCATCGACTTGCGGATGATCTCCTTGCCCTCGATGAGGTCGGCCACGAGCTTGATGTAGGTGACGTAGCCGATGATGGTGTCGGCCTCGGCGATGGCGGCGCGCGCGCGCGCCGTCATGTGGTCGGTGCTGCCGGGGCCGATGCCCACGAGCATGATCTTTCCTGCGGGCATGGCGTGCGTCCTCAGGCGGCGGCGGGGGCGGCCACGCGCTGCAGCGTGCGCTCGTCGATGCAGGCGGCCAGCCAGCGGCGGCCGCGCAGGCGGGCGGCGGCCAGCGTGATGCCGATGGTCAGCAGCGGCTCCACAGCCACGAGGCTGAGGTACGACGCCGCGAACAGCGCCCAGTCGGCCACGGGGGCCGCATCATTGCTGATCGACAGCCAGAAGCCCACCATGAGCGTCACGCCCGCGTAGTAGGCGGCATCGAGCTTGAGCACGTTGGCCACGGTGATGCGCTCCATGCGGCGGCCCAGGCCGTGGTGCACGGCCACCAGCGGCACGGCGAGGCTGAGGAAGTTGATGGACAGGTGCGCCAGATCCTGCGGCTCGAAGACCAGCGCCTGCGCGAGCAGCCCCAGCCCGAAGCCGAACAGCGTGGGGATGAAGCCGAAGAGCAGGTAGATGGGCATGGCGCCCACGAAGTGCAGCTCCGACGGCCCGACGGGCATGTGCCACACCTGCATGAGCACGCTGAAGAAGAACGCGGCCAGCAGCGTGCGCAGCCAGGCGGTGGGGCTTTTCAGCAGCGGCAGCGCGTGCGCGGCCTGCAGCGCCGTGGCGGCGACGGAGGCATAGGCGATCTTGTCCTGCGAGAGGATGCCGATTTCGATATGCATGGTGTGGACCTTTCGGGTGGGTGGAACAGAAAAACGGAAAACATCAACCCGCCATGCGGGCGATGGAAACGGTGGCGTTGCGCCCGTCGGGCCCGCGCAGGCGGTGCTTCTCGACGAGCAGCGCCGAGGCATCGGGCGCGCCCGCGGCCAGCAGCGCGGCGGCCTCGCTGACCGAGGGCGTGCCCATGTAGCGCAGCACGGTCTCGGACGGGTTGGGCACGGGCACGGCCGCGAGCTGCGCGGCGCTGAACCAGCGCAGCGGCCAGCCGTGGCGGCCGGCCAGCGCCAGGAAGGCGGCCTCGTCGGCCTTGGCCTCGATGCTGGCGGCCACGGCCACCTGCGCGATCTGCGCGCCGGCCCGGGCCAGCGCTTCGCGCAGGCAGGCGTCCACGGTCGCTTCGGGCGTGCCGCGGTCGCAGCCCAGGCCCACGGCCAGCAGGGGGCCGGCCGTCATGGGGCGGTGGCCTCCACGGGCGGGCGATAGACCACAAGGCGCTCGTGCAGCGCCGCCCAGCGCTCGGGGCCGACCTCGGCGTGGGTGATCCACAGCACGGCGCGGTAGCGCTCCAGATCGACATCGTCCAGCCGGTCGAAGCATGCGATGTTGGCGGGCAGCGGCGTGGGGCGGTTCCACCACTGGCGGCTGCCGGCCTCCTGCACCACGGCGATGGGCTCGCCGTTGACCACGTGGGCCGACACGCGCGTGATGTTGATCTTGGGCGCCTCCACGCGCCAGCCCAGGTGGCGGCCGAGGATGTCCACGGGGATGGTCTTGCCCACGTCGGACGCGGTGGTGAGCACCGGCGTGGCGCCGATGAGCGCGGCGATGCGCTCGCTCCACTCGTTGGCGCCGCCCACGTGGCCCGAGAGCACAGGGATGACGAACTGGCCGGCATCGTCCACCACGGTCACGCCGGGGTCCTCGTCTTTCGACTTGAGCACCGGCGCGATGAGCCGCACCACGGCGCCCAGCGAGACGAAGAAGACGAGCTGGTCATAGGCCGCGAAGAGCGGCGCGATCTCGTCGCGCAGCGCGCCCTCGTAGGCGCGCACCGTGTTGGGCAGGCCCTCGAAGGCGCCGGCGAACTTTGCGGCGGTGCAGACATGGGCCTGTGGCACGTCGCGCGCGAGCTGCGCGGCCTGCGCGGCGCCGTGGCGCGTGATGGCGACGAGGCAGACGCGCACGTCCTGCGGCGCGAGGGCCGGGGCGGAGAGAACGATGGGATCGGAAGGGAGGGTCATTCGTCGGTGTCCTCGGTGGCGGGCGATGCCGCTCCGGCCGGCCCGCTCTTGCGCAGGCAGCCCTGGATGCGTTCGCCGCGCACGCGGTGGGGGGTTTTGATCAGCATCAGCGAGAGGTAGCTCACCTTGGTGCCGCGCAGCAGCGGCAGGTCGGGGCCGGCCACGCGGCGCTCGTCGGGCGCGCCCACGCGCTCGATGAAGCTGGCATGCGGCAGCAGCGCGCGGCGCTCCAGCCAGTCGATGAGGTCGTCCATGAGCGGCTTGACCTTCATGAGCACCAGGGTGTCGAAGTCGGGCAGCAGCCGGTCCACCGCGCCCACGCCGTAGGCGGCGGGCACGATGGCGATGGTGTCGTCCTGCTCGGCCAGCGGCCAGCCCACGCTGGCGCTGGCGGCGGCGAAGGCGTTCACGCCGGCGATCACGGGGGTGTCGATGCACGCGTCCAGCGCGCGCACGGTGCGCGCGAGGTGGCCGAAGGTGGCGTAGGTGCTGGCATCGCCCTCGACGAGGAACAGCACGTCCTGCCCGGCCCGCAGCCAGGGCAGCACGGCCTCGGCGGCGCGCATCCAGGCGCGGGCGAGCTTCTCGCCGTCGTGCGTCATCGGGAACAGCAGCACCTGATGCGTGGCGGGGGGCGCGAGGCCCGCGCGCTGCACGATGTCGAACGCGTAGCTGGGTGTCTTGGTGCTGCGCGCGGGGTAGGTCCACACCGCGTCGGTGCGGGTGAGCTGCGCCCACGCGGCGCGCGTGATGAGGCCCGGATCGCCCGGGCCGAGGGAGACGCCGATGAGCCGGCCGGGGGTGGCGGAGGTCATGCGGCGCCCTCCCCGCCCTGCGCGGTGCCAACGGCCGCAGTGGCAGCGGCCTGCGCGCAAACGATCCACACCGGGTTCTCGGCCGCCATGCGGTGCATGTGCAGGATGGGCTTGCTGCGCGCGGCCTGCAGCTGCAGCACGTCCCACGCGGCGCCGGCCGCCTGCAGGGCCTGCGTGGCGGTGGCGAGGTTCTCCAGCGTGACGAAGTTCATCACCAGCCAGCCGCCCGGCCGCAGGCGCGCGAGGCACAGCGCGATCAGCTCGGCCAGCTCGCCGCCCGAACCGCCGATGAAGACGGCATCCGGGTCGGGCCAGGCGTCCAGGCCTTCCGGCGCCTTGCCATGCGCCAGCGTGTGGTTGGAGACGCCGAAATCACGCACGTTGCGGCGCGCGATCTCCACATCGCCCTCGTTCTTCTCGATGGCCCAGACGTGGCCCTGGGGGCAAAGGCGCGCGGCCTCCAGGCCCACGGAGCCGCTGCCCGCGCCGATGTCCCACACGCGGCTCGCGGCGCGCAGCTGCATGCGCGCGAGCGACACGGCCCGCACCTCCTGCTTGGTGATCAGGCCCTTGTCGGGCTGGCGCTGGTGGTAGGCCCCGTCGGGCAGGCCGAAGCGCACCGGGTCGGGCCGCTGGCGCGTGCGCACGAGCAGCACCACGTTGGGGTCGGCGAAGTCCTGCGCGGCGGCCTCGGCGGGCGCGAGGTCGGCGCACACGCGCTCATCCGGCGTGCACAGGCGCTCGGCCACGCTGATCTGGAAGTCGCCCTCCAGGCCCTCGGCCACCAGCAGGCGGGCGATGCGCGCGGGCGTGTTGTCGGGGCTGGTGAGCACCGCCAGCCGGTCGCGCGCGCGCACGGCCTGCGCCAGCGCATGCAGGCCGTGGGTGGGCGGCGCGCCCACGGCCCATTCGCCCGCATCCTTGGCGTGCACGGAGACGATGCGCGCGTCCTGCCAGGCGAGCCCCAGGCGCGCGCAGGCGAGCTGCAGCGTGGAGACGTTGGGCATCACCTCCAGCGCCTGGATACAGAGGCGCGAAGCCAGGTAGCTCGCGATGCCGTGGCACAGCGGATCGCCCGTGGCCAGCACCACGCAGGACTGGTGCGCGGCGCGGGCCTCGGCGATCCAGCCGGGCACGGCCGAGAGGCAGCCGGTGAGGTCGCGCCGCACGGCGTGCGGGGCGATGTCGTCTTCCAGCAGGGCCAGCGTGCGCGTGCCGCCGATCACGAGGTCGGCGCGGCGCAGCAGCGCGAGCGCGGTGGCGCCCAGGCTGGCGGCGCCGTCGTCGAGCACGCCGATCACGCGGCAGGGCTGGGGGTCTTTCTCGATCAGGGTCATGCGGAGGCGGGCGGCCCGGAGGCGGCCTCGGTGATCTTGGTGCCGTCGAAATCGCAGACGAGCACGGTGAGGTGGAAACGGTCGCCGTAGCGGTCGGGCGCGGTGAGCGTGCGCACCACGGCCTGCGCCAGGGCGGTGTGGAAGGCTTCGCCGAGGCCCAGGGCCTGCATGCGCTCGGCGCCGAAGCGGGCGGTCTCGGCGGCGGCGATCTCGGCGCACACCTCGGGCGGCGCGCCCACGCCAGCGGCCAACTCGGCCAGCAGCCCGGTATCGACCTCGGCGCGGTTGGCGTGGGTGATGGTCTCGCCCTGCGCGATCTTCGTGAGCTTGCCCACCATGCCGCCGATGACGACCTCGCGCAGCCCTTGCGCCACGGCCTCGTCGAGCGCATAGCGCAAAAAATCGCCCATCTGCACGAAGCAGGCGGCCGGCAGGTGCGGGCGCTCCTTCATCGCGAATTGCTCGGTGCGCCCGCCCGTGGTGAGCACCACCACGCCATGGCCCAGCGTGGCCGCCACCTGCACGCCCTGCACCACGCTCGCGCGGTAGGCGGAGGTGGAATACGGCTTGACGATGCCGGTGGTGCCCAGGATGGAGATGCCGCCCAGGATGCCCAGGCGCGCGTTGAGCGTCTTCTTGGCCATCTCCTCGCCCTGCGGCACGGAGATCGTGACCTCCAGCCCGGCATGCGCGAGCAGCGCCTCGCCCACCGCGCGCACGTTCTCTTCGATGTTGCGGCGGGGCACGGGGTTGATCGCGGGGCCGCCCACTTCCAGGCCCAGGCCGGCCATGGTCACGGTGCCCACGCCGAAGCCGCCGCGCAGCACGAAATCGCCGGGCCGGCCGGGCAGCAAGCGCACGTCGGCGGTGAGGTGGGCCTTGTCGGTGCAGTCGGGGTCGTCGCCCGCGTCCTTGATGACCATGGCGTGCGCGCACTCGCCCTCGCCCCTCCCCTCGCGGCGCCCGTCCTGCACCGCGAAGCGCACCGTGTCGCCGTTGGGCAGCAGGCAGTCCACCGCGTCGGGCACGGTGCCGTGCACCAGGCCCAGCACGGCCGCGCGCGCGGCCGCGGCCGAGCAGGCCCCGGTGGTGAAGCCGGTGCGCGTGCCGCGGCGGACGGTCTTTTCCATCATGGCGGGGTCAGCCTCCGGTTACACCCTGCTTTTGCCGCGCTTCTGCCAGCGCCAGCAGCGCGTGCAGCGCGGCCACCACCAGCGTGGAGCCGCCCTTGCGGCCGCGGATCACGATCCACGGCACGGCATCGACCTGCGCCATCAGGTCCTTGGATTCGGCGGCCGAGACGAAGCCCACCGGCATGCCCACCACCAGGGCCGGGCGCACGCCCTCCTCGCGGATAAGGCGCACCAGCTCGATGAGCGCGGTGGGCGCATTGCCGATGCCCACCACCGCCCCCTCCAGCAGACCCAGCCGATGCGCCTTGCGCATGGCCTGCACGGCGCGGGTCGTGTCCTCGGCCTGGGCCTCGGCGATCACGTCGGCATCGCTGATGAACTGGTGCGTGCGCATGCCGAAGTGGGCGAGGCGCGGCTGCGAGAGGCCCGAGCAGATCATCTCCACGTCGGCCACCACGGGCGCGGCGCCGCGCAGCATCGCGGCGATGCCGGCCTCCACGGCCTGCGGGTGGAAGTCGGTGAGGCCGTTGAACTCGAAGTCGGCATTGGCGTGGATCATGCGGCGCACGATGGGCCACTGCTGCGCCGTGTAGCCGTGCGGTCCGGCCTCGGCGTCGATGATGGCGAAGCTGTCGTGCTCGATGGCCTGCCCCGCGCGCGTGAGCTGCTCGGTGACGGTGTTGACGGTGCTCATGCGGCGGCTCCGGCGTGGGGTGCATGGGCCACCTGCGTGGCGGCATGCCCATGGCCGTGCGCGTGATCGTGCCCATGGCCCTGCGCGGGAGCATGCGTGTGCTCGTGGCTATGGCCGTGCCCCAGGTCGTGCGCGATCTCGCGGTACTTGCAGCCGTCGCAGGGCAGGCGGCTGTCCGGCAGGCCGGCCACCAGGTCGGCCACGCGCTGCTCCAGCAGGGCGAAGATCTCGGGCTCCATGCCGAAGTGGCGCGACTGCGCGAAGCGCACCTGCGGGTACTGAACCCGCAGGTGCTCCACCTGCCGGCCGATGCGCTGCATCAGCGTGCCGGTGTAGAGGTAGTAGGGCAGCACCACGATCTGCCGCATGCCCAGCAGCACCTGGCGCTGCACCACGCGCTCCAGGCGCGGCCAGGTGATGCCGGTGAAGGCGATCTCCACCAGCTCGTGGTGGCCGTCCTCCTGCAGCCAGCGCGCCATCTTGGCGACGTCGCCGTTGGCCTGCCGGTCGGACGAGCCCCGGCCCAGCAGCACCACGCCGGTGGTGGTGGGATCGGGCACGTCCAGCGCCTGCATGCAGTCGCGCAGCTGGCGCTGCAGGATCTGCAGGATGGGCTCGCAGGCCGTGAGGTGCGGGCCGTAGAGGAACTGCACGCCCGGGCAGTGGGCGCGCGCGTGCTCGATGGATTCGGGGATCTCCATCTTCACGTGGCCGGCCGCGTTCAGGATGAGCGGCAGCACCAGCACGCGGCGGCTGCCCTTCGCGGCCAGCAGCAGGCCGTCGTGCAGCGAGGGCGGCGCGAACTCGATGAAGCACACCTCGATGCGCCAGCCGGGCCGGCGCGCGCGCCACTGGCGCACGAAGGCATGGATCTCGTCGTTGCCCTCGGGCTCGCGCGAGCCGTGGCCGACCAGCAGCACCGTGGTGCCGGTGAGCGCGAGGGCATCGACAGCGCCGGCTGCATGGCCATGATCGTGATCGTGATCGTGATCGTGAGAATGCCCATGGGAATGGCCGTGGGCGTGCGGGGCGTGGAGGTGCGTCATCGTAGGGTGTCCGGCGTGGTGCTGAGGGCGTGCGTGCCGTCCGGCGCATCGCTCGCGCGCCTGAAACGGTGGGTGAAACCCGGGTCGTAGAGTTTGGATTTGGCGAGCTGCGGCCACTGGCGCGCGCCCAGCGTGGGGCTAGCGATGATCATGGCCTGGCTCACCACCTGGGCCTCGCGGCAGCGCTCGCGCACGTCGGCCAGCGTGCAGCGCACGATGCGCTCCTCGCCCGGCCAGGAGGCCTTATGCACCACCAGTAGCGGCGCATCGTCGGCCCAGCCGGCCTCGCGCAGCCCCGCCTGCACCTTGTGCAGCAGCGTGATCGACAGAAAGATGCACAGCGTGCAGTGGTGCCGCGCCAGCTCGGCGAGCGATTCGCCCGGCGGCATGGGCGTGCGGCCCTCCACGCGCGTGAAGACCACCGTCTGCGTGACCTCGGGCAGCGTGAAGCTCTCCACCGCCGCCGCGGCCGACGCCATGGCCGAGGACACCCCCGGCACCACGCGCACCGGCACGCCCGCCGCGTCGAGCGGCTGCACCAGCTCGATGAGCGCGCCGTAGAGGGCCGGGTCGCCCGTCTGCAGGCGCACCACGGTGCGGTGCTTCTGCGCCTGCAGCACGAGCCAGGCGGCCATCTGGTCGAGCGTCATGGACTTGCTGTCGGCGATGGTGCAGCCCGGCGGCGCCCAGCGCGTGGCGGTCTCGTCCACGAGCGAGCCCGCGAACAGGATGGCGCCCGCGCGCTCGACCAGCGAGCGGCCCTTGACGGTGATGAGGTCCGGATCGCCGGGGCCGGCCCCGACGAACCAGACCGTGCCCGGCCCCGCTGCCGCGGCATCGCAGGCCCCGGGGGCGTGCGCCGAAGAATCTGGCATGGAAAGCGACGAAGAAAAAAAGATGCGCCCGAAAGCGCGCCCGGCGCCCTGCCTCCCCGCAGGATCCGTGAATGGAGCGCGCCTGCACGGCGCACCCCCCTGTCGGCCGGTATCCGGGCTGGCGGTGCGGCGGGTGTGCCGGGCTCCCGGGCCCTTCCCGGATGCCGGGAGGCATCCAGTGGGCATCGTTTCCAGGGGCCGAAGGCGACGCCGGAAAAAGCGCGCCTTCCATCGCTGACCGTTGCGGGGGCAGCCCAGGCCGGGGCGCGCGTCCATGGCGGACAGGCCCTTCCTGGTTCCCGTTTAACTGCGCGGCCGGAAGCGGCCGCGCGGGCACCAACGGGCGCGAGTATAGGACGGGTCCGCCCCGGGCGTTCCGGGCCCCGGAGGCATCGCCCCGGTCCAGAAGGTTTCAGGAGTCTTCAGGCGGATTCACGCGCCCGCAACGGACCCCGCGACACAATGAAATGGCCTCAAGAGAGGGGGCGGGAGCCACCGGGTCATTCGGCGGCTCTCTGGATCAACCAACACATTCACATCAAAAATGGCACTTACCAATCTGACCGTTCAAGCCGACGACCGCGCAGGCCCTCTGTACCAGCCGGGCTGGGATTTCTACACCACCGACCTCAACCAGGGCGCGGGCGGCAAGTACATCTATGTCGGCTACCAGCAAGGCACGAACAACCCCATCACCGAGGTGAACTTCCAAGCCTACGACAGTGCGCAGAGCAACTCCATTCCGGGGTGGGAATGGTCCCCCGTGGACCTCAACGAAGGCGCGGGCGGCAAGTACATCTACATGTACTGGAAGCGGGGCGGCGCGAAGCCCGTCACGAACCTGATGTTCCTCGCCCTCAATGAGTCGTCGCCCCCGTCGATCCCGGGCTGGACGCACGTGGGCCCCGACCTCAACGAAGGTGCCGGCGGCGCCTACATCTGGGCCTACTACTCCAACACGATCCAGCTGTCCACCGCCAAGGTGAAGGTCCTGCGCTGACGTGCAGCGGCCCCCGCGGAGCCACGGCTCCGCGGGGGCCTTCATGCCACGCCGTTTTTCCAGCCGCTGCCGCGGCATTGCAGGCTCCGGGCGCATGGGCCGAAGAACCCGGCACGGACAGCAACGAAAAAAACAGGCCCCCCAACGCGCCCGGCGCCTTGCCGGGCAGGCGCGCCGTTCATCGCGGACCGATGCGGGGCACCGCTCCCCGGGGCATTGGAAACAAAGAGAAAAAGAGAGAGGGAACCATGCGACATCCGCAATCCATCCGACGCGCCTGGCTGGCGCTGTCGATCACCGCCGTCCTGTCGGGCCTCGCCGGCCCCGCAGCGGCGGTGGCCACCCGGGCCAGCGCCGCGCCCTCCTGCGCCAGCGGTACCACCGCCACCTTCGGCAGCGGCGCTTCCGCGCCTTCCGTGTGCGGAACGCAGGCCTCCATCACGCCGGCGGGGGCCTCATCGCCCGTCGCGGTGAACACCTACCTCGGCCTCCAGTACGCCACGGCGGCACGGTTCAAGCCGCCGGTGCTGCAGCAGCCCACGGGCAGCAACGTCGCGCAGACCGTGGCCGGGGCCTTCTGCCCGCAGGCCGACCGGCCCAACATCCCGACCGCGGCGCAGAGCGAGAACTGCCTCTACCTGAACGTTTTCACGCCGAATGCGGCCGTCGGCTCGTCCAGCCCGCTGCCGGTGCTGTTCTTCATCCATGGCGGCGCTTTCGTGGAAGGCAGCGGATACATGCCGGTCGGCAAGGGCAATCTCTATGACGGCTCCTACCTCGCCGCGACCGGCAACATGGTGGTGGTGACCATCAATTACCGCCTGGGCGCACTGGGCTTCCTGGCGATCGACAGCGCGGTCGAGAACGCATCGCTGGGCGGGCCGCTGCAGGGCAACTTCGGCATCCTCGACCAGCAGCAGGCGCTGCAGTGGGTGCAGCAGTACATCGGCGCGTTCGGCGGCGACCCTGCCCGCGTCACCGTCGCGGGCGAGAGCGCCGGGGCCATGTCCACGGGGCTGCACCTGTTCGCCGCGCCGAAGAGCGCGCCGCTGTTCCGCGCCGCGATCATGGAGAGCAATCCCGTGGGGTCGGTCTACCGGGCGCTGGACAAGGCGCAGGCGATGGGAAGCGACTTCCGCGGATTGCTGTGCACGCAGATGGGCCTGAAATGCGTGAGCGGCAAGCCCCTCCTGCTGGCCGCCACGGCGCAGCAGATCCTCAGCGCCCAGGCCGGCAAGCTCATTCCCCAGAAGGGCAAGGCGGTCTCGGCCGTGGAGCGGCAGACCACCGCCGTGCGCCCCCTGGCCGGGCTGCTGGGCGAAGCCGCTCCGCAGGTCCGGGACGGCCTGCCCTGGTCGCCGACCCAGGACGGCACGGTCATCGCGGGCCAGCCGCTGGCCGGCTATGCCACGGCATCCATGCCCGCCAAGCCCTTCGTCTTCGGCATCAACCGGGACGAGGGCGCGGTCTTCGCCAACATGGCCTACCTGAAGCTGGGGAACACGTTGCTCAATCCGCTCATGGTCAACCAGGGCATGCTCCCGAGGGTCTGGCAAGGCGACAGCGCGAAGATCCTCGCCTACACCGTCGACACGCAGGGCACGAAAACCACGCCGTACAAGGCCCCCGCCGCCAGCGCCCCGAGCTACATGAACCGCACGGCAGTGACCCTGTCCAGCATCATCAACGACTTCGCCTTCCGCTGCGGCAACCTCGCCATGGCCGACCGCGCAGCCGCGGCCAATGCCAAGGCCAGCCCTGCCCAGCCGGCTTTCGGCTACCTGTTCGCGCAGGCGCCGTTGATCGACCTCTACAGCAGCGGCACGCCCCCGAAGCCGATCCAGGCCTGCCTGCCGGGCAACGGCAACGTCTGCCACGCCAACGAACTGCCGTATGTCTTCAACACCATCGGCACGGCCTATGCCGCCTACACCCAGGGCAGCAAGCCGCCGCCTGCGGCCGACCAGACTCTGGCAACCACGATGGCGGCCGCCTGGGCGAGCTTCGTGAACAACCCGTCGAGCCCCGCGTCCTGGGCGCCGTCCGGCAGCCTGCCGACCACCTGGACGCCCTACGCCGGCACATCGTCGCCCCTGGCGCTGTGGGACACGGCCGGCGCGGGCAGCGTCGCCGCGGCCACGATCGATGCGGAGGCGAACTGCACCGCGCTGTGGAACACGATCGCGCCCATCGCGGGCAACTGAGCGCGGGCCGGGGTGACGGCCCTCCGCTGACGCGCAGCAGCCTCTGCGGAGCCACGGCTCCGCGGAGGCTAAACACCATGCCATTTCCAATCCTTGCCCCGGGAGGCCCCATGCCATCCATCGCCCTGAATTTCCAGAACGACTCCACCATCGCCGACACGAACGTCTACATCGGCTTCTGGGGAAGCACCCTCAACGCCACGCTCAATGGCGCCGCCATGGCGGCCAGCACGTGGTATGCGCTGAGCACCATCGACAGCCTCACCCTCGATGCCACGACCAGCGGGCGCATCTACGTGGGGTACGGCATCGATCCCGCGACCACCGACCCCAACAGCTCGGTGCTGACCGGCAATACCGATCGCTTCGACAAGTTCGAGCTGACCTTCGACGGCTCCAGCTATGGCGTTGCCGATCTGACGGCGATCGATTTCTGGAGCATTCCGATGAGCCTGTCCACACAGTTCCAGGGACAGGCCGTGGACCAGCTCGACGGCGTGAAGAGCGGCGCCAGCGTGAGCGGCATCTACGCCGCGCTGAGCCAGCTCAGCCAGCCCGTGCGGTCCACGCCCACCGCCAAAGGCATCATCGCGGCCTTCGCAGCCCAGGGCACGCCCCTGCCCACGGGCATCCAGACCGCCCTCACCCAGCCGGCCTCCGGTGTCGTCACCAATGCCCAGGGCGGTTTCGTCCGCGTGATCGGCCCCAACAGCTACCCGCCTTTCGGAGACCCTGCGACCAACGCCTATCCCGGCCTGCCCTTCACGCCCTACGACACCTTCGCCGGCTATTTCGGCGACCTCATCGGCACCTTCGGGCCCGGGACCGCGTCGCCCGCGCCCGGGTTCACCACGCTGGGCAACGGGAAGATCGCCCACATCAAGGGCCAGTTCGCCGGCAACCCCCAGGGCTCGGGCACGGCCTGCGAGGCGCAGAGCTACGACCTGTGGGCCAGCATCGATGCCCAGTGCAATCTGACCATCGCGGGCAAGACAAGCCTGATCGACCCGGTGTCGATCACGATCAGCCAATGGAATCTTCTCGACCCCGCATCCTGCTACGGGGCCAACCCCTCGTTCTCGCTGAACGGCGGCGCGCAGCAGACCCCGCAGAACGACGTGTATGCGTGGATCCTCGGGGACTTCTTCGCGGGGCTGAACATCGGCGCCATCGGGTCCGCGCAAACGCTCGACAAGGTGGCCGTCGGCGACATGGCCAGCTCCGAATGGTTCTCCCGGTTGCCGCCCCAGGGACTGCTTTTCGACAAGCTCTGGGGCGCGGGCGTCACCAACCACTGGAACACCTGGGCGCAGGCGCTGAATCCGCTGTCGGACGCCTACAACTTCGCCTTCGCGGAGCGCTTCTCGGCGCCGCTGATCTCGCTGGACCCGGCCCGGGTCGATACGCTCACCCTGACGCTGCTCGATGCCCGCGTGACCGGCTCCTGACCCGCGCGCGGCGGGGCACCGGCGGGAACGGCCGGCCCCGCCGCCGGCAGAGGCTCAGCGCGAGAGCGCGTCCGCCGTGGCCGTGTCCAGCCGCCCCGTCACCGGCAGCCCCTTGTCCTTCTGGTACGTGCGCAGCGCGTTCGCCGTCTTCGGGCCCGCCGAGCCATCGGGCGTGCCCACGTCGTAGCCCAGCGCGTTCAGCCGCGCCTGCGCCTCGCGCACCGACATCGCCGTGCCCGCCTTCGTCTGCGACGGCGCCGCGCCACCATCCACCCCCAGCCGGCCGCCGCCGCCCAGCCCCTGGCCCTGCACGCTCTGCGCCTTGTAGTTGCGCAGCGCCATCACCATCTGGTTGTACGCATCCATGAACGCCGCCGTCAGCACCTTGCCCTGCGACGTGTTCTGGTAGCCGCCCAGCGTGCCCCCCGCCGAGCCCCCGAACAGCCCCCCGAAGCCCGCGAAATCGCTCTTGGAGGCACTGCCCTCCGACACCGACACCTGCACCCCCGAGCGGTTGTCCACCAGCGTCAGCATCGCGCTCGCCTCCCGCGTCTTCAGCGCCCCGCCCAGCGCGCCGATCGCGCGGCCGC
>NZ_QLTA01000055.1 GCF_003269065.1 Paracidovorax anthurii
CAAGGGAGCGCTTGCGGCCTTCAAGCGCTGCAAGCGCTCGCTGGGGCGGGTGCAAAGTGTGCTGACGGACAGCGGTTACACAGGCGAGCCCTTCGCGCAAGGCGTCAAGGACATCCTGGGTGAGCATGTGACGGTGCAGATCGCCAAGAGAAGCGAGTTGCACACCTTCAAGGTCATGCCCAAGCGCTGGGTGGTTGAGCGCAGCTTTGCTTGGCTGGACAAGAATCGGCGGCTATGGAAGAACTGTGAGCGATGGCTCAACACCAGCTTACAGTTCGTCCACTTGGCGTTTCTGGCTCTGCTACTCAGAAGATCGTAAACACGTTCTAAGAAAGTAAAGGGTGCCGTCAGGCGGCGCGGCGGAAGGAGTCCGACTGCGCGCTGCGCTGCAGCTTGCCGTGCGGCAGGCTCGCGAGGCGCGAGAACATGCGGCGGCAGTAGCCGGAGATCCAGAGGCATTTGTTCAGCTCGTCCACGGGCAGCGGGCCGGAGACGACCACGATGTCGTTGGCCGCCTGCAGCGCGCCGGCCGCGCGCAGCCGGCGCCGGGTGTTGTTGGCCCAGGAGGTGATGCGCGAGGGCGTGCCGTGCTGGTGCACCTCGCCCGTGTGCTGGTCGAACGCGATCGCCACGGTGTCGGTCTTGAGCTTGAAGCGGCGCTCGCCCGTGACCGCGCTGGGGGTTTCGCGCATGTCGTACAGGTAGTACGCGCCGGCTTTGAGCTGATATTGCATGTCCATGGTGACGACCTCCGAGCAGGCATTGTCGGGCGGCCCCGTGCTCGGCAATGGCGCGTAAAACGGCGGGAAAACCGCTCTTATTCCACGCGGAACGGGCGGCCTGTGCGGCCTGCCGGGGCTCGGGTGCGGCGTCGGGATGCGCCGCGCGTGCCATTGTGTCGGCGCGGCCCGGGGGCATCAACCCGCCGCCGCGGATAAACGGTAACGGGATGTGATGCGGCGGGGGCGCGGCGCCGTGCCGCGCGCCGCGGTCACCCATGGAGCGGGATCAGAAGTCCACGAGGCTCAGGCCCACGCTGAGCACCGTGCGCTTGCGGTTGTAGTCGGTGATGCTGTCGCCGTAGCCGCTGAAGAGCGCGGTGTGGAAGCGCAGGTTGCTCTTGATGCCGCCCAGGTCCTTGCCCACGGCGCGCAGCCACTCCAGCCGCACCGAGCCACGCCCGGTGGACGAGAACGAATTGCGGGCCGTCAGCGACAGCGTGTTGTCGCGGTCGTAGTTCCAGGCCACCTGCACCTCGCCCCGGCCCATGTAGTCGATGATGTCCGGGTTGTCGTCGTTCTCCGCGCTCTCGTTCACCCGCTTCCAGGCGCGCGCGGTCACGGTCCAGCGGTTGTCCAGCTCCATGCCGGTCATCAGGTACACGCGGTTCCAGCTGCGCGACAGCGGCAGGTTCTGGCCGTTGGACTGGTGCACGAGGCCGATGCCGCTGTAGCGCCAGCGCCAGCCGAAGGGCAGCTTGGCGTCGGTGGGGTAGACGTACATCACCTCGGGCTCGTGGTCGGTGGCGCGGAAGGGGCGCGAGATGTCGGGGCTGAAGAGCTGCCAGTACGACTGCTGCGTGTAGCCCACCCACACCGAGTCCTTGAGGGTCGGGTGGCCCTGCGTGAGCAGGCCCTGGGCGATCTTGGTGCGCACCGAGAGCTGGATGCGGTTCTCGGTGGTGCGGTAGTCCACCGCCGAGGCCGCGGTGTGCCCCGGCGCCGGCGAGGTCGGCTGGCGGTTCACGCTGTCGGAGGCCACGACCGAGATCGAGATGGGCCGGTAGCCCCGGAATCGGAAGGTGCCGCAGTCGCTGCCCGACTCCAGCTCCCAGAAGCGCGAGAGCGTGCTGTACTGCTCGTCGCGGCAGCCGTCCACCTGGGCCACGTCGATGATGCGGGTGGCCGGCAGCGTGGTGTCCACGGGCGGGGGCGGCGAGTTGTCGTTGCCGGCGGGGGGCGTGGCGCCCGCGGCGGCCGAAGCCGCCGGCGCATGCCAGGCCTGCTGGCCCGCCCACTGGTCGAAGCAGGCGAGGCGCGCGGCATCGTCGCCGCCCAGGGCCGCGCAGCGGCGCCAGGCATCGCCGGCGCCCGCGTTCGCCCCGGCGGAGGCCGGCGTGGTGCTGGCGAGCGCGGCGCCCGCCGGCGCGCAGAGCGCCAGTGCCAGCGCGCCCAGGCGCGCGGGGGCCGTCGCCGCCCTCACGGCGATCCGGCCTGCTTGCGCAGCACGAAGGGGATGGTTCGGTTGTCTTGTGCGTTGGTCCATGTTCCGCGTATCTCCTCGCCGCAGCTGCCTTCCACCACCCGGCCGATCCAGGTGGCGCTGATGTTCTTGCCGTTGACCGATTCTTCGAGCGTCAGGTCGCCATCGTCCACGTCGCCCGCGGCCTGCGCCGTGGTGCCGGCGCGCTCCACCGTGCCTCGCACGCTCTGTGCCAGCTCGGGGTGGGGGCGCAGGGCGATGCGCGCGGTTTCGCCGCCTTCCAGCGTGGCGTTCCAGGTGCCGAGGAGTTGGCGGTGCGTGGTGTCCTCGGCGCCGGGGCAGCCGGGCGTGGCATGCCCCGCGCGCGGGGGCGTGGCGCGGTCCGGCGTGGTGGTGCAGGCCACGCCTGCGCAGGCCGCGATGCAGCAGGCGGCGATCCGCAGCAGGGTGTGGCGGCTCATGGCGTTCCCGATCCCGTGGCCGCCTGCGCCTTGCGCGCGGCGAATTCGGCGCGCAGCGCCTTGAGCTTTTCGCGCGGGTCCTCGCGCGCGGTGGTCCGGTCCAGCGCCATCTCGGCGATGAAGCGGCTGGGCTGCGCGGCCACCATCTCGCGGCCTTTCTTGCGGCGCTTGGTCCAGCTCACGGCCAGGCTGCGCTGGGCGCGCGTGATGCCCACGTACATCAGTCGGCGCTCTTCCTGCAGGCGCTGCAGGGTGTCTTCGCTCACCTTCTGCTGGCGGCCCTCGTCGTCGTCGAGCTTGAAGGGCAGCATGCCCTCGGTCACGCCGACCAGCACCACGTGCGGCCACTCCAGCCCCTTGGAGGCGTGCAGCGTGGAGAGCGTGACCATGTCCTGCTCTTTCTCGCGCTCGCTGATGGTGGAGAGCAGGGCGATGGTCTGCGCCACTTCGAGCAGGCTCTTGGTTTCCTTGGCGATCACCGCGCCGGCGGTGTCCTCGATCTGGCCGCCCGCGCGCTGGGCCATCCAGTCGCAGAACTCCAGCACGTTGCTCCAGCGCGCGGCGGCCACGGTCTCGCTGTCCTCGCCGTCGTAGAGGTGCTGCTCGTAGCCGATCTCCTTGAGCCAGTCGGTGAGGAAGGTGCGGGCGTCCTCCGCGCCGTGGGTGTGGCGCGCGCGGTATTCGAGGTCGTTGATGGCGCGGCCGAATTCCATGAGCCCGTCCAGCGCGCGCTTGGGGATGGCCGCGGGCAGCATGCCGTTGAAGAGCGCGCCGAACATGCTGAGCTTGTGCTTCGTGGCGAACTCGCCCAGCGCGCCCAGCGTGGTGTGGCCGATGCCGCGCTTGGGGCTCGTGATGGCGCGCAGGAAGGCCGGGTCGTCGTCATTGTTGATCCAGAGGCGGAACCAGGCGCACAGGTCCTTGATTTCCGCGCGGTCGAAGAAGCTCGTGCCGCCCGAGACCTTGTAGGGGATGTTCGCCTTGCGCAAGGCCTTCTCGAACGGCTTGGCCTGGTGGTTGGCGCGGTAGAGGATGGCGAAGCCCTTCCAGTCGGGCGGCGGGTTGGCCGCCGCGCGCAGGCTCTGGATGCGGGCGACGGCGCGCTCGGCCTCGTGCTCCTCGTTGTCGGCGTCCACCACGCGCACGGGCTCGCCCTCGCCGAGCTCGGAGAACAGGGTCTTGGGAAAGAGCTTGGGGTTGGGCTGGATGACGTTGTTGGCCGCGCGCAGGATGGCGGACGTGGAGCGGTAGTTCTGCTCCAGCTTGATCACCTTGAGCGCGGGGAAGTCCACCGGCAGCTTCTTGAGGTTGTCCAGCGTGGCGCCGCGCCAGCCGTAGATGGACTGGTCGTCGTCGCCCACGGCGGTGAAGCGGGCGCGCTCGCCCACCAGCAGCTTGAGCAGCTCGTACTGCGTGGCGTTGGTGTCCTGGTATTCGTCCACCAGCACGTGGCCCAGCACGCGCTGCCACTTGGCGCGCACCTCGGGAAAGTCGCGCAGCAGGCGCAGCGGCATGCCGATGAGGTCGTCGAAATCCACGCTCTGGTAGGCGGCCAGGCGCTCCTCGTAGCGCTGCATGATGACGGCGATGCTGCGTTCGTTGTCGTCCCGCGCCTGGGCGAGCGCGGCGGTGCTGTCCATGCCGGCGTTCTTCCAGTTGCTGATGACCCACTGCCACTGGCGCGCGGTGGCGATGTCGGTGGTGCCGCCGGCCGCGTCCTTGATGATGCCGGCCACGTCGTCGGCGTCGAGGATGCTGAACTGGGGCTTGAGGCCCAGCACGTTGCCGTCCTCGCGCACCATGCGCACGCCCAGGGCATGGAAGGTGCACACCAGCACGTCCTTGGCCGCCCGGCCGATGAGGCCCTGGGCGCGCTCGCGCATCTCCGCCGCCGCCTTGTTGGTGAAGGTGATGGCGGCGATGCGCCGGGGCTCCAGCCCCGTCTCGATCAGGCGCGCGATCTTGTGCGTGATCACCCGCGTCTTGCCCGAGCCGGCGCCCGCCAGCACGAGGCAGGGCCCTTCGGTGTAGTGGACGGCCTGGAGCTGGGCGAGATTGAGACCGGCGGACATGCGGCAGGAAAAAGCGGGGGAAGAGGGAGGGGCGGAGCGCGGCGCAGGAGCCCCCGGGTGGCCGGGCGGCAGACCCGGCCCACGAGGCGGGTGCCGATGATAACGGGGGCAGCCGCGGGGCCGCGCCCCGGGCCGGGCGCCTGCGGATGCAACGCGGCAGCGTCCTACAGGCCCTACCCGCTTCTGAAAAGATTGGCAATGTCAATTGCCTCGCATGTTGCAGGTTTAATATTTTGTGGATTGATGTATCAAATTTAATCCCTATACTGGGTTCAATTCTGTCAATTTGACCCGCCATCCCCATGCGTGACGTGCCGGCAGGCGTTGCCGCCCATCTGTTGACCCCGCCGCTTTACGCGCGGTTCGTTGCCTTGTTCGGTGTGGCGGCCCGGAAGTCGCTGCTGCCCTGGCGCGAGGTGTCCGCGGCGGAGGCGCAGCTTTTGCTGGTGGACCATGCCAGCTCGGTGCAGGCCGGCATCGCGGCCCCCTGTCTCGTGTGCGTGGGCGGCTCCTATCCCGAGAAGGCGCCCCAGGCGCAGTGGGTGGCCCGGCTGCCGCTGGGCTACACGCTGGCCGACCTCATTGATGTGCTCGACCGCGCCGCCGTATTCCTGATGGATTGGCGCCTCCAGCACAAGGTGGGCGCCGGGGCCGCGCAGGTGCCCGGGCCCGCCGCCGTCCCGGCCGGGGGCGCTTGCTTCCAGCTGAGCGCGTGGGTTTCGCTGAATGCGCCGTTCCGTTCTCCGGGCTGCGTGCGCGCGCTCGCGCTGCTGACCCGCAGCCCGGTGACGCAGCGGCAGTTGTGCGAGCACAGCGGGCTGGATGCGGCCTCCGCGCAGGCCTTGCTGGCCGAACTCGCGCGCCGGGGCGTGCTGCGGACGTCGGCGCCAGCGCAGTCCCCGGCCCCTGTGCCCGCGCCAGGGCCTGCCCAGGAGGCGCCCAGGGGGCGTTCCCAGGGCTGGGTGCTGCGCCTGACCCGCTGGGTGCGTGGTGGCGGAGGTGTCGCATGAGCGGCGGCTGGCCCCGCATCGCCTTCGTGGGCCCGATGGGCATCGGCAAGACGACCGCGCTGCGCTCGCTCTGCGGGGACGTGATGGCATCCTCCGATGTTCCCAATCTCGACCGGGAAGCGCATTCCAAGGCCTTCACCACCGTGGGCTCGGAGTTCGGCGAGATCGACCTGGGCGAGGGCGTGCGCATGCAGGTTTGCGGCTGCCCCGGGCAGGAGCGTTTCGATTTCGTGCGCGAATGGGTCCTGTCGGTCTCCACGGGCGTCTTCGTCATGGCGGACGTGGGCTCGCCCTCCGCCCTGGACGATACGCGCCGCGTGCTGGCGGAGATCGCCGCGCTGCCGCGGCCGCCGGTGCCGCTCGTGCTCAGCGCCCGCCCCGCGACCCCTGCGCAGATCGAGGCGTTCGGTCAGTCGCTGGCCGCGGCGGGCTGCGGCGTGGTCCCCATCCTGGAGGCGGACCCCCGCGATCCCGCGTCCCTGCGCGAGGCGCTGGGCGTGCTGGCCTCCCTGTTGTCCCTGCAGGACGAATCCTGCCGACCGGAGCCCCCTCCATGAATTCCAAGGCATTGACCGTCATTCCTCCCGAGCGGGCCCAGGCGGCCCGGCAGGTGCTGGACGGCGTGGTGGCCACGTCCGGCGGCGTGCGCATGGCCCTCATCAGCACCCTCGACGGCTTCGAGGTCGCCTCCCTGGCGGCGGGCGGCGAGCCGCAGGTGCGGCGCCTGGCGGCCATGGCCGGCTCGCTCATGGCCATGGCGCGCGCGGTGGGACGCGAGATCGACCACCCCGGCTGCCGGCGCCTCACGTTCGAGACCGATGCGGGGCTGGCGGTGTTCCAGGCCATCGGCGGGCCGTTCCCCTGCATCCTGTGCCTCGTGCTCGAAAAAGACGCCGTTTTCGGCCGGGCCCTGTGGACCGCCGCGGAGGTGGCCCGCCAGCTGGGCCACGACGGTTGACCGCTTTCCCGGCGCGCCGCGGGAGCCTGCTCCGGCGGCGCGCTTTTCGCCAACGCCACTTCGTGAAGGACCCCGGCACATGGCTTCCCTGCAAGACTCTCTGAACCAACTCCTGGGCATCGATGGCGCCCTCTGCTCCGCGCTGGTGGACAGCAGCAGCGGCATGCTGCTGGGCAGCGCCGGCAGCGGCGTGGACATGGAGCTGGCCGCGGCCGGCAACACCGAGGTGGTGCGCGCCAAGCTCAAGACCATCCGCTCCCTCGGGCTCAACGACAAGATCGACGACATCCTGATCACGCTGGGCCGGCAGTACCACGTGATCCGCCCCTCGGCGGGGCACGAAGGCCTCTTCATCTACCTCGTGCTGGACAAGGAGCGCTCCAACCTCGCGCTGGCGCGGCGCAAGGTGCAGGAGATCGAGCAGAACCTCTCGGTCTGAGCATTCCTCCTCCCTTGAGGCGCCCGCCACGCGCGGGCGCCCGCCTTGCCCGGCGTGCGGCGAGAATGCCGCGTGCTTTCCGTTCTCGCCATCACTTTCCCTTTCTTCGCGCTGGTGCTGTGCGGCTATGTCGCCACGCGCGGCGGGCTGCTGCCGCTGGCGGCGATCCCGGGGCTCAACGCCTTCGTGCTGTTCTTCGCGCTGCCGTGCATGCTTTTTCGCTTCGGCGCGCGCACGCCCATCGCCGAGCTACTGGACCCGGCCGCGGCGGCCGTGTATCTGGCCAGCGGGCTGGCGCTCGTGGCCGCCGCGGTGGCGCTCACGCGGCGGCGGCTGGGCTGGAACGACGCGGCCTTCGGCGCGCTCGTGGTGGCCTTCCCGAACACCGGCTTCATGGGCGTGCCGCTGCTGGTGGCGCTGCTGGGGCCGGCCGCGGCGGGCCCCGTCATCCTCACGATGCTGCTGGACATGGTGGTGACCACGGCGGTCTGCGTCGGGCTGTCGCGCCTGGGCGATGGCGGGGCCCCTGGCGCCGAGGGCGCGCGGGCCGCGCTGGGCCGGGCCCTGCGCGGGATGGCGGCCAATCCCATGCCCTGGTCGATCGCGCTGGGCGCGCTGGCGTCGGCGCTGCGGCTGTCCCTGCCGGGCCCGCTGGACCGCACCGTGGGCCTGCTGGCGGATGCGGCGGCGCCCGTGGCGCTTTTCGCCATCGGCGCGGTGCTGGCGCGCGCGGGCATGGCGCGGCACCCGCACGAGGCCCTGGGCCCGCGCGACGGCCTGGGCGCGGCGCTCGCCAAGCTGGTGCTGCATCCGCTGCTGGTCTGGGCCCTGGGGCGGGTGGCGATCGCCGTGGGCGTGCCGCTCTCCGGGCCGGCGCACACGGCGCTGGTGCTGGCCGCCGCCCTGCCGAGCGCGAGCAATGTGTCGCTGCTGGCGGAGCGCTTCGGCGCGCACACCGGGCGCATCGCCCGCGTCATCCTGGTCTCGACGGCGCTGGCGTTCGTGAGCTTTTCCGCGGCCGTGGCGCTCTGGAGCTGAGGCGGGCGTGCGCCGGCGGGATCAGGCCACCGCCGTCAACAGCAGCCGCCGGCCGGCGATGACGTCGTCGAGCTCCTGCAGCATGGCGGCCTTCATGCCGCCCGACGGGTTCCAGGGCACCGTGGCCACGTCCTGGCCCGCACCGAGCCAGCGCCAGCCGGCGTGGCCGAAGCGGCTCGCGGCGACCTGCAGGCGCATGCCCTGCGGGATCTTGCGGGCGGCCTCGGCCAGCCGCACGCGGGTCAGCAGGGCCTCGGCCCATGCGAACAGGTCGGCGATCTCCGCGCGGGCCGGCTCGGGCTCCAGATAGGCTCCGCCCCAGGGCAGCTGGATGAAGAGCGCGATGCCCGGGCCGACGAGGTAGAAGTGCACCGCCCAGCTATTGGTGCCGTGACCGTCGAAGCCAACCACGGCATAGTCCGGCAGGTCCGGGTGGGCCTCGACCTCGGCCAGGAAATGATCGAAGCCGTAGGGCGACGATGCGACGGGCCGCGTGGCGAACCAGCCCGGCCCCTGTTGCTGCAACGCAGCCGCCAGCGGTGCCGGCACGGGGGGGAAGGGCAGGCGCTCGCCCTCGAACATTGCCTGGGCCGCGGGCAAGGCGCTTTCGCTGCCCGATTCGTTCAAGGGTGCATTCATGGGAAATCTCTCACCAAGTGTTGCGGCGTGCGGTGCTTGCATTGTTGTTGCTTTCGCGTTCGGGTGAGGACTGCCAATCCAGCGCCGCGTTGAGTTCGCTGAGGCCTGCATTGCTGCTGCTTTGGCGTCCGGATGAGGTCTGCCAGGCCAGCGCTGCGTCGAGCTCGCGCCCCACATAGCTGTTTTCCACGGTCAGGAGCTGCTGAATTTCCGAACGACTCCATTGTTCCGGTTCAATGACCCGGCCGTCGGCTCGCAGCCGGGCGATGTGGTCCTTGACGCCCTGATGGCGCTGGATCGCGGCGTTGACCTCGTCTTCGGTCAGCTTGCCCTCCAGCATCGAACGGATGTCCGTTTCCGTGACCGCGTTGATGGCGTGCTCCATCGTGGTATCGACCACCGGGGGCAGCTTCGTGCCGCGGAACCCATTGTCACGGTTATCAGAGGTCGTGATCTGCTGGATGCCGGCCGGGTCGGTCAGGTTCTTGCCGAAGCACTGGTCGTTGTCGATGCCCGTGACCCTGGCACGATCGTCCGGCCCGATGTGGATGAAGTAGTTGCTGTCATGGCGATCGACTTGCCCGGTCAGGTGGTCGAGCAACTGCAGCCTGGTCACCTCTGCGCAGACGTCGGGACGCTCCAGGATGGCTGCATCGACCTCGAAGGCCGGTTGGCCCTGGGCGCGCTCCATCATCAGGCCGAGGTCAGGGCCCTGCGGCCCTCGCCCGGTATCGATCAGCGCTACGCGTGTGTCCGCAATCACATGAAAGCGGAACGCTCTCGCATAGGAGACTGTCGCGATGTTGCGCATGGCGGTCTGAGGGTCATCCACCGGGACGCCTGTCTTCCGGGCGGCCCAGTCTTCCTCCACGTCGTTGAGCGGCTTGAAGACGGCGTCGAATGCCGTGCCCTCGGAGTCCATGACCTTGACCGCGAAGACCGTATTGAAGTTGCCATTGCCCAGTTGGAGGGGCTTTTCCAGCACCTGGGCATCCGTGAAAGCGGGGGTGGTCTCGGGCATGAGCTTCAGGTTCAGTTGCTCATAACGTTGCTGGATGATCATGGGACCCAGCCTGTCGAGCACGTTCAGCAGCAACTTCTGATCCTGCTCCAGGATGCCGCCCTGCCCCAGGGCGCTCTCCAGCGCAGCGCCGCGCATCGTTTCGAGGGCCTGCAAGGGGTTGATGTGGGCGGCCTTGGACAGCGCGAGCACGTCGGCGCGCACCAGTTCTGCGAACGCTCGTCCGCGCGGGCCTTCCATGGGCTTGGGCGAGCCTTGCAGGCGCGCATTCAACTTCTCGGCCATCGTGCTCGGATGTTGCCTCGCCGCGCGGTCCTTCAACCGCTGCATGGCTTTGCCGCCATGGGGCAGTGCCGCATAGGCCTGTCGCGCTCGCTCTGCCTGCTCCTGCCGGTGCTCCCGGGTCAGCAACTCGCCCAGGGTCTGGCGGCGCGCCTGCGGGGGCTCTGTCTGCCGCTGCGGTATATGGGCCGCGGCAGGCTCCAGCCGGATTTCGCCTTGCGGCCGGCTGGCGGGCTGGTGGTGCACCACTGCGGTGGCTGATGGCGTGGCGATCGCATGACCACCGGCCTGTGGGGAGGGCAATGGACTGCGCAGGGGCGAGATTTGCGCGGCCGCACCCTGGAGCCGCTGCGGTGCGCTGCGCAGCCTTGCGGGCGCATTGAGCGCGGCAGGCGAACGCGGCGCGGGAGTGGAGTGCGTGGCATCGGTGCCGATGCGTGGCGCACTGGGGAGGGAACTCCGAGCGATCCGAAAAGGGTTCTCCAGCAAGATGACTTTCTTTCTGCCGCCACGACGGTCCGGCGCAGATCAGTTTGTCAATGGAAGGCCCCTGGCCGACGTGCTGCTGCGAAGGGCCGTGCCGGAAGGCGAAAGCGCCATCGATCGCGTCCGCGAGGCCGAGCTTGGTGGTTGGCCTGGCAGCAGTCCCGTTACATGCCTGGGGGATTGATGACACGCCATAACAACTTCCCCTGCACGGCCAGGATTCCGTGCCGTGAAAATGCACCGGAATCCACAAGCTCCACAAGCAAAAGAGGAAATGACGATGGCCCAGGACGTCCGCCATGACCGATCGCTGTTCGTGATCCTTCCCAATCTCAACATCTGGAACGCCGACGATCCGGGCGGTAGCCAGCTTTTCCTGCGTTCCGCGAGCCGGGCGTTGCACGCCAGTCCGCGCACGAGGGCCGCGGCGCCTGCGGCACGCTGGGGCCTGGATGTGGATCTGGTGGACGAGGTGGCGCCCATGGACGCCGTGCTCGTCGCCATGGACGGGGCCGAGCGCGTCAAGCTGCTGCAGCGCGAGCCCGGCCTGCGCGTGGTGCCCGCCCGCACGCTGGAGCCGCTGTGGCTGCAGCGCTTCCGGCTCGCCTCGGTGCTGGGCGTGTCCGCCGGGGCCAAGGTGGTGCTGGACGTCAAGGTCGAGGACGCGGCCACCGGGGCCGCGATGGCCGGGGTGGACGTGGTGGGCTTCGTGGACCACGCCAAGCGCGTGGGCACCTCGGGCAAGACCAACGCCCGGGGCGTGGCGCGGTTGGTGTTTCCGCCGGGCACGGGGGTGCTGGATGCCGTGGCCGCCTATCCGTCCTCGGGGTACTGGCCCGTGAATGCCTCCAAGGTGCCCGCGGGGAAGGGCCGCTTCACGCTGTGCTGCACGCCCATCGACCTCGCCGTGCCCGACGCGCGGGGGCATTTCGGCTTCGAGGGGGAGGATGCCGACGGCCGGGGGGTGAAGGTGGCCGTGGTGGACACGGGCGTGAGCCGGCACCCGGACCTGCGCATCGCGCGCGGGCGCAACGTCGTCAAGGGCGAGCGGGTGACCGATTTCGCCGACAGCCTGGGCCACGGCACCCACGTGGCCGCCATCATCGCGGGCCGGGGCGCGGCCGGCCGGGGCGTGCGCGGCGTGGTGCCCGGCGCGGACCTGCACGCCTACCGCGTGTTCGGCCAGGGGCAGTCCTCGGCGCTGTCGTTCAACATCGCCAAGGGCATCCGGCAGGCGGTGGACGACGGCTGCGACCTCATCAACCTGTCGCTGGGCGGCGAGGGCGAGATGCCCGACGTGCTGCGCGAGATCCACCGGGCCCGCGCGATGGGCGTGGTCTGCCTGGCCGCCACGGGCAACGACTACCGTGGCCCCGTGGCCTATCCCGCGCATTACAGCCAGGTGCTGGCGGTGAGCGCCTTCGGCCGCAAGGGCACCTGGCCCGCGGACGCGGCCCAGGTTCTGGAGGTGGAGAAGCCCTTTGGCACCGACCGGCGCAATTTCGTGGCCGCCTTTAGCAACGTGGGCGACGCGGTGGACCTCACCGGCCCCGGCGTGGGCATCGTCTCCGCGGTGCCGGGCGGCTATGCCGTGATGGACGGCACGTCCATGGCGTGCCCCGTGGCCACGGGGGCGCTGGCGCGGCAACTCGGGCGCCATGCCCGCATCCTGGGCATGGAGCGCAACCAGAAGCGCTCGGACGCCATCATCAAGCTGGCGCTCAACACCGCCGGCGACCTGGGCTTCGGACCGGGGTTTGAAGGGGCGGGCCTGTTGGTGTAGCATGGTTTTCTTATGGGCCGCTTCGTTCTTCTCTACCAAGGTGCCGGCGATCCTTCCCCCCAGGAGGAGCGCTCGATCGTCTCCGCCCTGCGCAGCGGCAAGCGCGCCCGGCGCGCCAGGGTGGTGGACCGCATGCCCGGCTCGCTGCTCGTGGAGGCGCCCGAGTCCGACGTGGCCGGCGCCGTCTGCGGCCGCAACTGGACCTTCTGCCCCGAACGCCCCCTGGGCGCCGCGCCGCCGCACAAGCGCCTCAAGCAGGTGGCTTGACGCCCCCCGAATTCCCTTTACGGCCCGGTCGGCTCCTGCCGATCCGGGCCTTTTCACATCCGGGCGCCCGTCCGCGGCGGCCGCAGGCCCTGCGGGTGGTGCCCCGGCACAGGAGCGCTATCCATGGCCCGTGAGTCTTCTGGCACAGGTGCATCCGCGCGGGGCCTGACCCCGCGCTACCGCTTCGCGCCCGACGCCGCCGCCGCGCCCCAGCGCGTGCGGGCCGAGCCCGAACCCGCGGCGAGCTACGAGGACCGCGAGGGCTACCGGCCGGATTTCATCGATCCCGCCGAGCCCATCGCGCTGCCCGCCCTGGGCGAGGCCGCGCGGCGCGACGTGGTGACGTTCGCCTGGAAGGGCGCCACCACGCACGTGCTGGACTACACGCATTTCTCGACGGCGGTCTCGCGCTCGCGGCGCATGCCGGTCTTCAGCGCCTGCAACATCGACGGCGCGCGCGCCCGCGACGTGAAGCGCAGCAACGTGTGGAAGTTCGACCCCCGCATCCCGCAGCGCTACCAGCTCCTGAACGAGGTGTATGGCGACGAGAAGCGGGGCTATTTCAGCCGGGGCCACATGACGCGGCGCCAGGACCCGTGCTGGGGCGATGCCGCCACGGCCACGCTGGCGGATGCGGACACCTTCCATGCCACCAATGCCGCGCCGCAGGTGCAGCGGTTCAACGGGGGCCTGTGGCTGGGCATCGAAGACTACATCCTGGCGCATGCGCGCCGCGACCTGATGCGCGTGAGCGTGTTCACCGGCCCGGTCTTCGCGCCGGACGATCCGGTGGTCCACGGCGTGCAGGTGCCGGTGCGGTTCTGGAAGGTGGTGGCCTTCGTGATGGACGGCACCGAGGCGGTCGCGGCCACGGGCTACGTGTCGTCGCAGGCGCGCGCGATCGCCGAGGTGCGGCCGGCCTTCGTGTTCGGGGATTTCGAGAACCAGCAGCGCCCGCTGGCGGCCATCGAGGCGATGGTGGGGCTGTCCTTCGGGCCGCTCGCGGCGCGGGACGTGCTGGCGGGGGCCGGGCCGGATTTCGCGGCCGCGCTCAGGGACGTGCGGGACATCCTGCTTGCCTAGGCGGAACATGCCTCGGGGGGGCGCGCATGCCGACCGGCGCGCCACCATAACCCGGAACGTTATGGACTGGATTGCGGGATTTCATGCCCCGGAAGGCAAACGTTTCGCATGCGCGGAGGTGGCTTCGCATGCGTCATCGAACAGTCACGTAACACCCCGACAGTGACCTTGGCAGCCGCGTTCGCGCGGCGTTCATGGTTTCGATCGTCAGGAGTTTCTCATGTCCACCCCACCCTCCGCTGTGTCGGCCCTGCCCGCCGACGCCCGTGCGTTCATGGCGCAGATCGGCATCCATCTCGGCGTGCCGCCCGATGCGATGCAGTCCATGGAGTCCGGCGAGCCGTTCGTCGGGCCGTCGGGGCTGCTGTGCCGCATCCATGCGCGCTCCGCCGAGTCCGGCTGGCATGCCTGGCCCGAGGTGGTGCTGCCGCTGTCCGCCACCGAGCTGGGCGGGCAGGAGGTATTGCGCCTGCTGGGGGTGCAGGAGCAGTTGCTGGGCGAGGAGGGCTGGCACCTGGGGCTGGTGGAGGGCGGCGACCTGCTGTCCCTGCGGCCGCTGGAGGCCAGCGACGAGGCCGGGCAGGTGGCCGCGGCCATGGACCGGGGCCATGTGCTGGCCCGCGCGGCGCTGGAGGTGCTGATCGGCGATGACGGGCCGCAGGCCGGGGTGGAGCCATGACGGGGAAGGGGGTGACCGGCAAGCCGCTGCTGAGCGGCATTTCCGTGCGCTCGGACAGCGGCAGGGACCTGCCGGTGCCGCAGGACCCGCTGGCGCCCGGCCCGTCCTCGCGGCTGGTGCCCGTCTCGCAGGAGCTGGCGAATCTGAGTATGAGCCGCCGGCATTCCTCGGCGCGCCTGGACGGCAGCAGCATGCCGCCGCGCGTCACGCTGCCGCCGCCGGGCTCGGTGTCCGGCCGGTCCCTGGTGGAGAACCTGGGTGTGGAGGGCTCGTCCCAGCGCCACGGCAGCCAGAGGGCCGGCTCCGTCGCTTCGTCCTCGATCCATGGCTCGCAGTTCCATTCCACCGTGGGGGTCATGGGGGACGTGGAGTGGGGGCATTCGAGGCGCTCGGATTTCTCGCAGAGCAACCGCACGTACCTCCCGAGCCTGGATTCGCTCTCGCGCAGCAACTCGGCGTCGTCCCTCGATCTCGACGAGGTGGGGCCGCGCGGCGTCGATCGGGAGGACGCGGCCCAGGGCCGCGATGCGCCCGGGGCGGTGACGCTGGAGGGCATGCGCGCCGCCGTGGTGGGCTACCTGGCGGACATGCACCGGGCGGGCGACGCGGAGGGGAATCCGCTGCCGCTCGCGCAACGGGATCAGCAGGAAGAGATGGAGGCCGAGTACACCCAGTGGGCCGCCGAACGCCTGATGGAGCGCCATCGGGCCGACGGGGGATACCGCTTTCGGGACAGCATGGAGCCCGTGGGCTTGATGCGGGCCTCGGTCCCCGTGGCCTACGAGAGCCTGAAGGGGTTCATGACCTCGGCCACGCGCACGCCCTCCGGCGGCTCGATCTCGACCCTGCAGGACAACAACGACGGGCCGACCGCGGCCAAGTTCTGGCCGGCCGTGTACGGGGGGCTGCTCGCCGGGCCCGTCAATTACCTGACCGAGTCCATCGTCATTCCCTCGATGGACCGGCGCGCGCGCGTGGCCAATATGCCGCTATTCAAGGCGCTGGACCCCAAGGTGCTGGTGCCCGACCCCCCGCCCGTGCAACTGGAGGTCACGGCCGACGGGGCCAAGCGCTTCTGGCGCCCGGTGCGCGACCAGGAAGTGGGCCACATCGCCACGACCGGGAGCGTGGACCGCCCCACGCTCAACGCGCTGCGCGGGCAGGCCCATGACCACCGCAAGTTCGTGGAGACCCGGCAGAAGCTCATGGACGGCAAGGCCGAGGCCGCCCTGTTCAAGCCGACGCTCACGGCCGGCGCCAATGCGCTGCGGCGCTGGGTGAGCAGCCCCTCGACCCTGGCGTCGCCGTTCCAGGTCTTCGGCTGGGGCGCGGTGGCCTCGGGCGGCGCTTCGGCGCTGAACAAGGCCGTGCTGGACACGACCAAGGCGTTGCCGGGCACCGGACAGGTCACGGTGTCCGATCTGGTGGGCGGCACGCAGCGCATGAACCTCTTCCGCCTGGCGGTGCCCGACGAGACCCAGGAGCCGCTGCAATGGAAGGATGCGAAGCGCCTGCCCGGCTTCGCCCTGGACGTTCTCAAGGAGGGGGTTCCGCTGCTGGGCGAGGCCTTCCGTTCGGGCTCGGGGTTCTTCCATGCGACGCGGGACTTCGTCGTGCGCAGCGTGGGCGGCAACGTGGTGACCGGCGCGGCGGCCGCGGCGGCCGGGCTGCAGCTGGCTTCGATCGTGCGCGGGCTCTACGGCGTGCCCGCCAGCGGCGAGCCCACCAACTCCCATGCCAGCGTGCTGCAGCAGGCCGGGCAGAGCTTCATGAGCGAGCTGGGCTGGAGCGGCTGGAAGGCCCTGATGGGCGACATCAGCGGCGAGCTGGCCTCGCGGCTGGACCGCCGGCGCGACCAGAAGCAGGAGCGGCTGTGGCGCGAGGCCCGCGGGGAGATGCGCGCGCTGGACCCGGTGCTGGAGAACGTGCTTGCCAGCACCAACCTCATCCTCGATCCGCAGCTCGCCGCGGAGGAGGGCCGCGCAGGGCCCGCGGCGGCGCGCAATCCCGTCGTGCAGCAGATGGTGGAGCAGATCCGCGACCGCATCCAGACGCTGGTGGAGGTGAGTCCCCAGGGCATCATCGAGCACGCCACCGTGGCGGACACCGCGCAGATGCTGCGCAAGATGATCGAAACCTCCTACTCGCAGGCCACACTGTTGAGTGAGGGCGTGGACGTGCCCCGGCTGAAGGAGGTCATCGAGCGGCTGGAGCGCGTGGTCAAGCACCTGGAGCAGCGCGAGTCGCTGATCGAATGGCGGCAGGGGCGCCGCCCGCACGCGGATTAAAGATGGTTTTGCTATTAAAAATATAGCTTAAGAGGTAGAAGATACGCCGACATGGCGGCGAAATTCCATGAGAAAAGCCTGGAAGGCCCCTTGAGCCGCTGCGCGGCCGCCCGGCGTCAGATCGCCAGCGGGTCCACGTCCACCAGCCAGCGCACGAGGCCGCGATGGGCCGGGGCGGCGCGGCAGGCATGCAGCAGCGGCTGCCAGGCCGCCAGGAAGCGCTGCAGGGCCGCGCGGCTCGGGCTCTCCAGCAGCATCTGCGCGCGCTCCACGTTGGCCACGCGCTGGATGGCGAGCGGCACCGGCGGGAACAGGGTCACGTGCTCCAGCCCCGGCAGGGCCGCCTGCCGGGCGGCCTCGGCGCAGGCCCCGAGGAAGGCCTGCGCCACCTCCTGCGTGCGCGCGTCGGCGCGCACCAGCGCCTGGAAGGCGAAGGGCGGCATGGCGGCCTCGGCGCGCTCGGCGAGCTGCCGCGCGGCGAACGCCGGGTAGTCGTGCCGGCGCAGCGCCGCGTACACGGCGTGGTCGGCGTGGTAGGTCTGCACCCACATCTCGCACGGGCTGCCCTGCGCGGCCACGTAGTCCGCGTCGCGGCCGGCGCGGCCGGCGGCCTGCAGCAGCAGGGCGAAGAGCCGCTCGGGCGCGCGGAAGTCGCTGGAAAAGAGCGCGCCGTCGGGCTGCACGGCGGCCACCAGCGTGATGCGGCGGAAGTCGTGCCCCTTGGCGACCATCTGCGTGCCCACGAGCACGTCCACCTCGCCCGCGTGCACCTGGGCGAGCTGTGCCTCCAGCGCGCCCTTGGCGCGGGTGGTGTCGGCATCGATGCGCGCCACGCGCGCGGCGCGGCGCTCGGGCGTGATGACGTTGCGCAGCAGCGCGGCGAGCTGCTCCTCCAGCTGCTCGGTGCCGCGGCCGATGGGCGCGATGTCGGGGTTGCCGCAGCCGGGGCAGGCGCGCGGCACGCGCTGCGCGAACCCGCAGTGGTGGCAGCGCAGCGAGCGGTCGATCTTGTGGAACACCTGGTGGGCGCTGCAGTGCGGGCAGTCGCTCTTCCAGCCGCACTCGGTGCAGTGCAGCACGGGCGCGAAGCCGCGCCGGTTGAGCAGCACGAGGCATTGCTCGCCGCGTTCCACGCGCTCGGTGATGGCGGCCACGAGCGGCGGCGAGAACACCGCGCCGCGCGGCTGCTGGGCCATGTCCACGAGGCGCACGCGCGGTAGCGCGCCGGCGCCGATGCGGCTGGGCATGTGCAGGCGCAGGTAGCGCCCGCCCGGGTCGCCGCCCTCGGGCGGGCGGCTGGCGTGCCAGCTCTCCAGCGACGGCGTGGCCGAGCCGAGGATCACCTTGGCGCCCTGCTCGCGCCCGCGCCAGATGGCGAGGTCGCGGGCGGAGTAGCGCGCGCCCTCCTGCTGCTTGTAGCTGGCGTCGTGCTCCTCGTCCACGACGATGAGCGCCAGGCCCGGCAGGCTCGCGAACACCGCCATGCGCGTGCCCAGCACGATGCGCGCCTGCCCGCCATGGGCCGCGAGCCAGCTCTTGAGGCGCTGCGGGTTCGTCATGCCGCTGTGCAGCGAGACCACGCTGTCGGCGCCATAGAGCGGCGCGAAGCGGGCGACGAAGCGCGCCTCCAGCTGGGGCGTGAGGTTGATCTCGGGCACCATCACCAGCGCCTGGGCCCCGGGCCGTGCGGCCAGTGCCTCGTGCACGCAGCGCAGGTACACCTCGGTCTTGCCGCTGCCGGTGCTGCCGTAGAGCAGGAAGGGCCCGGGCTCGGCCGCGATGCGCTCCGTGGCCGCCTGCTGCTCGGGGCTCAGGGCCACGGGTTCGGGGGCGTAGGGGGGCGCGGCCTCGCTGGCGGTGGTGGCGGCTGGCCGGCGCAGGCGCCGGGCGAGCTGCGCGGGCGTGAGGTCGCGCAGCTGCGGCGGCAGGGCCGCCAAGGCCACCTCGCCCAGGGCGCGTTGGTAGTAGCGCGCCGCGAAGGCCACCAGCCGGCGCCAGGGGGCATCCAGCGGCGCCAGCCCCTCCAGCACGCCGGCGACGGGGCGCATCGCCGCGCCCGGCGGCAGGGGCGGGGCATCGGGCGCCGCATCCCACACCACGCCCAGCACCTCGCGCGCGCCCAGGGGCACCCGCACCAGGGTGCCGGGCGCCAGGGGCCGGTCGCTGGCGTAGCTGAGCGGCTCGCCCACGGCGCTGTGCGCGGGCGTCTGCACGGCCACCGACACGGTCGCCGCGGCGGGGCCGGCGGGGGGAAGAGGGGCGGAAGGCACGTCGGTCAGGGGGCGCGGTGCCGGCCCGGGATCGGAGGGGCGATCGCGGCGGCTGTGGATAACTTTGTGGGCATCTGCTGTCTGCCGGGGCGGGGGCCGGGGTTTCGCGGGCCGCTCATCGGCATGGCTGGATGCGGTGGTGGTGGAAAAAACCTTTATGAATCAATGAGCTTATGCGGCCTTCCTCACCTTCGGCATGCAGTGCGGCCGTAGCGGTGGGGGCGCCGCTGCACCCCGCGCGATGTGCATAAGTCGGCTTGTCAAGAGTGCCGGGCTGCCCGGATTTATGGTAGCGGGGCGTTCCCAACTGCGGTTTCTCCTGCACTTCGTCAGGCAAGTGCTTGATTTGGCGAAGGTTTTCGAGAAATCCAGAGTTTCTGTGGATAACTTTGTTGATATCCGCTGCGTACCGCGCGCAGAGCCTTGAAAACACGCGCTTTCGCTGGAATGCCCGTAAATTCGGCAGATCGTCAGAGCCCTTATGAATCAAGCACTTGCGGCGATGCGCAGAGATCGCGTGCGGCGTCACGCGGCGCCGGGCCGCGCGCGGCCCGTGCACCGCCATGGTGCCTGCGGTGTGCATAAGTCAAGGCCGGCCGGCGCCCTGGCGGCCCGCGCGCAGGGCCCGCGAGTGGCTGTGCACGGCCTCCACCAGCGCCGCCACGTGCTCGGGCGGCGTGTGCTGGCTGATGCCGTGGCCCAGGTTGAAGATGTGGGTGGGGCCGTGCGTGGCCGGGTCGGTGTGCGGCGTGCCGAAGGCGTCGAGCACCGCGCGCGCCTGCTCGGCCACGCGCTCGGGCGGCGCGAAGAGCGCATTGGGGTCCAGGTTGCCCTGCAGCGCCTTCCCCGGCCCGCCGGCCTGCCCGCCGACGAGCGCGCGGGCGCGGCCGAGGTTGGCCGTCCAGTCCAGGCCCAGGACCTCGCATTCGAGGTCTTTCATGGCGTCCAGCCACAGCGCGCCGCCCTTGGTGAAGACGATGCGCGGCACGTCCTGGCCATCCGGTCCCGTGCGCTTGAGTTGCGCCAGCACGCGGGCGGTGTAGGCGAGGCTGAAGGTCTGGAAGGCGCCATCGGCCAGCACGCCGCCCCAGCTGTCGAAGACCATCACGGCCTGCGCGCCCGCGTCGATCTGCGCATTGAGGTAGGCCGCCACCGCGTCGGCGTTGATCGCCAGGATGCGGTGCATGAGGTCGGGGCGGGCGTACATCAGCGTCTTGACGAGGCGGTAGTCGTCGCTGCCCTTGCCCTCCACCATGTAGCACGCCAGGGTCCAGGGGCTGCCGGAGAAGCCGATCAGCGGCACGCGGCCGTCCAGCGCGCGGCGGATGCCGGCGACGGCATCGAACACGTAGCGCAGCTTGTCCATGTCGGGCACGGCGAGCGCTGCCACGGCGGCCTCGTCGCGCACCACCTGCGCGAAGCGCGGGCCCTCGCCCTCGGCGAACGACAGGCCCAGGCCCATGGCGTCGGGCACGGTGAGGATGTCGGAGAACAGGATGGCGGCGTCCAGCGGGAAGCGCTCCAGCGGCTGCAGCGTGACCTCGGTGGCGTAATCCACGTTCGTCGCCAGCCCCATGAAGCTGCCGGCACGCGCGCGCGTGGCCTTGTACTCGGGCAGGTAGCGCCCGGCCTGGCGCATGAGCCACAGGGGCGTGTAGTCGGTGGCCTGGCGGCGGCAGGCGCGCAGGAAGGTGTCGTTGGCGAGGGGTGCGAAGGGCATGGTGGCCCGATTGTCGCGGAAGGCCCGCAGCGGCCCGCCCGCGCGGCGGGCCGCTGGCGTGACGCGGGGCGGGGTTTCAGGCTTTTTGGCGGGCATGTCGGCGTGCCCGCTGCATGGATTGCTATGGATTCAGGAGCGATCCAGGTCCATCCCGCCCGCGCCGGTCTCGGCCAGGCGCGTGAGCAGCGGGTGCATCACCTTGCGCGTGCTGTAGATGAGGTGGAACTCCTCGTGCACCTCGGGCGTGGTGCCCACGGGCTCCAGCGCGTGGGTGCGCTCCAGGTGGCGGCCCAGCAGCAGGGGGGCGGGCATCACGCCCATGCCGGCCTCGGCGAAGGTGCTGAGCAGGGCGCTGTCCTCGAATTCGCCGGCGATGCGCGGGCGCACGCGCTCGCGCTCCAGCCAGTGGTCGATGCGCGGGCGCACGGCGGCGTGGCCGGTGGGCAGCAGCACGGGCACCTGGGCCAGGCTGTGCGGAAAGCCGCGCCGCGCCTCCTGCGCCCAGGCCGGGGGGGCCCACCAGCCGATGGCGCTCGCGCCCAGGCGCTGGCTGGTGGTCTTGACGGCGGGGTTGGGCGGCGCGGGGCGGTCGGCGAGCACGGCGTCGAGCTTGTGCAGCGCCAGCTCGGCCAGCAGCGGCTCGAACTCGCCCTCGTGGCAGAGCAGGCGCAGGTGGGGCTCGTCCAGCACCGGGGTGAGCAGCCGGTGCACGGCCAGCTTGGCGATGCCGTCGGAGATGCCCAGGTTCAGCCGCACGGTGCGGCCCGTGGCGGCCTCGCGCACGCGGTGGGGCAGTTCTTCCCCGACCGCGAAGATGTGGTCGGCCTCGTGCAGCGCCGCCACGCCGGCGTCGGTGAGCACCAGCTTGCGGCCCTCGGCGCGCAGCAGGCTGGCGCCCAGGGATTTCTCCAGCTCGCGCACCTGGGCGCTGATGGTCTGCACGGCCATGTCCAGCCGCTCGGCGGCGCGGGCCATGCCGCCTTCCTTGGCGACGACCCAGAAGTAGTAGAGGTGGCGGTAATTGAAACTCTGGCTCATGGGAATCGGGCCCTCCCCGGGGCCGGCCGGCGCTTCGCGCGGCGCCGTATCGCTTCGCAATGCTTCGCAAAAACCGAACTTATATTATCAATATCACAGGTTTTGAAATAGTATTCACGCCGCTAGAGTCTATTCCTCGATGCCCCTCTGGCACTTTTCTGGCACGCGATCAGGAGCGTTCATGACCGATTCACCGTTTTCCTCCCCTTCACCGGCCCGGCCGCCCCGCGGCCTCACCGCCCGCGGGCGCCTGGGGAGCTGAGCCATGGAAACCATCGGAACCTGGTGGATGTGGGCGGGCTTCGGCGTCTTCGTCGTCGTGGCCATCGCGGTGGACCTGCTGGTCATGGAGCGCCAGGGGGCGCACAAGGTGACCATGAAGGAGGCCCTGAGCTGGAGCGTGCTCTGGTTCTCGCTGGCCTTCGTGTTCGTCGCCATCCTGTGGTGGTACCTGGACGGCACGCAGGGGCGGGCGGTGGCCAACACCACCTCGATGCAGTTCATCACCGGCTATCTCGTCGAGAAGAGCCTGTCGGTGGACAACATCTTCGTCTTCCTGATGCTCTTCAGCTACTTCGCCGTGCCGGCCGAGTTCCAGAAGCGCGCGCTCATCATCGGCATCATCGGCGCGATCGTGCTGCGCACGGTGCTGATCCTCGTGGGCGCCTGGCTGCTGGCCACCTTCCACTGGCTGCTGTACGTGTTCGGCCTGTTCCTCGTGGTCACGGGCGCCAAGATGTGGTTCGCCGCCGGCCAGGAGCCCGACATCTCCACCAACCCGGTGCTCAAACTGCTGCGCAGGCGCATCCGCATGTCCGACACCTTCGACGGCGAGAAGATGACCACCATGGTGGGCGGCGTGAAGCACTTCACCCCGCTGTTCGTGGTGCTGGTGATGATCGGCGTCACCGACGTGATCTTCGCGGTGGACAGCATCCCGGCCATCTTCGCGATCACGAGCGACCCGTTCATCGTGCTCACGGCCAACGTGTTCGCCATCCTGGGCCTGCGGGCGCTCTACTTCCTGCTGGCCGACCTGGCGAACCGCTTCCACCTGCTGGCCTACGGCCTGGCGCTGGTGCTGGTCTTCATCGGCGCCAAGATGCTGCTGATCGACGTCTACAAGATCCCGATCGGCTATGCGCTGCTGGTGACGGCCGGGCTGATCGCGGGCTCGGTGGTGGCCTCGCTCTGGACCTCGCGCGGCCGGGGCGGCGATGGCGGCGGCACGCCGCCGGCGCTGCCGGGCCAGGGCCTGTGATTCCCCGCACGAAAGGAGCGACACCATGGACATGACCATGACCGAAGCCGTGATGGCCACATTGCTCGCCGCGTTCGCGCTGACCACGCTGCTGAGCTGGCGCGGCGGCAACGACCGCCGCGACGTGGGCCTGCTGGCGGCCATCACCGGCGTCTGGGGCGCGGCCACCGCGGCGCTCGTGGCACTGTGAGCGGCGCCGTGCCCCTGGCCGTGCAGGCGGCCGCGCCCATCGCGCGCGCCGTGGCGGGCGTGCGGCGCTGGCTGCGCCGCCAGGAGCCCGCCATGCGCGCCCTGCTGGAGCGCCCCGTGCTGGCCCGGCTGCGCCCGTGGCTGGAGCGGCGCCAGCTGCTGTGCCTGCGGCGCGAGGCGCTCGCGCGCGGCACGGCGGCGGGGCTTTTTTGCGGGCTCATCCCGGGCCCGCTGCAGGTGCCGGCCACGGTGGCCCTGTGCGCCGGGCTGCGCGGCAACGCGGTGGCCGGCGCCGCCGCCACGCTCTACACCAACCCACTCACCACGCTGCCGCTCTATGCCCTGGCGTTCCAGGTGGGCGCCTGGGTGCTGCCGGGCGAGCAGCACCTGCCGCCCTGGGAAGGCTTCTCGGCCGCCGGCGGCGTCGAGGCCCTGGGCGCGTGGATGCAGGCCCTGGGCGCGCCGCTGGCCGTGGGCCTGCCGCTGCTGGCGCTGGCGTTCGCCGTGGCGGGCTACGCGGCCGTGCAGGCGCTGTGGCGGGTGCCCGCGTGGCACCGCGTCTGCCGCGCGCGCTGACCGGCTCCCCGGAGCGCCTGTGGCGCTCATACGGGTTTGCCATCAAAGAGAGAACAAGGCGCGAAGCCGCAGACAGTGCTGTAGCACGGCCAGGCAAAGCAACGCGGTTATCTTTTTGATGGCGAAACCGGATCAATCCAGCCGCACGCCCGCCTGCCGGATCACGCGGCCCCATTTCTCGCGTTCGGCGCGCACGAACTGGCCCATCTGCGCGGGCGTGCCGGGCAGCGGCTCCACCCCCATGGCCTGCAGGCGTGCGCGCGTGCGGGTGTCGCCCAGGGCCGACTGCAGGGCCCGGCTGAACTGGGCGATGGTCTCGGCCGGCACGCCGGCGGGAGCGACGAGGCCCTGCCAGGCATAGCCCTCGAAGCCCGGCAGGCCCTGCTCCGCCATCGTGGGCACGTCGGGCGCGGTGGCCACGCGCTGCGGGCTGGCCACCCCGATGGCCTTCACTTTGTGCGCCGCGAGGAAGGGGTACACCGAGGCGCTGTCGATCCACATCGCGGGCACCTGCCCGCCCACCACGTCCTGGATGGCCGGCGCGGCGTCCCGGTAGGGCACGTGCGTGAGCCGCAGGCCGCTTTGCTCGCGAAAGAGTTCGCCCACGAGGTGGTGCGGGCTGCCCGGGCCGGCCGAGGCCCAGTTCACGCCCTCGGGCTGCTGCTTCGCCCAGGCCGTGAACTCCCGCAGGCTGGAGGCCGGCACCTGGGCGGAGACGACGAGGAACATGGGAAAGCGCACCAGCAGGCCGATGGGCTGGAAGTCCTTCTCGGCGTTGTAGGCCAGCTTGCCGAACAGGAACGGGTTGGCCGCCAGCGTGGCGAAGTCGGCGGTGAAGACGAGCTGGCCGAGGTCCTTGTGGCGCGCCGCGTATTCGGCCGCGATGTTGGTGCCCGCGCCGGGCTTGTTGGTGATGACGATGGGCCGCCCCAGCGCGGCGGACAGGGGCTCGGCGATGGTGCGGGCCACCACGTCGGAGCCGCCGCCGGCGGCGTAGCCCACCACCCATTCGAGGGGCTTGGGGTCCTGCGCGGCGGCGGGGCCGGCGAGCGGGAGGGCCGCGAGGGCGAGCCCCGCGGCGAGGAAGCGCTTGCGCTGCATGGTGTTGTCTCCGGTGTTGTCGTTGGAATGCGCGGGTGCGGGGCGCCGTCTGCGCGGCGCTGCCCGGCGGGGGCGTCCGTCAGGCCGGGGCCTGCGCGGGGGGCTCGGGGGGCGCCCCGCGCGCGAGCCGCAGGGCGTGCAGCAGCGTCGCGTGGTCGCCGATGTGGTTGGCCAGCAGCAGGATCAGGCGGGCGTTCATCGCGTGGCTCTCGGCGGCCGGCAGGCCGTCGTGCGCGGCGATGAGGGCCTCGTAGAAATCGTCGCCGGCCTGCAGGTGGGGTTCGGTGGTCAGCATGGGGTGGGGGCCTCCGGGGCTGGGGCGGGATGGCGTGGATGGTGTGCCTCAGGGGGCGGCGTGGGCGCGGCGCAGCGCGGCGCGCACGGCCGCCTCGGTGGGGGCGCGCCAGCGCGCGCACACGTGCTGGTCGGGCCGCACGAGGTAGGCCGTGCCCGCGCGCGCGTCCAGCCGCCGGGCCGCGAGGCCCTGCGGGTCCGCCGCGCTGTCCTGGCCTGCGTCCTCACCGATGCCGAGCACGTGCAGCGTGCCGGTCTCCGCCGCGAGCGCCCGCGCCCAGGCGGGCGGCGGCCCGAACACGATGAGCGTGAAATCCGCGCCCAGCGCGCGCAGCAGCCAGGTGGCGCGGCCCGCCTGCGCGAGCGGCGCGTCGGGCAGCACCGCGCCGGGCGCCGGCACCGGCGCGAAGCCGTCGGCCGGATCGTCGGGGGTGTTGAGCGGCGAGCCGTGCAGCGTGGCGGGCAGCGACAGCCGCCCGCTGTTGACCAGCCGCCGCGCGAAGGCGTGGTCGCGCGCCAGCGCCAGCGCCGCGTCGCGAAAGAGGCGCGAGACCTCGCTCTTGGGCGTGATGAAGTCGGTGGAGCGCGTGGAGTGGCGCAGGTTCTCGTCGGCGGCGGCCTCGCGCTCGCGGCCGTAGCTGTCGATGAGCGCCGCGCCGGCGCGGCCGCGCAGCACCGCGTCGAGCTTCCAGCCGAGGTTGTCCGCGTCCTGCACGCCGCTGTTGGCGCCGCGCGCGCCGAAGGGCGAGACGCCGTGCGCGCTGTCGCCCGCGAACACCACCCGGCCGTGCACGAAGCGCTCCATGCGCTGGCAGGCGAAGGTATAGACGCTGGCCCATTCCAGCGTGAACGGCGTGTCCTGCCCGAGCAGCGCGCGCACGCGCGGCACGATATTCTCGGGCCGCTTCGCGGCCTCGGGGTCGGCGTCCCAGCCGAGCTGGAAGTCGATGCGCCACACGCCGTCGGGCTGCATGTGCAGCAGCACGCTCTGGTTCGGGTGGAAGGGCGGGTCGAACCAGAACCAGCGCTCGGCCGGGAAGGGCGCCTGCATCTTCACGTCGGCGATCAGGAAGCGGTCGCGGAACACGCGGCCCCGGCTTTCCAGCCCCAGCATCCGGCGCACGGGCGAGCGCGAGCCGTCGCAGGCCACGAGCCAGTCGACCTCCAGCGCGTAGGGGCCCTCGGGCGTGTCCACCTCCACCCGCGCGCCGCCGGCCTGGGGCGCCACGCCCGCCACGCGGTGGTGCCAGCGCAGGTCGATTCCCGGCAGGCCGAGCGCGCGCTCCACCAGGTAGGCCTCGCAGTAGTACTGCTGCAGGTTGACGAAGGCGGGGCGCTCGTGGCCGTCCTCGGGCAGCAGGTCGAAGCGGTAGAGCGCGTCGGCGCCGAAGAACACCCGCCCCACGTTCCACGACACGCCCTTGTCCACCATCGGCTGGCCCGCGCCCAGGCGGTCCCAGATCTCCAGCGTGCGCTTGGCGAAGCAGATGGCGCGCGAGCCCGCGGAGAGCCGGCCGTCGTCGTCCAGCACCACCACGCGCTGGCCGCGCTGCGCGAGGTCGATCGCGAGGCTCAGGCCCACCGGGCCCGCGCCCACGATCACCACGGGGTGGCGCGCGGGCGCTTCGGGCGGCGCGTCCTGGTCGGCCGCGCGGCGGCAGGGGAAGGCGATGGCCTGGACCTCGGCGCCGGTGCCGCGCAGGGCCTGCAGGGGAAGGTCTCTCGGGTGCATGGAAGAGGGGGCTCCAGGAGGTTCGGGCAGAGTGGCGGGCCGGGTGGGGCGTGGTGGGCGGTGGGCGGTCAGCCTTCCAGGGCCTCCCACATCTGCCGGTCGCGCTCGGCCGTCCAGATGCGCGGGTCGGGGTGCTGCGTGGCCTCGTCGTAGGCGCGGGTCACGTCGAAGGGCATGCAGTGGTTGAAGATCACCCAGTGGCCATAGGTGGGCTGCAGCGCGGCGAAGGTGGCCTCGTAGACCGCGCGCAGGTCCTCGCCGCGCGCGGCGGCGGCCTTCACGCTGGCGTAGAGGTCGCTGATGAAGGCCCGCGTGCCGGCCAGCCCGGCCTGCACCTGCGCGGGCGTCTGCAGCGCCGCGCCGCGCCCGGGCACGAGCTTCTCGGGCCGCAGGGCGGCGAGGCGGTCGAGCGTGCGCGGCCAGTCCTCGAAATAGGCATCGCCCGCGTAGGGCGTGGCGCCGAACTCCACGAGGTCGCCGCTGAAGAGGATCTTCTCCTGCGGCAGCCAGGCCACCGTGTCGCCCTTGGTGTGGCCGCGGCCCAGCTGCAGCAGCTGCACCTCCAGGCGGCCGAGCCACAGCGTCATCCGTCCGGTGAAGGTCATCGTGGGCCAGGTGAGCCCGTCGGGCACGCTCTCGACGCTGCGAAAGAGGCGCGGGAAGCGGCCGATCTCGCTGTCCTTGTCGAACTGGCCGCGCTCCACGATCAGGTCGCGCGTGTCCTCGCTCGCGATGATGTGCTCGGCCCCGTAGGCGCTCGCGCCCAGCACGCGCACCGCGTGGTAGTGCGACAGCAGCACGTAGCGGATGGGCTTGTCGGTCACCTCGCGGATGCGGCGGATCACGTCCTGCGCCATCACGGGCGTGGCCTGGGTGTCGATCACCATCACCGCGTCGTCCCCGATGATGATCCCGGTGTTGGGGTCGCCCTCGGCCGTATAGGCATAGGCATGCTCGGAGAGGCGGTCGAAGCTCACCTGCTTTTCCTCCAGGTCGGCGGCGGAGGCGAAGGTCTTGGGAGTGCTGCTCATGCGGGGCCCTGGGTTTGATATGCGTAAACGCATTGCTCTAAACGGAATGCTTTGATCCTAGGCAAGTTGTTTGTTAATGTCTAATGCATTCGTCTAAGTGAAAACCCGATGGGCCGGCGGCGCGCCGCGGAGGGCGACAATCGGCGCCATGGACCGCCCGCCCTCCGCCCCTCCCGCGATGCCTCCCGACCCGGACCCCGCCGACGATGCCCCGCGCGCGCCGCGCGGCATCCAGAGCGTGGAAGTGGGCGGCCAGCTCCTGCAGGCGCTGGCCCGCACCGGCCGGCGCATGGCGCTCAAGGACCTGGCCGGCGCGGCCGGCATGACGGGGGCCAAGGCGCATCCTTACTTGGTGAGCTTCGGCAAGCTGGGCCTCGTCGAGCAGGACCGGGTGAGCGGGCACTACGGCCTGGGGCCGCTGGCGATGCAGCTGGGCCTCATCAGCCTGCAGCAGGCCGACCCGGTGCGGCTCGCGATCGAGGAGCTTCCGGGGCTGGCCCGGCGCATCGGCCACACCGTCTCCGCCTCGGTGTGGGGCGATGCCGGCCCCACCATCCTGCGCGTGGAGGAGGGCCCCACGCCGGTGTACGTGGCCATGCGCCACGGCACCACGGCCTCGGTGCGCCACACGGCCACGGGCAAGGTGTTCGCGGCGTTCGGCCCGCGCGAGCGCATCGCCGCCGCGCTGGCCGCCGACGGCCATGCGGGCGCGCTGGACGATCCCGGCTTCGCGGCCGAACTGGCGGCTATCCGCGCCGGGCGCCTGGGCACCGTGGCCGACCAGCTCCTGCCCGGCATCAGCGCGCTGGCCGTGCCCGTGTTCGACGGCTTCGGCCAGCTTGTGCTGTGCCTGGCCGCCATCGGCCCCGGCGCCACGCTGCACACCGGGCCCCAGGCCCCCGCCGCGCGCCTGCTGCGCGAGGCGGCCGAGGGGCTGTCGCGGCGGCTGGGCGCGCCGGGGGCCCCGGCGGACTGAGATCGTGAACCCGTTCTGAAACCGTGAGCCCGTTCCGAGCGGGCCCGGGTGTCCGGCGCGGCCCTGCGCGGGCGGGCGCCCGCCGCTTCAGGCCGGCGCCTTGTACTTGATGCTGCAGCCGTAGGGCTGCGTGCTGGCCGTGGCGATCGGCCGGCGGGCCGCCACGTCGGCCAGCGCGGCCTTCACGTAGTTGGTGGCCCGGTCGATGTCGGCGGGGCGGGCCGAGGGGATGCTGTCGATGCCGCCCGCATAGACCAGCGTGCCCTGCGGATCGACGATGTAGAGGTGCGGCGTGGTGCGCGCGCCATAGGCGTGGCCCGCCGTGCCCTCCTCGTCCATCAGCACGGCGGTGGGCACGGCCTGGCGCTCGCGCAGCCAGGCCGCGAGCTTCGGGGGCTCCAGGTAGTCGGCGCTGGCCTTCTCGGTGGAATTGATCGCCAGCCAGACCACGCCCTGGCCCTGCGCGTCCTTCTGCGTGGCGGGCATGTTGCCGCTGTCGTAGTGCTTGCGCACGAACGGGCAGCCGGGGTTGGTCCACTCCAGCACCACGGTGCGCCCGCGGTAGTCCGCGAGCCGCACGGTCTTGCCGGCGGTGTCCGTGAGCGTGAAGCCCGGCGCGGGCTGGCCCACGGCGGCGGCGGCCTGGGCGGCGCCGGCCGCGGCCAGCGCGAGGGAGGTGGCGAGCAGGGTGCGTCGAAGCATGGCGGTCCTTTCGGAAAGCGTGGCGGAACAGCGCAGCGCAGTATGGAGGAGGCCCGGCGCGCGCCCGCGCGGAACCCTACCGCCTACACTGGCTTTCCCGCGGCCCGCGCGCCGCCGTCCCGGAAGAGCCCGCATGCCGCCCGACCTGTTCCGACACCTGCGCCGCGCCGCCGCGCTGCTGCCTGCGGCCCTGTGCCTGCCCGCGCCGGCACAGCCCGCCGCATCCGCTGCATCCGCCGCGCCACCCATGTGGACCAACTCCCTGGGCATGGCCTTCGTGCGCATCCCGGCCGGCAGCTTCCGCATGGGCAACGACGAGCCCGCCGCATCGCTGGCGCGGGACTATCCCGGCATGGAGCCGCGGCGCTTCGCCGACCTGTCGGACGAGGCCCCGGTGCACACCGTGCGCATCACCCGCGCGTTCTATATGGGCCGCACCGAGGTGACGGTGGGGCAGTTCCGCCGCTTCGTCGAGGCCTCGGGCTACCGGGCCGAATCGGAGGCCGACGGCACCGGCGGCTACGGCTACAACCCCGCCTACGACCCGGCCACCACCGCGCGCGGCGATGCCTTCGAGGGGCGCAGCCCGCGCTACTCCTGGCGCGACCCGGGCTTCCCGCAGGGCGACGACCACCCGGTGGTCAACATCACCTGGCACGACGCCCACGCCCTGGCCGCCTGGCTCAGTGCCACCGAGGGCCGCCGCTACCGCCTGCCCACCGAGGCCGAATGGGAATACGCCTGCCGCGCCGGCACGCGCACCCGCTACGCCCACGGCGACGACCCCGCCGGCCTCGTGCGCCATGCCAACACCTTCGACCAGGACGCCGCTCCCTACTGGCCGCGCTGGCGCGCCCAGGCCCTGCCGGGCCACGACGGCCACGCCTTCACCGCGCCCGTGGCGAGCTACCCGCCCAACGCCTTCGGCCTGCACGACATGGCGGGCAACGCGTGGGAATGGGTGTCGGACTGGTACGGCGAGGCCACCTACGCGCACTCGCCGCGCAGCGACCCGCAGGGCCCCGCCACCGGCGACGTGCGCGTTCGGCGCGGCGGCTCGTGGCACACGTGGCCGCTGTATGCGCGCTGCGCGTACCGCAACTGGAACAGCCCGCAGACGCGGTACACGCTGGTGGGGGTGCGGCTGGTGCGGGAGTGAGCGGTGAGGCCTGGCGACGGCGGGCGGCGGCCCATGCGCCAGCCTGCCGCGCGCGGGAGCTGGCATCGCCTGTGCGTGCCGCCTGCACCCCGGTCAACAGGGTGCGAATGCTTCCCGTGCTGGTCGTCCGATGGTCATCGGGCGCGCAGGGCGGGGGCGTCGGCATGGCCCCTGCCGCCGCAAGGGCGGCCGCTCACAGCGCCGCCACCGCCGAGCGCAGCTCCCGCTCGCCCAATATTTCCGAGAACACCACCGGCGCGCGGCCCGGCGCCTGCAGCACGTAGACCGGCACGCCGCTGCGCCCGAGCTGCGCCAGCGCGGCGGTGATGGCCGGGTCGCGGCGCGTCCAGTCGGCGCGCAGCAGGGCCACGTTCTTGCCGGCGAAGTCGCGCAGCACGGCCTCGCTCGCGAGGGTGGATTTCTTGTTGAACTGGCAGGTCACGCACCAGGCGGCGGTGTAGTCCACGAACACGGGGCGGCCCTGGGCCAGCAGTTCGTCGGCCAGGCCTGGGCGCCAGGGCCGCCAGGCCGTGGCGGCGGTGCCCGCGCCAGCGCCGCCTCCCGGGGCCGGCGCTTCGGCCACGGGCAGCATTTCAATGACTTTGGGCCCCCATGTCGCCGCCAATACTGCAAAGATTGCTATTGAAATAGTAGCAATCGTGGTGCGTGCGCGGCCCGCCAGCGTGAGCGACCACACCACCATGCCGAGCGCCACCAGCAGCGCCAGCAGCGCGGCCGCGCCGTCGATGCCGCTTTGCTGGCCCAGCACCCACACGAGCCACACCACGGTGGCGAACATCGGGAAGGCCATGAAGCGGCGCAGCGTGTCCATCCACGCGCCGGGGCGGGGCAGGGCGCGGGCCACGGCGGGCACCCAGCTCGCCGCCAGATACGGCAGCGCCAGGCCCAGGCCCAGCACGGCGAACACGGCCAGCGCCTGTGCGGCCGGCAGCGTGGCCGTGAGGCCCAGCGATGCGCCCATGAACGGCGCCGTGCACGGCGAGGCCACGGCCACGGCCAGCACCCCGGTCAGGAACGCATCGGCCACGGGGTGGCGCGCCTGCAGGCCCGCGAGCGACGAGGGCAGCATGCGGCCGAACTCGAACACGCCCGCCAGATTGAGCCCCACCAGCGTGAACAGCGCCGCCAGCGCCGCCACCACCGCCGGCGACTGCAGCTGGAAGCCCCAGCCCACGGCCTCGCCCGCCGCGCGCAGCGCCAGCATCAGCCCGCCCAGCGCCAGGAACGACAGCACCACGCCAGCGGTGTAGGCGATGCCGCCGAGCCGGTGGGCGCGCCGGTCCGCGCCATGGCGCGCGAAGCCCACCACCTTGATGGCCAGCACGGGGAACACGCAGGGCATGAGGTTGAGCAGCAGGCCGCCCACGAGCGCGCCCAGCAACGCGGCGGCCAGCATGCCGGCGCTCACGGGCGTAGCGGGGGCCGGCGCGGGCGGCGGTGTGGCCGCCTGCTGCGCGTTGGCGCGCAGCGCGGCCTCCAGCGCGGGCGACACGGCGGCCGCCGTGGCGGCCGACCGGGGCCAGCCGCCCTCCACGGGCAGCTCGGCCAGCCAGCCCCGGCCGTCCCGGGCCAGCACCACCGGCAGCGGCACGGGGCTCTCGCTGCGCTGCGGCGAGAGCGGCACGCGCGCGGTCCAGACATCGCCCTGCCAGTCCTGCATGCCGTCGGCGGCGGTCTCGATCACGCCGGGCGTCTCGGGGAAGAAATCGAGCGGCTTGCCGCGCACGTCCTCGGGCAGCCCGGCCACGGTGAGCACCAGCGTGCCGCGCTCCACGCGCGCATGGCTGCGCGTGCCGCCGCTGGCTGCCGCGGGCGGCGGCGGCAGCGGCTGGGGATGGGCCTGCCGCGCGGCCTCGAAGGCCTGCGCGTTCATCGCCGTGGTGCTGGCCAGCGGCACCTGCAGCGTGAACGTGCCTTCTTCCGGGATGCACTCCTTGCGGCACACGAGCCACGAGGCCTGCAGGGTGAACGTGGCGTGCCGCGCGAGCGGGCCGGGCGCGAACGCGCCGGAGACGGCCATCGGCACGGGCAGCAGCACCGTGCCCTCGTAGCCATAGTTGGCGAGCGTGCCGACGGGGATCTTGCGCGGCACGGGCCAGTCGATGCCGCCGGCCTCGATGCCGGGCGGGAGCTGGCGCCATTCGAGCTGCGTGGGCAGGCCGGAGTCGCCGGAATTCTTCCAGTAGGTGTGCCACTCGGGCTGGTGCGTGATCGACAGGCCCAGCCAGAACGGCTTGCCCGGCGCCACCCCGTCGGGTGCGTGCGCCACCAGCTCGGCGCGCACGTGCGGCGTGGTCACGGTGCTGCTGGCGCTGCCCGCGCCTCCCCCGGCGCCACCGGTATTGCTACCGGATGAAGAGGAAAACTGCGCGTAGGTCGGCGTCGCCATTGCGCAGGCAGCTATCAAAAAGAGAGTGGGCAGCAGGCGCTGTAGAGGGCGGGCGGGCATGGCGCAGTGTGGGAGGGGCGCGGGCGGCGTTGGTTCCTTCGGGAGAGAAGGGCGAGAGGGCTGCGGCGCGCAGGGTCAGGCCGCGAAGCCTAGCACCACGCGGCGGGCCATCGCGCCCTTCTTCTCGATCCGGGTCACGGCCACCGCGCCGATCTCGGCGGTGCTGGCCACGTGCGTGCCGCCGCAGGGCTGCAGGTCGATCAGGGGCGCGCCCTCGGCGCCCACGCGCACGGTGCGCACCTGCCCGCTGCCGCGCGGGGGCTGCACGCTCATGCTTTTCACGAGGTCGGGTTGCGCGTCGAGCTCGGCATCGGTGACAGCGCCGATGGCCACCGGGTGCGCCTCGGCGACCAGCCGGGCGATGCCCGCCGTGAGCGCGGCGGCGTCCAGCGGGCCGTCCATGTGGAAATCGAGCCGCGCCGCGTCGGGCGTGATCGAGCAGCCGTTCACGGGCTGCGCCACCAGGTGGCACAGCAGGTGCGTGGTGGTGTGGAAGCGCATGAGCCGGTGGCGGCGCTCCCAGTCGATGCGGGCGGTGACGGCCTCGCCCACGGCGGGCGGCTCGGCCCCCGGCGCCGGCACGTGCACGATGGCGGCGGTGGGCCGCCCCTCGGCGTCCTTGCCCTTGCGCGTGTCGGCGATGGCCACCTCGCGGCCATCCGCGCGCACCAGCACGCCCGCATCGCCTGCCTGCCCGCCGCCCAGCGGGTAGAACACCGTGCGGTCGAGCACGATGCCGCCGTCGGGCAGCACGGTGGCGACGGTGGCATGGCATTCACGCAGGTAGGCGTCTTCGCGGAACAGGTCTTGGGTGGGGGCGGAGTGGGGCATTAAGCGATGGTAGCGCTGGCTTTGTGGGGCCTTGGTGCATGCGGCCACGCGGATGGCTTAGTCTGGCCAATTAAACCCGTGACTAGAAGTCCGCACCGAGGGCCGCACTTCGCACGGCGGCGGGCAAATTCCGGTCAACGCCGGTGCATCGATGGGTTAGCCGCGTGGACCATACAGCACTCGACTGATCCACTTGTTGAGGTCATCTCTGTCGAGCTTACCCAGTTGATAGCAATCTCGTTGGATTCGCTTAATTGCATCTCGTGTCAGATAAGTGCTGGTGACGATAAATGCCTTGGATGCGCCAAGCTCGTTTCGAGTATCAGCCAACTCCCGAACAATGGAAAGTCCTACCTTATTCCCTGGATTTTTCTTTTTCGCCTGCCAGAGTGTCTTAAACAAGCCGAGCGGCCCATGATCCTTTACTGCAATCACATCTACGCCACCGTCTTTCGTGCCTTGCATGAGCTCCACCGTATAGCCATCCGCCTCTAACAGCTCAGCAATGAGTTTCTCAAATTGCCTCCAGTGCAATTCATCCAGGCCACCCGGGCGCAGCAGCAACGATTGAAGTACGGCGTGACTTGGCGATAGCCGAGCCACCTCCATTCGAGATTCAGGAAGTGCGATTACGCTTGGCTGGAAGAAGTACTCGGCATCAACGTCGGTCTTCCACTCAGCGGCATTGGCTCCTTGGTAAGGAGTGAACAAACTGAGCACTCGCGATTGCTCATTGACTGCCAGGAGTCGGCCAACGTATTCATATAGGGGCGGGTATGCATCGTCTGCTTCGTCCACTATGACAAGGAAACTCGCATCGCCACCTAATGCCAATATTTCACGACCAAGATCCGATGTGTGCAAATTGTGGGAAGACACCGACAGCCCAGTTGCTTTTCCGGCTTGTAGGTCGTCGATCGATTTACCCAAGATCAAGTTGTCAGTTTCGGTGCTACGGCGCCAGTATTCTGCGAGGGCGCTATGGTGGCTGATGATGAGCGCGTAGTCGTTTCCCTGCTGTCGCAGCACCTCATGGGCGGCATAACGGGCAACGGTCGTCTTTCCCATTCCTGCACTGGCGACCAAACGTGTGCGCCTTTTCTGATCTGATATGAATTGATCGATAAAGGCCAGTTGCCAGTCGGCGAGCTGAATATTGGCTTGATTCGAAGGCATGGAAATAAGTGTGGAAGACACCTGCTTATATGTGCCAGTGCTAAGTTAGTGAGTCCATGGTTTGGAGACTACAAGATTTCCGGTGGTTGCCGAGCATCGCCAGCACGCTGGCGATGCTCAGCGGCGAACTTGGACCGGCGGGATAAGACTCCGCGAACTGTGCGGGCGCTGCTCGTTGTAGTCGCGCCGCCATAGGGCGATCTCCTGGCTCGCCTGCGCGAGCGTCTCGAATCACTGCTCGTTCAGGCATTCATCTCTGGAATTGCCGTTGAAGTTTTCGATGTAGTCCGCCCTGAACAACCCGTAAGCCGTTGATCTGTCTCGAAGTTCTTCGGCTAGCAGGGAGAAGGATTTGCAAGGTATGGTTTTGCCAGCCCCTGTTTTCTTGCAAATTCCTCCGAGGAGTCCGATGGGTCCGAAGCCTTCGCAGCCGCACACGGCCGAGTTGTTCCGTCCAAGGCTGGACGAGCAGATCAACATGAAGCACCCGCTGGTCAAGCTGGCCGCGCTGATCGACTGGACCGAGATCGAGCGCACGTTCGCAGTGTCGTTCACTTCGGACCGCGGCCGGCCAGCCTCACCGCCTCGTCTGATCGCCGGGCT
>NZ_QLTA01000056.1 GCF_003269065.1 Paracidovorax anthurii
GGAAGGCGTGCAAGCGCTTAAGCTAACCAGTACTAATTGCTCGTGCGGCTTGACCCTATAACTTTGACATACCGTCAAGGTCTGTTGTGCCAGGCGCAATCAAATACACAACTGATTCACTCTATGAATTCGTCATGCTGACCAAAACTCAGCAAGACACCCCGTTATGCCTGATGACCATAGCAAGTTGGCCCCACTCCTTCCCATCCCGAACAGGACAGTGAAACGACTTCGCGCCGATGATAGTGCGGATTCCCGTGTGAAAGTAGGTCATCGTCAGGCTCTTACAGCCCAAACCGCCCTCAGATCTCTCATGATCTGAGGGCGTTTTGCTTTTAGCGCAATCACGCTAACCAAACCATCTTCTCGCAATACGGCAGACTGATCACTTGTCTGCCATGCAGGTCCTATCGCACCGGGGGGGGGCTCCTCGCGCATCACGGGGCAATTCTCGGATGTGAATCGCATTCCAGTCATCGCTTCGGAAGGGGATGCGCTCATGATCCTGCAGGCCTTGCGATACGATTGACGTGCACGTCAACCAGGTTGCCCCCAAGGCACTGGCCTTCTTGTCCGTCCATTGCCCTTGCTCTTCCATGGCCAACACTTACACGATCAGCGATCTCGCCAAGGAGTTTGATCTCACGACGCGTGCGATGCGCTTTTATGAAGACATGGGGCTTCTGCAGCCGGAGCGAACGGGGCCTGGCGGACGCACCCGCATCTATTCAGCGCGGGACCGCACGCGCTTGCGACTGACATTGCGTGCCAAGCGGCTGGGCTTGTCCCTCTCGGATGCCAAGTCGATCATCGATCTCTACGACAGTCCACGCGATACCGGCGCGCAATTGAAGCGGTTCCTGGATGTGCTGGCCAGCCATCGCAAGCAGCTGGAAGAGCAGATGGCAGATCTCCAAGCCAATCTCGACGAGGTTCGTGAACACGAGCGGGAGGCGCGTTCCCTTCTCGCCAAGGTGGAGAAATCGGTCAAGGGCTGAATGCCTGCCTGGAAGCCACAGGAGCATATCGCTTACGAAGTGCCTTTTTCCGCTGGCTTCTGCGTGCATCTTCGGCGAATGGGTGGTGCTGAGTGTTCCGAGTGTCATCATTGGAATGACACGCCTTTGGCGTCGGAATGACTCATAATTGACGTTTACGTAAACGTCAGATTGTCCGAAGATCGATTTCCAGGTCGCAGGCGATGGTGGAGAGTGCATCGAAGGCCATCGCCCCACAACCAGATGATGGCGGCATGGGGCGTGCCTGGAGAGGGAATGCTCCACGGCACATGCCTGCCCTGGGTTGCTTGAGCGACCGATGGCATGCTGGGCATCCCGGTGCCCGGCCCGCTTCTGGTGCGGCCACGGCTCGGTCGGCGTTCTCTGACGCACAAAACCATTGCAGGAGACAACCATGAGCCTTTCTTCTTTACCGGGCCTCAACTTCCAGTTGGGCGAAGACATCGATGCGCTGCGCGATGCGGTGCGGGAATTCGCGCAGGCTGAAATCGCCCCCCGGGCGGCGGAGATCGACCGCACGGACCAGTTCCCCATGGACCTCTGGCGCAAGATGGGCGACCTGGGGGTGCTGGGGATCACGGTGTCCGAGGCGTATGGTGGCGCGCAGATGGGGTATCTGGCCCACATGGTTGCCATGGAGGAGATTTCCCGGGCGAGCGCGTCGGTGGGGTTGTCCTATGGCGCGCACAGCAACCTGTGCGTGAACCAGATCCATCGCAACGGCAGCGAGGAGCAAAAGCGCAGGTACCTGCCCCGGCTGATCTCCGGCGAGCACGTGGGGGCGCTGGCGATGAGCGAGCCGGGCGCCGGCTCCGACGTCATCAGCATGAAGCTGCGCGCGCAGGACAAGGGCGGGTATTACCTGCTCAACGGCAGCAAGATGTGGATCACCAATGGCCCGGATGCCGACACCCTGGTCGTGTATGCCAAGACGGAGCCCGAGCTGGGCGCACGCGGGGTCACGGCGTTCCTGATCGAGAAGGGCATGAAGGGCTTCAGCATTGCGCAGAAGCTCGACAAGCTCGGCATGCGCGGCAGCCACACGGGCGAGCTGGTGTTCGAGAACGTGGAGGTGCCGGCCAGCCAGGTACTGGGGGCGGTGAATGGCGGCGCCAAGGTGCTGATGAGCGGGCTGGACTATGAGCGCGCGGTGCTCACGGGCGGGCCGCTGGGCATCATGCAGTCGGTGATGGACAACGTGGTGCCGTACATTCACGACCGCAGGCAGTTCGGGCAGAGCATCGGCGAGTTCCAGCTCATCCAGGGCAAGGTGGCCGACATGTACACGGTGTTGCAGGCCGGACGCTCGTTCGCCTATACCGTGGCCAAGAACCTGGACATGCTGGGTGTGGAACACGTGCGCCAGGTCCGCAAGGATTGCGCCTCGGTGATCCTGTGGTGCGCGGAAAAGGCGACCTGGATGGCGGGCGAGGGGGTGCAGATCTTCGGCGGCAACGGCTACATCAACGAGTATCCGCTGGGCCGGCTCTGGCGGGATGCGAAACTCTACGAAATCGGCGCCGGCACCAGCGAGATCCGGCGCATGTTGATCGGCCGCGAGCTGTTCGCCGAAACCTCCTGACGTTTTTCCCTGATTGATCCCGAAAGAAGCTCTGAATGACCGCTCCCACCATCGAAGAACTGTTCGTCCACAACCGCGCCTGGGCCGCGCAGATGGAACGGGAGCGCCCCGGCTTCTTCACGGGCCTGATGGCACAGCAGAAGCCCCGGTACATGTGGGTGGGTTGCTCGGACAGCCGCGTGCCCGCGAACCAGATCACGGGCCTGGAGCCGGGCGAGGTGTTCGTGCACCGCAACGTGGCCAACGTGGTGGTGCCGACCGATCTCAACTGCCTCTCGACCATCCAGTACGCGGTGGACCAGTTGCAGGTGGAGCACCTGATGGTGGTGGGCCACTACGGCTGTGGCGGCGTGCGCGCGGCGCTGGAGGACATCCGCGTGGGCCTGGCCGACAACTGGATCCGCCACGTGAAGGACGTCCGCGACCGGCACCGCGCGCTGATCGCGGCCATCCCCGCGCCGTGGCAGCTCGATGCGCTGTGCGAGCTCAACGCCATCGAGCAGGTGGTCAACATCGCCCAGACGACCGTGATGGCCGACGCCTGGACCCGGGGCCAGAAGGTGACGCTGCACGGCTGGTGCTACGGGCTCAAGGACGGTCTCATCAACAACCTGCACATGACGGTGTCCAGCGTGCAGGGGCTGGATGCGGTGCACCGGGCCGCGGTGCAGGGCGTGGCCGACCGGCAGCGCGAGTGAACGCGGCGGGCAGGCACCGGAGCCATGATGGAGCGGCAGACCATGTTTCCCCGGCGTCTGGATTCGCCTGCCGCGTACGGCATCGCGCAGGCCATGATGGATGGCTTCGACCGCCATTACCGGCTGTTCCGCGCGGAGTCGGCGCGGGCCAAGCACCGCTTCGAGACGTCGGACTGGGCGGGGCAGCAGCGCGCCCAGCGTGAGCGCATCGAGTTCTACGACCTGCGCGTGAAGGAGTGCGTGCGGCGGCTCGAAAAGGAGTTCGACGCGGGCGGGCAGCCGATGGAGGTGTGGTACCAGGTGAAGCTGCACTACATCGGCCTGCTGGTGGGCCACCGCCAGCCCGAGCTGGCCGAGACGTTCTTCAACTCGATCACCACCAAGATCCTGCACCGCACGCATTTCCACAACGATTTCATCTTCGTGCGGCCGGCGATTAGCACCGAGTACCTGGAGAACGACGACCCCGGCGCGCGCCCGACCTACCGCGCGTACTACCCCTCCGCGGAGACGCTGTGCGAGACGCTGGCGCGCATCGTGGACAACTTCCAGCTGCAGGGCGACTTCGAAGACCTGCCGCGCGACGCGGCGCGGGTGGCGGCGGTGCTGCCGTCCCGGCTGGGCGCGGCCAAGTGGCGCGCCAACTTCCAGATCCAGGTGCTCTCCAGCCTGTTCTACCGCAACAAGGGCGCGTACCTCGTGGGCAAGGTCATCAACGGCTTCCAGGAGCTGGCCTTCGCGCTGCCCATCCTGCACGGCCCCCGGGGCTATGTGATCGACGCGGCGCTGTTCGGCGAGGACGACCTGCAGATGCTGTTCAGCTTCGCCCGGGCGTACTTCATGGTGGACATGGAGATCCCGAGCGCCTACGTGCAGTTCCTGCGCGGGCTGATGCCCCGCAAGCCGCGCGCGGAGCTGTACAACGCGCTGGGCCTGGCCAAGCAGGGCAAGACGCTGTTCTACCGCGATTTCCTGCACCACCTGCGCTATTCGAGCGACCGCTTCCGCATCGCGCCCGGCATCAAGGGCATGGTGATGCTGGTGTTCGACCTGCCCTCGTTCCCGTTCGTCTTCAAGGTGATCAAGGACTACTACCCGCCGCAGAAGGACACGACGCGCGAGCAGATCCAGGGCAAGTACCTGCTGGTGAAGCAGCACGACCGCGTGGGCCGCATGGCCGACACGCTGGAGTACAGCGAGGTGGCGTTCCCGCGCGAGCGCTTCGAGGACGAGCTGATCGCCGAGATCGAGAAGTTCGCGCCCAGCCAGTTGGAGATCAGCGACCGCGACGGCGACGGGCAGGTCGAGGTGATCCTGAAGCACGTGTACATCGAGCGGCGCATGATCCCGCTCAACATCTATCTGCAGGAGGCCTTCGACGCCGGCCTGCACGACGAGCGCGCGCGCCGGCAGATGGAGCACAGCGTGGTGGAGTACGGCAACGCGATCAAGGACCTGGTGGCGGCCAACATCTTTCCGGGCGACATGCTCTGGAAGAACTTCGGCGTGACGCGCAACGGCAAGGTGGTGTTCTACGACTACGACGAGATCGAATACCTCACCGACTGCCACTTCCGCCGCGTGCCGCCGCCGCGCAACGAGGAGGACGAGCTCTCGGGCGAGGTCTGGTGGGCCGTGGGCCCGCGCGACGTGTTCCCCGAGACCTTCGGGCCGTTCCTGCTCGGCAACGACGCGGTGCGCGAGGTGTTCCTGCGCCACCATGCCGACCTGCTGGACCCGGCGTTCTGGCAGTTGCACAAGGAGCGCATCCAGGCCGGCCACATGTTCGACGTGTTCCCCTACGACCCCGAGCGGCGTTTCGCGCGCGCCGGGGCGGACGGCCCGGCGGCGGCCCCGTAGCCCGCCGGGGCCCGCGCAGCGCCGGGCTGCCTGCCGCAGCGCCTGCGTCCCGGCCCCTCCGGCTTCTTCCTTTCCATTCATCCCATCCCTCAAGGAGACAGCAGCATGCACCAGGACCCCATCGTGATCATCGGCGCCGCGCGCACCCCCATGGGCGCGTTCCAGGGCGATTTCGCGGGCCTGGCCGCGCACGACCTGGGCGGCGTGGCGATCCGCGCGGCCGTGGAGCGCGCGGGCATCGCGCCGGAGGCGGTCGAGGAGGTGCTGTTCGGCAACTGCCTGATGGCGGGGCAGGGGCAGGCGCCGGCGCGGCAGGCGGGCTTCAAGGGCGGCCTGCCGAAGAGCGCGGGCGCGGTCACGCTCAGCAAGATGTGCGGCTCGGGCATGAAGGCCGCGATGTTCGCGCACGACATGCTGCTGGCCGGCACGCACGAGGTGATCGTCGCGGGCGGCATGGAGAGCATGACCAACGCGCCCTACCTGCTGCAGAAGGCCCGGGGCGGCTACCGCCTGGGCCACGACCGCATCTTCGACCACATGATGCTCGACGGCCTGGAGGACGCCTACGAGGCGGGCCGCTCCATGGGCACCTTCGGCGAGGACTGCGCCGCGAAGTACGGCTTCACGCGCGAGCAGCAGGATGCCTTCGCCGTGGCCAGCGTGCAGCGCGCGCAGGCCGCCGCCGCGTCGGGCGCCTTCGCGGCCGAGATCGCGCCGGTGGCGGTGAAGACCCGCGCGGGCGAGACGCTGGTCTCGGCCGACGAGGGGCCGGCCAAGGCGCGGCTGGACAAGATCCCCGCGCTCAAGCCCGCGTTCAAGAAGGACGGCACGATCACCGCCGCCTCCAGCTCCAGCATCAACGACGGCGCGGCGGCGCTGGTGATGGTGCGCGAATCCACGGCCCGCCGCCTGGGCGCTGCGCCCATCGCGCGCGTCGCGGGCCACGCGATGCACGCGCAGGAGCCCGAGTGGTTCACCACCGCGCCGGTGGGCGCCACGCGCAAGGCCCTGAACCGGGCCGGCTGGAGCGTGCTGGACGTGGACCTGTGGGAGGTGAACGAGGCCTTCGCCGTCGTGCCCATGGCGCTCATGAAGGATCTGGACGTGCCGCACGAGATCGTGAACGTCAACGGCGGCGCCTGCGCGCTGGGCCACCCCATCGGCGCGAGCGGCGCGCGCATCCTCGTCACGCTGATCCATGCGCTGCAGGCGCGCGGCAAGAAGCGCGGGCTGGCCACGCTGTGCATCGGTGGCGGCGAGGGCACGGCCATGGCCATCGAGCTGGCCTGAGCGCCCGCCCGGCAGGCCTGCCGCGCGCGAGGCCTGCCGGGCGCTATGTTTTTAATAGCTACCCATGCAGCGTTGACGGCGACATGGAAGCATTTTGACCTTGAAGCACTCCCATGAACCCCATTCTCGTCATCGGCGCCTCGCGGGGCATCGGCCTGGAACTGGTGCGGCAGTACCGCGAAGCGGGGCGCCGCGTGATCGCGACGGTGCGCGGTGACGCGGGCCGCGCGAACGTGCTCGGCCTGGGCGCCGAGGCGCTGACGGTGGACGTGGCCGATCCCGCCAGCGTGAGCGGCTTGGCGTGGCAGCTCGACGGCGAGAAGATCGGCCTGGCCCTCTACGTGGCCGGCGTGATCCGCCGCCCGAACGCGCTCGTGCCGCCCACGCGCGAGGACTTCGATGCCGTCATGCACACCAACGTGCTCGGCGCGATGCAGGCGCTGCCGCAGGTGGCGCCCCTGGTGGCGGATGCGCGCGGGGTGTTCGCGTTCCTCTCGTCCTCGATGTCGCTGATCGGTGGCGTGCCCGATAGCGGGTCGTGGCTCTACCGCACGAGCAAGGCCGCGCTCAACATGGCCGTGGCCGCCGCGCAGCACGACTATCCCGGCGCCACGCTGGTCACGCTCGACCCGGGCTGGGTGCGCACGGACATGGGCGGCGAGGACGGGGCGCTGGATGTGCAGGGCAGCGTGCGCGGCATGCGCTCGGTGCTGGAGGGCGTGACGCCCGCCGACCGGGGCCGGCTGCTGCACCACGACGGGCGCCGCGCCGCGCACTGGTAGCCCGCGCCCCCCGGCGCCGCCCGGAAGACGAACAACCAACGAATGGACGGAGACAACCCCATGCTGCTGACCCAGGACCAGGAAATGATCCGCGACGCGGTGCGCGATTTCGCCCAGAGCGAGCTGTGGCCGCACGCCGCCCGCTGGGACAAGGAGCACCACTTCCCGCGCGAGGCCCACCAGGGCCTGGCCGCGCTGGGCGCCTACGGCATCTGCGTGCCCGAGGCCTACGGCGGCGCGGGCCTGGACACCCTCTCGCTCGCCCTGGTGCTGGAGGAGATCGCCGCGGGCGACGGCGGCACCAGCACCGCCATCAGCGTGACCAACTGCCCGGTGAACGCGATCCTGATGCGCTACGGCAGCGAGGCGCAGAAGCGCCGGTGGCTCGCGCCGCTCGCGCGCGGCGAGATGCTGGGCGCGTTCTGCCTGACCGAGCCGCACGTGGGCTCGGACGCCTCGGCGCTGCGCACCACGGCCCGGCGCGAGGGCGATGCCTACGTGATCGACGGCGTGAAGCAGTTCATCACCAGCGGCAAGAACGGCCAGGTGGCCATCGTGATCGCCGTCACCGACAAGGCGGCGGGCAAGAAGGGCATGAGCGCCTTCCTCGTGCCCACCGACGCGCCGGGCTACACCGTCGCGCGGCTGGAGGACAAGCTCGGCCAGCACAGCAGCGACACGGCGCAGATCGTGTTCGAGCAGTGCCGCGTCCCGGCGGAAAACCGCCTCGGCGCGGAGGGCGAGGGCTACCGGATCGCGCTGGGCGCGCTGGAGGGCGGGCGCATCGGCATCGCCGCGCAGAGCGTGGGCATGGCGCGCAGCGCCTTCGAGGTGGCGCTGCGGTACGCGAAGGAGCGCGAGAGCTTCGGCCAGCCGATCTTCCAGCACCAGGCCGTGGGCTTTCGCCTCGCCGACTGCGCCACGCGGATCGAGGCCGCGCGCCAGCTCGTCTGGCACGCCGCCGCGCTGCGCGACGCGGGCCGGCCTTGCCTGAAGGAGGCCGCCATGGCCAAGCTGTTCGCGAGCGAGATGGCCGAGGGCGTGTGCAGCGCGGCCCTGCAGACGCTGGGCGGCTACGGCGTGGTCAGCGATTTCCCCGTGGAGCGCATCTACCGCGACGTGCGCGTGTGCCAGATCTACGAGGGCACGAGCGACGTGCAGAAGATCCTGATCCAGCGCGCGCTGGCGGCCTGATCCGCCGGGTGGGCCGGCCGGGGCGCGTGCTATTTAATTGATAGCTGTTCGCGCAGCAAATACGGCGACGTGGTGGCCCAAACGCTTCGGAAAACGCTCAACTGCGCTGCGCAGGGCCGTCCGTGCCCGCGCTGCCGCGCTCGCGCAGCACCACGGTGATCTGGCCGTTGGTCTCGATGGTCGCGCGCTCCACCTCGTGCAGGTGCAGGCAGCCTCCCGCGCGCAGGGCGGCGGCCAGGTCGTCGGCCGAGAGCAGCTCGCGCCGCATCAGGGCCCGGTCCACGCGGCCGTTGTCCACCAGGGTCTGCGGCCGGCCGTCCACCCAGCGGGCGATCCGGGGAAAGCGGAAGGTGAGCCGCGCCAGCAGCATGTGGCAGCCGATGAGCGTGCCGGCCGAGACGAGGCCGCCGATCAGCGAGTTGTCGCCCGCGTTCATCGAGTTCTGCACCGCGTTCGAGAGGATGAGCAGCAGCACCAGGTCGAACGGCGCGAACTGCCCTGTCTGCCGCCGGCCCGTGAGCCGCAGGAACACCAGCAGGAACGCATACACCACCACGCCTCGCAGCACGAACTCCCACCACGGCACGCTCATGGACCACATCGATGCTCTCCCAGGTTGGAGCGGCCCCCGGGCCGCCTTGGCCGCGAGTGTGCCACCGGCGCATCTGCAAGAATGCGGGCCCGCCCAACCGCCGACGATGGCCGTGTCTTCCACCTCCCCGACTCCCTCCCCCGGCTCCCCGGCCTGCCCCTGCGGGCGCCTGTCCGCGCGCCGCGCGCCGCTGGCCTACGCGCAGTGCTGCGGCCGCTACCTCGACCACTGGGACGCGGCGCCCGCGCCCGATGCCGAGAGCCTCATGCGCTCGCGCTACACCGCCTTCGTGCTCCAGCGGGCCGACTACCTCCTGGCCACCTGGGCGGCCGGCCACCGGCCCGCGTCGGTCGATTTCGATCCGGGCGTGCGCTGGCTCGGGCTGGAGGTGCGCTCCCACCGCGCCACGGGCGAGGACCGGGCCGAGGTGGAGTTCGTCGCCCGCCAGCGCGATGCCGGCGGCCGCGCGCACCGCCTGCACGAGCGCAGCCGCTTCGTGCGCGAGGGCGGCCGCTGGGCCTACGTGGACGGCGACTTCCCGCGCGGCTGACGCCGGCCCGCCGCGCCGCCGCCTCCCGGTCTTTCGCGTTCTTTCCCCACTGCCTGCCGCACGATGCCGACCGCTCCCGACAGCCACTATCCCGACGCGTGGCACGCAGAGCCCGCCGCCGATGCCCAGGCGTCCAGTACCGGGCTCGATCTGGCGGTGCGCCGCCGGCTGCTGCATTCGTTCGCGTCGCGCGGCGGGACCTCGGAGATCCCCGCGGCCGTCATCCCGGGGGTGCTGACGTGGCTGCACGCGCGCACCGGTGCGCCGTCCGGCCACCTGCTCGTGTGGTGGGGGGCCTTCCTCGTCTTCGCCGGCCTGCTGCTGACCCTGCAGCGGCGCTTCCACCGCGACGCCGCGCTGCCCGATGCCGTGGTGGTGCCGCGCTGGGAGCGGATCTTCCAGGCGCTGGCGGCGGCGGACGGCGTGTTCTGGGTCGTGCCCATCGCGCTCACGCACGGAGCGCCCCAGGAGTTCCGGCTCATGGTGTACCTGGTCATCTGCGCGGTGATCGCCTCGGGCACGACCTTCCTGGCGCCGCAGCCCCGCGTGTTCCTCCCGTTCTTCGCGGCCATCTACGGGCCGACCCTGGCCGCCGTGGTCTGGTACTTCCCCGAGCGCTGGCAGGCCATGCTCGCGCTGGTGGCGCTCTATGGCGCCGTGATCTCTCGGCATGCGTGGGGCGCGCGGCGCTTCGTCGTGCAGCAGGTGGAGATGGAGCGCCAGCGCCTGCAGCTGGCCGAGCGCTACCGCGCCGCGAAGGAGGAGGCCGAACGCGCGCTGGAAGAGAAGAACCGCTTCCTCTCCACCGCCAGCCACGATCTGCGCCAGCCGCTCCACGCGATGGGCCTGCTCGTGGAGACGGCGCTGCAGCGCAACGCCGACGAGCGGCTGGTGCCGGTGCTCGGCGGCATCCAGGACTGCGCGCGCTCGCTCACCTTTCTCTTCAACGCCCTGCTGGACCTCTCCCGGCTCGAATCGGGCCAGCATGCCGTGCGCCGCGAGGATGTCCCCCTGGCCGCCGTGTTCACCGACGTGGCGGCGGTGTTCGGCCCCGATGCCCTGCGGCGCGGGCTGCGCCTGCGGCTCTTCCTGCCGCGCCGGCGCGCGGCCGCCGTGCGCGCCGATCCGGCGCTGCTGCGCCAGATGGTGTTCAACCTCGCGCAGAACGCGCTGCGCTACACCCGCGCGGGCGGCGTGCTGGTCGGTGCGCGGGCGTGCCAGGGCCTCTGGCGCATCGAGGTCTGGGACACCGGCGCCGGCGTGCCGCTGGAGGACCAGCACCGCATCTACGCGCCGTTCTACCGGGGCGGCGCGCGCTGGACCCAGGAGGTGGCGGGTCACGGCCTGGGGCTGTCGGTGGTGGCGCGATCGGCGCGGCTGATCGGCGCGGAATACGGCTTCGAGTCCGTGCCCGGCCGGGGCTCGTGCTTCTGGCTCTCGCTGGAGGCGGCCGGCGATGCCGCGCAGTCGCCCTCGGCGGTGGCGCCGCGCGCGCCCTGGATGGCGCGGCTGGCCTCGCTATCGGGCGCGTGCCTGCTGGTGGAGGACGATCCGCAGGTGTCGCTGGCCCTGGCGCAGTTGCTGGAGTCCTGGGGCCTGCGCGCCGAGGTGGCGGCCACGGCCGAGCAGGCGCTCGCGCGGGTGGCCGCGGGGTTCGTTCCGGATGCGATCCTCTGCGACCAGCGCCTGGGCGGCGGGCAGAGCGGCTTCGCGGTGCTGCAGGCGCTGCTGGAGCTCTGCCCCGGCGCGCGCGGCGCGCTGGTGAGCGGCGAGCACGGCGCGGCCGCGCTCGCGCAGGCCGAGGAAGAGGGGTACCTGGTGTTCCGCAAGCCGCTCGCGCCCGAGGCGCTGCATGCGGTGCTCGCGCGCTGGCTGGCGCAGGACGGCCGCGGCTGATCCGTGCCCGTCCCGGCCGTTCGGCGTATCAGCGCGACAGCGCGGCCTCGGGCAACTCCAGCCGCACCCCGCGCAGCCGCGCGATCAGCTCCACGCGGTTGCGGGCGCCGAGCTTCTGCAGGATCGCCGTGATGTGCTCCTTCACCGTGTGCTCGGAGAGGTGCAGCGTGGCGGCGATGGGCTTGTTCGGCTGGCCCGCCAGCACCAGCGCCAGGATCTGGCCCTGGCGCGGCGTGAGGCCCAGGTCGCCCGGGCTGATCTGCACCTCGCGCGCCAGCGGCGTGCCGGCGCACGCCAGCGCGGCGCCCGGCGCCGGCAGGTCGGGTGTCCGGAACCACGAGGTGCCGTCCAGCAGCGCCGCCACGGCGGCCGCGAACACTTCGGGCTCCTGCTGCTTGTGCACGAAGCCGTGCGCCCCGCTCGCTCGGGCCTTGAAGGCGATGGCCGGATGGTCGTCGCCGCTCATCACCAGCACGCGGGCCTGCGGCGCCATCGCGAGCAGGTCGCGGATGAACGGCGCGGTGGAGCCGTCGGCGAGCCAGAAATCCACCAGCGCCACGGCCGGGGGGCCGTGCCGGGCGATGGCGCGCAGCGCCTCCGGCATGTTCGGCACGTGGTGCGCCGCGTCCAGCCCGGGGTGCAGCCGCAGGAACTCGGTCATGCCGTGCGCCACCAGCGGATGGTCGTCCACCACGAGCCCGTAGCGCGTGCGCGACGGTGCCGTGGAGTGGAGGGCGGTGGCGTGGGGCACGGGGGATTTCCGGAGGGGGGGCGGGGGGACGTGATGGAGGGTATGCCGGGCACACCGATGGCCGCGTAACAAAAACCCCACCGCGGTGGGGTGCGGAAGCGCCCCGACTGTACCGACAATTCAAGTCAATCCTCGCCGGAGGACGGCCACAGTCTTCCTCGGCAGGCCGTGCCGGACGCCCGCCGTCCGGGCCACGCTCGGCCTGCCGCGGAAAGCCTGCGAACGGCCTTCGCCGGGGCTTCTTTTTCTTTCCATTCTTGCGGGCTGCATACCCGCACGGCGATGGGCCGGCGGACGGATTCAATGAGAGGTGCCCCTGCCCCGGACGTGACCACCGGGGCGCGGGCCACAGGGAGCGAAGAGAGAGACAACAACGATCGGCGCCGGCAGGCCTCCGGCGCCCGCATGCGGTAGATTCGAGCGTGCTTGGCGGCGTTCCTCCCGGACGCCGCTGTTTTTTTGTCCCGCCGCCTTCCCCACGCCGATGTCCTCCCCCCTGCCTTCGCCCGCCGGCATCCCCCTGCCTCCCTTCGATGCCGTGCTCTTCGACTGCGACGGCGTGCTCGTCGATAGCGAGCCCATCACCCACCACGTGCTGCGCGAGATGCTGCACGAGGCCGGCTGGCACCTCAGCGCCGAGGAGTGCGTGCGCATCTTCATCGGCAAGGCCGTGCGCAGCGAGGCGGCGCGCATCGAGGCCCACACCGGCCGGCCCCTGACCGATGCCTGGATGGCCGAGTTCTACGTGCGGCGCAACGAGGCGCTGGTGGCCGGGCTGGAGGCCATCCCCGGCGCGCTGCGGGCCGTGGGCGCGGTGCACGGGCGCCTGGCCGGGCGCATCGCCTGCGCCTCCGGGGCCGATCGCCACAAGGTGGAGCTGCAGCTCGGCAAGGTGGGGCTCATGCCGTACTTCGAGGGGCGCATCTTCAGCGGGCACGAGGTGCCGCGCACCAAGCCCGCGCCGGACGTGTACCTGGCCGCCGCCGCCGCGCTGGGCGTGCCGCCTGCGCGCTGCCTCGTGGTCGAAGACACCGTGACGGGCGTCGCCGCCGGCGTGGCCGCCGGGGCCACGGTGGTGGGCTACAGCCCCACGGACGGGGGCCACGACCCCGCGCAGGCGCTGCGCGAGGCCGGCGCCGTGGCGGTCATCGGATCGATGGACGACCTGCCGGACCTGCTGGCCGCGGCCTAGCTCGCCAGTACCGCTACCCCCACCTGGGTTTCTTCTTCTCGCGGTCGATCGGCGGCTCGGGCGCCGGCCTGACCCGGCTGCCTGCATGGGAGTCCTCGGCGCTGGCCAAGACGCCGGCGATATGGCCTCGGTCGGGCGCGATAGCGCTCAGGTCCGTGCCCCCGGCATGGTGGAACGTGCCGTCGATCACCCGCTGCGCCAATGTGCCGATCCCCGTCAGCACATGGTCGCCGCAGGAATGCCGGTCCCGTTGTTGCGCGATCGGCATCCCCCGGACGGGGGTATGGATGCCCATGGCCATTGCCGCGCTTTGGGCCAACTGGTACTGGCGTGTATGGACGACGTCCCGGGCCCCCTGGGGCGGCCACGAAGAGTCGTAGTGGAGCGCCTCATTGGTACGCCGGTCGATGACGAGCAGCGACCAATGGGCCTGGGGGTCGTTGATCGGCAGGAAAACGATGGTGTCCTGGCCTTTGAGGAGATGGCGCAGAACATCGTTCTTCTGTTTGCCGGTCCCGGAGATCAGCTGGGCGACCTGCAGCGGGTCGGCAACGTTGAGCCGTTCGGCATGGGGCTGCCCTTTCCATTGGCGGGCCAGGGCTTCGGTGTAGGCGAGCAAGTGCTCGCCTCCCAGCCAGGAGTTGGATGTCACCTTTCCGAGTCGCGGGCCAGCCCCCTGGGGCGATGGCAGGTCGTCCACGGTGATCCACGCAGGATTGGCCGCTGGCGTGGCGGGCCGTTCCGCTGGCATCTGCAGGCCGCCATGGCGGTCGGCGTGCCAGGGTTGCGTGACCTCCTGTCCCGGTGAGTCGGGGGCTGCTTCGTAGCCCATCCGCCTCCATTCCTCGCTGACACCTGAGAAAAACGACGAGGCAGGATAGGAGTCCTCTCGTTGAAGAACCGTGTGAGCCGCGTGTTGGTCTGGAGGCGGCTCCGTTTTGGTCTGCAAGCTACCTTGGATGTCGGCGCGAAATGCCGCCTGGATGGGTTTTTCGAAATTCGAGAGAAATTCTTCCCCTTTATCCGTGAGTTCTCCGGTGTCTTGGTTGATCAATCGCTGGAGGAAGCTTTCTGATACATCGTTGAGAGCACAGACTCTTGAGAAACTCAGTGATGCATTGCTGAAGTCATGCGCAAGCTTCAACAAGGCATTCGGATTTTCGAAGAAGCGGCGTTGAATGGGGCTTTTTGATTTGCTTGTTTTCGGCTTGGCGGTGGAGTGATTCCACGACTGCTCCTGCTTTTGCATCTCTGCCTTCGCTTCGCGCGCGGCCTGGACGGACTTTTCAAAGCTTTTGATCAGAAAGTCTTTGGTTCCTGGATCTGAATTGCAGTGATCGATCCGGCGCAGGACATGGGTCCTTAAATAATCGATCTGGCTCGCATCCAGGTCTCGAAGCAGCCGTTTGCCTGCCGACGACGCCGGAACTTCACCTGACGTGGTGAGGTAGCCGCGGATGCCTGGAAAGGTTTTTTTCAGCGCTGCGAAGTCCTCGCCATTGCCATAGCGGGTAAGGATTCCCATGAGATCCTGATAGCTGTTGTGGATTCTCGGCAGCGGTGCAGGGGCGCGCGCCCGGTTCGCCGTGCTGTCGAGGTGCGCGTGCGATACCTGCCTGGGGGCCAGGGCGCTGTGCAAGGGGTGCCCGGGAACGGATTTTCCGGAAGGCCCTGCACGGTCGGCGGGGGGATTTTCCGGGCCGCTTCTCGATGCCGGTAGGCGATGGTTGCTGCCGGTGCGGAAAGCAGGGAAATCCATGGCGGGTGGAGGCTGGAGGTGATGGATTGGAAATGTGCAGGGGTTTTTCGATCCTCACGGTTCTGATGCGAATCCTTCCGTGAAGGGGCGAATCGACCGCGCATTCCGCCAGGCAGCGCACGGCGGGGCTGTGGCTCGGCCAGTGAGTGGGCAGACGCCGTGTGTCATGCCGCTGTCGCAATGGCCGCATAGCCTTGCCGGCTTTGTCACTTTGATCAGTTGCTCCATGCCATCCCCTGCCGTTCCTTTCCGCTGGGCCCTTTCGCTCCTGGCCCTCGCCCTGGCCGCCTGTGGAGGCGGCGGCGGAAGCGGCGTGTCCCAGGCGCCCGCCGGCGACTACGCCACCAAGACCGCCTACCAGCCCCGCCAGTCGGCGGACAGCTACGAGGCGCCGCCCCCGGGCTTCGCCAAGGTGTATGCCGAACTCGTGGCCCGACACGGCACGCGGGGGCTCTCCAGCATGAAGTACGACGACGCCGTGCTCAACCTGTGGACGCGCGCCCAGGCCGACGGGGCCCTCACCGCCCTGGGCCGCCAGCTCGGCCCTGATGTGCAGACGATCATGCGGGCCAACTTCGTGCTCGGCTGGGGCGTGGCGGGCATCGGCACGCCGGGCTACGGCAACCTCACCCAGGTGGGCATCGCCGAGCACCGCCAGCTCGCGGCCCGGCTGGCGCAGCGCGATGCCGAGCTGTTCGCCGGGCAGACCTTCCAGGGGCGCCCGCGGCAGGTGGAGGTGCTGCATTCCGGCCAGGACCGCGCGGTGGACAGCTCGCAGTTCTTCGCCGCCTCGCTGGCCGCGTCGGCCCCCGCCGTGGCGGGCGCCATCGCGCCGGCGGTGGTGGACCGCTTCCAGCTCTATCCGCACAAGCTCTCGGCCACCACCGACGCGGTGGCCGATGCGACCAGCGTGCGGGCCTCGGTGCTCGCCGCCAGCCTGGACTACCAGCGCTACGCGGCGGCCAAGGATGCCGCCGGCTTCGGCGCCGAGGCGGCCGCCAAGGTGGCGGCCGCGCGGGCCGCGCCCGAGGTTCGCGCCCGTGCGCGCTCCGTGCTGGAGCGGCTCTTCTCGGCGGCCTTCATCGACAAGCTCGACGCGGGCACCTACACCTTCTCCAACAACGGCACGCACACCTTCTCCAGCGCCGACGGCCGCTTCACCAGCACGCTCACGGGCGACGGCAAGACGAAGATCCAGGGCATCGTGGACGCGGCGGCGCTGATCTACGAGCTCTACATCATCGCCCCCGGCATGCGGCAGGAAACCGGCGTGGACTTCGACGCCTACCTGCCCGCCGAGCACGCACCCACCTTTGCCTACCTGCAGGACATCGACGATTTCTACGGCAAGGGCCCCTCGGCCACCGAGTACGGCGGCGTCACCACCCGCTTCACGCAGGCGCTGCTGCAGGACTTCTTCGACGAGGTCGGCCTCATCGCGCAGGGCCGCCTGGAGCGCGTGGCGCGCCTGCGCTTCACGCATGCCGAGGTGATGATCCCGTTCGCCGCGCGCCTGGGCCTGCGCAATGCCTCCACGCCGGTGCCGCGCGCCCAGACCTATGCCTATGCCAACAACCCCTGGCGCGGCGAGGACGTCTCGCCCATGGCCACCAACGTGCAATGGGACGTGGTGCGCGACGGCCGGGGCACGGTGCTCGTGAAGATGCTGTTCAACGAGCAGGAGGTGGATTTCCCCGCCGCCTGCGAGGCCGCGCGCCATGCCGGCGGCAGCCACTACTACGAGTTCACCGGCCTGCGGCGCTGCTACGGCCTGTGAGCGATGGCGGTGGCGGTGGGGCCGCCGCCAGTTCCCCGGCGCGCTGCCGGTGCCGGTACTCGGCTGGCGAGAGCCCCGTCCACTGGCGGAAGGCGCGCATGAAGCTCTTCTCGCTGGCGAACCCGGCCGCCTGCGCCACGTGCTTGACGGGCCGGTCGGTGCGGTGCAGCAGATCGCGCGCGCGCTGCTGGCGCGCCTCGTCCTTGAGCGCCTGCAGCGAGGCGCCTTCCTCCTTGAGCTGGCGGTGCAGCGTGCGCGGCGACACGTGCAGCTGCGCGGCCAGCGTCTGCGCGCTGCAGGGCTGCTCGGGCGCGTGGGCCAGGGCCTGCCGCACGCGCTGCACCAGCAGCCGGTCGCGGCGGTACTGGCGCACGGTGAGGGGCAGGGCGCGCTGCAGCATCTGGCGCAGCGCTGCCTCGTCGCGCTGCAGCGGCAAGCCGAGGTAGCGCGCATCGAAGCGCAGCAGGGCCTGGGGCGCGCGAAAGCGCGGCGCCACGCCGAAGAGCAGCGGATACACCGCCGCGTGCGGCGGCGGCGCGAACGGGAAGGCCGCGTCCAGCAGCGGCAGGCGCGAATCGATGAACCAGCACGACAGCCCCAGCGCGTTGCGCAGCACCGACACCGTGCAGAACTCGCGCAGCGCGCCCAGGTCGCGGTGCTCGGCCAGCGCCAGCGTGGCGATGCCGCCCTCGGTGCCCAGGTGCAGGCCGATGTCGTCGGCGATGAGTGCGTGGTGGCGGCACCAGCGCCGCAGCGCGAGGCCCAGCGTGGGGGCGCTGATCGAGGCGCGCGCCAGCATGCCGTAGCTGCCCCAGGGCAGGCGCCGCGAGAACCAGCCCAGGGCCTCGTCATCCAGCTCACGCATGGCGGCGGCCGAGAGGGCCTCCATCTGCAGCGCGGTGATGCGGCCGTGCGCATCCTGCACGGCCTCTGGCGCGATCCGTGCCGTGGCCAGCGCGTTCGCGGGGCTCAGCCCGCGCCGCGCATAGGCCCGCACGATGGCCCGCACGAAGGCCATGGGCGTGGCCGCCACGGGCTCCCGGGCCGGCGGCGCGGGTACGCGGGCGGTGGGGCGGGGCGCGGAGGGCATGGCGGCAGTGTGGCGGCTGCTGGCACGATTTGCAACCTGTCTGGCCCGATCGGTGGACCCGGAGAGGGCCGGGCGGCGTATGCTGTGGCGAAACGCCGGCCCGTCCCGCCAGGGGACCGGAGACCGCAAGCCCAGGAGACACATGCCGTGACCGCGTCCGATCCCTCCGCCCGTCCGCTCGCCCTCAGCCATGCGCGGGGCGTCACCACGGCGCCCCTGATCGAGCAGACCCTGGGGGCGTTCTTCGCCGGCATGGCGGCGCGCCAGCCGGACCGCGAGGCCCTCGTGAGCGTGCACCAGGGGCTGCGCTTCACCTACGCGCAGCTGCACGCCGAGGCGCGGCGCCTCGCCAGCGCCCTGCTGGGCCTGGGGCTGCGCAAGGGCGACCGCGTGGGCATCTGGTCGCACAACAACGCCGAGTGGGTGCTGCTGCAGCTCGCCACGGCGCAGGTGGGCCTGATCCTGGTGAACATCAACCCGGCCTACCGCACCTCCGAGGTGGAGTACGCGCTGAACAAGGTGGGCTGCAAGGCGCTGGTGGCCATGGCGCGCTTCAAGGCCAGCGACTACCTGGCCATGCTGCGCGAGCTGGCGCCCGAGTGGGCGCAGCAGGCGCCGGGGCAGCTCGCCGCGCGGCGGCTGCCGCACCTGCGGACGGTGGTGTGGATCGACGGGCCCGGGCAGGACGCGGGGGTGGCCGGGGAGGCCGGCCTGCTGCGCTTTTCCGCGCTCATCGCGCGCGGCGATGCGGGCGACGGGCGCGTCGATGCGGCCGCCGCCGCGCTGGACCCGTACGAGCCCATCAACATCCAGTTCACCAGCGGCACCACCGGCTTCCCCAAGGGCGCCACGCTCACGCACCGCAACATCCTCAACAACGGCTTTTTCATCGGCGAGTGCATGCGCCTCACGCCCGAGGACCGGCTCTGCATCCCCGTGCCGCTCTACCACTGCTTCGGCATGGTGCTGGGCAACCTCGCCTGCGTGACCCACGGCAGCACCATCGTCTATCCGAGCGACGGCTTCGACCCGCTCAAGGTGCTGGAGGCGGTGCAGGCCGAGCGCTGCACGGGCCTGCACGGCGTGCCCACCATGTTCATCGCCGAGCTGCAGCACCCGCGCTTCGGCGAGTTCGACCTCTCCACCCTGCGCACCGGCATCATGGCCGGCTCGCCGTGCCCCATCGAGGTCATGAAGCGCGTGGCGGGCGACATGCACCTGTCGGAGATCACCATCGCCTACGGCATGACCGAGACCAGCCCCGTGAGCTGCCAGAGCAGCGCCGACACGCCGCTGGAGCGGCGCGTCTCCACGGTGGGGCAGGTGCAGCCGCACCTGGAGGTGAAGGTCATCGACCCCGACACCGGCGAGACCGTGCCCTGCGGCCGGCCGGGCGAGCTGTGCACGCGCGGCTATGCGGTCATGTACGGCTACTGGGGCGACCCGGAGAGGACCCGCGAGGCCATCGACGCGGATGGCTGGATGCACACCGGCGACCTCGCCACCCTGGACGCCGAGGGCTACGTGAACATCGTGGGCCGCATCAAGGACATGGTGATCCGCGGCGGCGAGAACATCTACCCGCGCGAGATCGAGGAATTCCTCTACCGCCACCCGCAGGTGCAGGACGTGCAGGTGGTGGGCGTGCCCGACGAGAAGTACGGCGAGGAGCTGTGCGCCTGGATCATCGCCCGGCCCGGAGAGCCGCCCACGGAGGAGGGCATCCGCGCCTTCTGCCAGGGCCAGATCGCGCACTACAAGGTGCCGCGCTACATCTGCTTCGTGGCCGAGTTCCCCATGACCGTGACCGGCAAGATCCAGAAGTTCAAGATCCGCGATGCGATGAAGCAGCGGCTGGGCCTTGCCGAACGTGCCACCGCCTGACGACGACCCCGTTCCCCGCTCCGACATGATCCTCGAATCCCGCCTCAACCCCCGTTCCGCCGACTTCCAGGCCAATGCCTCCGCGATGCGTACGCTGGTGCAGGACCTGCGCGAGCGCGCCGCGCAGGCCGCCCTGGGCGGCAGCGAAGCCGCGCGCGCCAAGCACACGGCGCGCGGCAAGCTGCTGCCGCGCGACCGCGTGCGCGAACTGCTGGACCCGGGCTCGCCCTTCCTGGAGATCGCGCCGCTCGCCGCGCTCGGCCTGTACGGCGACGAAGCGCCCGGTGCGGGCCTGATCGCCGGCATCGGCCGCGTGAGCGGCGTGGACTGCATGGTGGTGTGCAACGACGCCACGGTGAAGGGCGGCACCTACTACCCCCTCACGGTGAAGAAGCACCTGCGCGCGCAGGAGATCGCGCAGCAGAACCGCCTGCCATGCATCTACCTCGTCGATTCGGGCGGCGCCAACCTGCCCAACCAGGACGAGGTCTTCCCCGACCGCGACCACTTCGGCCGCATCTTCTACAACCAGGCGCAGATGAGCGCGCAGGGCATCGCGCAGATCGCGGTGGTGATGGGCAGCTGCACGGCCGGCGGCGCCTACGTGCCCGCGATGAGCGACGAATCCATCATCGTGAAGAACCAGGGCACCATCTTCCTGGGCGGCCCGCCGCTCGTGAAGGCCGCCACCGGCGAGGAGGTCACCGCCGAGGACCTGGGGGGCGGCGACGTGCACACGCGGCTCTCGGGCGTGGCCGACCACCTCGCGCAGAACGACCTGCACGCGCTGCAGCTGGCGCGCAACGCGGTGCGCAACCTGAACCGGAATCGGCCGCACGTCGCCGAATCCATTGATCCGGTTGCTCCTGCTTTTGAAGCGGATGGGCTGTATGGCGTGATTCCCGTGGACACGCGCAAGCCCTTCGACGTGCGCGAGATCATCGCCCGCATCGTGGACGGCAGCGCCTTCGACGAGTTCAAGGCGCGCTACGGCACCACGCTGGTCACGGGCTTCGCGCGCATCGAGGGCATGCCCGTGGGCATCATCGCCAACAACGGCATCCTGTTCTCCGAGTCGGCCCTGAAGGGCGCGCACTTCATCGAGCTGTGCTGCCAGCGCAAGATCCCGCTGGTGTTCCTGCAGAACATCACCGGCTTCATGGTGGGCCGCAAGGTCGAGAACGAGGGCATCGCGCGCAACGGCGCCAAGATGGTCACGGCCGTGGCCACGGCGGCGGTGCCCAAGTTCACCGTCGTCATCGGCGGCTCGTTCGGCGCGGGCAACTACGGCATGTGCGGGCGCGCGTATTCGCCGCGCTTCCTGTGGATGTGGCCCAACGCGCGCATCTCCGTGATGGGCGGCGAGCAGGCCGCGAGCGTGCTCGCCACCGTGCGGCGCGACGGTATCGAGGCCAAGGGCGGCGCGTGGAGCCCGGAGGAGGAGGAGGCCTTCAAGGCGCCCATCCGCCGGCAGTACGAAGAGCAGGGACATCCCTATTACGCCACCGCGCGGCTGTGGGACGATGGCGTCATCGACCCCGCCGACACGCGCCGCGTGCTCGCGCTGGGGCTGGCCGCCGCGCGCAACGCGCCGATCGAGGACACGAGGTTCGGCGTCTTCCGCATGTGAGGGCCGCCGCGCGCTTTTTTCCCAACCGAGCCCAGGAGGACTTCACCATGACGACAACGGATTACCGCCATCTGCGTGTGGGACAGGCCGGCGCCATCGCGCGCGTCACGCTCGCGCGGCCCGAGGCGCGCAATGCGTTCAGCGACGAAGTGGTCGCCGAACTCACCGCCGCCTTCCAGGCGCTGGGCCGGCAAGAGGGCGTGCGCGCCATCGTCCTCGCCGCCGAGGGCCCCACCTTCTGCGCGGGCGCGGACCTGAACTGGATGCGCCGCATGGCCGACTATTCCCGTGCCGAGAACGTCGAGGACGCGGGCCGCCTGGCCGCCATGCTGCGCACGCTCAACGAATGCCCCAAGCCCACCATCGCCCGCGTGCAGGGCGACGTGTATGCGGGCGGCGTGGGGCTGGTGGCGGCCTGCGATGTGGCCGTGGCGGTCGATACGGCGGCGTTCTGCCTGAGCGAGGTCCGCCTGGGCCTCATCCCCGCCACCATCGGGCCCTACGTGGTGCGCGCGATGGGCGAGCGCGCCGCGCGGCGCTACTTCGTCACGGGCGAGCGCTTCGGCGCGCTGGAGGCGCTGCGCATCGGCCTCGTGCACGAGGTGGTCGATTTCGAGCTGCTCGACGAAAAGCTCGACGCCGTGCTGCAGGCCATCGTGGCGGCCGGCCCGCAGGCCGTGTCCGCCGGCAAGCGGCTGGTGCAGGACATCGCCGGCCGGCCCATCGACGATGCGCTCGTCGCCTCCACGGTGGATTCCATCGCCGACATCCGCGCGGGCGCCGAGGGGCGCGAGGGCGTGCAGGCCTTCCTGCAAAAGCGCAAGCCCGCGTGGCAGGCGCAGGGCTGACGGGCCGCGCGCCGCCGCTCCATGGATGCGCTCTGGCTGCACATCGTCCAGTGGCTGCATGCCGCGGGCCTGCACGTCGATGCGGGCGCGGCGCGCGAGGTGGCCGAGCAGGCCCGCCGCGCCACCGGGGCGCTGGACATGCCGGGCCTGCTGGCGCTCGCGGCCGCGCTCGGGTGGGCCAGCGGGTTCCGCCTCTATGCCGTGGTCTTCCTCGTGGGGGCCATGGGCGCGGGCGGCTGGCTGGCCCTGCCCGAGGGGCTGCGCATGCTGCAGCACCCGGCCGTGCTGCTGGTGAGCGGCCTGCTGCTGTGCGTGGAATTCATCGCCGACAAGGTGCCCTGGTTCGACAGCCTGTGGGACGCCGCCCATGCCGCGATCCGCGTGCCGGCCGGCGCGCTGCTGGCCGCGGGCGTGTTCGGGGCCGACCACGGCGCCCTGGCCGTGGCGGCCGGCCTGCTGGGCGGATCGCTCTCGGCCACGGCCCTGGCCACCAAGATGACCGCGCGCGCGGCCGCCAACACCTCGCCCGAGCCCCTGTCCAACTGGCTGCTGTCGTTCTTCGAGGACGGCCTCGTAGTGGGCGTGGTGTGGCTGGCCACGCAGCACCCGGTGGCCTTCGGCATCGCGCTCGCGCTGATGGTGGCGCTCTCGGCCCTGCTGCTGGCGGTGCTGCTGAAGTTCCTGCGCGCCGTGCTGCGCAGGGTGTCCGCTTTCTTCGCGCGGCCCGCCGGGGCCGCCTGATCTTTTCCGGAAAACGATGACGGCCGGGCGACCCCGGGGCGCGGAGCCCTGGACGGAGCCCGCCTTTGGAGACGCACGATGTTCGACAAGATTCTGATCGCCAACTGTGGTGAAAACGGCTGCAGCGCAGACGTTTCGGCAAACGGCCTGGCACGCGCAGCGTGCGCAGGCGATTTCACCGCGGAGGTCACCCATGTTTGAGAAGATCCTGATTGCCAATCGCGGTGAAATCGCCTGCCGCGTGGCCGCTACCGCGCGCCGCATGGGCGTGAAAACCGTGGCCGTGTATTCCGATGCCGACGCCTCGGCGCGGCACGTGGCCGCCTGCGACGAGGCCGTGCACATCGGCGGCAGCGCGCCCGGCGAGAGCTACCTGCGCTGGGAGCGCATCCTCGATGCCGCGCGCCGCACCGGCGCGCAGGCCATCCACCCGGGCTACGGCTTCCTCTCCGAGAACGAGGAGTTCGCCCGGGCCTGCGCCGATGCGGGCCTGGTCTTCATCGGGCCGCCCCCCTCGGCCATCCAGGCCATGGGGCTCAAGGCCGAGTCCAAGCAGCTCATGGAGCAGGCCGGCGTGCCGCTGGTGCCCGGCTACCACGGCCATGACCAGGACCCGGCGCTGCTCGCCCGCGAGGCCGGCCGCATCGGCTACCCCGTGCTCATCAAGGCCAGCGCGGGCGGCGGCGGCAAGGGCATGCGCGCGGTGGACCGGGCCGAGGACTTCGCCGAGGCCCTGGCCTCGTGCCAGCGCGAGGCGCGGAACAGCTTCGGCGACGACGCCGTGCTCATCGAGAAATACGTGCAGCGCCCCCGCCACATCGAGATCCAGGTGTTCGGCGACACGCACGGCCACTGCGTGCACCTCTTCGAGCGCGACTGCTCCGTGCAGCGCCGCCACCAGAAAGTGCTGGAAGAAGCCCCCGCGCCCGGCCTGCCGCCGGAGATGCGCGCGCGCATGGGCGAGGCCGCCGTGGCGGCGGCCCGGGCCGTGGGCTACGTGGGCGCGGGCACGGTGGAGTTCATCGTCGAACAGCGCGAGGGCGGCGCCATGGAGTTCTTCTTCATGGAGATGAACACGCGCCTGCAGGTGGAGCACCCCGTTACCGAGGCCATCACCGGCCAGGACCTCGTGGAGTGGCAGCTGCGCGTGGCGGCGGGCGAGCCCCTGCCGCTCGCGCAGGACGCACTGCGCATCCACGGCCACGCCATCGAGGCGCGCATCTGCGCCGAAAACCCCGACCACCAGTTCCTGCCCGCCACGGGCCGGCTCGCCATCTACCGCAGGCCGCCCTGCGAGCACTTCGCGCGCGGCGCGGTGCGCATCGACGACGGCGTGCGCGAGGGCGACGCCATCAGCCCCTTCTACGACTCCATGATCGCCAAGCTCATCGTGCACGGCGACACGCGGGAGCAGGCCCTGGCGCGGCTGGACGAGGCGCTGGCGCGCATGCACATCGTGGGGCTGGCGACCAACGTGCAGTTCCTGCGGCACGTGCTGCGCACCGAATCGTTCTCGCAGGCGCGGCTCGACACGGCGCTCATCCCGCGCGAGCAGGCGGCGCTCTTCCACCAGCGGCCCGTGGCGCTGCCGCTCGCGGTGGCCGCCACCGTCGCGCAGGCGCTGCTGGCCGAGCGCGCGGCCGAGCGCCCGGGCGACCCGCTGGGCCGCCGCGACGGCTGGCAGGCCTGGGGGAACGCCCATCGGCGCTTCGACGTCGAGGCCGGCGGCCTGCCGGCGTGCGCCGTGCTCACCTACCGGCCGGGCGGCGCGCCGCAGTTGCGCGTGGAGGCGGAAGGCAGCGTGCTGGCCGAGGGGCCGCTGGCCTTCGCATGCGGGGAGGGGGGCGCCATCGACCTGGAGTTCGCCGGTGAACGCACCCGCGCGCACGTGTATGCCCACGGCGATGCGCGCCACGTCTTCACGCCGCGCGGCGCCGTGCAGCTCGTGGCCATCGACCGGCTGGCGCACGCGGGCGAGGCCCAGGCCGAGGGCGGCCGGCTCACGGCGCCCATGCCCGGCAAGGTGGTGTCCTTCGCGGTGCGCGCGGGCGAGCGCGTGGCCCGGGGCCAGGCCCTGGCCGTGATGGAGGCGATGAAGATGGAGCACACCATCGCCGCGCCGGCCGACGGCACGGTGGAAGAGCTGCTCTATGCCCCGGGCGACCAGGTGGCCGAGGGCGCCGAGCTGCTGCGCCTCGCGGCCGCCGCATGAGCGCGGCGCACCGCCGGGCTGAGATAGGCTCCAGGGCATGACCGACATCCTTTTTTGCTGTACCGACACCTCGCCCGGGCCCTGGCTCGACGGCCTGCGCGCCGCCCTGCCGGGCGCGCGCGTCACCCTCTGGGAGCCCGGCGCGCCGCAGGCCGAATACGCCGTGGTGTGGGCGCCGTCCCAGCAGTTCATGGACGAGCAGCCCCGGCTGCGCGCGCTCTTCAACATCGGCGCGGGCGTGGATGCGCTGCTGCGCCTGCGGCTGCCGGCGGGCTGCCGCGTGGTGCGGCTCGACGACGCCGGCATGGCCGTGCAGATGGCCGAGTACGTATGCCACGCGGTCATCCGCCACTTCCGCGAGTTCGACGCCTATGCGGACGCGGAGCGCGAGGGCCGGTGGGCCTTCCGCAAGCCGCGCCTGCGCCAGGATTTCCCCGTGGGCGTGATGGGCCTGGGCGTGCTGGGCGAGCGCGTGGCGCGGGCGCTGGCGCACTTCGAGTTCCCCGTGCAGGGCTGGAGCCGATCGCCCAAGGTGGTGGAGGGCGTGCGCACCCACCATGGCGCCCGGGGCCTGCAGGATTTCCTGGCCGGCAGCCGCGTGCTCGTGAACCTGCTGCCTCTCACGCCCGAGACCACGGACATCCTGTGCCGCGAAACCCTCTCGCGCCTGTTGCCCGGGGCCTACGTGGTCAACGTCGCGCGCGGCGCGCACCTGGTGGAAGAGGACCTGCTCGCCCTGCTGGAGAGCGGCCACGTCGCCGGCGCCACGCTCGACGTGTTCCGCACCGAGCCGCTGCCGCAGGGGCACCCGTTCTGGACCGACCCGCGCGTCACCGTCACCCCGCACACCTCCGCGCGCACGCTGCGCGGCGAAAGCATCGCCCAGATCGCCGGCAAGATCGCCGCCCTGCAGCGTGGCGAGGCGGTGGCCGGCGTGGTCGACGCCGCGCGCGGCTACTGACATCACACCTTCTGCAAGGAGCTTTTCCATGCCATCCCTTCCCGCCCGCGTCCAGCTCGTCGATGTCGGCCCCCGCGACGGGCTGCAGAACGAGAAATCGCCCGTGCCCGCCGAGGTCAAGATCGGCCTCGTCCACCGCCTGCAGGCCGCGGGCCTCGTGGAGATCGAGGTCACCAGCTACGTGAGCCCCAAATGGGTGCCGCAGATGGCCGACAACCACGAGGTCATGGCCGGCATCGACCGCCGCCCGGGCGTGCGCTATTCCGTGCTCACGCCCAATCTCAAGGGCTACGAGGCGGCCGTGCGCGACCGGCCCGACGAGATCGTGGTGTTCGGCTCGGCCAGCGAGGCCTTCAGCCAGAGGAACATCAACTGCAGCATCGCCGAGAGCATCGAGCGCTTCGCCCCCGTGGTGGAGGCCGCGCGCGCGGCGGGCATCCACGTGCGCGGCGCGATGAGCTGCACCGTGGGCTGCCCCTACGAAGGCGAGGTCGCGCCCGAACGCGTCGGCTACCTGGCCGGACTCATGAAGGGCATCGGCGTGCAGCACATCGGCGTGGCCGACACCATCGGCGTGGGCACGCCGCGCAAGGTGCAGCGCGCCATCGAGGCCACGCTGGCGCACTACGCGGTGGACGATGTCTCCGGCCATTTCCACGACACCTACGGCCAGGCGCTCGCCAACACGCTGGCCTCGCTGGAGCTGGGCATCTGGCGCTTCGACACCTCCGTCGCGGGGCTGGGCGGCTGCCCCTACGCCAAGGGCGCCACGGGCAACGTGGCCACCGAGGACGTGGTCTACATGCTGCACGGCATGGGCATCGAGACGGGCATCGACCTCGACCGGCTCATCGACGCGGGCACCTACATCAGCGATTTCCTGGGGCGCAAGCCGAATTCGCGCGCGGCCACGGCGCTGCTGAACCGGCGGGCGGGGTGAGGCCGGGCGCCGGGCCGCGGCTCAGCGCAGGGGCTCCCCGAGCCGTGCCTTGAGGTAGTCCAGGAACGCCTGCGCGGCCCGGGAGGGCGCGCGCCCGATGAGGGTCTGCACCTCGATGTTGCGCAGGTCCAGCCCCTTGTCGCGCAGCCGCACGAAGGCCAGCTCGCCCCGGTCCACCTGGTAGCGCACGGAGATCTGCCCGCAGACGGTGACGCCATCGGGGCGGTGCCGCAGGAATCCGAACAGCGCGGCGATGTAGTTGCTCGTCAGCACCGGCTCCACGGCCAGGCGCTGGCGGCTGCAGGCGATGTCGAACAGCTGGCGCACGGTGGTGTCGGTCTCCGGCAGGGCGATGGGGTAGGCCAGCAGCTGGGACAGGCTCACCTGCCGGAAGCGCGTCAGCGGATGGCCGTGGCGCACGGCGGCCCCCAGCGGCGAGGGCTGCAGGTGCTCCACCTTGATGTCCTTCTCGGTGTGGCGGCTCATCACGATGCCGATGTCGGCGTCGCTGTGCAGCACCTTGCGCGTGCAGTCGGCGGGGGCGTGCACGCTCAGGTGGAACTGCACGCCCGGGTGCTCGGCGTTGAAGTCGCTGATCAGCCGGGGCAGGAACTCCATGGCAAAGCCTTCGGCGGCCGCGATGCGCACGCGGCCGCGCCGCATGCCCTGCAGTGCCTGGATCTCCTGCACCACGCGTTCGGCGTCGTGCGCGGACTTGAGGGCGTGCGTGGCCAGCAGCTCGCCCGCGGCGCTGGCGACCATGCCGCGCGCGTGCCGCTCGAACAGCGTGCAGCCCAGCATGTCTTCCAGGGAGGCGATCTGCCGGCTGATGGCGGAGCCCGCGACGCTCAGGCGCTCGGAGGCCTCGCTGATCGATCCGCACCGCACCACTTCCAGAAAGTAGCGCAGCGCGGTGTCCTGCAGCTGGCGGGCTATGAGGGGGGCGTGGTTCATGGCGCCGCATGATTGCATGGGCCGTGCCAGCCCGGCCCTCGCGCGCGGGGCGTGTGCTCCTGCCTTGCCGCCGCGGCATCGCTGGCCTGCGAAATCAGTAATAGTGCGAACGCCTTTTGTGTCCCATTCTTGCTTCGGAAAGCGCATTCCTTTTTTCGTTTTCTGAAGGGGTTCCGAAATGGGTCACATCGCTACCAAACTGGTGCGTCATGGTTCTCTGGCGGTGCTGGCCGCCTTGTCGGCCGCCACGGCGGCCTTCGCGGGCAAGGCCAACGACACCCTGGTCTATGCATCCGACAACGAGGTCGAGAACGTCAGCCCGTACCACAACAACATGCGCGAGGGCGTGATCCTGGCCAACATGGCGTGGGACACGTTGATCTACCGCGATCCGAAGACCGGCGAATACAAGCCCCAGCTGGCCACCGAATGGAAGTGGGAGTCGCCCACCGCGCTGCTGCTCACGCTGCGCCCGGGGGTGACCTTCCACAACGGCGATGCGTTCACGGCCGACGATGTGGTCTATACCTTCAACGTGGTCAATGGCCCCGACGCCAAGATCGCCACGCGCCAGAACACCGACTGGATCAAGAGCGCCGAGAAGGTGGGCGAGCTGCAGGTGCGCATCCACCTCAAGACGCCGTTCCCCGCCGCGCTGGAGTACCTGGCCGGCCCCACGCCGATCTACCCTGCCGCGTACTTCAAGAAAGCGGGCATGGAGGGCTACAGCAAGGCACCCGTCGGCACCGGGCCCTACCGGATCACCTCCGTGGTGCCCGGCCAGGGTGTCACCCTGGCGAAGAACGCGTCGTACTACAAGGGCAGCCCGCTGGGCCAGGCCCGGATCGGCACCGTGAAGTTCGTGGTGGTGCGCGACCCCGAGGCCCGCGCCGCCCAGCTCATGACGGGGGCCATCGACTGGATCTGGCGCGTGCCGGCCGACCAGGCCGAATCGCTCAAGGCCATGCCGCAGCTGTCGGTGCTCAGCGGAGAGACCATGCGCGTGGGCTTCATGTCCATCAACAATGCCGGCAGCACGCCGGAGTCGGCGCCGTTCAAGGATGCGCGCGTGCGCCAGGCGGTCAACTACGCCATCAACCGCAAGGGCTTTGCCGACAGCCTCGTGCGCGGCGGCAGCCAGCCCGTGTATGCGCCGTGCTTCCGCACGCAGGTGGGCTGCGTGACGACCAAGGTGGTGCGCTATGAATACAACCCGGCCAAGGCCAAGGAACTGCTGGCCCAGGCCGGCTATGCCAACGGCTTCGACACCGACCTGTGGGCCTACCGCGAGCGGGAGTATGCCGAGGCCCTGGTCGGTGACCTGCGCAAGGTGGGCATCCGCGCGCGCCTGCATTTCGTGCAGTACCCGGCGCTGCGCACCGAACTGCGTTCGGGCCGCGCGCCGCTCACGTTCCAAGCCTGGGGCTCGTATTCGATCAACGATGCCTCGGCCTTCGTGGGCAACTTCTTCAAGGGCGGGCCGGACGACACGGCCAAGGATGCCCAGGTGATCGCCCTGCTGCAGACCGCCGACAGCAGCGTGGACAAGACCGACCGCCTGGTCAAGTATTCGCAGGCGCTGGAGCGCATCTCCAGGGAGGCGATGTGGGCGCCGATCTTCTCGTACTCGACGAACTACGCGTTCACGAAGGACCTGAATTTCGAGTCCCAGCCGGACGAGCTGCCGCGCTTCGTGCAGGCGAGCTGGAAGTAAGCCGAGCAGGCCGCCGCGCAAGCACCCGCCACACCTCCGCCCCCCACGCCGAGCCCCCACCATGCTGACCTACATCCTGCGACGACTGGGGGTGGCGCTGTGCGTCATGCTCACGGTCGCCGTCGTGAGCTTCATGCTGCTGCACCTGTCGGGCGATCTGGCCACGGCCATCGCCGGCCCCGAGTCGAGCGCCGCCGACGTGGAGAAGATCCGCGTGCAGTACGGTCTCGACCGGCCCATCGCCACGCAGTTCTTCGATTGGCTGGCGGCCGCCGCCCGGCTGGACTTCGGCCGCTCCTTCTACTTCCAGAACTCGGTGATGGAGCTGATCGGCGAGCGCCTGCCCATCACCCTCCGGCTGGGCGCCGTGTCGCTGCTGCTGGCGGTGCTGGTGGCGATCCCGCTGGGGGTGCTGGCCGCCATCTACCGCGACACGTGGATCGACCGGCTGTCGCTGATGGTGGCCACCATCGGCCAGGCCATGCCCAACTTCTGGTTCGCGCTGGCGCTGATCGTGGTCTTCGCCGTGGGGCTCCGATGGCTCCCCGTGGCGGGCAACACGAGCTGGCAGCACTTCGTGCTGCCCGCCGTGGCGCTGGGCTACTACGCCATGCCGTCGCTGATGCGCCTCACGCGGGCCGGCATGCTCGACGTGATGGGGTCGGACTACATCCGCACCGCGCGGGCCAAGGGCCTGTCGCCGGCGCGCGTGGTGTTCAAGCACGCGCTGCGCAACGCCATCATCCCCGTGGTGGCGCTGGCGGCCGTGGAGCTGGGCTTCATGCTGGGCGGCTCGGTGGTCATCGAGTCGGTCTATTCGCTGCAGGGCCTGGGGCAGCTCGCCTGGGACTCCATCGCGCGCAACGACTATCCCGTGGTGCAGGCCGTGGTGCTGATCATCGCCACGTTCTACATCGCCCTCACCTTCGTGGCCGACGTGCTCAATGCCGCGCTCGACCCGCGCATGCGCACCCGCTGACAGGAGCGACTCCACCATGGCAACGTCTTCCCTTCCGCTGCCGGCGACCGCGTCGCCGCTGGCCGTGCTGCCCGTGCCCGCCTGGCGCAGGGCCCTGCGCCGCGTGGTCGGCCACCGCGGCCTGACGCTGGGCGGCATCCTGCTGCTGCTCGCGGTGCTGGCCGCCGTGCTGGCGCCCTGGATCGCGCCGCACGATCCGTACGCGCAGGACGTGACCCGGCGCCTGATTCCGCCCGTGTGGCACGACAAAGGGAGCTGGGACCACATCCTGGGCACCGACAAGCTCGGCCGCGATTACCTGAGCCGGCTGCTCCACGGCGCGCGCGTGTCGCTCCTCATCGGCTTCGTCACGGCGCTCATCGCCGGCGGCATCGGCACCACGCTGGGCGTGCTCGCCGGGTACTTCGGCGGCCGCGTGGACGCGGTGGTGAGCTATGTCATCACCACGCGCCTGGCCATGCCCGTGGTGCTGGTGGCGCTGGCCATGGCCTCGCTGGTGGGCGGCTCGCTCAAGGTGGTGATCGTGCTGCTGGGCCTGCTGCTGTGGGACCGCTTCGCCATCGTCACGCGCTCGGCCACGCAGCAGCTGCGCGACGCGGAGTTCATCGCGGCGGCCCGGGCGCTGGGGGCCTCCACGCCCTACATCCTGGTGTGCGAGCTGCTGCCCAACCTGATGAGCGCCCTCACCGTGGTGGCCACGCTGGAGATGGCGCACGCCATCCTGCTCGAATCCACGCTGTCCTTCCTGGGCCTGGGCGTGCAGCCGCCCACGCCGTCGTGGGGGCTGATGGTGGCCGAGGGCAAGGCGTACATGTTCTTCCAGCCCTGGGTGATCATGATCCCCGGCGTGGCCCTGGCCGTGCTGGTGCTGGCCATCAACCTCGTGGGCGACGGTATCCGCGACGTCACCGCGCCGGATGGCCGGAACTGACCCCAGGAGAACACGATGAGCATCCTTCTCGATGTGAAGAACCTGCGGGTCCAGCTGCCCACCGAGCGCGGCGTGCTGCAGGCCGTGCGAGGCATCGACTTCCAGGTGCGGCGCGGCGAGATGCTGTGCCTGGTGGGCGAATCGGGCTGCGGCAAGTCCATGACGTCGCTGGCGCTGATGGGCCTGCTGCCGTCCCGGGCGCGGCGCACCGCGGACCGCCTGGTGTTCGACGGCACCGACCTGCAGGCCCTGGGCGAGCGCGGCATGGCGCAGCTGCGCGGCGCGCGCATGTCCATGGTCTTCCAGGAGCCCATGACCTCGCTCAACCCGTCGTACACGCTGGGCGACCAGCTGTGCGAGGGCCTGCGCGCGCACCGCAAGGTCTCGGCGCGCGAGGCGCGCGACCGCGCGGTGTACCTGCTGGAGCGCACGGGCGTGCCCATGGCCGCGGAGCGCCTGCACCAGTACCCGCACCAGCTTTCCGGGGGCTTGCGCCAGCGCGTGATGATCGCCATGGCGCTGATGTGCGGCCCCGACCTCATCATCGCGGACGAGCCCACCACCGCGCTGGACGTGACCATCCAGGCGCAGATCCTGCGGCTGATCCGCGAACTGCAGCAGGAATTCGGCACCGCCGTCGTGTTCATCACGCACGACCTGGGCGTGGTGGCGCGCATCGCCGACCGCGTGGCCGTGATGTATGCCGGCGAGGTGGTGGAGACGGCGCCGGCGGGCGAACTCTTCGCCCGGCCGTCGCATCCCTACACGCGCGGCCTGCTGAGCTGCATTCCCGTGCGCGGCAAGACGCTGCCCGGCAGCCGCCTGCACGCCATTCCCGGCGTGGTGCCCAGCCTGATCGGCGAAGTGCAGGGCTGCGCCTTCGCCAACCGCTGCGGCCAGGCGCGCGAGGCCTGCGCGCACACGCCGCCCGTGGTGGACGTGGCCTCGTCGCACCGCGTGCGCTGCGTGGCCGCGCAGCCCGTTTTCCCCGCCCTTGCGGAGGCCGCATGAACGCCATGGACTCCTTCATCGCACCGCCACCCGAAGGCGCGCCGGGCGTCGTCGGCGGATCGGAAGACATCGCGCTGGAGCTGTGCGCGCTCAGCCGCAGTTTCAGGCTCAAGCGCGGCCTGTTCAAGGCGCCGGGCACCATCCAGGCGGTGCAGGACGTCTCGCTGCGCCTGCGCAAAGGCGAGACCCTGGGGCTGGTGGGGGAGTCGGGCTGCGGCAAGAGCACGCTGGCCAGGATGCTGCTGGGGCTGCTGGCGCCCACCTCCGGCAACGTGCTGGTGGACGGCCGGGAGGTCGATCCGCGCCAGCGCCGTGCCCTGGCGCGCCGCATCCAGCCGATCTTCCAGGACCCGTATTCGTCGCTGAACCCGCGCCGCACCGTGGCCGACATCGTGGGCGTGCCGCTGCGGCTGCACGGCGTGGGCACGCCGGCCGAGCAGGTGCGCAAGGTCCGCGACATGCTGGACCTGGTGGGCATGCCGGAGCGCACGCACCGCCAGGTCCCCAGCCAGCTCTCGGGCGGCCAGCGCCAGCGCGTGGCCATCGCGCGCGCCCTGGTCCTGCGGCCGGACATCCTGATCTGCGACGAGCCGACCTCGGCGCTTGACGTGTCGGTGCAGGCGCAGATCCTGAACCTGCTGCTCGACCTGAAGGCGGAGTTCCGCCTCACCTACCTGTTCATCAGCCACGACCTGGGCGTGGTGCAGCACCTGGTGGACCGGGTGGCCGTGATGCACCGCGGGCAGATCGTGGAGCAGGGCGCGCGCGAGGACATCTTCGAGCGCGCGCAACACCCCTACACCCGCATGCTGCTGGCCTCCGCGCTCACGCCGGAGCCCGGCCTGGGCGTGCCGGCCATCGACCGCGGCGCCTTCGCGTGAACCGGCTTTCCATCGATTCCTTTCCACGACCGAGAACTCCATGACCCGTGAAACAGTCATCGCGCAGACGGCGGCCTTCTTCGACGACGGCCGCTTCCAGGAGACGCTGGCGCGCCGCGTCGCCTTCCGCACCGAGAGCCAGGACGCCGCCAGTCTGCCCCAGCTCTACGCCTATCTGACGGACGAGATCGTGCCGCAGCTGCTGGGGCTGGGCTTCCATTGCCAGGTGGTGGACAACCCCATTCCCGGCAAGAGCCCCTTCCTGCTGGCCGAGCGGCGCGAGGAGGGCGCGGCCTTCACCGTGCTGACGTACGGCCATGGCGACGTGGTGCGCGGCCACGACGCGCAATGGCGCGAGGGGCTCGCGCCGTGGAAGATCGTCGTCGAGGGCAACCGCTGGTATGGCCGCGGCACGGCCGACAACAAGGGCCAGCACACCATCAACCTGACGGCGCTGGCGCAGGTGCTGAAGGCGCGGCGCGGCGTGCTGGGCTACGGCGTGAAGATCATCCTGGAAATGGGCGAGGAGGACGGCTCGCCCGGGCTGAACGAGGTGTGCGCGCGGCACAGGGACTTCCTCGCCGCCGACCTGTTCCTGGCCTCCGACGGGCCCCGTGTGTCGGCCTCGCGCGCCACCCTGTTCCTCGGCTCGCGCGGGGTGTTCAACTTCGACCTGCACCTGAACCTGCGCGACGGCGGCCACCATTCCGGCAACTGGGGCGGCCTGCTGCGCAACCCGGGCATCCGCCTGGCCCACGCCATCGCCGCCCTGGTGGATGCCCGGGGCCGTATCCTCGTGCCCGGCCTGCTGCCGCCCGGGTTGCCCGAGAGCGTGCGCGTGGCGCTGCGGGACATCGAGGTCGGTGGCGACGCCGGCGACCCGGAGACGGACCCGGACTGGGGCGAGCCCGGCCTCACGCCCGCCGAGCGCGTGATCGGCTGGAACAGCCTGGAGGTGCTGGCCTTCACCTGCGGCAACCCCGCCATGCCGGTGCACGCCATTCCCGCCACGGCGCGCGCGCACTGCCACATGCGCTACGTGGTGGGCAGCGACGTGGCCCATTTCCTCGACCACATCCGCGCCCACCTCGCGGCGCACGGCTTCAGCGACGTGGAGGTGCGCGGCACCGACGTGCGCATGGCCGCCACGCGCCTGGACCCCGATGACGCCTGGGTGCGCTGGGGCCTGGCCTCGATGGAGCGCACCACCGGCAAGCGCCCGGCGCTGCTGCCCAACCTGGGCGGATCGCTGCCCAACGACGTGTTCTCCGAGACGCTGGGCCTGCCCACGCTGTGGGTGCCGCACTCCTACCCGGCCTGCTCGCAGCACGCGCCCAACGAGCACATCCTTGCCGATGTCACGCGCGAATCGCTGCAGATCATGGCCGGCCTGTTCTGGGACCTGGCCGAGCAGGGGCCGGCCGTGGTGCGGGAGCGCGCGTGAGCCCCGCGCCGGCCGCGGCCGGCGCGGGGCTGGTGGGCGGCGCCTGATCCCGCCGGGGAGGGCGGCGGCGGTGCACGGGCACGGCGCGGGCGGCCTAAGAGCGTGTTTACGATCTCCCCCGACAATCCTGGGGTGAAAAGAAAGCCATACCCAAGCGACATCAGTAGAGAGAAGTTTGCCGAGATCGAGCCGCTGCTGCGCAGCGTTCGGCGCAGCACCAAACCGATCAAGCTGGATCTGTACGAAGTGTTCTGTGCAGTGCTGTACCTGCTTCGCACGGGTTGTCAGTGGCGCTATCTGCCGCCGCAGTTCCCCAAGTGGCACAACGTCTATGCGTACTGGCGCAAGTGGAGCGAGCCTGACCAGCACGGAGTGAGCGTGCTGGAGCAGGCTTTAAAAAAATCAGGTTGGCGCGG
>NZ_QLTA01000057.1 GCF_003269065.1 Paracidovorax anthurii
ACCTGCAGCACCTTGATCTGCTGCTCGGGCGTCAACACGCTGGGGGTCTTGTCCAATGGCATAGCTGCACATGATGCACCACGCCCCCACCCCTGGCGTCCGTGCTTGCGCAGCCACACCAGCACCGTCGAGCGGCCCTGAATTCCGTAGCGCTCTTGTGCCTGCTTGTACGTCAGCTCGCCTTTTTCCACCTGCTCGACAACGCCCAACTTAAAAGCCAGCGTGTAGTCTCGCTGGCTGCGCCGAACTCTCGATTCCATCACTGTTGCCCTTTCCTTCACGAAAAGGTGTCAACACCTGGCAGGACGGGTCACGGCCATGAAAAAAGCCGGCCACGGGGGCCGGCTGGAGCGGGGAGGCGGGGCGCCGCCTCCGCTGCCGGTACGCTTTTTCTTCTTGTGCCTGTGGGCGCCGGGGGCTCACTTCACGGCGTTGGCCATGTATTCCACGACCGCGCGGATCTCCGCGTCCGAGGCCTGGGTGCCGCCGCGCGGGGGCATGGCGCCCTTGCCGGCGATGGCGATGCGGGTCATGCCGTCGATGCCGTCCTTGAGGCGCTCGGCCCAGGAGGCCTTGTCGCCGAACTTGGGCGCGCCCGCCACGCCGGCGGCGTGGCAGACCTGGCATGCCTGCTTGTAGAGGGCTTCGCCGGCGCCGGCGGCCACGGCGGCAGGGGCGGGCGCGGCGGTGGCGGCCGTGGGCGCGGCCTGGGGTGCGGTGGCGGCGGCGATCATGGCCGGGGCCGCGGGGGCCGGGGTGGCCGCCTGTGCCTCGGCGGGGGCGGAGGCGCCTGCGGCGGCGGGTGCCGAGGGTTCGGTGAATTTCGCGCCCGCCGCGTTGGCCATGTAGGCCACGCCGCGCGCGATCTCGGTGTCGTTGAAGTCGCCGCCGCCCTGCGCGGCCATGGCGCCCTTGCCGGTCAGCGCCGAGTGCACCAGCGCCTCGAATCCGGTCTGGATGCGCGGGCCCCAGGCCGCCGCATCGCCGAGCTTGGGCGCGCCGGCGGCACCCGTGGCGTGGCAGGCCGCGCACTGGCCCTTGAAGACTTCCTCGCCGGCGCGCAGCGGGCGGTTGGCATCGCGCAGCTCGACCATGCCCACCTTCTGGATGCGCTCGGCCAGGGCCCGCTCCGGATTGGCCGCGCCCTGCGCGGGCTTGTCGCCCGAGGTGACGTAGAGCACCAGGCCGATGATGGCGAAGATGGGCACCACGAAGCAGAAGAAAACCGTCCAGAGCAGCTGGCGGGGGGTCTTGATCGGGCCGGTGTGCGCTTCTTCGTGGGGGGTGTCGCTCATGAGGTGGTCCTCTGTGGGTGGGGCTGGCGGAACCAGCGGACGATTATAGGAAGCGACTTTTGGGCCGGCCGTTAGGGAAAACGGCCAGCCGCACCACCCTTGCGCTGGGTCAAGAAGACGTGTTCGCGGTCACTGCCCCCAGTAACGGTACGGGGGCGTGTACCGGTACACGTCGGTGTTCCAGGCCTGTCCGCCCGCGCCGCCCTCGCAGGTGAAGTCGAAGCCCGAGAACACGTACATCTCGCCCATCACCGTGGCGGCGCTGGTGCGCTTGAGGCGCGGGAAGGTGTCTCCCTGCGGCGCGAGCCGCTGCCACGCGGGCGCACGCAGGTCGAAGCGCCACAGGGCGTTGGTCGGGTTCTGGTTGAATGCGGCGCCGCAGCCCGTGGTGCCGCCGGGCTGGTCGCCCCCGGCCAGCAGCAGTCCGCTGCCCAGGAGCGCATCGGCGCCGTGGTTCTGGGGCGGGTCGATGTCCTGGCCCGCCGCGAGCGGGATCTGGCGCCAGGCCAGCGTGCGCAGGTCGAGCGTCCAGGTGTCCCGCAGGAAGGTGAAGCCGCCCTGGTCGGTGGTGGCCTCGCCGCCGTAGAGGGTCACCTGCCCCCGGTACGGCTCGCCGGTGACGGCGCCCGAGTAGCGCGGCGGCGGGGAGCCCGCCGCGCCGTGGGCCGAGAGCTGCGTCCAGGCGCGGCTGGCGAAGTCGAAGCGCCAGAGGTCGTTGAGCGTGCGAAAGCCTGCCTCGACCCCGCCGAACACGTAGAGCTGGTCCGCGGCGCGCCAGACCGTGGGCCAGGCGCGCGGGCTGGGCGCGGGGCCGGCCGCCGCCGTTGCGACGCCTGCCAGTGCCTGCCATTGGCCGGCCCGGGTGTCGTAGGCCCACACGTCGCCCAGGGGCGTGAATTCCGAGAGATCGGCCGAGTAGCGGGCGCCGCCGAACACCACCACCCAGCCCCGGTGGGGCACGGCCACGCCGCCGGAGAACGCCCGGGGCGAGGGCGTGTCGCCCGCGGGGGCCAGGCGCGTCCAGCGGTTGGCGTATACGTCGTAGCGGTACAGGTCGTTCAGGAAGTCGTTGCGCCCGGTGCCGAAATCGTCGTGCACCCCGCCGAACAGGTAGATGGAGCCGCGCAGCGCGGCGGTCACGGGCATCGAGCGCGCCGAGGGCGCATCCGTGCTGGCCAGGCGCGTCCAGACGCCGTCGTCCGTGGGGCGGGTAAGGAGGGTGTCGCTCCCGGCTGCGGAGGCGCCCGCCGTGATCGCCAGCGCCAGGCCGAGCAGGCCCTGGCGCAGGTGGTCGGTCCATGGACGCCTTCGCCGCGGGGCGTGCGTCGGTGGGGTGTGGTGCGGCGGGTGCGTGGTGCCGGGCATGGTCTCGTCCTCCGTGTGCATGAATGGAGGGCCGACGTTAGCGGCGCGCCGCGAACCTGCAAGCCGTCGCGCCGCATGCACTGCATGCACGCCCGTTGGCCATCGGCGGCGCGCAAAAAAGGAAAAGGCGCCACGGGGGCGCCTTCGCGGATCTGCCGGAGCGGATCAGGAGCGCGGCGCAGCGCCGGCGGGCGCGGCCTCTTCCTGCGCGGGCGTCCAGCCGCCGCCCAGCACCCTGTAGAGCGTGATCTGGTTCTGCAGTTGCAGCAGGCGGGTCTGCACGACCTGCTGCTCGGAGGTGAACAGCGAGCGCTGCGCGTCCAGCAGGTCGAGGTAGCTCGCCACGCCATTGCGGTAGCGCAGGTCGGAGAGCTCGAAGCGCCGGGCGTCCGCCGCGGCCTGCGCGCGCTGGGCGGCGAGCTGGTCGCCCAGCGTGGCCTGCCCGGCCAGGGCGTCGGACACTTCGCGGAAGGCCGTCTGGATCGATCGCTCGTACTGGGCCACGGCGATGTCGCGGCCGGCGCGCGCCGATTCCAGCGTGGCCTGGTTGCGGCCCGCGTCGAAGATCGGCAGCGCCACCTGCGGTGCGAGCGAGAAGGCCCAGGAGCCGCTCTTGAACAGGCCCGAGAGTTCGTTGCTCACCGTGCCCGCGCTCGCCGTGAGCGAGATGCGCGGGAAGAACGCGGAGCGCGCCGCGCCGATGTTGGCGTTGGCGGCCACCAGCTGCTGCTCGGCCTGGCGGATGTCCGGGCGGCGCGCGAGCAGGTCCGAGGGCAGCCCCGCCGGCAGGGCCGGCATGACGGGCGTATCGGCCAGGCGCACGCTCGGGCTGAGGCCCTCGCGGATGTCCTGGGGCAGGGGCTGGCCCAGCAGCAGGGCGAGGGCGTTCTCGTCCTGCATGCGCTGGCGCTGCTGCTGCGCGTAGGTGGCGCGCGCGGCCTGGGCCAGTCCTTCGGCCTGGCTGTTGTCCAGCTCCGAGCTGACGCCGTTCTCCAGCCGCAGCCGCGTGAGCTTGACGGATTCCTCGCGCGTCTGCAGCGTGCGGCGCGAGAGGTCGAGCAGCTCCTCGTCGGCCAGCAGGTTGAGCCAGCCCGTCGCCACCGAGGCGACCAGGCTGATCTGCGTGGCGCGGCGGGCCTCTTCCGTGGCGAAGTACTGCGCCAGGGCCTGCTCCTTCAGCGCCGCGATGCGGCCGAAGAAGTCGATCTCCCAGGCGGAGACCGCCAGCCCCACCTGGTAGTTGTTGGCGTAGGTGCCCGTGGTGGTGCTCGGCTGGCGCGTGGCGTTGGCGGCCGCGTTCACCGTGGGGAACTGGTTCGAGCGCTGGATCTGGAACTGCGCGCGGGCCTGCTCGATGTTGAGCACGGCCACGCGCAGGTCGCGGTTGTTCTCCAGTGCCAGCGCGATGAGGCGCTGCAGGCGCGGATCGGCGAAGTATTCGCGCCAGTCGATGTCCGTGGCCGCCCTGGCGCCCGCGGGAGCGGCCGCCGCCGCGGCCGGGTAGGCCGCAGGCACCGGCGCCGCGGGGCGCTCGTAGGTGGGGATGAAGCTGCAGCCCGCCAGCAGCGCGGCCGCCGCCACGGCGGTGAGGAGGGGGCGCGCGCCGGGGCGCACGCGTTGGGTCGATTGCATGGTGTTCTTCTCCTGCGGATCGTGTGGAGGCTTATTCCGCGTCCGAGGCATGGCGGTGGAGCTGGGCCTGCTTGGCTTCGTGGTCCTGCTGGCGCTTGCTGCCCTTGAAGAAGGTGCGCACCAGCACGAAGAACACGGGCACGAACACCACCGCGAGCACGGTGCCGGTGATCATGCCGCCGATCACGCCGGTGCCGATGGCGCGCTGGCTCGCCGAGCTGGCGCCCGAGGCGATGAACAGCGGCACCACGCCCAGCGTGAAGGCCAGCGAGGTCATGATGATCGGGCGGAAGCGCAGGTGGGCGGCTTCCAGCGCGGCCTCCAGCACGCTCTTGCCCTCGGCCTGCAGGTCCTTGGCGAACTCCACGATCAGGATGGCGTTCTTGGCCGACAGCCCGATGATGGTCACCAGCCCGATCTGGAAGTACACGTCGTTGGACATGCCGCGCAGCAGCGTGGCCAGCAGCACGCCGAGCACGCCCAGCGGCACCACCAGCATCACCGAGAACGGGATCGACCAGCTCTCGTACAGCGCGGCCAGGCAGAGGAACACCGCCAGCAGCGAGAACGCGTAGAGGATCATGGCCTGAGAGCCGGCGAGCTTTTCCTCGCGCGACTGGCCCGTCCACTCGAAGCCGAAGCCCGGGGGCAGCTGGCTCGCGAGGCGCTCCATCTCGTTCATCGCGTCACCCGTGGTGAAGCCCGGGCCCGCGTCGCCCGCGATCTTCATCGAGGGATAGCCGTTGTAGCGCACGGTCTGCATGGCACCCGTGATCCAGCGCGTGGACGCGAACGCGGACAGCGGCACCGTCTGGCCCTGGGCGTTGACGACGGGCAGGTCCAGCACCGACTCCGGACGCATGCGCGCCGCGGCATCGGCCTGCACCACCACCCGCTGCAGGCGGCCCTGGTTCGGGAAGTCGTTGATGTAGCTCGATCCGAGCGCCGTGGACAGCGCGCTGCTGATGCTGTCGAAGCCCACGCCCAGCGCGTTCGCCTTGTCGCGGTCGATGTCGATCTGCATCTGCGGCGCGTCTTCCATGCCGTCGGGGCGCACGCCCGCGAGCACCTTGCTCTGCGAGGCCATGCCCAGGAGCTGGTTGCGCGCGCCGATCAGCGCGTCATGGCCCTGGCCGGCGCGGTCCTGCAGCCGGAAGTTGAAGCCGGTGCCGGTCCCCAGTTCGGGAATGGGTGGCGGGCTCAGCGCGAAGATGAACGCATCGCGGATGCCCGCCAGCGCGCCGAACGCGCGGCCGGCGATGGCGGCGGCCGAGTGCTCCTCGCCCGAGCGCTCGCTCCAGTCCTTGAGCACCACGAAGGCGAGGCCGGCGTTCTGCCCCTGGCCCGAGAACGAGAAGCCGGACACCGTGACGATGTTCGCCACCTCGGGCTGCTTGAGCATGAACTCCTCGACCTGGTGCAGCACGTCGCTGGTGCGCGACTGCGCCGCGCCCGGGGGCAGCTGCACGTTGGTGATGATGTAGCCCTGGTCCTCGTTGGGCAGGAACGAGGTCGGCAGGCGCATGTACACCACCGCCACCGCGCCCACGAGGGCCGCGTAGATGATCATCATGCGGCCGCTGCGGCGCAGCATCTTGCCGAGCCAGCCCTCGTAGCCGTGGGTGGTGCTCTTGAACGAGCGGTTGAACCAGCCGAAGAAGCCTTTCTTCTCCGCGTGGTGCTCCGGGTCGATGGGCTTGAGCAGGGTGGCGCAGAGCGCGGGCGTGAGCGAGAGCGCCAGGAACGCGGAGAACGCGATCGAGGTGGCCATCGTCGCCGCGAACTGGCGGTAGATGTTGCCGGTGGAGCCCGCGAAGAACGCCAGCGGCACGAACACCGAGATCAGCACCACGGTCACGCCGATCACGGCGCCCGAGATCTGGCCCATGGCCTTGCGCGTGGCCTGCAGCGGCGGCAGCCCTTCCTCGGCCATGATGCGCTCGACGTTCTCCACCACCACGATGGCGTCGTCCACCACGATGCCGATCACCAGCACCATGCCGAACATGGTGAGCACGTTGATCGAGAAGCCCATGGCCAGCAGCGCGCCGAACGTGCCCAGCAGCGCCACCGGCACCACGATGGTCGGGATGATGGTGTAGCGGAAGTTCTGCAGGAACAGGTACATCACGATGAACACCAGCACCACGGCTTCGAGCAGCGTGTGCACCACCTTCTCGATCGAGACCGACACGAAGATGGAGGTGTCATACGGCACGACGTAGGTCACGCCCTGCGGGAAGAACTTCTTGAGCTCTTCCAGCTTGGCCTTCACGGCCTTGGCGGTCGCCAGCGCGTTGGCCGACGGCGTGGGCTGCACGCCCAGGCCCACGGCGGTCTTGCCGTTCAGGCGGGCGCTGGTGCTGTAGCTCTGCGAGCCCAGCTCGATGCGGGCCACGTCGCGCAGGCGCACGGTGGAGCCGTTGGTGTTGGCGCGCAGCACGATGTTGCCGAACTGCTCGGTCGAGGTGAGCTGGCCCTGCACGACGATGGTGGCCGCCACGGGCTGGCCCGTCTCGGCGGGCAGATCGCCCAGGTTGCCAGCCGACACCTGCACGTTCTGCGCCCGGATCGCGGCGTTCACCTGATCGAGCGACAGATTGAAGCCCTTGAGCTTGGCCGGATCGACCCAGACGCGCATGGCGCGCTCGGCGCCGAACTGCGTGAGCGTGCCCACGCCCGCCACCCGCTGCAGCTCGGGCACGATGTTGCGCGCCGCGTAGTCGTTGAGCGCCTCGATGCTCACGTCGGGGTTTTCCGTCGTGAGCATGGCGAACATCAGGAAGTTGGAGCGCGACTGCTCCACGCGCACGCCCTGCTGCGTCACCGCGCTCGGCAGGCGCGGCGTGGCGCGCGAGAGGCGGTTCTGCACGTCCACCTGCGCCAGGTCGGCGTTGGTGCCGGGCTCGAAGCTCAGCGTGATCGAGCCGGTGCCGTTGGCCTGGCTGGTGGTCTCGACGTAGGCGAGGCCGCTCGCGCCGTTCATCTCGCGTTCGATGACGGCGAGCACGCTGTCTTCCAGCGTCTGGGCGTTCGCGCCGGGGTAGGCCACCGAGACCTGGATGGTCGGCGGCGCCACGGCGGGGTACTGCGCGATGGGCAGCTTGGCGATGGAGATCGCTCCCATCACCATGATGAAGATCGTGATGACCCATGCAAAGATGGGCCGCTCGATGAAGAACTTGGCCATGTGCCGCGCTCCTTACTGCTTCGCGGGGGCGGACGGGGCCGAGGCGGGGGCCTGGGCGGCCGATGCGCCGCCGGCGGGCGCCGGTGCACCACCTGCGCCGGGGGCCGCGCCACCCGCGGCCTGCCATGGCACGGGCTGCACCACGATCGGATCGCCGGGCTTGCCGCGCGGCAGCTTCTGGAAGCCGTCCACCATCACCTTGTCGCCGGCCTTCAGGCCATCGAGCACCACCCAGCTGGTGCCCTGGGCGGGGCCGAGCTTGATGGGGCGGGGGGCGAGGTGGTTGTCCGGGCCCACGACCATCACCGTGTCGCCGCGCGCCGAGCGCGTCACGGCCTGCTGGGGCAGCAGCACGCCGTTGCCCACCTGGGCCTGCTCCAGGCGCACGCGCACGTAGAGGCCGGGCAGCAGCTGGCGTTCCGGGTTGGGCACTTCGGCGCGCAGCGTGACCTGGCCGCTGGTGGAGTCCACCGTCAGGTCGGTGAAGAGCAGCTTGCCCGCCTGCGGGTACACGCTGCCGTCCTCCAGCACCACGTTCACCGATGCGGTGCCCTTGGTGGCCTGCTTGTACTTGCCGCTGGCCAGGCCCGCCTTGAGCTTGAGCGCATCGGAGGCGGACTGGGTGAAGTTCACGTAGAGCGGATCGATCTGCTGCACCACCGCGAGCTGGGTCGCCTCGCCCTGGCCCACGAGTGCGCCTTCGGTGACCAGCGCGCGGCCGATGCGCCCGGAGATCGGGGCCGTGACCGAGGCATAGCCCAGGTTGATGCGGGCGGTGGTCACCGAGGCCCGGGCCGCCGCGAGGTTGGCCTCGGCCGTCTTCTGCGAGGCCACGGCGTTGTCGTATTCCTGGCGGCTCACGGCGTTGACGGCGACCAGCGGCTTGTAGCGCTCGGCCAGCGCGCGGGACTGCGCCAGGGTGGCCTCGGCCTGCGCGACGCTGGCCTGCGCGCTCTCCAGGGAGGCGCGGTAGGGCGCATCGTCGATCGCGAACAGCCGCTGGCCGGCCTTCACGTCGCTGCCTTCGGTGAACAGGCGCTTCTGGAGAATGCCGGCCGCCCGTGCGCGCACTTCGGCGACGCGCGAGGCTTCCAGGCGGCCCGGCAGCTCCGTGACCAGGCCCACGTCGCCGGGCGCCACCGTCACCACCCCCACCTGCGGGGGCGGGGGGGCTCCGCCGCCATGCTGTTCGGGTTGCCCGGACTTGCCGCATGCCGTGAGCACGGCGGCCGTGATCAGGGCCAGACAGAAAAACCCGGCGCGCGGCGCGCGGCGCAACGGGGCGGCGGGGGCATCGAGGTCAACACTCAAGCGGTACATGGAAGTCCTTCCGGATCGGCGCAGGTTGAAAAGGCTGCCGCATGGTTTTGATGGGTGTCAAAACCATGCGGCGGCCCTTGAATTTCGCCGGCATTATACATACAAACATGAATGTATAATTGCGAGACCGGCCCTATGGCAGGGGCATGCCGCCCTGTGCCGCCCCTGCCCCCTGGCCCCCGCAGATCAAGGAGACACCCACGATGGCCCGACGTACCAAGGAAGATGCGGTTGCCACGCGCAACAGCCTGTTGGATGCGGCAGAGCGAGTTTTTTACCAGAAGGGTGTATCGCACGCGTCCCTCAACGACATCGCGCAGGCCGCCGGGGCCACGCGCGGCGCGATCTATTGGCATTTCAAGGACAAGGTGGACCTGTTCAACGCCATGATGGAGCGCGTCACGCTGCCGCTGGAGTGCGCCAACGGCGAGCGCGCCGGCAACGTGCGCATGCCGCCGCTGCAGCACCTGCGGGCCGTGATCGACTTCGTGCTGCGCAGCCTGGAGAAGGACGAGTCCATGCGCCGCGTGTTCGAGATCGCCATGTTCCGCGTGGAATACGTGGGCGAGCTTTCCGCCGTGCGGGACCGCCATGTCGAGGCGAGCCTGGAGTTCCGCCAGCAGTTCGCCAACGAACTGGCCCTGGCGGCCGGCGAGCAGAAACTGAAGCTTTCGTGCGCGCCGGAGGTGGCGGCCTTCGGGCTGCAGGCCCTGTTCGACGGGCTGATGCAGGTCTGGATGCTGGGCGATGCCACCTTCGGGCTGGCCGAGACCGGGCGCGCCGCCGTGGATGCCTATCTGCGGGGGCTGGGCTTCGAGGTGCCCGCCACCTTCGAGCCGCTCGCCGATGGCATTCCCTGGCAGATTTGCCAGCCGCGCCACGACGCCGTGCCATAATCCGCCGCTGGGCCGCAAGGGCCCAACACGCGGCTGTAGCTCAGTGGATAGAGTATTGGCCTCCGAAGCCAAGGGTCGTGGGTTCGATCCCCGCCAGCCGCACCAGTTTTTCGGACTGTTTTTCTCCCCCCCCTCCCTTCCTGGATCTGGCGCATGCCCTGCTGTGCAGGCGCGGGCCCGTTCGCGCGCGCGGCAGGGGGCGCGCCCGTCATTTCGCGGGCGGCGGGGCTGCTTTCGCTGAATCCCGCTTCGGCGGCGCGGGGGGCGGGGCCGCCTCCTGCGCATGCTCGCCGAGGGCGAAGGCCCTCAGGAACGCCGTGACCGCGCGCTCCGCCGAGCGCCGGATCTGCGCCCTGGTCACGGGCGGCAGGTCGCGGAAGAACCAACGGTGCTGGTATTCCGCGTTGACCAGGGCGCCGAAGTACCGGGCCACGATCGCCGGGTCTTCGCGGCGCAGCTGGCCGCGCGCCATGGCCTGCCTGGCCAGGTCGGCGATCAGGGTCAGCCCGCGCTGCGGGCCGGCCTCGTAGAACAGGCGGCCGATGTCGGAATTGCCGGCCTCGCCGAGCACCATGCGGTGGGCCGCCACGGCCTCCTCGCTGCACAGGAATTCCAGCAGCTTCTCGCTGAAATGGGTGAGCGTGGGGCGCAGGTTGCTGCCGTCGTAGGCGGCGACCTCGGCCAGGGCGGACTCCATGTGCCGTTCGCCCGCGGCATGGGCCACGGCCAGGAAGAGCGCTTCCTTGGACGGGAAGTAGCCGTAGATGGTGGACTTCGAGCCCCCGATGCGTTTGATGATCTCGGCGATCGAGGCGCGCTCGTAGCCGAACTCCAGGAAGACCTCCGAGGCCACTTCGAGGATGGCCTCGCGCCGCGCCTGCGTGCGAACTTTCACGGCAACTCCATAAGCGTAATGACGGGTTTATTTTTGCTTGACGGCGCGCGCACGTCAATTCGATAATCTTCAATACCGTACCGTTCGGTACTTATGCAATCCATCGGCGGTGGCCGGTGGATGAGATGTCCCTGGCTCAGGAGTACCCCTTCATGCGCGTCCGTTCCTTCCATGCCGTGCCCGCCGCCCTGGGCGCGGTCGTCCTGGCTTCATCGGTTTCCGGCTGCGGCGAGCCGCCGCGCCCTCCCATGGCGGGCCCCGAGGGGCCGCCCAGGGTCAGCGTGGTCACCCTGGAGGAGCGGCCGGTGGCGCTGACCACCGAGCTGCCCGGCCGCGTGGCCCCGGCCCTGATCGCCGAGGTGCGCCCGCAGATCACCGGCCTGGTGCAGCAGCGCCGATTCAAGGAGGGCAGCGACGTCAAGGCGGGCGAGTTGCTCTACCTGATCGATCCCGCCACCTACCGCGCCAGCGTGGACAACGCGCGCGCCGCGCTCGCCAAGGCCGAGGCCAGCCTGGTTTCGGTGAAGCTCAAGGCCGGGCGCTTCCAGGAGCTGTCGGCCATCCAGGCCGTGAGCCAGCAGGACGCGGACGACGCCGCCGCCGCGCTCCTGCAGACCGAGGCCGAGGTCGATGCGGCCCGGGCCACGCTGCAAACCCAGCGCATCAACCTCGACTACACCCGCATCACGGCGCCGATCAGCGGGCGCATCGGCCGCTCCGCCGTGACGCCCGGCGCGCTCGTCACCGCGAACCAGGCGAGCGCCATGGCCACGGTGCAGCAGCTCGATCCGGTCTACGTCGATGTGACGCAGTCCAGCGCCACGCTGCTGGCCCTGCAGCGCTCCCTGTCCACGGGGGTCATGAAGAGCGGCACGGCGACGGTGCGCCTCGTCCTGGAGGACGGCAGCCGCTACGCGCTCCCGGGCCGGCTGCAGTTCTCCGACGTCACGGTGGACCAGGGCACGGGCGCGGTGACGCTGCGCGCCGAGTTCCCGAATCCGCGCCACGAGCTGCTGCCGGGCATGTATGCGCGCGCCGTCGTCGAGGAGGGCGTGCTCGACAAGGCGCTGCTGGTGCCCCAGCCCGCGGTGGGCCGCGACGGCGCGGGCAAGCCGATCGCCTACGTGGTCAACGGCGAGGGCCGGCTGGAGCAGCGCTCGCTGGTGACCGGGCGCGCCATCGGCGACCAGTGGCTGGTCTCCAGCGGGCTCAGGGCCGGCGACCGCGTGGTCGTCGAGGCCAGCAGAAGGCCCGGCCCGGGCAGGTGGTCGAGATCGGCCCGCCCGGCGGCGCCCCCGCGAAGCCGGCGGCCCGCACCTGAGCACGGGACGGAGACCTTCCATGGCGCGCTTCTTCATCGACCGGCCCATCTTCGCCTGGGTGCTGGCCATCATCACCATGCTGGCGGGCGTGATGGCCGTGCTCACGCTGCCCATCGCGCAATACCCGGCGATCGCACCGCCGGCCATCGCCATCTCGGCGACCTATCCCGGCGCTTCTTCCAAGACGCTCGAAGACACGGTGACCCAGGTCATCGAGCAGAAGATGAAAGGCCTGGACCGCCTGGCCTACATCGCCTCGACGAGCGAGTCATCGGGCAGCGTGACGATCACGCTGACCTTCGAGACCGGCACCGACCCGGACACGGCGCAGGTGCAGGTGCAGAACAAGCTGGCCCTGGCCACGCCGCTGCTGCCGCAGGAAGTGCAGCAGCAGGGGGTGCAGGTCGCCAAGTCGGCCAACAACTTCCTCAATGTGCTGGCGTTCGTGTCCGAGGATGGCCGGCTCCAGGACGCCGATCTCTCGGACTACGTGGCGGCCAACGTGCAGGACCCCATCAGCCGCGTGGAGGGCGTGGGCGACACCACGCTGTTCGGGTCGCAGTACGCGATGCGCATCTGGCTGGACCCGGACCGTCTCAACAGCTTCAAGCTGACGCCCCTGGACGTGAGGACCGCGATCCAGGCGCAGAACGCGCAGGTCTCGGCGGGCCAGCTCGGCGGGCTGCCGTCGGTCAAGGGCCAGCAGCTCAACGCGACCATCACGGCGCAGACCCGGCTGAAGACGGCCGCCGAGTTCGAGGAGATCCTGCTGCGCACGCAGGCGGACGGATCGGCCGTGCGCCTGAAGGACGTCGCCCGCATCGAGCTGGGCCGCGAGAGCTATGCCACCGTGGCCCGCTTCAACGGCAAGCCGGCCGCCGGCCTCGCCATCAAGCTGGCCACCGGCGCGAACGCGCTGGACACCGTCCGGGGCATCGATGCCAAGCTGGCGGAGCTCGGCAAGTTCTTCCCCGAAGGGGTCAAGGTCATCAAGCCCTACGACACCACGCCGTTCGTGCGCATCTCCATCCAGGAGGTGGTGAAGACGCTGGTCGAGGCCGTGGTGCTGGTTTTCCTCGTGATGTACCTGTTCCTGCAGAACTTCCGCGCGACGCTGATCCCGACGATCGCCGTGCCGGTGGTGCTGCTGGGCACGTTCGGCGTGCTGGCGGCGTTCGGCTACTCGCTCAACACGCTGACCATGCTGGCGATGGTGCTGGCGATCGGCCTGCTGGTGGACGACGCCATCGTCGTGGTGGAGAACGTCGAGCGCGTGATGAGCGAGGAGGGGCTTTCCCCGAAAGAGGCCACGCGCAAGTCCATGGGGCAGATCACCGGGGCGCTGCTGGGCGTGGCGCTGGTGCTGGCGGCGGTGTTCGTGCCGATGGCCTTCTTCGGCGGATCGACCGGCGTGATCTACCGCCAGTTCACGGTGACCATCGTCTCCGCGATGACGCTGTCGGTGCTGGTGGCGATGGTGCTCACGCCGGCCCTGTGCGCGACGCTGCTCAAGCCCGTGGAGCGCGGCCATGCGCTGGCGACCACCGGCTTCTTCGGGGCGTTCAACCGGGCCTTCGACCGCGGCAACCACCGCTACCAGGGCATCGTGCGGCACATGCTCGGCCGGGGCTGGCGCTACCTGGCCGGCTACGCGGTGCTGGTGGCGGCCGTGGGCTTCGCTTTCACGAAGATCCCCGCCGGCTTCCTGCCCGACGAGGACCAGGGCACGCTGTTCGCGCTGGTGCAGCTGCCGCCGGGCGCGACGCAGGACCGCACGCTGAAGGTGATCGAGCAGGTCGAGCACCATTTCATGGAGGAGCAGAAGGAGGCCGTCGATTCGATCTTCTCGGTGGCCGGCTTCAGCTTCGCGGGCGGCGGTCAGAGCGCGGGCTTCGCGTTCGTCAAGCTCAAGCCCTGGGGCGAGCGCGCGCGGCCCGAGCTGAAGGCCTCGGCCGTGGGCTACCGGGCCATGGCGAAGCTCTCGCAGATCCGCGACGCGAGCGTGTTCGCCTTCGCGCCCCCCGCCGTCTCGGAGCTGGGCAACGCGAGCGGCTTCGACCTGATGCTGCAGGACCGCGCCAACCTCGGCCACGACGCGCTGATGCAGGCACGCAACCAGCTGCTGGACGCGCTGCGCAAGGAGCCCGGCCTCGTGGCCGTGCGCGCCAACGGCATGGAGGACGCGCCCGAGCTGCGGCTCGACATCGACGAGCACAAGGTCGGCGCGCTCGGGCTGTCGATGGCCGACGTCAACAACACCTTCTCCACGGCCTGGGGCAGCTTCTACGTCAACGACTTCATCGACAAGGGGCGCGTGAAGAAGGTGTTTCTCCAGGCCGACGCCGCCTACCGCATGCTGCCCGGCGACATCGACCACTGGTACGTGCGCAACGGCAGCGGCGCGATGGTGCCCTTCAGCGCCTTCGCCACGGCCGGCTGGGCGTCGGGTTCCCCGCGCCTGGAGCGGTACAACGGCGTGCCCTCGGTGGAGATCCTGGGCATGCCGATCCCGGGCATGCTGTCCAGCGGCCAGGCCATGGACCTGGTGGAGCGCCATGCCGCCGCGCTGCCGGCGGGGATCGGCTTCGAGTGGACGGGCGTGTCGCGCCAGGAGCGCGAGGCGGGCGGCCATGCCGCGCTGCTCTATGCCATCTCCATCCTGGTCGTGTTCCTGTGCCTCGCGGCGCTCTACGAAAGCTGGTCCATCCCGTTCTCGGTGATCATGGCCGTGCCGCTCGGCGTGCTGGGCGCGCTGGTCGGCGCGGTGCTGACCTGGAAGATGAACGACGTGTACTTCCAGGTGGGGCTGCTGACCACGGTGGGGCTGGCCTCCAAGAACGCCATCCTGATCGTGGAGTTCGCCAAGGACCTGCACGCCCGGGGCATGGGCGTGGTGGAGGCCGCGGTCGCGGCGGCGCGCATGCGGCTGCGGCCCATCGTGATGACCTCGCTGGCCTTCGTGCTCGGCGTGCTGCCGCTGATGGTCAGCCAGGGCGCGGGCGCCGGCGCGCAGAACGCGCTGGGCACCGCGGTGGTCGGTGGCATGGTGTCGGGCACCGTGCTGGCGATCTTCTTCGTGCCGCTGTTCTTCGTCGCCGTGCAGAGGCTGTCGTCCCGGCGCGGCCGGGCCGCCGGACCCGGCATCGCCCCCATGCTGAAGGAGGGCCACTGACATGCCCCGCATCCGAACCCCTTTCGCGCCCGCCGTCCTGTGCGCCGCGCTGTGGCTGGCGGGCTGCGCGAACCTGGCGCCCCGCTACGAGCGGCCCGCCCCGCCGGTGCCGGCCGCCTATCCCGATGCGGGTGGCGCGGCGCCGGCCGGTGCGGCCGCCGCCGACATCGACTGGCGGCAGTTCTTCGCCGATGACCGGCTGCGCGCGCTGATCGCGCTGGCGCTGGACCACAACCGGGACCTGCGCGTGGCGGTGCTCAACATCGAGCAGGCCCGGGCCCAGTACCGCATCCAGGACGCGCAGACCCTGCCTGCCGTGAACGCCACGGGCAGCGGCTCCGCGGGACGCACGCCGGCCAGCCTCTCCGGCACCGGCGCGGCCCTCACCACCCACCAGTACAGCGCCGGCCTGGGCATCAGCGCCTACGAGCTGGACCTGTTCGGCCGCGTGCGCAACCTCAGCGCCCAGTCGCTGGAGAAGTTCCTCGCCACCGGGCAGGCCCGGCGCAGCACGCAGATCAGCCTCGTGGCCGAGGTGGCCTCGGCCTACCTGACCTGGGCCGCCGACCTGGAGCGCCTCGCCCTGGCCCGCGAGACCCTGCGCAGCCAGGGCGATTCGTATGCGCTCACGCAGCGCCGCGTCGAACTCGGCAGCGCCTCGGCGCTCACGCTGCGCCAGTTGCAGACCAGCGTGGAGAGCGCCCGCGTCGACGTGGCGCGCTACACCGGCCAGGTCGCGCAGGACCGCCACGCGCTGGCCCTGCTGCTGGGCGTGCCGGTGCCGGACGCGCTGGCGCCGCAGGCGCTGGGCGATGGGCTGAACGCCTTGCCCGAGCTGCCGGCCGGCGTGCCCTCCGACCTCCTGCTGCGCCGGCCCGACCTGCTGGAGTCCGAGCACCAGCTCCAGGCCGCCAACGCCAACATCGGCGCGGCCCGCGCGGCCTTCTATCCGCGCATCAGCCTGACGGCCTCGGCCGGCAGCGGCAGCGCCGACCTGTCGGGGCTGTTCCAGGGCGGCTCCGGCACCTGGAGCTTCATGCCGCAGATCAGCCTGCCGATCTTCGACGCGGGCAGCAACCAGGCCGCGCTGGACAGCGCCATCGCATCGCGCGACATCGCGCTGGCGCAGTACGAGAAGGCGATCCAGACGGCCTTTCGCGAGGTCTCCGACGCGCTGGTCCTGCGCGGCACGCTGGAGCAGCAGCTGGAGGCCCAGCGCTCGCTCGTCGAGGCCAGGGGCGAGGCGCTGAGGCTGTCCGATGCGCGCTTTTCCCGCGGGGTGGACAGCTATCTGGACGTGCTCGACGCGCAGCGCTCCTGGTACGGCGCCCGCCAGACGCTCATCACCACCCGGCTCTCGCGCCTGACCAATGGCGTGACCCTCTACAAGGTGCTGGGCGGCGGCTGGTCGGGCTGACCCGGCCAGGTCCTTTTTCTTCCGCCTTCCACCCTGGAGCTAGGCCCCCCGATGATGCGACGAAACCTTTGCGTTCTCCTGCTGTGCGGCGCGGCCTTCTGCCTGACCGCGTGCGTCGTTCCGCCACCCCCTCCGCCGCCACCACCGCCGCTGCCCTTGCCGCTGCCCCTCCCGCCGCGCTGAGGGGGCGGCACGCGCGGGATGCGCGTGTACGACATGCCCGCTCCGCGGGCGCGCCCCCGTCCGACAGCCCGGGGCGCGCGCGGGTGCGCCAATGGAGTGGTCTTCTCTGGATGAAAGGAAGAGGCGCTCCATGTCCAAGTCCCATCGCCACGGCCCCGATCCCGCCCTCGGCCGCGTGGCCGTGAAGCCGCGCGAACTCAAGCGGCGCCGGCAGCGCGAGGCCATGCTCCGGCCGGGCGCGCAGGCGCCTTGCTTCCCGGAGCCCGAGCCACCGCTCTGGAAGCCGCTCGGCTGAGCCGGCGCAGGGAGCTGCGCGGCCCGCGCCGCGCCGGTTCAGCGCGTGGGTTCGAACCCGCCGTCGCCGGACACCATGGGGATGTACATGCGCACCCACTCGTTGTCCGCCGAGATCATCTTCCAGCTGTGGCCCGCGCCTTCGGTGTCCTCGGCCAGCAGCACGGTGCCCGGCGCGAGCCGGAAGGTGGAGCCGTCGCTGACCTTGAATTCCAGCTCGCCCTTCATGGTGACGACGTACTGCCGGCGCGGCGCGGGGTGAACGCCCTGCTGCCAGGCTTCCACCGAGTTGCTCAGCCAGAACTCCCGGCTGGGGATCTTGCTGAGCGCCGGGATGGTTCCCCGCACGAAGGCGACTTTCTGGTCCGGCGTGTTGTAGAGCTTGATGGCGGGGATGCGTTGGGCCTCTTCGGCGTGTGCCGGGCCGGTGGCGGCGACGGCCGCGAGGACCAGGCCCAGGACGTGGCCGGCGAAGGCGCGGAAGGTGGTGCGGAAGGAGCTCATAAGTCAGGCCTGTGCTTTCAGTCGGTGTTCAGGGCGGCCCTCTGCGCTGCGGGAGAGGGCCGCCGAAGGTGTGGCGATGTCTTGTCCGCCGGATGGGCGGAGGCGAAAGGGCCTGCGGCAAGACCGGATGGGACTGCGTTGGCCGCTTTGGCAGGGCGCATTATTGGCCCCGGCCATGGGTGGGGGAGCGCGCCGGGTTGCGCGGCCCGCACGCCCGCTCAGGCGGGGATGCAGCTTCCGTCCACGAACACCTTGAGATCGCCGCTGCGGAACGGCGTCCAGGTCTCGTCGCTGGTGAGCGGGGCCGTCACCACCACGGCCACCTTGTCGTGGGGCGTGGTGTGGGCGGAGAAATCGATGCTCAGGTCCTCGTCGCACAGGCGCGCCTGCGCGAACGGGTGGCGGCGCTCGATGTAGTACAGGTGCGTGGACGCATGCGCCCAGAGCGCCTGCCCGTTGGAGAGCAGGAAATTGAAGGTGCCGTGGGGCGCGATGCGGGCGGCGAGCTCGCGCAGGGTGAGGGTGAGCTCGGCCACGCTGGGCACGTCCGCGTGGGACTTGGACAGCTCCTGCATGATCCAGCAGAAGGCGTGCTCGCTGTCGGTGGTGCCCACGGGATGGAAGTGCGCGTGCAGGCGCGGGCGGAAGTCCTTGAGGTCGCCGTTGTGCGCGAACACCCAGTAGCGGCCCCAGAGTTCGCGCACGAAGGGGTGGCAGTTCTGCAGCGCGACGCTGCCCTGCGTGGCCTTGCGGATGTGGGCGATGACGTTGCGGCTGCGGATGGGGTAGCGGCGGATCAGCTCGGCCACGGGCGAATCGACCGCGCGCTCGTGGTCCACGAAATGGCGCAGGCCCCGGTCCTCGAAGAAGGCGATGCCCCAGCCGTCGGAATGGTCCCCGGTGCGGCCGCCGCGCTGCGCGAAGCCCGTGAAGCTGAAGGTCACGTCGGTGGGCGTGTTGGTGTTCATTCCGAGCAACTGGCACATAGGGGGCGTGGGGCAATGGAGTGGGAGGATGCCGGCTGTCTTGTTTTTCTGCAGCCGTCCGTGCGCGGCTCAGGGGCGGCGCGGCGCGCGCAACTGCCATGCGGCCACCAGGGCCAGCAGGCACAGCCCCGTGAGCAGCAGGAAGGTTTCGCCGAAGGCCGCGATGCGCGCCGCGCTGCTGGCGGCATTCTGCAGCGAGTCGCCGTGCGCCGCGATGCGCCACTCCAGCACGATGCCGCACAGGCTCACGCCCGCCGCGCCGCCGAGCATGCGCACGAAGCTGATGGCGCTGGAGCCCTGCGCGATGAGCGACTTGTCCAGCGGCCGCATCGCGCCCAGGTTGAGCGAGGGCAGGATGAAGCCCAGGCCGATGCGCCCGAGCACCGCGACGGCCACCAGCACCCACAGCGCCGTGCGCAGCCCCACCAGGGCCATGAGGCCGAACGAGAGCGCGAGCAGCGCGAGGCCCGTGCCCACCAGCAGGTGCGTGGGCCGGTGGTCGGCCAGGCGCCCTACGACGGGGATGGTGAGCGCCAGCGCGATGCCCGCGGGCAGCATGAGCGTGCCGACGTGCGAGGCCGAAAGCTGCAGGCCCAGCTGCATGAACACCGGCAGCAGGTAGGTGGAGCCGAAGAGGGCCGTGCCGTAGATGAAGGCCACCACGCTGCCCATGGCGAACTGGCGCACCTCGAAGAGGCGCAGGTCCATGAGCGGCCGCGCGCCGCGCGCCTGCAGCCGGCGCTGCCAGGCGATGAAGCCGGCCAGCGCGGCGAAGGCGGCGAGCAGCAGCAGGGCCGATTGCAGCGCCGGGCCGCCGCGCAGCGACACCAGCCCGTTGAGCAGGCACAGCGTGCCGGCCGCGCCCAGCCCCAGCCCCACCCAGTCCAGCGAGGCGCCGGCGCGGTCGGCGGCCACGCCGCCGGGGCTGCTCACGGGCACGTATTTGTAGGCCAGGGCGATGGAGGCGGCGCAGAACGGCACCACCATGAAGAAGATGGAGCGCCAGCCGAACCAGTCCACCAGCAGGCCGCCGACGCTGGGGCCGATGGCGGGCGCGAGCACCACGCCCATGCCGAAGATGCCGCTGGCGCGGCCCTGCTCGTGCGGCTGGAAGGCGTGCAGGATGATGACGGCCGGAATGGGCTGCACCACGCCGGCCGCGAGGCCCTCGACGACGCGCGCGGCCAGCACCAGGCCGTAGTGGCTGGCCACGCCCCCGCCGATGCCGCCGGCCAGCAGCAGCACCATGGCGCCCACGTAGGTGGCGCGGTAGCCGTAGCGCGCGAGCAGCCAGGGGGTGGTGAGCATGGCCACCGTGGTGGCGACCATGAAGCCGGAGGTGACCCACTGCGCGCGCTCCTGGCCGAGCGTGAAGTGGTGGCTCATGTCGGGGATGGCCACGTTCACGATCGTGGACGACATGACCGAGGCCATGGTGCCGATCATCACCGAGAGCAGCAGCAGCCACCGGTAGCGCTCGCCGTAGCGCTCGCGCAGCAGCGCGGCAGAGCCAGTCATGTCATGCCTCGGAATGGGGCTGGCTGGCGCAGCACGCTGCGCGGTAGGCGTGGCCCCCGCCAGCAGACGCCGCGCAAGGGCCGCCCCGCCGCGCTGGCGTCGTCCCCCTTCCCGATGCGCGCAGCGAATCGAGAGAAGGGGGAAGCGGCGTAGCCGCTCAGGGGGATGCTCACTGCCTCTCGGACCAGAGCTTGCCGCCGGTGGCCCAGTTCTCGCGCTTCACGTCGGTGATGAGGATGTCCACGGATTCGGGCGAGCCGCCGAGGATCTCGACGGAGACGCGGGTGATTTCCTCCACGAGCTTCTTCTTCTGCTCGACGGTGCGGCCTTCCATCATTTCGATGTGGTACGTGGGCATGGATCGGGGTCCTTCAGGGATCGGGAAAGGGAAGCGGCCATCATATCGGCGCGGCGCCGCCGGCCGTGTCGCCCGCGGCATCCGGCGCCGCTCCCGCGACTCCGGCCGCGCAGGCCGGGCACAGGCAGGCGAGGTCCCGCAGGGCCTCGGGCACGCGCGCGAGGGCGGCGGGCGGCACGTCGGCCGCCATGCACCAGCAGTCGCGCGCGGGTTCGCCCGCCGCCATGGCGCAGCGGTTGGCGCGGCCGCACACCGGGCAGCGCTGCGTGTCGGCGGGGGCGTCATCCAGGTCCATGGGCGGGTGCGGGGCGGGCGGCAAGGTCGCCCAGTTTAGGTGCCCGGGGACATCCTCGTCGGCATATTCCAGACAAGAATGCCTCCATGTCGCCGGATTTGCTCAATAATTTGCTATTTATTCAATAGCATGCGGGGTTCATGCCGGCAGGGCGCGCTGGCCGGTGGGCGCGCCTTGCAGGGCCTGGGCGGCCTGCACGCGGAACACGGCGACGGCGCGCACCAGCTGCGCGGCCTGGGCCTCCAGCGAGCCGGTGGCCGCGGCGGCCTCCTCGACCAGGGCGGCGTTCTGCTGCGTGACCAGGTCCATCTGCGAGACGGCCTGGTTGACCTGCTCCAGCCCCGTCGTCTGCTCCTGGCTGGCGGCGCTGATCTCGCCCACGATGTCGGTCACGCGGCGCACGCCATCGACCACGTCGCGGATCACCGCGCCGGCTTCTTCCACGAGGCGGTTGCCCGAGTCCACGCGCTGCACCGAATCGTCGATCAGGCCCTTGATCTCCTTGGCCGCCGCCGCGCTGCGCTGCGCGAGGGTGCGCACCTCGCTCGCGACGACGGCGAAGCCCCGGCCCTGCTCGCCGGCGCGTGCGGCCTCCACCGCCGCGTTGAGGGCGAGGATGTTGGTCTGGAAGGCGATGGAGTCGATGACGCCGATGATGTCCACGATCTTGCGCGAGGAGGCATGGATGCCGCCCATGGTGGTCACGACGTTGCCCACCACCTCGCCGCCGCGCAGCGCCATGCCCGAGGCCGCCTGCGCGAGCTGGTGGGCCTGGCGGGCGTTGTCGGCGTTCTGGCGCACGGTGGAGGTCATCTGCTCCATCGAGGCGGCGGTCTGCTGCAGCGCGCTCGCCTGCTGCTCGGTGCGGCTGGAGAGGTCGAGGTTGCCGCTCGCGATCTGGCTGGAGGCCGAGGCGATGCCCTCGGCGCCCTGGCGCACCTGGCCCACCGTGCTGCGCAGCTGCTCGCCCATGGCGTCCAGCGCGCGCAGCAGCTTGCCGGTCTCGTCGCCCGGGGTGGGGCCCACGCGGTGCGTGAGGTCGCCCGCCGCCACCGTCTCGGCCACCGCCACGGCGCGCGCCAGGGGCCGCGTGATGCCGCGCGTGATGACCAGGGCCAGCCCGGCGGCCGTGAGCACGGCCAGCGCGCCCAGCACGGTCATCTGCGTGCGCCCGCGCTCGTAGCCGGCGTGGATCGCCTCGCTGGTGGCGTTGATGCTCGCGCGCTGCTGGTCCAGCAGGGCCTGCAGGCTGTCGAGGTAGCGCGTGCCGGCGGGGCGGAAGTCGGCGTTGAAGATGCGCTCGGCATCCTCGGCGCGGCCGTCGGCCTTGGCCTTGCTCACCGCGTCGCGCGCGGCGATGTACTGCTGGCGGGCCTGCGAGAGCGTGGCGAAGAGGGCTTTTTCCTCGGGCGATTCGAGCAGTGCTTCCAGCTGCTTTTGCTGCTCGCTCGACATGCGCGAGGCCTGCGCGTTCTCTTCCGCGAAGAAGGTGGCGAGCGACGGGTCGGCGCTCTTGGCCACGGCCGTGGTGCGGCGCACGCTGGTGTGGATGGTGCGGTACCAGTCGGAGACGAGGCGCTCCTTGCTCAGCGGGCGCGCCATCATGGCGTCGGTCTGCGCGGCGACGGACTGCAGGCGCCAGATGCCCACGGCCAGGATGGCCACGGTGAGCAGGATGAGCGCCGCGAAGGCCATGGCCAGGCGGCTGCCGATCGATAGATTCTGTAGGGGGGAATTCATGGGAGGACCTTGTGGGGGTTGTCCCTCGTTTACGGCCGGGTTCGGCAAGACTTGACCAAAGCACTCCGGTTTGCAAGGGCTTGCGATTCGACCTTCCGCTCCGCGGCATTTTTTGGGGTATCTATGCCTTCGTTCCCCCCAGAAAAAAGCGGCCCTCGCGGGGCCGCTTCGATCTGTTGGGTGGTGAGGCCGGATCAAGCCCCGGATTTCACCTTCAGCCGCCACGCATGCAGCAGCGGCTCGGTGTAGCCGCTGGGCTGCTCCACGCCCTTGAAGACGAGATCGCACGCGGCCTGGTAGGCGGGGGATGCGGCGAAGCGGCCGGCCATCGGCTGGTAGAGCGGGTCGCCCGCGTTCTGCTGATCCACCACGGCGGCCATGCGCTCGAAGGTCTCCTTCACCTGGGCTTCCGTCACCACGCCGTGCAGCAGCCAGTTGGCGATGTGCTGGCTGCTGATGCGCAGCGTGGCGCGGTCTTCCATCAGGCCCACGTCGTGGATGTCGGGCACCTTGGAGCAGCCCACGCCCTGGTCCACCCAGCGCACCACGTAGCCCAGGATGCCCTGGGCGTTGTTGTCCAGCTCCTGCTGCTTCTCGGCATCGGTCCACTGCGGGTTGGCGGCCACGGGCACGGTGAGCAGGCCCGCGAGCAGCGTGTCGCGCTGGGCGGCCGCATCGGTCTTTTCGAGTTCCTTCTGCACGTCCGCCACGCTGACCTGGTGGTAGTGCAGCGCGTGCAGCGTCGCGGCCGTGGGGCTGGGCACCCAGGCGGTGTTGGCGCCGGCCTTCGGGTGGGCGATCTTCTGCTCCAGCATGGCCTTCATCAGGTCGGGCATGGCCCACATGCCCTTGCCGATCTGCGCGCGGCCGCGCAGCCCGCAGGCCAGCCCCACCAGCACGTTGTTCTTCTCGTAGGCCTGGATCCAGGCGCTGGCCTTCATGTCGCCCTTGCGCACCATCGGGCCGGCGCGCATGGCGGTGTGCATCTCGTCGCCCGTGCGGTCGAGGAAGCCGGTGTTGATGAAGGCCACGCGCGCGCTGGCGGCGGCGATGCAGGCCTTCAGGTTCACGCTGGTGCGGCGCTCCTCGTCCATGATGCCGAGCTTCACGGTGTTCTCCGCCAGGCCCAGCAGCCGCTCCACGCGGCCGAAGAGTTCGCTGGCGAAGGCCACTTCCGCGGGGCCGTGCATCTTGGGCTTGACGATGTAGACGCTGCCCTTGCGCGAGTTGCGGATACCGTCCTTGCCCCGGCCCTGCAGGTCGTGCAGCGCGATGGCGGTGGTGACCACGGCGTCCAGGATGCCCTCGGGGATCTCGCGCCGCGTGCCCTGCGCGTCGGTCCAGAGCACGGCCGGGTTGGTCATCAGGTGGCCCACGTTGCGCAGGAACATGAGCGAGCGGCCGTGCAGGCGCACTTCGCCCTGTCCTTGCGGCGCGGTGTACACGCGGTCGGCGTTCAGCCCGCGCGTGAGCGCCTTGCCGCCCTTCTGGAAGGTCTCGGTGAGCGTGCCCTGCAGGATGCCGAGCCAGTTGGCATAGCCGGCCACCTTGTCCTCGGCATCGACGGCGGCCACCGAATCCTCCAGGTCGAGGATGGTGGAGAGCGCGGCCTCCAGCACCACGTCGCTCACGCCGGCCGGATCGGTCTTGCCGATGGCGGTGCCGCGGTCGATGCGGATGTCCAGGTGCAGGCCGTGGTGGCGCAGCAGCACCGACGACGGCGCGGCGGCATCGCCCTGGTAGCCCGCGAACTGCGCGGGGTCCTTCAGGCTCGTGGCGGAGCCGTCCGCCAGCAGGACGGCAAGCCGGCCGCCTTCGATGCGGTAGGCCGCCGCATCCTGATGCGAGCCGGCCGCGAGCGGGGCGCTGGTGTCCAGCACGTTGCGCGCGAACGCGATCACCCGGGCGCCGCGCACGGGGTTGTAGCCCTGGCCCTTCTCGGCGCCGCCGTCCTCGGGGATCGCGTCGGTGCCGTAGAGCGCGTCATAGAGCGAGCCCCAGCGCGCGTTGGCGGCGTTGAGCGCATAGCGCGCGTTCAGGATCGGCACCACGAGCTGCGGGCCGGCCTGCAGGGCGAGTTCGTCGTCCACATTGGCGGTGGTGGCCCGCACCGCGCCGGGCTGCGGCACGAGGTAGCCGATCTGCTCCAGGAACGCGCGGTAGCCCGCCATGTCGGCGATGGGGCCGGGGTGCGCCTGGTGCCAGGCGTCCAGCCCCGCCTGCAGGCGGTCGCGCTCGGCCAGCAGGGCGATGTTCTTCGGGGCCAGCTCGGCCACGATGGCATCGAAGCCTTTCCAGAACGCAGCGGCATCGATGCCCGTGCCGGGCAGCACGCGCTCTTCGATGAATCGGTGCAGGGAGGAGGCCACTTGCAGGCCGTGGACGGTGGTGCGGTCGGTCATGGTGTGCGGCAGGTTCGGTGGTTGAATGGAAAGAAGGGCGAAGGGCGCCGCCAGCCCGCAGGGGCCATGGCAGGGCGGCAACCATGAAGCCACTTTATTTGAATTGTTTATCCGCATAAACAACGCACAAAGCTCAGAACCAGTGACTTTTTTGCACGAATCAGCTGGCGCGGTGCCGATGGCGGGAGCGTGCAACAGCGGCGTCCTTTTGTTTGCTATTGAATGAATAGCAAACTATTCAGTGGACTGGGCGACATGGGCGCATTCCGGCGTGGAACCGTTTTGGTCCTTCCCGGCGCACGGGACTGCGATGCGTTACCTCCCTGCCCATAATCCCCGCCCATGGACAAGCTCAAGGCCTTCGAGTCGTTCGTGTCGGTGGCGGCGCGCGGCAGCCTCACGGCTGCGGCGCGGGCCGAGGGCGTGGCGCCGGCCATCATGGGGCGGCGGCTCGATGCGCTGGAGGAGCACCTGGGCGTGAAGCTCATGGTGCGCACCACGCGCCGCATCAGCCTCACGCACGAGGGCACCGCCTTCCTGGAGGACTGCCAGCGCCTGCTGGCCGACGTGGCCGAGGCCGAGGCGAGCGTGTCGGTGGGCGGCGCCCGGGCCACGGGCCACCTGCGCATCACCGCGCCGGCGGGCTTCGGGCGGCGCCACGTGGCGCCGCTGGTGCCGCTCTTTCGCGACCTGCATCCCGAGGTGAGCATCTCCCTGAACCTCAGCGACCGCGTGGTGGACCTCGCGGGCGAGGGCTTCGACTGCGCCGTGCGCGTGGGCGACCTGCCCGATTCGTCGCTGGTGAGCGTGCGCATCGCCGACAACCGGCGGCTGTGCGTGGCGGCGCCCGCCTACCTGGAGCGCCACGGCACGCCGCGCCATCCTTCCGACCTCACCCGCCATGCCTGCCTCACGCTGTCGAGCGATGCCTCGCAGACGCGCGGCTGGGCCTTCCGCATGCCGGCCGCGGGCGGCGAGGGCGCCGGCGAGGTCGTGCACCTCAAGCCCGCCGGCCCGCTCGACTGCTCCGACGGTCAGGTGCTGCACGACTGGTGCCTGGGCGGCTGGGGCATCGCCTGGCGCAGCACCTGGGAGGTGGAGGCCGAGATCGCCGCCGGCCGGCTCGTGGCCGTGCTGGAGGATTTCGCCGCGCCGCCCAACGGCATCTACGTGGTCTTCCCGCACGCCCGCCACCTGCCGTTGCGCGTGCGCCTCTGGATCGACTCCCTCAAGCACCATTACGCGCAGCCGGCCTTCTGGCGCCGGGCCGCGCCCACGCTTTTCGCTCTTCCCGCCACGCCCGTCCCGCCAGGAGCCCCGCCATGACGACGCACCGCCCCGCCGCAGCCCACCTCTCCTCGCCCCGCGCCACAGGCGCCGCCGTCCTGGCGCTGGCCGCCGTGCTCGCCGGGTGCGCGGCCGCGCCGGAGGCCCGCCCGCCCGCGCAGGCCACGCCGGACGCGGCCTCCCCGTCCGCGCGGGGCGGTGCCGAGCAGGTGCCGCCGCGCGCCGCCGCCGACCTGCCCGCCGGCATCGTCAGCGTGACCTATGACGACCCGGCCGGATTCAGCGATGCGCGCCAGGGCGTGCACGAGACCGCCAGGGCGCGCGAAGCCTGGGTGGACGCGCTTTGCCTGCACCTGTCCGAGCGCGCGGCCACCGCGCTGCCCGAAGGCCAGCGGCTGGAGGTGCACATCACCGACGTGCAGCGCGCGGGCGGCTTCGAGCCCTGGCGCGGCCCGCAGGCCGGGCAGGTGCGCATCGTGCGCGACGTGTACCCGCCGCGCATCGAACTGGAGTTCCGCCGGCTCGCGGCCGACGGCGCCGTGCTGCAGTCGGGGCGGCGCGTGCTGCGCGATTCCGCGTTCATGGAACGCACCGCCCGTGGGGCCGCCGATCCGCTGCGCTACGAGAAGGGCCTGATCGACGACTGGGTGCGGCAGGAGTTCGGCGGGCGCTGATCCGCGGCCCGTTCCGTTCCCCGCGTGGCGCCCGCCCGGCGCGCGCAGGGGCGCTACGATGCGCCACCCCTTCCGATGAAAGGATGCCGCGTGACCACCGAAGCCCTGCTGGCCTATGCCCATCTGCTGGCCATCCTCACCATGACCGTCTTCCTCGCGAGCGAGGCCGCGCTGTGCCGCAAGGAGTGGATGAACGCCGCCGTGGTCGAGCGCCTGGCGCGCGTGGACCTGATCTACGGCATTTCCGCAGCGCTCGTGCTGGGCACGGGCCTGGCCCGCACCGCCTGGGGCATGAAAGGCGGCGCCTGGTACTGGGCGCAGCCGCTGCTGCACCTGAAGGTGACGCTCTTCGTGGCGATCGGGCTGCTGTCCATCCTGCCCACCGTGCGCTTCCTGCGCTGGCGCCGCGCGCTGCGCGCCACGGGGGCGCTGCCGCCGGATGCGGAGATCCGGAGCACGCGCCGCATCGTCATGATCGAGGCGCACCTGCTGGCGCTCATCCCGCTGGCCGCCACGCTCCTCGCGCGCGGCGTCTGGACGCGCTGACCGGGCCGCCCCGGCAATCACAAGAGCCCCACGCTCCTCGCTGTGCCCTGAGAGGGCTGTTTTCGGCCCGGCAATGAAAAACCCCGCGCACCGGCAGGCGGTGTCGCGGGGTCTTGCGGGCGGGGCCCGGTCCGTGCTCAGGCGGCGGGCTTGGCGCTCAGGCACTGCTTCATGAAGGCCTTGCGCTCGTCACCCTTGAGCGTCTTGGCCTTCGCGTCGGCGTTGCAGGACTTCATCTTGTCCTGCTGGGTGGTTTCCTTCTTGGCGCTCAGGCATTCCTTCATGAAAGCCTTGCGCTCGTCGCCCTTCTTGTCCTTGGCATCGGCGTTGCACGAGGCCATCTTGCTCTGCTGCGCGGTCGGGGCCTTGGGCGCCGAGGCGGCCGCGGCGGGGGCATCGGCGGCATGGGCGACCGCAGCGGACAGGGTCAGGCCGGCGGCGGCCAGGATCGAAAGCAGTTTCTTCATGTAATGCTCCTGCAGGGGGTGGATCGGCAAGGGAACGTGCCCCGGTGGCCGGTGGCCGGCCACCGGGGCTGTTCAGCTTAACGCCTGCCGCCGCCGGGTGGATGACGGGGCGGCCCGTAGAATCCGCCCATGCTCTCCGTCAAACAGGAATTGCTCGCGGCGCTGGCCGGCGAGCTGGAAAAACTCTCGCCCGGCTCCGCCGGGCGCGCCGCTTTTGAATCCCCCAAGGTGGCCGCGCACGGCGATTTCGCCTGCACCGCCGCCATGCAGCTGGCCAAGCCGCTCAAGCTCAACCCCCGTGCCCTGGGCGAGCAGCTCAAGGTCGCGCTGGCAGCCACGCCGGCCTTCGCGCGCTGGGTGGACGGCGTCGAGATCGCCGGGCCCGGCTTCCTCAACATCCGTCTCAAGCCCGCCGCCAAGCAGGAGATCGTGCGCGAGGTGCTGGCCGCGGGCGAGCGCTTCGGATACCAGAAGGACAACGGCCAGCGCGTGCTGGTGGAATTCGTCTCGGCCAACCCCACGGGGCCGTTGCACGTGGGCCACGGCCGGCAGGCCGCGCTCGGCGATGCCATCTGCAATCTCTTCGCCACGCAGGGCTGGGGCGTGCATCGCGAGTTCTATTACAACGACGCGGGCGTGCAGATCGACACCCTCACCAAGAGCACGCAGTTGCGCGCCAGGGGCTTCAAGCCGGGTGACGACTGCTGGCCCGTCGATCCCGAGAATCCTGCCAGCAAGGCGTTCTACAACGGCGACTACATCCAGGACATCGCGAACGACTTCCTGGCCAAGAAGACCGTCGAGGCCGACGACCGCACGTTCACCGCGAACGGCAATGTCGAGGATTACGACAACATCCGCCAGTTCGCCGTGGCCTACCTGCGCAACGAGCAGGACAAGGACCTGCAGGCTTTCAACCTGCACTTCGACCAGTATTACCTGGAGTCGAGCCTCTACACCTCCGGCCGGGTGGAGGACGCGGTGCAGCGCCTCGTCGCGGGCGGCCACACCTACGAGCAGGACGGCGCGCTGTGGCTGAAGTCCACCGACTACGGCGACGACAAGGACCGGGTCATGCGCAAGCAGGACGGCACCTACACGTACTTCGTGCCCGACGTGGCCTACCACATCACCAAGTGGGAGCGCGGCTTCGCCAAGGTCGTGAACATCCAGGGCACCGATCACCACGGCACCATCGCCCGCGTGCGCGCCGGCCTGCAGGCCGCCGGCGTGGGCATTCCCCAGGGCTACCCCGACTACGTGCTGCACACCATGGTGCGCGTGGTCAAGGGCGGCGAGGAGGTCAAGATCAGCAAGCGCGCGGGCAGCTACGTCACGCTGCGCGACCTGATCGAGTGGACCAGCAAGGACGCGGTGCGCTTCTTCCTGCTCTCGCGCAAGCCCGACACCGAATACACCTTCGACGTCGATCTGGCCGTGGCGCAGAACAACGACAACCCGGTCTATTACGTGCAGTACGCCCATGCGCGCATCTGCTCGGTGCTGCGGGCGTGGCAGGAGCAGGGCGGCGGCGACGCCGCTGCGCTCAAGGACGCCGACCTGTCGGCGCTGGAGGGCCCGCAGGCCCAGGCGCTGATGCTGCAGCTCGCCAAGTACCCCGAGATGCTCACCGCCGCCGCCGAGGGCGAGGCGCCGCACGACGTGACCTTCTACCTGCGCGACCTCGCCGCCAGCTACCACAGCTACTACGACGCCGAGCGCATCCTCGTGGACGACGAGGCCGTGAAGCGCGCGCGCCTGGCGCTCGTCGCCGCCACGGCGCAGGTATTGCACAATGGCCTGGCCGTGCTGGGCGTGTCGGCGCCAGCCAGAATGTGAGTCTTTAGCCAATATGACAAAGAAGCAGCAACGCGGCGGTTCGGCGGTCGGCTTCATCCTGGGGGTGGTCGTGGGCCTGGGGGCGGCGCTCGCCGTGGCGGTCTATGTGACCAAGGTGCCGGTGCCGTTCCTCAACAAGGGCGGCGCCCGCGGCATCGACCAGGATGCCGTCGAATCCCAGCGCAACAAGAACTGGGACCCGAATTCCCCGCTCTACGGCAAGAACCCCGCGCGGCCGGCGGCTCCGGCCGCATCCACGCCCGCCGTGGCCGGCGTGGTGCCCGCGCCCGCCAGCACGCCGGCGTCCGCGGCTTCGGCCGCGGTGGCCTCGGCGTCCTCCGCCCGGGGCGCGGCCAGCAAGCCGGGCGCGGCGGCCTCGTCGGCCGATCCGCTGGGCGACCTCGCCCGGGCCCGGGCCGCCGCAGGCGGCGAGCCGTTCGACTATTTCGTGCAGGCGGGGGCTTTCCGCACCCAGTCCGATGCCGACGCGCAGCGCGCCAAGCTCGCGATGCTGGGCTGGGAGGCCCGCGTGAGCGAGCGCGAGCAGAACGGCCGCACCGTGTTCCGCGTTCGCGTGGGCCCGTTCACCAAGCGCGACGACGCCGAGATGCTGAAAGAGAAGCTCGACGGCGCGGGCGTGGAGTCGGCCCTCGTGCGGGTCCAGCATTGATGACCGCACTGAACTTTTGCCGCATTGCGCGGCTCACAACCCTCCAGCAACCGTAACGAGGAGTGTCCCTTTCCATGAAACGCCGCGAGTTTTCCCTGTCCGCCGCCACCGCCGTGGCTGCTTCCGCCGTCACGCTGCCGCTGGCCACGCCCGCTTTCGCGCAGGCCCGCCAGTTCAAGGAAGGCAAGGACTACACCAAGCTCGGCAAGCCCGTGCCCGTCGATGCTCCCGCCGGCAAGGTCGAGGTGATCGAGTTCTTCTGGTACAGCTGCCCGCACTGCAACGCCTTCGAGCCCGTGCTGGAATCCTGGATCAAGGCCGCGCCCAAGGATCTCGTGATCCGCCGCATGCCGGTGGCCTTCAATGCCAGCTTCGCGGCCCAGCAGAAGCTCTATTTCGCGCTGGAGGGCATGAACAAGCTGCCCGAGCTGCACGCCAAGGTGTTCCGCGCGGTGCACGTCGAGAAGCTGCCCCTCAACAAGGACGACCTGATCTTCGACTGGATCGGCAAGCAGGGCGTGGACGTCGCCAAGTTCAAGGAAACGTACAACTCCTTCACCGTTTCCAACCAGCTGCGCAAGGCCACGCAGCTGCAGGAGGCCTATGGCGTCGAGGGCGTGCCCTCGATGGGCGTGGCCGGCCGCTACTACACCGACGGCACCATGGCCGGCAACATGCAGAACGTGCTGCAGGTGGTGGAGTACCTGGCGGGCCAGGCGCGCAAGGGCTGATTGCGTACCGTCCCATGCCACGGGCCCGCTTCGGCGGGCTTTTGTTTTTGGATGCTGCTGCGCCGCAGCAGGGGACTACAATCTTTGCAAGATTCGTGCCCTCTATGAGACCCAGACTCTTTCCCTCACTTCTTCTGCTGGTGTCCCTGGCGTTCACCGCAGGGCCCGCACAGGCCGAAAAGGCCGACCGCAACAAGCCCATGAACATCGAGGCCGATGCCCTGCGCCACGATGAGCTCAAGCAGACCAGCGTGTTCACCGGGCGCGTGGTGGTGACCAAGGGCACCATCGTGCTGCGCGGCACGCGGCTCGACGTGCGGACGGACCCCGATGGCTTCCAGTACGGCACCATGGTCGCCGAGCCGGGCAAGCGCGCGTTCTTCCGCCAGAAGCGCGACACCGCGCCGGGCATGCCGGACGAATTCGTCGAGGGCGAGGGCGAGGTGATCGAATACGACGGCCGCGCCGACCTCGTGCGGCTGATCCGCCGCGCGGAGCTGCGGCGCTACCGCGAGGCCGCGCTGACCGACGAGATGGCCGGCGCGCTCATCGTCTACAACAACGTGACCGACGTGTTCACGGTGGATGGCCAGAAGACCGCGCCGGCCGGCGCCGCGGCGGCGGCCACGCCCGGCGGGCGCGTGCGCGCGGTGCTCTCGCCCAAGGAGCCTCCCGCGTCCGCCGGCCATGCCGCGCCGCCGGCCGCGGCCGGCCCGGCGCCCGCGCTGCGGCAGAGCAACGAGCTGGGCGGCGGCGCGAAGTGAGTACCGCGCCGAACCTCACCGACGCCGGGGTGGCGCCGGCGGCCGCGCCGAGCCGCCTGGAGGTCATGCACCTCGAGAAGTCCTATGGCAGCCGCAAGGTGGTCAAGGACGTGTCCATGGTCGTGCAAAAGGGCGAGGTCGTCGGCCTGCTCGGCCCCAACGGCGCGGGCAAGACCACCTCGTTCTACATGATCGTGGGCCTCGTGCGCTGCGACGGCGGCGACATCCGCATCGACGGCCAGTCGGTGGCGAACATGCCGATCCACCGGCGCTCGCGCCTGGGGCTGTCGTACCTGCCGCAGGAGGCCTCGATCTTCCGCAAGCTCTCCGTGGAGGAGAACGTGCGCGCGGTGCTGGAGCTGCAGCGCGGCGAGGACGGCAAGCCGCTCGCGCGCGCCGAGATCGAGGAGCGCCTCACGGCGCTGCTGCAGGAGTTGCGCGTCGAGCACCTGCGGGCCTCGCCCGCGCTCGCGCTCTCGGGCGGCGAGCGCCGCCGCGTGGAGATCGCGCGGGCCCTCGCCACGCAGCCGCGCTTCATCCTGCTGGACGAGCCCTTCGCGGGCATCGACCCGATCGCCGTGATCGAGATCCAGCGCATCATCGGCTTCCTCAAGGCGCGCGGCATCGGCGTGCTCATCACCGACCACAACGTGCGCGAGACGCTGGGCATCTGCGACCACGCATTCATCATCAGCGACGGCCGCGTGCTGGCGCAGGGAACGCCGTCCGAGATCGTGGACAACGCCGAAGTGCGCCGGGTGTATCTCGGCGAACACTTCCGCATGTGATGAAACCCGGCCTGTCGCTGCGCATCTCGCAGCACCTGGCGCTGACGCCGCAGCTGCAGCAGTCGATCCGGCTGCTGCAGTTGTCCACGCTCGAACTCTCCCAGGAAGTCGAGCAGATGCTCGACGAGAACCCGTTCCTGGAGCGCAACCCCGACGAGGCGCCGCGCGAGGAATTCGGCCTGGCGCAGGCCGACACGCCCGCGGCCGATACCGGGGCGCCCCCGGAGGATGCTACATATTCAGTAGCAAACAACGCAGCGGATACGGCGACAAGCAGCCCAAATGAGTCCTCAAGCGACGCCGGGGAGGCCCCTGAGGCCCCCGAGACGCCCGACTGGGAGGGCGACGGCACCGTCGAGATGTCGCCCGACGACGGCGAGTGGGGCGGCGAGGCGCCCGCGCGCACCCGCGCCGCCGGCGAGGACGACGAGGCCGACGCCACCGAACTCGCGCGCGAGCACGAGTCGCTCACCGCCTACCTCCACCGCCAGGCCCTGTCGCTGCGCCTGTCCGAGGTGGACCGCGCGGCCCTGCGCTTTCTCATCGAATCGCTCAACGACGACGGCTACCTGGACGAGTCGCTCGAATCGCTGGCCGTGGGGCTCGCGGGCGAGGAAGACCCCGAGCAGGTCGAAGAACTGGTGCACCGCTTCACGGTGGCCCTGCGCCTGCTGCAGAGCCTGGAGCCCGTGGGCGTGGGCGCGCGGGGCCTGAGCGAATGCCTCACGCTGCAGCTGCGTGCGCTGCCGCAGGACGATGGGCCGGCCGACCCCGAGGTGCTGCAGGCGGCGCTGTGCATCTGCCAGCAGCCCCTGGAGATGCTCGCGCGGCGCGACGTGCGCCGGCTGGCCCAGGCCTGCGGCGGCGGCGAGGAGCGCACGCGCGCGGCCATGGCGCTCATCGCGCGACTGGAGCCCCGGCCCGGGCGGGCCTTCGCGGAGGTGGAACGCAACATCATCGTGCCCGACGTGATCGTGAAGAAAAGCGGCGGCCGGGGCGCGGCGCATGCGTTCACCGTGCAGCTCAACCCCGACGTGATGCCGCGCCTGCGCGTGCACGACATCTATGCCGGCGCGCTGCGCGGCAACCGGGGCGGCGAGGGCCACCAGGCGTTGCAGCAGCGGCTGCAGGAGGCGCGCTGGTTCATCAAGAACATCCAGCAGCGCTTCGACACCATCCTGCGGGTGTCGCGCGCCATCGTCGATCGGCAGAAGAACTTCTTCGTGCACGGCGAGCTGGCCATGCGCCCGCTGGTGCTGCGCGACATCGCCGACGAGCTGGGCCTGCACGAGTCCACCATCAGCCGCGTGACCACGGCCAAGTACATGGCGACGCCCCAGGGCACCTATGAGCTGAAGTACTTCTTCGGCTCGGGCCTGGGCACCGAGACGGGCGGCAACGCGTCGAGCACGGCGGTGCGCGCGCTCATCCGGCAGTTCGTCTCGGCGGAGAGCCCGGCCAAGCCGCTGTCGGACAGCCAGATCGCCGAGATGCTCAAGGAGCAGGGCATCGAGTGCGCGCGCCGCACGGTGGCCAAGTACCGCGAGGCGCTCAAGATCGCGCCGGCCAACCTGCGCAAGGCGCTCTGAGAACGTTCTGACGGCGGGCCGGGGCGGGCGGCCGCTCCTCACCCGCCCAGCAGGGCGGGGTTCATGCGCCAGAGCGTGTAGTTGAGCGCGGCGGCGAAGCTGATCCACGCCAGGTACGGCAGCAGCAGCGCGCCCGCCACGGGCCGCAGCCGCAGGAAGGCCACGAAGGTGGCGGCCAGGCAGGCGCCGAGCAGCGCGATGTCGGCCAGCGCCCAGGCGCCCAGCCGCCACTGGAAGAACAGCCAGCTCCACAGCGCGTTCAGCGCCAGCTGCGCGGCGAAGAGCCGCAGCGCGAGCCGGCGCGCCGGGCCGGGCGGCTCGCGCCAGGCCAGCCAGGCCGCGATGCCCATCAGCGCGTAGAGCACGGTCCACACGGGGCCGAACACGCCGGCGGGCGGTGCCCAGGGCGGCTGGTGGAGCTGGGCATAGAACTGCGGCGCCTGCGCGGAGGCCAGGCCGCCGATGCCGGCGGCGATGAAGCACAGCAGGAGCCAGCCCGCCAGCGCCCGCCAGGTGCGCGGCGACAGGGGCGCGCGGGCTGCGGGGGCCGCGGTATCGGAGGGCAGGGGCGTCATGCCGCCATCATCGGCGCTGGCCGTGCCGGCGGTCGATGGGCGCAGGGCGGCTGTCGGTGTCAGCCGGCGCCCCGTGGCCGCCTCACCGCGGGGCGTTCAGCGCCGGGAGGTGCCCCGCGCCGTGCGCGTCGAGCTTGAACCCGGCGACGGCATCGGCGAGCTGGTGGGCCTGCTGCTGCAGGGACTGCGCGGCGGCGGTGGCCTGCTCCACGAGGGCGGCGTTCTGCTGGGTGCTCTGGTCCATGTGGCTGACGGCGGTGCCGATCTCGGCGATGCCGGTGCTCTGCTCCTGGCTGGCGTTGCTGATCTCGGCGACGATGGCGGTGACGCGTTTGACGCTGTCGACCACCTCCTGCATGGTGGAGCCGGCGTCCTGCACGAGGCGGCTGCCGGCGTTGACCTGGGAGACGGAGTCGTCGATGAGGGACTTGATCTCCTTGGCGGCGGTGGCCGAGCGCTGGGCGAGGGTGCGGACCTCGGCGGCAACGACGGCGAAGCCCCGGCCCTGCTCGCCGGCACGGGCGGCCTCCACCGCCGCATTGAGCGCCAGGATGTTGGTCTGGAAGGCGATGGAGTCGATGACGCCGATGATGTCCACGATCTTGCGCGAGGAGGCGTCGATGCCGCCCATGGTCTGCACGACCTGTCCCATGACGGTGCCGCCGTGGGCGGCGATCTGGGAGGCGTTGGCGGTGAGGTGGTTGGCCTGGCGGGCGTTCTCGGCGTTCTGCTGGACGGTGGCGGTGAGCTGCTCCATGGCGGCGGCGGTCTGCTCCAGGGA
>NZ_QLTA01000058.1 GCF_003269065.1 Paracidovorax anthurii
AGCACGCTCACTCCGTGCTGGTCAGGCTCGCTCCACTTGCGCCAGTACGCATAGACGTTGTGCCACTTGGGGAACTGCGGCGGCAGATAGCGCCACTGACAACCCGTGCGAAGCAGGTACAGCACTGCACAGAACACTTCGTACAGATCCAGCTTGATCGGTTTGGTGCTGCGCCGAACGCTGCGCAGCAGCGGCTCGATCTCGGCAAACTTCTCTCTACTGATGTCGCTTGGGTATGGCTTTCTTTTCACCCCAGGATTGTCGGGGGAGATCGTAAACACGCTCTTAGAACGATATGAACAACATGATCGAAATGGGCGCCATCACCGCAATCGTCCTGGCAACGCTGCTGGCGATCGGCTTCATCTTCGCGCGCCTGTACAAGCGCTCGACCAAGGAAACGGCCTTCGTGCGCACCGGCCTCGGCGGCCAGAAAGTGATCATGGACGGTGGCGCCATCGTGCTGCCGGTCTTCCACGAGCGCGTGCTGGTCAACATGAACACCCTCAAGCTCGAAGTCGTGCGCCGCGAGCGCGAGAGCCTCATCACCCGGGACCGGATGCGGGTGGACGTGACGGCGGCCTTCTTCGTGCGCGTGAAGCAGACGGAGGAAGCCGTCAGCATCGCCGCGCAGACCCTGGGCGCCCGCACGATGAGCCCCGACGAACTCAAGGCGCTGGTGGAAGACAAGTTCGTCGATTCGCTGCGCGCGACGGCCGCCACCATGACCATCCAGGAGCTGCAGGACAAGCGCCGCGACTTCGTGCAGGCCGTGCAGAACGCCGTGGCCGAGGACCTGGAAAAGAACGGGCTGGAGCTGGAATCCGTCTCGCTCACCAGTCTGGACCAGACGGACAAGCAGTTCTTCAACCCCAACAACGCCTTCGACGCGGAAGGCCTGACGCGCCTCACCGAGCAGACCGAGGCGCGCCGCAAGCAGCGCAACGACGTCGAGCAGGACACCGAGGTGCAGGTGCGGGCCAAGAACCTGGACGCGACCCGCCAGAAGCTCACCATCGAGAAGGACCAGGAGTTCGCGTCGCTGTCCCAGAAGCGCGAGATCGAGAACACCCGCGCGGAGCAGGCGGCGCTGATCGCGACGCAGCAGGCCGAGCGCAACCGCGAGGCGGAGGCGGCCCAGATCGAGGCCGCGCGGCAGGTGAGCCAGAAGCGCATCGAGGCCGACCGCGAGATCAAGTCGGCCGAGATCGAGAAGAACCTGGTGATCCAGACGCGCGAGATCGAACTCGAACGCCACACCGAGACCAAGCGCGCGGAGCAGCGCAAGCAGGTCGAGATCGCCCGGCAGGACACGCAGATCGCGATCGCCAACAAGTCGCGCGAGCAGTCCGACGCCGATGCCGCCGCCAACCTGGCGCGCTCGGAGGCCGTGAAGGCCGAGGAAGCCGTGAACACCGCGCGCCTCGTGGCCGTGGCGGAGCGCGACAAAAGCATCCAGCTGATCGAGGCGTCCAAGGAAGCCGAGCAGAGCGCCATCTCGGTGCGGGTGTCCGCGGCGGCGGAGAAGGAAGCGGCCATGGACCGCGCGGAAGCCGTCACGATCGAAGCGCGCGCGCGGCAGGCCGCGGCACTCGCCGAGGCCGAGGGCAAGCGCGCCATCAACGAGGCGCTGAACACGCTCTCGGCCGCGCAGATCGACCTGCAGGTGCGCACGCAGCTGCTGCAGCAACTGCCCCACATCCTGGAGCAGGCGGTACGGCCGATGGAGAAGATCGACTCCATCCGCATCTTCCAGGTCAACGGCATGCCCGGCGCCGCTGCGGGCGGCGCGGCGCAGGACGGCGCCCCGGCCGCGGCGGCCGGAGCGACCTTTCCCGAGCAGGTCATGAACTCGGCGCTGCAGTACCAGTTGGCCAAGCCCATCGTGGATGCGGTGATGAAGGACGCGGGCCTGTCCAACGCGGGCATCACCGGCGTGGCCCAGAGCCTGGCCGGCATGCTCGGCCCCGCGGCCGCCGCGCCCGCGGCGCCCCGGGATGGCACCTGAGAACGTGTTCACGTTCTGAGCCGCGACCCGGCCCGTCGGGCGCCGCTCAGTCCGGCGCCGCGTTCAGCGCCTGCAGCCGCCCGGGCGTGCCCACGTCGGTCCAGCGGCCCGTGTGGAGCGCAGCCGTCACGCGGCCCTGGTCCATGGCGCGGCGCAGCAGCGGCGCCAGCGGGGCGGCCACGCCCTGCGGGTTGCCGGGCGGGATGTCGCACCAGGGCGCGGCGAACAGCTCCGCGCGCAGCAGCGCGATGGTGCTGTAGGTGTAGCGCGGCGCGGGGTCGTCCGCCGGCAGGTTGAGCGCGCGGCCGTCCGCCGCCAGGCCGAAATCGCCGCGCGGGTGGTGCTCCGGGTTGGGCACGAGCCAGAGGTGGGCCAGCGCGTCACCCGCCGCGAAGGCGGCGGCATCTTCGGCCGCGAAGGCGAAGTCGGGCGCGAACACGTCGCCCGCCGCCAGCCAGAACACCGGCCCGAGCCGGGGCAGCGCGCGCGCGATGCCGCCGGCCGTCTCCAGCGCACCGCCGAAATCGCGGCCCTCGTGGGAGTATGAAATGGATAGCACCCCAGGTCCATTCGACGGCGACCTGGGGGCGAATTCATCTAAAAAATGCTCGCTGATGCGCTCGCCCAGCCACGCGGTGTTGATGACGGCCTCGCGCACGCCGGCGGCCGCCAGGGCCTCCAGGTGCCACTGCAGCAGCGGGCGTCCGCGCACCGCCAGCAGCGGCTTGGGGGTGGTGTCGGTGAGCGGGCGCATGCGCTCGCCGCGGCCGGCGGCCAGGAGCATGGCGGGCGGCTGCGCGCCCGGCGCCGGCGGGGTGGGATTCTGGAAGGCGGTCATGCGGACAGGGTCAGGCGGGGGCCGGCTCACCGCGCCGCAGCGCGTGGCGCTGCGCGGAAGCCGGCTCGAAGAGCGCGAGCAGCGCGTCCATCAGCGCCTGCGCCCGCTCGGAATGGTCGGCGCCGAAGTTGCACACGTACACGTCGAGCGTGACGGCGCGCCGCTCCGGCCAGGTGTGGATGCACAGGTGCGATTCGGCCAGCAGCACCGTGGCGGTGACGCCTCCGGGCCCGTGCGCGGTGGCCGGAAAGGCGTGGAAGAGCTGGCCCACGGCCTGCAACCCCGCGCCGCGCACGGCATCCAGGCAGGCCTGGCCCAGCGCATCGGCATCGAGCAGCCACCGCGGCGCGCAGCGGCAGCCATGGAGATCGGCGGTGAGGTGCAGGCCTTGCATGCCCCGCACTGTAGTGCAGCGCGCCGGGGGCGCACGCGGGGCCGCGGGGTGGGCCGGTAAAATGCGCGGTTTTCCCCCCTCCAGCCCCTTCCGGAGCCGCCCCTGATGGCCAATTCTCAACAAATGGCGAATGCGATCCGCGCACTCGCAATGGATGCAGTTCAACAGGCCAATTCCGGCCATCCCGGCGCCCCGATGGGCATGGCCGACATGGCCGTCGCGCTCTGGGCGCGCCACCTCCAGCACAACCCCGCCAACCCGCAGTGGGCCAACCGCGACCGCTTCGTGCTGTCCAACGGCCACGGCTCCATGCTGCTCTACGCGCTGCTGCACCTCACGGGCTACGACTTGGCCCTGGAAGAGCTGAAGAACTTCCGCCAGCTGCACAGCAAGACGGCCGGCCACCCCGAATACGGCATCACCCCCGGCGTGGAAACCACCACCGGCCCGCTGGGCCAGGGCATCACCAACGCCGTGGGCTTCGCGCTGGCCGAGAAGCTGCTGGCCCGGGAGTTCAACCGCGAAGGCCACACGGTGGTGGACCACCACACCTACGTCTTCCTCGGCGACGGCTGCCTGATGGAAGGCATCAGCCAGGAGGCGATCTCGCTGGCCGGCGCGTGGAAGCTGGGCAAGCTCATCGCGCTCTACGACGACAACGGCATCTCCATCGACGGCCAGGTCGCGCCCTGGTTCGTGGACGACACGCCCGCGCGCCTGCGCGCCAGCGGCTGGAACGTGATCGGCCCCGTGGACGGCCATGACGTGGAGGCCGTGGCCGCCGCCGTGCAAAGCGCCAGGGCCGGCTCCGACAGGCCGACGCTGATCGTCTGCAAGACCGCCATCGGCAAGGGCTCGCCCAACCGCGCGGGCACCTCCAAGGCCCACGGCGAACCGCTGGGCGCCGACGAGATCGCCCTCACGCGCAACGCCATCGGCTGGAGCAGCGCGCCCTTCGAGATCCCCGCCGAGGTCTATGCCGACTGGGACGCCAAGGCGTCCGGCGCGCAGGCCGAGGCCGCATGGCAGGAGCGCTTCGGCGCCTACGCCGCCGCCCACCCCGAGCTGGCCGCCGAATTCCTGCGCCGCATGGCCGGCGACCTGCCCAAGCACTTCGCGCAGACCGCCGTGGACACGGTGGTGAACGCCCACACCAAGGCCGAGACCGTCGCGAGCCGCAAGGCCAGCCAGCTCGCGCTGGAAGCCTTCACCGCCGCCCTGCCCGAGCTGCTGGGCGGCAGCGCCGACCTCACCGGCTCCAACCTCACCAACACCAAGAGCACGCCCGCGCTGCGCTTCGACGAGCAGGGCGAAGTGGCACAGGTGGAAGTGGCCCTGGGCACCGAGACCGTGAAGATCGGCGGCCGCCACATCAACTACGGCGTGCGCGAATTCGGCATGGCCGCGATCATGAACGGCGTGGCCCTGCACGGCGGCTTCATCCCCTACGGCGGCACCTTCCTCACGTTCAGCGACTACAGCCGCAACGCCATCCGCATGGCCGCGCTCATGAAGCTGCGCGTGGTGCACGTGTTCACGCACGACTCCATCGGCCTGGGCGAGGACGGCCCCACGCACCAGTCGATCGAGCACGCGGCCAGCCTGCGCCTGATCCCCAACCTGGACGTCTGGCGCCCCGCCGATACGGCCGAGACCGCCGTGGCCTGGAGCGTGGCCCTGTCCAACCGCAACAAGCCCACCGCGTTGCTGCTGTCGCGCCAGAACCTGCCCTACGCCGCCAAGAGCGACCTGGGCGACATCTCGCGCGGCGCCTACGTGCTGTCCGAGCCCGCGGCCGTCGGCCTGAAGAAGAAGCCCCAGGCCGTGATCATCGCCACCGGCTCCGAGGTGCAGCTGGCCCTGGCCGCGCAGAAGCTGCTGGCCGGCAAGAAGATCGCCGTGCGCGTGGTCTCCATGCCCAGCACCACCACCTTCGACCGCGAGGACGCGAAGTACAAGGCCAGCGTGCTGCCGGCCGGCGTGCCGCGCATCGCCGTGGAGATGGGCGTGACCGACGGCTGGTGGAAGTACGGCTGCGCCGCCGTGGTCGGCATCGACACCTTCGGCGAATCGGCCCCCGCGCCGGTGCTGTTCAAGCACTTCGGCTTCACGCCCGAGAACGTGGCCGACACGGTGCTGGTGGCCATCGGCGCCGCCCGGCTGAAGAAGCCGGCCCGCCAGGCCCGCTGACCCCCTCCCGCCGCCCGCTGCGCCCGCCGCCAGCGGGCGTGCCGTGGCAGGTCCCCGATTTCGACTTTGCAACTTTGGAGAGACAACCCATGACCATCAAGATCGGCATCAACGGCTTCGGCCGCATCGGCCGCAACGTGCTGCGCTCGGCCGTGCAGAACTTCAACGACATCGAAGTCGTCGGCATCAACGACCTGCTGGAGCCCGACTACCTCGCCTACATGCTGCAGTACGACTCGGTCCACGGCCGCTTCCAGGGCACCGTGTCGGTCGAAGGCAACACCCTGATCGTCAACGGCAAGAAGATCCGCCTCACGCAGGAGCGCGACCCGGCCAACCTGAAGTGGAACGAGGTCGGCGCCGACGTGGTGATCGAGTCCACGGGCCTGTTCCTCGACAAGGCGACGGCGCAGAAGCACCTGGACGCGGGCGCGAAGAAGGTGATCCTGTCGGCCCCGTCCAAGGACGACACGCCGATGTTCGTCTATGGCGTGAACCACGACACCTACGCCGGCCAGGCCATCGTCTCCAACGCCTCGTGCACCACCAACTGCCTGGCCCCCGTGGCCAAGGTGCTCAACGACAAGTGGGGCATCAAGCGCGGCCTGATGACCACCGTGCACGCCGCCACCGCCACGCAGAAGACCGTGGACGGCCCCTCCAACAAGGACTGGCGCGGTGGCCGCGGCATCCTGGAGAACATCATCCCCTCCTCCACCGGCGCCGCCAAGGCCGTGGGCGTGGTGATCCCGGCCCTCAACAAGAAGCTGACCGGCATGTCCTTCCGCGTGCCCACCTCCGACGTGTCGGTGGTGGACCTGACGGTGGAGCTGGACAAGGCCGCCACGTACGACGAGATCAAGGCCGAGATGAAGGCCCAGTCCGAAGGCGCGCTCAAGGGCGTGCTGGGCTACACGGAAGACAAGGTGGTGGCCACCGATTTCCGTGGCGACACCCGCACCTCCATCTTCGACGCCGACGCCGGCATCGCGCTGGACGGCACCTTCGTGAAGATCGTGTCCTGGTACGACAACGAGTGGGGCTACTCCAACAAGTGCCTGGAGATGGTGCGCGTGGTGGCCGCCAAGTAAGCCCTGCACGGCCCGCCGGCCGGCGCGCGCACTGCCCGCGCCGGCCAACAAACCCGAAGCGCCTCCCTTTTCAGGAGGCGCTTTGCTTTTTGCGCGACACCGCGTGCCGCTGGAGCGTGTCATGCACTTTTGCTTACCCGCCAAGGTGCATGAGACGCTCTAAGCTGCGGCCCCATGACCGACACCGCACCCACATCCCCTTCCGCCCAGGACGTCCTGCGCTTCTGGTTCGAGGAAAGCACGCCCTCGCAATGGTTCGCGAAGGACGCGGACTTCGACGCCGCCATCCGCGCGCGCTTCGGGGCGCTGCACCGCCGCGCGGCCCAGGCAGAACTCCACGGCTGGCGGGCCGATGCCCCGGGCCGGCTCGCGGAAATCATCGTGCTCGACCAGTTCTCGCGCAACCTGCACCGCGGCTCGGGCGAGGCCTTCGCGCACGACGGCATGGCGCTCGCGCTGGCGCAGGAGGCCCTCGCGGCCGGCGCCGACGCGGCCCTGCCGCCAGAGCAGCGCGGTTTTTTCTACCTGCCGTTCATGCACAGCGAGTCGCGCGCCATCCAGGCGGAATCGGTGGCGTTGTTCACGCGGCTCGGCAACGCGCAGAGCCTGGACTTCGCGGTGCGCCACCGCGACATCGTGGAACGCTTCGGCCGCTTCCCGCACCGCAACGCCGCGCTGGGGCGCGCGACCACGGCCGAGGAAGCGGATTTCCTGCGCCAGCCCGGCAGCGGGTTCTGAGCGACTCTCAGGCCCCGATGGGCTCCACGTCGCCGTAAAATCTGCATTGTTTGCTACATATTCAATAGCAAACCGAATGACATCCGGGGGCGGGCCCCGGCTCCGCCCTGCTTTATTCGACCGCGGTGCGGATGGTGTCGCGCCCGTTCTTGTCCTTGAGCCGGCCCAGGTCGGTGTCGATCGCGCGGGCCAGCTTCTCGACCGCGGCGATGAAGGCATCGGCGAGCTTGTCGGCATCGGCGTTCACGGCGATGGGCGGGCGCCCCGCGGGCCGGGCCTCGATCGTGCAGCGCTTGTCGCCGCCGCCGGACTTGCCGGCGTCCAGGTCGGACAGGTGCACCTCCACGCGCGTGAGGTGGTCGCGGAAGCGCGCAAGCCGGCCCGTGGTCTCGCCCTGGATCCACTGGGCGAGCGATTCGCCGCCCTGGATGTGTTCGTCGTGCTGAACCTGTACTTGCATCGATGCCTCCTGGAGTTGCCAACAAAAAAACGATGGTTGCCCTGAGAGTCGCGGCGGAGCGCGGAAAAACAAGCCCCCGCGTGCATGCCGATGCGTAAGAACGTGTTCACGATCTCCCAGGGGTCGCGCAGCGGCGTGTGCGGGTGGGATGCAAGGCGCGGTGCGCCGCCCATAGCCCGGCTATGGGCCAGCGCCGCAACGCCGCAGACCGCCCGCACACGCCACTGCCCGAAGGGTTGGAGCGAAATCGGGCGATTGAACGCCCCGGCTGCTTGCATGGGCACGAGCCCATGCGGCGCATCCGAGGCATCCACTCATCCCGATTGCGCTCCAACGCGACCCCTGCGAGATCGTGAACACGTTCTAACAAGGTGACGCGGCACGCGTTCCGCGCGCCAGGGTCGGACGCGCGGCCAGCGACAGCGGCGGCCGGCTCCTACAGCGCGGCCCGGGCGCCGGTGCTACAAACCTTGCCATGCCTGATGTCCCACCCCCACGCGGTGCGTCGCCGGTGCGGCGCAGCGCGGCCCTGCTTCGCTGAGTCCTCATGCCCCTGCCCGCCAACAAGCGCCTCAAGATCGGCCTCTCGGCTTGCTTCTCGCACGCCGATCCGGCCCGCTCCCTCTTCACCAACAAGACGCTGCAGTACGTCGAGCAGTCGATCGCGCACTGGATCATGTCGGCCGGCGCGATGGTCGTGATGGTGCCCTGCCCCACGGGCGAGACGGCGCGCGGCGACGTGACCCTCGCGCACTACGCCGAATGGCTCGACGGCGTGGTGATGCACGGCGGCGCGGACGTATGGCCCGGCACGTACGGCGAGGTCCCGCTCAAGGACGCCTGGCTCGGCGACCGCATCCGCGACCTCTACGACCTCGCCGTGGTCGAGGCCTTCGAGCAGGCGGGCAAGCCCATCTTCGGCGTGTGCCGGGGCCTGCAGCTCATCAACGTGGCCTTCGGCGGAACGCTCTACCAGGACATCGAAACCCAGCACCCGGGCGCGCAGAAGCACCGCAACGCGGTGACCTACGACCAGCACTTCCATGAGGTGGAGATCGTGCCCGGCACGCGGCTCGCGCAGATGTACCCGCGCCAGGAGCGCATGGTGGTCAACAGCATCCACCACCAGGGCATCCGAAACCTGGCGCCGGGCTTCGAGATCGAGGCCTGGAGCCATCCCGACGGGGTGCCCGAGGCCATCCGGCGGCGCCCGCAATCGGGGCGCGGCTACATCGCGGCCACGCAGTGGCACCCCGAGTTCTTCAAGCCCGGCTCCACGCAGACGATGGACGACGCGCCCATCCTGAACGACTTCCTGGCCGCGTGCATCCGCGCCAAGGCGCTGCCGCTGCCGGGCCACAGCCCCTTCCAGATCCGCGACCGCGCGGCGCGGCTGCTGCGGCAGGCGCTGCTGCGGCGCTGACGAAGTCCCCCTGGGTGGGATGGCGGCCCCAATACCGGCGACGGTGTCCCGGTTTTTGCGTTCCACCTATTCCCCAACGTTCCAATTGCTCGTAACATCGTTTTCAACTTCATAACGAAGGGAGCTACCGGGAGGGGGCCCTTTCTTTCCTTTTCGGTTGTCTCAAGCAGGGAGTGCCTTCCTTGCCACGAACGAAGGCACTCGGCCAGCTCGCAGCGGCTCGACGAATAACAACAAGGTGATCCGCCCGCCAGCGCGCTCGGCATCGGTACTTTTTTCTGTGGACAGGAGAAAGCGATGAACACGAGACCCACGCCCTCGATCCCCGACCACCCGGCGCACGCGCAGCCCCGGACCGCGCGCCGCAAGCGGCGCGCCCTGGCAGGGGCCTGCGTGCTGGCTCTGGCGGGCCTGGCCACCCTGCCGCTGGAGGCGGCCACCCTCGCGGGCGTGCTCGGCGCGCGCATGATGCTCACCTCGGGCTGCGTCATCAACGGCGGGCCCGGAACCGTCTCCGGCGCGAATTTCGGCACACTGGATTTCGGCACACGCCCAGCCACGTTCGTCGGCACGGCCTCGGCCACCGCCAGCGGCAGCGAGGGCGGCGCGGGGGTGACCCAGATCGTCTGCTCGCCCGAGATCACCGCCTTCAGCATGACCATCGACGGTGGCACGAACCCCGGCCAGGGCGGCAGCATCGGCACCGGCTCGCGCGCCATGTCCAACGGCAGCGCCTTCCTGCCCTACGACGTCTATCGCGACCCCGGCCACACCGTGCCCTATACCGCGGCGGCGGCCGTGACGGGGATCGCCGTGCCCTCGGCCGGCAACCCCTTCGCGCTGCCGATCTACGGGCTGGTGAACAAGACCAACGCGGTCGCGCTGCCGTCGGGAATCTATACCGACCAATTGCAGATCACGCTGACATTCTGACGTTCTGAAGATCGCCGGACCTCCGGCGGCGAGGGAGGAGTTCCAACATGGGAGACGCCATCCACCGCATGGCGCGGCGGGGCTGCGCCGCCGCATTGCGGCCCGCGCTGTGCGTGCTGTGCCTGGCGCAGGCCGCGCCCGCCGTGCCCGCCAACATCCCCACCACCGCGACCTTCTCGGTGAACGCCACCATCGTGCGCGGCTGCATGGTGGCCGGCCAGGCGGGACAGGTGACGGGGGTGAATTTCGGCACGATCGACTTCGGCACGCATTCGGCGGTCCGCACGGGCAGCGAGACGCAGTTCGCGGGGTCGGGCTCGGGCACGCAGGCGCTCATCCAGTGCACGCCCGGCACCGCGGTGCAGGTCACCGCCGACGCGGGCCAGCATGCGCAGGGCGCGCAGCGCCGGCTCTCCAACAGCGCGGGGGCCTACGTGCCCTACGCGCTCGCGCTGGTGGCGGGCACCACCGCCCCCCTCACGCCCAACGTGCCGGCCAGCCTCACGCTCGGCGCCACCGCCACCGCGCTGCCCCTGCAGGGCACCGTGACGTTTCCCGGCTTCGGCCTGCCGGCGGGCAGCTACACCGACACCGTGCAGGTGACGCTTTCATGGTGAGCATGGCCCGGCACACACCCTCTTCCCCCACGCGCCCATGCCTGCCGCTGCGCTCCCGCGCCAACGCCCTGGCCCTGGCCTTCACCCTGGCCGTGCTGTCGGCCCTGCCTGGCACCGCGCGGGCAGCCGCGCCGCTCATGATCTGGCCGGTGGACCCGGTGATCGCCGGCGAGCAGCGGGCCGTGGCGCTGTGGGTGGAGAACCGTGGCGGCGAGCCCGTGTCGCTGCAGGCCCGCGTCTTTGCATGGCGGCAGGAGAACGGCGACGACCAGTTCACCACCCAGCAGGCAGTGGTCGCCAGCCCGCCGATCAGCCACATCCCGCCGGGCGAGCGGCAGATGGTGCGGCTCATCGCCACGCACCCCGTGCCGCCCGGGCAGGAGCAGGCCTACCGCGTGCTGATCGACGAGCTGCCCCCGCCCGCCCCGGAGCTCCCGGCCGGCACGCCGCCGCCGGTGGTCCGGCCGTCCACCCACCTGGGCGTGCGCCTGCAGATCCGCTACGCCATACCGCTCTTCGTCTACGCGCCCGGCACGCTGGGCCCGCGCATGCCCTCCACGCACACCGGGCTGCTGCCGAGCCTCGGGGTGGGCGCGTCCCTGGAGCCCTCGCTGCAATGGGACGTGGAGCGCGGCGGGGACGGCACGCACTACCTGGTCGTGCACAACACCGGCCCCGGCCATGCGCGGCTCACCGCCGTGCGCTGGCACGCCGATGGCCGCGAAGGCGCGACCATCAACCCCGGCCTGATGGGCTACGTGCTGCCGCACAGCCAGCGGCGCTGGGAACTGCCCCAGGCCCCGCTGCCGGGCCACGGCCTGCAGGCCACCGTGAACGGGCGCGCGGCGCCGCTGCCCCGTGCGACGCAATGACCCCCGCCCCCGCCTTCACGCCCGCGCCGGCCGGCTGCTGGTGCTGCTGGCCTGCCTGCCGGGACTGCTCTCGGCCGGCGACTACCCCGCGCCCGATCCGCGCGGCGCGAGTGCGCCGGTCACGCTCTACCTGGAGCTGGACGTGAACGGCGTGGCGAGCGGCGAGCTGGTGGAAGTGCGCAAGCGCGGCCCGCACTTCGAGATCGATGCCGCCACGCTGCGCCGCCTGCACGTGCGCACGGCCGCGCCGGACGGCACGCCCGTGGCCGTCGATGCGCTGGCGGGCGTCACCGTCGCCTACGACAGCCTCGCGCAGCGCCTGCGCATCGACATGCCGCCCGAATGGCTGCCCGGGCAGACGCTGCGCACGGACCCGCGCGACGGCGTGGGGCTGTCGCGCGGCAGCGGGCTGCTGCTGAACTACGAGCTGTACGCCACGCAGGCCCGCGGCCAGACGGTGGCCTCGCTGTGGTCGGAGCAGCGCTATTTCGGCGACCACGGCGTGATCTCCAACATGGGCATCTTCCGCCGCGCCGGCAGCGGCACGAGCAATGGCTACCTGCGCTACGAAACCGCCTGGACGGACATCGATCCCGTCGCCACCACCGCCTGGGGCGCGGGCGACGTGATCACCGGCGCGCTCGGCTGGAGCACGCCGGTGCGGCTGGGCGGGGTGCAGTGGTCGCGCAATTTCGCCGCGCGCCCCGACCTCGTGACCTACCCCATGCCCGAGTTCGCGGGGCAGGCGGCCGTGCCGTCGGCGGTGGACGTGTTCGTCAACGGCTTCCGGGCCGGCCGGCACAACGTGCAGCCCGGGCCGTTCACGCTCGGGGAGCTGCCGGCCGTGAGCGGCGCGGGCACGGCCTCGGTCATCACCACCGACGCGCTGGGGCGCCAGGTCGTGACCTCGGTGCCGTTCTACGTGAGCAGCGAGCTGCTGCGCCCGGGCTTGACCGACTATTCGCTCTCGCTGGGCGCGCTGCGGCGCGGCTACGGGCTGCGCAACTTCGCCTACGGCCGGCCCATCGCGGCGGGCGTGTACCGGCGCGGCATGACCGACGCCGTCACGCTCGAGACCCAGGCCCAGGCCGGCCGCGGGCTGGCCGTGCTGGGGGCCGGCGGCCTGCTGCGCTGGGGCCTGCTCGGCGTGTTCAATGCGTCGCTCACGCACGGCCGCTCGCGCCCGCCCGGCAGCACCGGAAGCGACCGCGACGGCGGATGGCAGTGGAGCGCGGGCTACCAGTACCACACGCCGGGCGGCGGCATCTCGATCCAGCAGATCCAGCGCAACCCGGGCTTCGGCGATGCCGGCGACTACGGCGGCGACACGCTGCGGCCCTACCGCCGCACCCGGCAGATCAACGCTAGCCTCAACGTGGGCGCGGGATCGCTGGGCGCGGGCTGGATCGACCTGCGCGGCGCGGGCAGCGAGCGCAGCCGCATCGCCTATGCCAGCTACAGCACGCCGCTGGGGCGCGACGCCTTCCTGTCGCTCACCACGGGCCGCACCGTCGAGACGGGCGAGACGCAGGTCCGCATGCAGCTGACCTACCTGCTCGACACCCAGCTCACCGCGCAGGGCGCGCTCACGCGCTCGAGCGGCGCACTGCAGGGCGAGGTGAGCATGCAGCGCAGCCTGGCGAGCGACGGCGGCGTGGGCTGGCACCTGGGCCACACGCGCAGCGGCGCCACCGGCGGGAGCATGGGCCAGAGCTACCGGCTGGCGAGCCTGCAGTACCAGGGCCGCCACGGCATGGTGCAGGGGGGGGTCTTCGGCACCTCCGACGACACCACCCGCTGGGCGGGCGCGTCGGGCTCGCTGGGCCTCATGGACGGCTACGCCTTCGCGGCCAACCGCGTCACCGATGGCTTCGCCCTCGTCTCCACCGACGGCGCGCCGGACGTGCCCATCACCTTCAACCACCAGCCGGCCGGCCGCACCGATGGGCAGGGCTACCTGCTCGTGCCCAACGTGCCGGCCTTCTACCCGGCGCGCTATGCGATCGATCCGCTGTCGCTGCCGGTGGATGTGCACACGCCCACGCTGGAGCGCCGCCTGGCCGTGGCGCGCGGCACGGGCGCGCTGGTGCACCTGCCGGTGCTGCGCATGCGCACGGCCACCCTCACCCTGGTGGACACGCAGGGCGAGCCCCTGCCGCCCGGCAGCGCCGTGCTGCACGAGCAGGGCCGCGTGCCCACGGTGGTGGGCTGGGACGGCGTGGTCTATCTCACCACGCTGCACCCGCACAACACGCTCGTCGCGCGCACGCCGGACGGCCTGGAGTGCCGCGCCGCCTTCGACGAGGCCGACTACACGGCCACGCGCAACCTGCACGTGACCTGCCGCCCCGGTGCGGCGCCGCCCCCCGGCGCAGGAAGCCGCGCATCATGACGGCGGCGAAGCCCCCGGACCACCGCGCGCTGCGCACCGCCGGCCTGCTCGCGGGCGCGCTCTGCCTCGCGGCCGCGTGGCGCCCCGCCGCGGCCGACTGCGTGAGCAGCGTGACGGGCGGCGTCCTCGGCTCGGTGCCGTCGCAGCGCGTGCTGAACGGGCCGGCCATCAGCACCACGGGCCAGTTCACGCTCGCCTGCGGGGGCATCGTGATCTCCACCCTGGGCACGCCCACGGTCAAGGCCAAGTTCGTGAGCCCCACCACGGGACTCACGCTCAAGGACGGCACCAATCCCTCCATCCCCTACCAGATCACCGACCTTGGCAACGTCAGCTACACGCAGAGCACGCTCGTGATCAACGCAAGCGGCGCGAACGTGGTCTCGCTGCTGAGCAACAACACCGCCTCGGTGCCCCTGCGCATCACCACCTCGGTGGGCGCGAACGTGCCCGCGGGCACCTATACCGACACCATCACCGTCAACTGGGAGTACGCCAACATCTGCGAGGGACTGCTCGGCGTGGGCAGCATCTGCCTGGGCACGCCGCGCAACGGCAACGTCGACCGGCTGCTCACCGTGCAGCTCGTGGTGACGAACGACTGCACCTTCTCCGCCCCGGACGTGCAGTTCGGCAGCGCGCCGCTGCCCACGGCCTTCGCCGCCGTGAGCGGCAACGTCTCGATCGTGTGCACGCGCGGCCTGTCGGTGAACGTGGGGCTCGGCCCCGGCACCTACCCGGCGGCGGGGCGCCGCCAGATGGCCAGCGGCGCGAACCGCCTGGCCTACGACCTCTTCCGCGGCGACGGCAGCGTGTGGGGCACGGCGGCCGGCACGCGCGTGACGGGCACGGGGCTCACCGACGGCATCACGCCGCTCGTGATGCCCTACACGGCCCGCATCTACGGCGACCAGAGCCCGCCGGCCCCCGGCGTGTACCAGGACAACGTGGTGGTGGACGTGCAGTTCTGACCCCGCGCGCGGCCCGCGATGCGCGAGGCCCGCACGGCTTCACCCCTCCGATGGCCGCGGAGCAGGCCATGCCGGCAGACGCCGCGGAGCGGGCTCTGCCCGTCCACGGACGTCGTCCTCCTCGAAGCACAAAGAGGCTCTTCGTCACCGTCACGCACTTTGCGCTTCCGCCGCAACCCGTGATTCTGCGCGGCCTCACCCTTCCGATGGCCGCGGAGCAGGCCACGCCAGCGGACGCCGTGGAGCGGGCTCTGCCCGTCCACGGGCGTCGTCCCCCTCGGGGGGAAGGCGCCGAAGGCGACTCAGGGGGGGAGGTATTTCAGTGGTGGTGGCCGTGGCCGCCGTGCACGTGGCGGTGGGCCACCTCCTCGGCCGTGGCGGCGCGCACCTCGGTGACCTTGCACGAAAAGCGCAGCGCCTGGCCGGCGAGCGGGTGGTTGGCATCCAGGTGCACCTCGGGGCCCTTGATCTTGACCACGTTGAACACCTGCGGGCGACCGTCGTCGCCCACGCCGCGCAGCTGGCCGCCGACCTTCACGCCGGGCGGGAACTCGCTCTTCGGGATGGTGCGCACGAGGCTCTCGTCGCGCGCGCCGAAGGCATCCTCCACCGCCAGATCGACCGTGGTGGCGAAGCCCGTGGCCTGCCCGTCGAGCGCGGCCTCGACCTTGGGGAAGAGGTTCTCGTAGCCGCCGTGCAGGTAGGCCACGTGGCCCGAATCCAGCGGCTTGCCCTGCGGGTCGGTGATCTTGTAGGTCAGGGTGACGGCGGTGTCCTTGGTGATGTTCATGGTCGGGAGAGATTGCGGGAAGACAGGGAAGAAGAAGGCAGCGCTCGCGCGCCGGGCGCGCGGTCAGTCCCTCATTGTCGGCCATCCCCCCCGGGGGAGCGGCCCGCGCGGCGCAAGCTGCCGGCGGCGCACCGCCAGCGCCGTGGCCGCCATGAGCGCGGCCAGCCCCGCGAGACCGGCCGGCGACAGCGCCGGGATGCCGGTGCCGCCGGCCGGGACCACGGGCACCACCGGGTCGGCAATCACGCCCAGGGTGCTGTCGGCATCGCCGATGCCGTTGTCGGTCACGGTGTAGGTGAACGTGCGGCCATCGGCGCTGAGCACCGCGCCGGGCACGGCGAACCAGCTCTGCACCAGGCTGCCCGGCTGTGCCGGCCCGTACTTGTAGAGCACGGTGCCCGCGGGCATGGCCTGCGAATAGGTGAGCGTGATCGTGACCGTGGACCCGGTGCCGCAGGCCGTGGTGCCGAAGCGGAACCCGGCCTGTGCCGCGAACACGGTGGAGGGCAGCCCGTTGCCCACGGCGGCGGGCGCCACGAACTGCTGGGACGCGAAGCTGCAGCCCGGCAGCCCCCCCGAGAGGCTGGCGCTCGCGCTGCCCGCCGGGATCGCCGGCGCGCCGCTGGTGCTGCCCGGCAGCTCGGGCGTGGCCGAGGTGAAGCTCAGCAGCGAGGAGTTCTGCGAATTGCCGCTCACCACGGCCTCCTGCGCGAGCACCACGGCCTGCGCGTTCCGCGCGATCACGCCCGTGCCGGAATTCATCGCCACCGCCGAGCCGGCGAGGTTGATGACGGCGGCGCCATCGGCCGCGACGCCCGAGCCGCAGTGGGTGAAGCTGGAGCCGGAGGCGTCGATCTGCGCGCCCGCCGCGGCGGCATCGACACGCAGGCAGTCCTGCGAGAAATGCGCCACGTCCACGTTCTGCAGGCTCACCGCGCTGGCGGACGCCACGCGGATGCCGTGGCGCCCGGTGCCGCCCGCGCCGTGGAGGCTGAGGTTGCGCAGGGTCACGGGCCCCATCGCGCCGGGGGGCAGGTCGATGACGATGGCGTCCTGCTGGCTGGCGATGGTGGTCACGAAGGCCGTCGTGTCCTCCGGCGCCAGGGGGCCGAGGCCCGCGATGCGCCCGCCGCCGTCGATGGTGACGGGCTTGTCGATCACCAGGGGCTGGTAGGTGACCGTGTCCGCGGTGCCGTTGTTGCCGTAGAGGAAGTCGAAGGCGCCGGCATCGAGCACGTCGATCTCGCCGCCGCTGGCCGTCCGGGCCAGCGCGGCGCCGAAGGTGCGGCACGGCGCAGTGCGCGCGCACGGGTTCGCGTCGTCGCCCACGCCCGAAACCCAGGTCCGCAGGGCCTGGGCCGAGGCGCCCAGGCTGGTGGTGGCGAGCGCCAGCAGGGCCAGCGCGCGCAGTGCGCGGCCGGCCTCTGGCCGCCTTGTCCAGAAATGCATCATCGCGGCCCCGCTGTCAGTTGGACGCGGCGGTGGCGGTGAACGAGCCGTTCACGGTATTGCCAAGGGTCTGGTTGTTGCCCGACGAGCGCAGGCTGGCCTGGTTCACCGCCGAGAGCCCCAGCGCATTGCCGAACACGGTGCTGCCCGAGACCTGCACGCCGGCGTTCTGGCCGCTCGCCAGGATGCCCGTCGTGCCGTTGAAGAGGAAGCGGGAGCGGTCCACCGACACGCTCGCGGCCCAGGGCGGCGCGGCCGTCGTGGCCGAGGACGCGACCGAGAGGCCGTTCGCGCAGTTCGAGGCCGTCGTGTCGAGGATCTGCACCGCGTTCACGGCGGCGCCCGTATTGATGGCGATGCAGGCCTGGGCGAAGCGCTCGATCTTCACGTTCTGCAGCCGCAGCGTGCGGCCGCTGGAAAACAGCACGCCGTTGCCGCCGGTGCCCACGCCGTTCAGCGTCACGTTGCGCAGGATCACGTCGTCGCTGGCGCCCGCGACGACGCGGATGCCGTCCGAGCCGCCCGAGGCCAGGACGCTCGCGACCTGCCCGGCGCCGCCGTCGAGGGTGATGGCCTTGGTGATGGTCACGGCACCGAAGGCGCCCGGGTCGAGGGCGCTGATCTCGCCGCCGGCTGCCGTCTTGGTGATGGCGCCCGCCCAGGTCTTGCACGGCGCGGTGCGGGAGCAGGGGTTGGCATCGTCGCCCACGCCGGACACCCAGGTGCGCGTGGCCTGGGCGTGCGCGGGCACGGCGGCGAAGGCGCAGAGCAGGGCCGACAGGACGGCCCCGGCATGGGGGCGGAGAAATTGGGAGAGGCGGTGGACGGCCATGGACGGGGACTTTGCAACAATTTTTGACAACCGGCGATCATGCCCGCGGCGCCTGCCGCCTGAAAGCGTTCTGTGACCTGCGCACCACCGTTTCAGGCGGGTATTTCGTCGGTTTCCACGCCCGGCCTGCGCGCGAAGCGGCGCGGCTCGGTGCCGTGCACGGGCGCGCCCTCGCCCCAGGGCCACCCGCCGAACTGCGTGCGGCGGTAGTCGGCCAGGGCCTCGTGGATCTGCGCCTCGGTGTTCATCACGAACGGGCCGTACTGCACCACGGGCTCGCCCAGGGGCCGGCCCTGCAGCAGCAGGAATTCGGCCGGCTGCGCGGCGCTGCCGTTGACCAGTTCCACCGCCCGGTCGGCGCGCAGCTCCAGCGCGGCGTGGCCCACGGCCTCGCCGGCCACGCGCACACCCTCGCCCGCGAAGTGGTAGAGCATGCGGCGCGTGCCCGCGCCCGCCGCGGCGGGCAGCAGGAAGCGCGCGCCGGGGTCGAGCCGCAGCGTCCAGATGGCCACGTCGGACGCGGGCCGCGCGGCCCACGAATGGGGCGGCGGGGCCAGCGGCTCGGCCCCGGGCAGGCGCCCGGCGATCACCGCCACCTCGGTGCGGCGGCCCCCGGCGTCCACCGCCGCCACGCGGGGGATGTCGCCCGCCCAGAACATGGTGAAGTGCGGCGGCGCCATCTTGTCGGCCGCCGGCAGGTTGAGCCAGATCTGGAACAGCTCCAGCGGATTGGGGCGCTCGGCATCGAGCAGCGGGAACATCTCGGAATGCACGATGCCCTGCCCGGCCGTGAGCCACTGCACGTCGCCCTGCCCGAAGCGCGCGGCCGCGCCCAGCGAATCGGCATGGTCGATCAGGCCCCGGCGCACCAGGGTCACGGTCTCGAAGCCCCGGTGCGGGTGCGGCGGAAAGCCCGGCACCACGTCGCCGTGGTACATGCTCCAGCCGTCCTGGCGCGAGAAGTCCTGCCCGATGCGCCGGCCCGCGAGCGGGGCGTCGGGCCCCAGCCGCGCATTGCCGCGCGGATAGGCGTCGTCGTGGTGGGCGCAGAAGAGGAACGGGTCGATCGTGGGCCAGAGCGGGCCCAGGGGCTGGAGGCTGAGCAGGGGGGACGTGGCGGCAGGGGTCATGGTGGGATTTTCCGGGCGAACTGTGCCGCCACCCCGCATATGGAGCCGGTGTCGCCGTCTCCAACGGCCGCTGCGCGCAACACACCGGTGCATGCATGGAACGGCCGGCCACCCGGCCCCCGGGCCGGAGGCGGTGCGTGCGTGCATCCGGCGGGTGTCTCCACCCCCTCTCATACGGGTTTGCAATCAAAGAGAGAACAAGGCGCGAAGCCGCAGACAGTGCTGTAGCACGGCCAGGCGAAGCAACGCAGTTATCTTTTTGATGGCGAAACCGTATCAGCGCAGCAGGCGGTCCGGTGCCTGGGCGAACGGGTCGCCGCGCGGCCGCTCCAGCCCCCCGGAGACGCCATCGATGTCGCGGTGCAAAAAAACCGCCACCGCGATGGGGCCGCCCGGCGCATCGGCCGGCCGGGGCACCTCGAACACCGCGCAGGCCTCGGGGTGCGGCAGCGCCGCCGCGTGCCGTTCGGTGTCGAAGGCCACGGCCTGCAGCGCGAACAGGCCCTGCATGCCGGAGCGGGAGTCCGACTCGCTGTACAGCAGGTGGCGGCCGTGGCCGGACTTGCCGAGCGCGGAGGCCGCATACGCGGCAGGGTCGAAGCCGCTTTCCGCCAGCAGCCGCGGCATGTCCTGCGCGAGGGCCGCGCGCAGATCGCCGCCCCCCGCACGGGCCGCGCGGGCGGTATCGCTCGACCGCCACAGGGTCAGCACATTGTCCAGCGCCTGCTGGTGCTGTCGGTGCTGCGCCAGCACGCCCGCGTCGGCGGGCTGCGCGTAGACCTCGGGCAGGCGGCCCTCGGCCCGGGCCAGCCAGCCCTTGTGCCCCTGCCAGGTAGCGCGCGGCACGGCGGCGCCCACCATGGCGTCCAGCGGGAAGCTGCCGCCCGCGGCCCAGCTTTCGGTGGCGATGCGGTAGGCCTCGGCCAGCAGCGGATCGGGGGCATCGCCCGCGTCCGCGAGCCGCTGCATGCCGGCCTTCCAGTAGTCGGCGCTCGGGCCGCCGAGCTTCTTGCCGTCGCGCTCGAAGCCGCCGTCGCCCGAGGCGATGAAAAAGGCCAGCCGCTCGGCGGTCAGGCCTTTGTCGTCGCCGAACACACGGCTCAGCGACTTGGCGCTCTCCGGATTGGTCTCGAACAGCAGCGCATGCAGCGCACTGCCGTCGGCCATCTGTACGGGCCGCACCACGGGGCGGTACATCAGGCTGGAGCGCGGCGTGCCCTGCGCGTCCGGCGGGCTGCGCAGATCGGCCTCGGCACCCACTTCCCGCGCCAGCAGCGCCGTGAGCAGCTCTTCCGCGCGGTCGAGGGGCAGCTTGAGGAGCGTGCCCGGCACCTGCGAGCCTTCCGCGGGCGCGATCGACGCCACGGCGCCGGGGTGCTGCGGCCGGCCGCGGTACTCGGTGCTGGCGACGTAATCCATGCGGTAGTCCATGGCGCGTGCCGGCAGCGTGTCCCGGCCTTCGACCACCTCGGCCTGGCTGGCCTTCCCGAGTTCATGGTGGTTGTCGGTTCGCAGCGACCAGAAGCCGAAGACCGGAACGAAGTCGATGCCCGCGGCCTCGACGTGGTGGCGCAGTTCGCTCACCGCATTGGCGACCGTCTCGCGCTCCTTGGCGTTGAGGCGCTGGCGCTGCTCCGGCGGGAGCGCGGCCATGCGCTTCCACGCCGCATCGGAGATCGCCAGGCGCGGCGCCTGCGGGAGCGCGCTGCCAGCCGCCGGCAGCACGGCCGCGCGGGGCCGCTTCGCCTGGGCGTGGGCCGAGGCCGGCGGCGAGCGCCGCGGCACATCCGGCCCCTCCAGGACAGCGGCCGAAGCCTGCGGGCCGGCCGGCGGCGGCGTGGCATCCGCCACGGGCAGGCGGGGCATGGACGGGGACGGCAGCGAGCCGGCGCGGGCAGGAAGGACCATGGCGGGAAACTCCAGACAGAACATTGGCAGGAACGGTGCGGGCGGCACGCATGCCTTGGCCCGCCCAAGCCGGAACTGTCGGACGCCTGGGCACGAAAACCCAGCGGCCTCCCGAAGGAAAGGCCCATCCCCCGAAGCCGGGCATGCGCCACGCGCGCCAGAGGGGGGCTGGAACACCGCCATGCGCCGCCGCCGCATGGCGCAAGCCCGCGGAAGCGGCCCGCGGGCGGTCAGTCGCGCAGCGGCTGGATCAGCTCCGTGCGCCAGGCGGACGGGTCGCTGCCCGTCTCGGGGCCGGTCAGGTAGCACTCCCAGGCGTCGTCCGAGGGTCGCAGGCCCTGGGCGGCGATCCAGGCGTGGAACGCCTCCCAGGCGCCGGGCAGGCCCTCGTAGCGGCCCCGGTATTCGGTGCGCGCCACGCGCATGGCGGGCCACTCGCCCGGCTGCATGCGGCCGTCGGCGGAGGCGCCCACGGGCTGGTCCAGCGGCACGCCGAGGTGGAACTCGAACGTGTCGGTGGGGCGCCGCAGGTGGTGCGTGAACAGCGGCCCGGCGGGCGAGGCTCCCTGGGCGGCCAGCGCGTCCATCAGGCCGCGCACGCCCTGCCCCATGGCCTGCTGGATGGCCTCGCGCGTGCAGGTCACGGGCCACAGGGCCGCGGGATGCGCGTCGATCGCGGCGATCCGGGGGGTCTCGATCATGGTGTCCTCTCTCTTTCCTTCTGATGGCGGTGCGATGGCCCTTCAGTGCCGCGCCCGTCCGGCGCGGTCCTGCGTGCCGCCCGCATCCGGCGGGGCGGCATCGGCAGCCGGCGGCACCATGTGCACCGTGCGCACGGGCACGCCGAACTGCACGCCCAGCGCCTCCATCTCCCGCATGAGCGCGAGGTTGATGGCCTGCTGCACGTCCATGTAGGTGTTATAGGCGGAATCGAGCACGATATAGACCACTTCGTACTCCAGCGCGTTCGCGCCGAAGGCCTTCAGGTGCGCGCGGTCGAAGCGCACCCGGTCCTGCGCCTCGATGATGCGGCGCACGGCCTGGGCCACGGCCTCGGCCTGCGGGGCGGTGGTGGCGTAGCTCACGCTGAAGGCGAAGACGATGCGCCGCTCCTGCAGGTAGCGGTAGTTGTTGATGGTCTGCTTGAGCAGGTCGGTGTTGGACATCACGATCTGCTCGCCGCCCAGGCTGCGGATGCGCGTGGTCTTCACGCCGATGCGCTGCACCGTGCCCGCCACGCTGCCCACGACGATGAAGTCGCCCACCTCGAAGGGCTTGTCCACCGCGATGGCGAGCGAGGCGAACAGGTCGCCCAGCACGTTCTGCACCGCCAGCGCGATGGCGATGCCGCCCACGCCCAGGCTCGCGACGAAGGCCGTGATGTTCACCCCCAGGTTGGCGAGCATGGCCAGCACGATGGTGGCCCACAGCAGCGTGCGCAGCCCCCAGGACATCAGCGTGCCCGAGGCGCTCACCTGCGAGGCCGGCGCGCCCAGGTGCCGCGCCTCGTAGCGGCGCACGGCGATGCCGATCGCGCGCGTGCCCCACAGCGCCACCTGCAGCGCCAGCGCGATGAACCAGAGCTGGCCCACGCGCGCCTGCCAGCGCGGCGCCAGATCGAGCATGCCCACGCCCACCAGCAGCGCCACCAGCAGGATCAGCGCCTGGCTGGTGCCGCCCAGCACCTCGGCCACGACGGAGGCCACGCCCCCCGATCCGCCCGCCCCGCCCGATCCCGCGCCGGCGCGGGCCTCGGCGATGCGCCGGCTGCGGCGCTGCGCCACGCCCAGCAGCAGCGTGATGGCCAGGTACACCCCCAGCGTGGCGGCCAGCGCCACCGCGATGCCGGAGAGGGAAAGCCCCCAGACCGCTTCGGAGCGGAGCCAGGACAGCGCGGCGGGGTGGGAGGGATCGTCGTAGGGCATGCGGCTCCTTGTCTCGAAGGTCCGCCCCGGCGCCACGCAAGGCGCCGCAGGACGGAGGTCGGTGAAAAACGGGCGGCGCGGGCCGCCCGGGCGTCAGAATGGCTCCATGTCGGCGTCGAATGGACGTCGTTTGCTATTCAATCAATAGCACCTTGGCGCCAGGGGGAGGGCCGCTCCCGTGGCGCCGGGGCTTTCGCGTCACACGTCCACCGCGATGGACGGCTCGCTCCTGCACTGCGTGTCCATGGTGACGTGGATCTGCGGGGCGTCGATCAGGTCCGGGCGCTCGCCGCCCACGTCGGCGAGCGCGGTGAACTGACCGTCGAGGAAGAGGAACGTGACCGCGCCCGCGATGCCCGCCAGCGCGTGCTCGGCCGACTCGAAGCCGCCCGAGGCCACCTTCGGGTCGCTGTCGAGCCGGTAGGCATAGCCGCCGCCCTCGCGGTCCAGGCGCCCCAGGTCGATGAGCTTGTCTCTCACGTTGCTCGCATACACGCGGCCATGGGCCGCATAGAGCGTGAAGGGGACGCCGGTGGGCGCGGCGGGGGCCGCGCGGACACCGGCGGGGGAAGCGGAGGGCGTCATGGCGTGTGTCCTGTGCTCGGGGCCGCGGCGCGGGGCCGTGGCGCGGTGGCGGAGGGAGCGGGCCCGCGCGGGGCGGGCTGCAGCCATCGTAGGCAGGCGGCGCGGCCCCGGCTGTAGGAGGAGGCCTTACAAGGCCGATCTGGAACCTGTCAGTTTTTCAGGGGGCACGCTACCCGAGGGCGCAGGAAACCGGCGCTGCATTCCCCGTCCGATGGCCGCGGAGCAGGCCATGCCAGCGGACACCGTGGAGCGGGCTCGGCCCGGCCACCGACGTCGTCCCCCTTCCCGCGCGCAGCGCGAGAGAAGGGGGAAGGCGCGAAGCGCCACAGGGGGTTGTCGTTTCACTTCAGTGCCCTGCCGGCGGCAGGGCGGCCGCGCGCGGCGCCTCGGCCAGCGCGGGCACGGCGGGCGGCAGCCAGTGGTAGCGCGCATGCATCGCGTCGCGCTCGGGCCGGTAGCCCTTCCAGTCGATGCGCAGCAGGTTCACCAGCGTGTGCGCCGCCCAGTCGGCGCGCAGCGGGCGCTGCGCGAGGTCCTGCGGCGCGAGCGGGGCCCGGCCGTTGTGCCAGACCATCGCGGGGATGCGGTAGCCCGCCGGCGTGCCGGGGCTGTGGCCCGCCCAGTTCGCGCCGTGGCCCACCTCCTGGCCATGGTCCGAGAAGTACATGAAGGCCCGGTAGCCGCCGGGCGCGCCGCCCTCGCGCGTGCGCTGCAGGATGCGGGAGACGATGCCGTCGTGGTAGAGCACGGCCGCGTCGTATTCCTCGCGGCGGCCGCGCAGCCAGGCCGGCCGGCCCTCGCGCGCGAGCGTGGCGTCCACCGCGTCCACGTCGTCGTCGAACGGGTTGGCGCCGGGCGGGAACCGCAGGCTGTAGTGCGGGTGCGCGCCCATCAGGTGCACCACGAAGAGCTTGCGCGGCGCGGGGTCGGCCAGGGCCTCCTCCACGCAGTCGAGCACCTCGCTGTCGAGGCTGGCGCCCGAGCGGCCGGGCGTGCGGTTGTTCATCTCCACCTCGTCGGCGAGGCGGGCGTGGAGCTGCTCGATGCCCACGTCGTCGTGGTTGCTCATCCACCAGACCTTGTAGCCGGCCGCGCGCGCGATCGCGATCAGGTGGTGCGGCTGGGCCTCGTCGGGCTCGCCGAAGCGGAAGAAATTGCGCAGCGCGGGCAGCGTGGTCGCGTCGGCCGACCACGCGTGGCGGAAGACGGTGAAGGCATCGCCCAGCGCCGCCTGCTGCGCCTGCAGGCCCGGCGTGGTGCGGCGGCCATAGCCGTAGAGCGACATGTTGTCGCGGTTCACGCTGTCGGAGATCACCAGCACGACGAGCGCGGGGCCGTCCTCGGCCATGGCGGGCGCGTCGGCCCGCGCCCGCGCGAGCAGCGCGTCGCGCGCCTCCTGCTGCCGGGCCCAGCCGGCGCGCACGTAGTCCACCTTCTCGCTCCACTGCACCCAGTAGGCCACCGGATGCAGGCGCCGCCAGGGCTTGCTCGCATAGGCCGCCATGCCGGACAGCAGCACCGAGCCCCCCAGGCCGAGCGCGAACGCCCGCCGCGCGCGCGAGCGCGGCGGGTGCGGGGGCTGCGCCCCGGGCACCGCGCGCCGCCCCCGGGCCACGCAGGCGGCCAGCACCGCCGCCACGGCGGCCAGGAAGCCCGCCGCCAGCAGCGCGCCGCGCCAGTACATGCGCATGAACTCCACGCTCTCGCGCGCATTGGTGTTGGCGACGGCGCCCAGCACCATGGCGCTGTCGGGCGCGGCATGGTAGGCCTGCAGCAGATAGGCGCGCGCCACGCCGTCGATCGCGAACACCATGGCCCAGGCCCAGAGCAGCACCGCGCGCAGCCGGTGCGCCCCGGCGCTGCGCACCGGCCAGAACAGCCACGCGAAGGGCGGCGCGGCCAGCACCGCCAACTGCGCCACGCGCTTGCCGTCGTGCCCGAGCACGATCAGCCCCAGCGCCAGCAGACAGGCCAGGATCAGGGGCGGCCAGCCGCCCCGCAGCAGCGCGCGCGGGCCGGAGGACGGCGGAGCAGAGGGAGAAGACATGGCGTGGACAGGCAGGGGGCAACGGGTACCGCAGGGCTGCCGATGGCATCACGTCGCGGCGGCGGGGCCTGCCCGGATGGCCCGGCAGGCCCGCAAAACGCGGGATTGTGCCGTGCGCGCAATGGCCCCTGGCCCGCGCCCAGGAATTGCGCGGGCCCCGCCGGGCCGCCCGGACCGCCTGCGCGCCCCTCAAGAGCTTGCAGGGCCCGTTCCCGGCAATTTCAAGGCAAAAACCCGTCCATGTCGCCGTAAATACTGGACATTCAGCTATTGAATCAATAGCAAATGCCGCGGCGTGGCCGCTAGCGCTTCTGCCGCCCCACCCACCACCCGTAGGCGATGCCCGCCACGCCCAGCGCCGCCACGAGGCCGACCGCGCCCGCGCGGCGCTTGCGGTGGCCGCCATCGACGCCCGTGCCGCGCGAGGGCGCGAACAGGTTGCCCTCGCCCACCGGCTCGGGGCGCGCGCGCGCCAGCCCCCAATCGGAGAGCCGGCGCATCCAGCGCGCCAGCCCGTCGGGCGCCACGGCGTGGGCCACGCGGGCGGGCAGCGCGCCCAGCCCCAGCCACGTCACCGCGCGCGGGCGCAGGGCGCGCGACAGATCCACCACCGCCCCGGCCACGCGGTGCGGGTCCACCATGGGCAGCGGCGGCCGGATGCGCCGGCCCGTGTAGTTGGCGCCGTGCGAGAGCCCCGGCGAATCGACGAAGGTGGGCGCCACGTCGCAGATGTGCACGTGCGGCAGGTCGGACACCTCGGCGCGCAGGCTCTCCGAGAGCCCGCGCAGCCCGAACTTGCTGGCCGCGTACGCCGCCGCGTAGGGCGTGGGCAGCCAGCCGCCGATGGAGATCAGGTTGATGATGCGGCCCGCGCCGCGCTCGCGGAAATGCGGCAGCACCGCGTGCGCGCCGTGCAGGTGGCCCAGCAGGTTGGACTCCACCACGCGGCGGTGCGCCTCCACGGGCACCTCGTCGAAGCGGCCCACCGCGCCCACGCCCACGCCGTTCACCCACACGTCGATGCGGCCGAAATGGCGGATGGCCTTGTCCGCGAGCGCCTGCACGGCGGCGGCATCGGTCACGTCGGTGGGCACGCCGATCGCATGGCCGCCGGCCTTGCGGCAGGCCAGCGCCACGGGCGCGAGCGTGTCGGCGCCGCGCGAGGCCAGCACCAGGCAGGCGCCGCGCCGCGCGAAGGCCAGCGCCGTGGCGTGGCCGATGCCGCTGGAGGCGCCGGTGATGACCACCACCGGGTACTGCGGGACCGGATCGGCGCCGGCCTCCTCCGGCGCATCGGAGGAAGAAGAAGGAAGGGAGGAGTCGGAGGAAGGATCGGAAACGGAGCGGGGATGGCGGTCGAATTCGTCGAAATGGGGCATGTATGAACGTCCTGCGATAACTGCGCCCGGCGATCGCGGCCGGGCCCTGCCCCGGTTGTAGGCCATGCCGCGGCCCGCCCGCGTAGGACGATACCGGGCACGGCCTATCGCCGGCTAGAGGTAGCCGTTGTTGATCCGCTCCTGCTCCCTCTCCAACTCCTCTGCCCGGTCCTTGTCGCGCTCGGCCTGGGTGGTGGGAATGCCGTCCATCATCCCCATGCCGCCCATGCTGCGGATCACCTTGTCCGCCGCGAGCACGGAGCGCTCCAGCTCCGCATAGTTCTTGTAGGACTGGGCAAGGTCCTGCAGCTCCGCGAGCTGGCCGGGCTTCCAGTCGGAGAGGCGGCCGCTCTTGAGCATGTCGTCCAGCTCCTTGTGGGCCTTGCCGAAATCCGTGGACGGGCCCAGCTTTTCGCGGGCGTCGCGCAGCGCGCTGGCGTTGGTGCGCAGGGCCTCGGCATTCATCATCAGGCCCCTGCGGGTCTTGAGGGACTGGATATTGACCGGCTCCGGCTCCGCGATGCCGCGCAGGGCACCCAGGTGGTCGGCGGCAACATGGACCTTCAGCACCATCGCCGCATTGTTTCTCTCCTCGATGAGGGGCTTGCGCTGCTCGCGCATGGCATTCAACGCCGCGTCAGCCTCGTCGTATTCCGCATCGGTCTCCGCATTCATCTTGGCCATGATGAGTTGGTGCAACGGGCGATCGGTGGCCTTGATCTCGTCGGTCAGCGCTTCCACGATGCCCTGCAGTTTCTCCGCTTTCTGGGCATGCGTCAGCTGCGCAGCGGGCCGGGCCTGCACGTGGGACTCCGCCCGCTCGAACGAGGGCGCCGCGGGACGCGCGGCGTTCTGCGGCTTCGCCACGGGCCGGGATTGGGCCTGCATAAAGGACTGCACATGCTCCATCGAGGGCGGCGCGGGGCGCGCGGCGGAATGGCTGTGCGCCTGCGGCGCGGCAGGTTGCTGCGCCACGGGCCGGGACTGTGCCTGCGGGCGGGCCTGGGTTTGCGCCTGCGGTGCCGTGGAGTGCCCGTGGGTCGGCCGCGACGAGGCTTTCTGCGGCCTCATGGCCGCCTGCGATTGCATGAAATGCTGTGCCGCCGTGGTCGGATGCTGCTGCATGCCGGGGCGCGGCGAGAACTGCGGCACAGGCCGCTGCAGCGGCGCCGCCGGGCCCGAGGGCCGGTGCGCCGAGGCCTGGTGCATGGCCGCGTGCGGCGTATTCTTGCGGGGCGCCATCGAGGCGCCCTCGGGGCGTCCCTGGCGCGCGCCCAGGCGTTCCATGCCCTCGGACTGCGCATGCTTGGACGAGCCCGGCAGCTTGGTGTATCCGCTCGCCCGCGCAGCCACTTGGCTCATGCCGCTCTGGAGCTTCTGAAAACCTTGGGAAATGAATCGTGAGACAGGCGGCATCTTGGTGCTCCGGTGGGCGCGATGCACAGCGGGACGGCACGACGCCGCCGCATCGACTGAGGATCGCAAGAGCCTCCAGCATGCGCCTCCGGCCCTGCGCAGCCCCCCACCAGACCCGAAGCCGTGCACCAGGCGGCGAAGCCACTGGCGGCGGGCCCACACCGGCGAGGCCGCCCCCGAGGAGCGGCCATACCGCCCGGGACGGTCATCGTTTCATTTCAAGGCACCGGCTTCTGCACGAACTCCACGCGCAGCCCGCGCTCCGTCACGGTGATGGGGCCGGGCTGCATGCCCAGCCCGTCGGCCAAGGCCAGGTCCTGCGGGCGCAGGGTATGCAGCACCACCTCGCCCAGCGACTGCGTAGCGAGCTGCTGCGCATAGGCATCGAGCAGCTCGGACGCCGGCGGCTGCAGGCCCTCGATGCGCAGCGCGTTCACGTGGAGCTGGTGCGCGCGCAGCGTGCGGTCGGAGGGCTCGTAGCGCAGCGCGAAATCCACGTCGAACGTGCCGCCGTAGCCCCGCTGCCCGCCCGACAGCAGCGGCCCGGAAGCCACCACGGGCAACACGGCATTCACGCGGTTCTGCGCGGGCAGCATGCGCAGCGCGGGCACCTGCAGCTCCAGTTGCAGCAGGCCGCCGCCCACGGCATAGCGGCGCGGCAGCTTCTCGGCGAGCGCGTCCTGGATCTGGGCGGTGGTGATGGTGTAGCGCGGCTGGGCCTGGGCGGCGGGGGCGACGAGCCACAGGGCCAGGGCGGAGGCCAGGGCCGCGCCCAGTCGGACGGACAGCCCGCGCAGCGTGGGGAAAGGCCGGACGGACAGGAAGGAAAGAAGGGGCATGCCCCGGATTTTGGGCCGCGGCGCGGGAGACGCAACCGCCGGGGCGTAACACTTGGTCTCGCGGGGCGCCGGAATCAGCGGCTGTCGAAGTCGAGTTCCATCTGCGCGGCGGGCATGGCGGGGTCCACGCGGCGGTTCAGGAGTTTGCGGGCGCACACCACGCGCACCGCCAACACGGCGGTGCGGTATGCAAAGAACAGAAGCAAGGCCGCGTATATCGCCAGGGCGCTCCATTGATCCCTCATCGTCTTTTGCCGGTACGCGCCAAACTCGGGATCTTTGAGAAGGGAGCACATGATCGCGATATCGCTTTCCACGAATCCCATGCGACGGGCCTCCTCTGAGCGTGGTTTGTCGCAGTCTGCGGCCGTCAGCACAGGCGATGAGAACGGAGGCAGAGGGAAGACCTTGCGCAATTCCGTTTCCTTGGCGAAAAAGCTCTGGCCCGTCTTTTTCAAGGTCATCAGCGCGGGCATTGTCATGGCCCACGCGGTCAAGAGACCGGCAACCATGATGCCCATCGCAAGGACACCCAGCGAACGCCCCATCCACCTCGGCGGCAGCCATCGGTCCTTGATACGCCGCGTTTCCGGATCGAAGTAGGTGCCGCACATGCGCAACGCCCCCAGATTCACGTTCCGCGCACGGCACCACTCCATCAAGGTCCGCGCCTCGCTCAACGTCGCAACGTGAACGCCGGCGAATACATGGAAAGCAGCCAGGTTGTTCTGCTCCTCCACGTACTCGCGGATGCCGGGGTCTGAAATCTCCTCCTTGCCGTGCACCAGCAGCCAGATGCGCCGGCGCAGCATGTGCCAGGACTCTGTTTGCAGAATCACCCAGACAAAGATGGCTCCCAGACCCATAGCGAGCCCCAGGGGCCCCAGCATGGCGATGTCCGAAACCTTGATGGCAGCAATGCCGTCCATGCAGAACCCCTCCCTACTCTGCCTGCCGTCTTGCCGGCAATAGCCTCTTTACCCCGCCGTGGCAGCCGGCCCTCAGGCCGCCACCGCCACGCCCTCCAGCCGCTGCCCGAACCCCGCCTCCCCGCTCACCGTCACCACCAGCCGGTGCGTGGCGCGCGTGGCGGCCACGTAGAAGAGCCGGGCCTCCTCGCGCTCGTCCTCGCCGGCGGCCGGCATCTGGCCCGCGCCCACCATCGCCACCACGGGAAACTCCAGGCCCTTGCTGGCGTGCATGGTCATCACCTTCACCGTGTCGTCGGCCGGGTGGAAGCTGCCAGAGCCCTTGCGCACGTGGTGCGGCAGGCCCTTGTGGCGCAGCGCGGTGGCGCATTCCTCCATCTGCGCGTAGTGGCGGCACAGCACGGCCATGTCGCCCCAGGCGTGGCCTTCCTGGTGCGCGGCCGCCAGGCGCTCGGCCACCTGCGCGGCCTCGGCCCGCAGGGTGGGCAGGCGCACGATCACGGGCGCCTCGCCGTCGCGGCCGCAGCTCACGGGCTGCAGCAGGGGCACGCCGTCGTCGCCGCTGTCCTCGGGGGTGAGCAGGTCGGCCGCGATCAGGTGCGCCGTCTGCAGGATCTGGCGCGTGTTGCGGTAATTGATGCGCAGGATGGTGGTGCGGCCCTGCGCCTGGATGCCCACGCTGCGGAAGCTGAACTGCTTCTTGCGCGCGCGGGCATAGATGCTCTGCGCATCGTCGTAGAGCACCAGCAGGCTGTTGGTGGCCGGGTCCACCATCTGGCCGACCAGCTTGAGCCACTCGGGCGCGAAGTCGTGGCCCTCGTCGATGAGCACGGCGCCATACTGCCCGCTCGGGATGTGGCCCTTGTCCACGCCCTGGATCACGCGGTCCACCATGTCGACGAAGAACGCCTCGCGCGGCAACCCCGGCGCGGGCAGGCCCTGGCCGAAGGCCACGAGCTGCGCGCGCGCCCACTTGTGGAAATGCAGGCAGTGCACGCGGTCGGCCAGGCCCTTGGCCTCCATCACGCTCGCGAGCTTCACGGCCAGCGGCTCGTTGTAGCAAAGCACCAGCACCGGCTTGCCGTCCGGGACGGCCGCGCCCTGCAGCTTCGCGAGGTACTCGGCGCGGTAGCCCAGGATCATGGTCTTGCCCGAGCCCGCCACGCCGTGGATCACGCGGTGGCCCTCGCCCAGCGAGCGCGCGAGCTGCTCCTGCTGCAGGTCCATCACGCGCAGCAGGTCGGGCACCTCGGCATCGTCGCCCTCGCCCGCCTCGAACAGCCGGCCCTGCACGGGCACCCGCACCTCGGGGAACATGTGCCAGCGCACGCGGTCGATCTGCGGCAGCGACATCGCCCCGCCGAAATGGTGCGGGAACATGCGCCAGAGCCGCTCCTGGAAGGCCTCGGCCTCCACGTCCTCCAGCATCTCGTCCTGGCAGACCACGTAGTGCGGCTCGATGGCCTCGCCCAGGCCCGCGGCCTCGAACTGCCGGCGCGTGATGCGCGTGAACACCACGCCATGCCCCCAGGGGAACGCCAGCTTGCCCTGGTAGGGCCCCGAGGGCTGCACCAGCTGCGGATCGCGCTCCAGCGCGCGCACCACCTCCAGCGCGCAGTGGCGGGCCTGCTCCAGCGGGTTCTTCACGATCTTGGGGGCGCCGCCGTCCGGGGCGATCTCCCAGTACTGCCGCGTGGCCTTGCGCACCGTGTCCAGCCGCCAGTCCTTGGTCTCCAAGATCAGCACGCCGCGCCGCGGGTGCATCACCACGAAATCGGGGTAGGTCTGCTTCGGGCCGACCGGCACGTCGTACCACAGCCGGTAATCGTCATCGAGCTTGTGCTCCAGCCGCTCCGCGAGCCGCCGCTCGCCCGAGGTCATGCGGGATGCGCAGGTGCCGATGGCGGGGATCAGCGTCGCCATAGTTCGCGTCCTTGTCGCGTGCTGTTTGTATCAAGATGCAATCTTACGCGAACAAAGGTTTCTTTCTATCTGACGGAAAACAGACAACCCCACCGGCATCGCGGCAGGCCTGGGCCTGGGCCTGGGCCTGGGCCTGGGCCTGGGCCTGGCCCTACCCGCCCGCGCACTCCAGCTCGAACAGCGGCACATCGGCCCCACGGCTCAGCCACAGCCCCCCGCCCACCTCGCGGAAGTGGCGCGACAGCCCGTGCCGGTACGCATCGGCGCGGTGGCGAAAGAGCGCCGGGTCCGTCAGGTCCTCGTCGATGATGTCGCGCTCGTAGTCCTCGCGCGTCACGGCCTCCAGGTACAGCGCCCCCCGGCTGAGGCGCCCCAGGTTGTCGAGCGCGGCCTTCAGGTCGGGCGGGCTCAGGTAGGGCAGCACGCCCTGGCAGATCACGAGGTCGAAGGGCTCGCTGGCCGCGTAGTCCACCACCGAGCCCTGCTGCCACCCGAAGCGCTGGCACAGGTAAGCGCTGAACTCCACCCCCTGGTAGCTCGCCGCCGGAAAGTGCCGCGCCACGATGTCGCGCCACAGGCCGATGCCGCAGCCCACGTCCACCACGCGCTCCACCGGCACGCGCAGGTACCGCAGGTAGCTGCACACGAAGGTGCCGAGCCGCTCGGTGTGCGCCGGGTCCACCACGCGGGTCTTCTTGTCGAAATAGAAGCGCTGGTAATAGGCCTCGTCGAAGGTGGTGGGGCTGGCGGATTTCAAATGGCGGTCCTTTGGGGTTCTCTCGGCGCGGCCGGGGCGCGGGACGGCCCGCGGCGCGGAGCGCAGGAGTATCGCCGGGCCTGCCCGCCGCAAGGGAGGCGGCACGGGGCGCCGGGGGACAGCAGCACCCGGGTGCCGGGGCCGGGGCTGGATGCCGGGTGCCGGTTATTGCGCGGCAGCGTCCCGGGGCGGCCGGTGCAGCACGCAGAGCTTGTTGCCGTCGGGGTCGCGCACGTAGGCCAGGTACAGCGCGCCGCCCGGGGCTTCGCGCAGGCCCGGCGGGTCTTCGCAGGTCGTGCCCCCATGGGCCACGCCCGCCGCGTGGAAGGCATCGGCCTGCTCGGGCGACTGCGCCGCGAACCCGATGGTGCCGCCGTTGCCGTGCGTGGCCGGCTCGCCGTTGATGGGCGTGGTGATGCCGAACAGGCCGGTGGGGCCCTGGTAGAAATAGCGGTTCTTGTTGGCGACGCCCGGGCCGATGCCGAGGGTGCCGAGCAGCGCGTCGTAGAACTGCCGGGATTTTTCGAGGTCGGTCACGCCGACCATCACGTGGCTGAACATGGGGTTGTCTCCGTTGAATGCCCTGCGCGGGGCGGATGAGGCGCAAGGAGGGTTGATCGTAAGGGCGGAGCCGGGCCCCGTGCGTCCCGGGTGCGCGCTTTCTCCTCTCTCCGATGCCACCGGGGGCCGGGTCTCCGCGGCACCGCAATGGCAGGCAGGGTGCGTGGCGCTGCCCGGGCCCGTACGACAGGCCCTTTTCCACCGGGTCGGCAAGGTCCCCTGCCATCGTGGGCTTGCTGGTGCCGGCGAGTCCGGTGCACGGGGCGGCCGCCAGACCGCGCGGGAAGGCGCCGCCCCCTTCAACGCGGCCGGCCCAGCCGCGGCCTCTTCGTCAACCTCGCCGCCTCACGCCCGCTTCTTCGCCCGCACCACCACCGTCCCCGCCAGCTTGTCGTGCCAGCCCTGCTTGCGCCTGTCGAACGCCACCCACAGCAGGCCCAGGCCCAGCGGGATCGTGGAGACGAAATAGGCCAGATAGCGGCCCACGGACTGCCTCGGCGTGAGGGGCTTGCCCGTGACCGCATCCACCACACGCGCGCCGAAGGCCATCTTGCCGGGGGTCGCCTGCCGGGTGATCCAGAACAGCACCACGGCCACGGCGGGCAGCACCCACGAGATGAGGAAATCCGCCAGGCCCACCAGCAGCTTCTCGGATTTGAAGTATTGCCATCCGTAGATGGAGACCAGCAGGGGCACCGTGACGAGCACGAGCAGCACGGTGTCGATCAGGGAGGCGCCCACGCGGGCCCAGAAGCCGACGTATTCGAAATCGGGAAGTCCGGTGTTGTCGTCGCTCATGGCGTTTCCGTCGCTTTCTCTGGTGGCGTGAAGGATGGTGAAGGGAAGGGATGCGGTCCGGCGCCATGCGGGGGTGGATTGGCGCCCCTGCCCCGATGCCGCGCCGCTTGGATCATCCTCCCGCCGGGGGGTTCTGCGGCATGCCGATGCTGCGCGAAGCCTGCGGAGTGTTCGCATGCCTGCCGCGGACGGGCCCGGGGGCCTTCCGGGCGACCGTGGCGCTCTGCGGACCCGCTGCGGGGTAGCTTGGGGTCTTTTTGCCGCCATGTCGCCGGATTTTCTACATTCTCTGCTCCATATTTCATAGCAGACACCAGCACAGCCGCCCCCTCGAAGATCCCGTCCGGGAATCTCTCACCCCCTGCATTCCGAGCACAAGCCCGGGGGGAGCGTGGGGATGGCAGCCCTCGCCTGGCCACCCCGGGCGATGGTGCCGTGGCGATGCAACGGAGCATCTATCGATTCCCAGGAACAGCGCCGTGGCAACCAGACGGGCCAGCTCACCGAAGTCGATGTGCCGCGCGATCGCCTGCGGCCTGAGCCATCCAGGGGCTGCGAGGCCCCAATGCGTGGGCGGATACCCGCCTGCCGGGTGTCACCGCTCGTGCGGGGACTGCAACCTCCACTGCCGCTCTTGCCTGTGCCCGGCACCCGGGCTCCCGTCATCGTCACCCCCGACCTCGGAGGCCAGGTGCGGCGCTGCGGATGGACACCGCTCTTCTTCTCGGATGGCGGCAGGAATTGCCCATGTGAATCCGATAGATGTCGTATTTGGCCGGATTTTCCGAAGGGCATTTATAACTATTCCACGTTGAAAGCAGCCCGCAGGAGATAATCCGTCACAGCATTGACTTGCAGGGGCTTTGTTGCACAAATCACCCCGGCCACACCGGTAGACTGAAGGCGTGACGGAAGCAAAGAGCGAGAGGCGGACCAAGTACCGCACGAC
>NZ_QLTA01000059.1 GCF_003269065.1 Paracidovorax anthurii
CGCCCCGCCGCGCTGGCTGCGTCCCTCTTCCCACGCGCAGCGTGAGAGAAGGGGGAAGCCGCGAAGCGGCTCAGGGGGTTGTCGTTTCATTTCAGTGGCTGTGCGCCATGCCGCTCACCAGCGTGACCACGGTCATGCCCGCCACCAGCCACGCGATCTGCGCCAGCGTCTGCGCGGCCGTGAGGCGCTTTTGCAACTGGGGAATGAGGTCGGCCAGCGCCACGTAGACAAAGCTGCTGGAGGCGACGGCCAGGAAGTAAGGCAGCCAGTCCTGCAGTTCGCTCACGAGGAAATACCCCGCCACGCCCCCCAGCGCGGTCACCGCCCCCGCCAGGGACACCTTGACCAGGGCCGCGCGGCGGTTGCCGCTGCTCTGGCGCAGCACGACGAGATCGCCCATGTGGTGGGGCACCTCGTGCGCGAGCACCGACAGCGCGGCCACGATGCCCAGCCGCAGGTCCGCCATGAAGGCGGAGGCGATGAGGATGCCGTCGCCGAAGCAGTGCACGCTGTCGCCCGTGAGCAGCGTCCAGCCGCCCGAGGAGCGCGCGCCGTGGGAATGGCCGTGCGCATGGGCGGCATGGCCGTGGTCATGGGCGTGCCCGTGCCCGCCGTGCTCCTGGTCGTTGGCGGGGCCCACGCCATGCTCATGGCCGTGGTGCCACAGCTCCGCCTTGTCCAGCAGGAAGAAGAACACCAGCCCCACCAGCAGCGTGGCGAACAGCTCGTGCGCGCCGGCCTGGCTCTCGAAAGCCTCGGGCAGCAGGTGCATGAAGGCCGTGGCCAGTAGCGCCCCGGCGGCCAGGCTCAGCAGGTGCTGCGGCCCGATGCCGGTGCGGCCGTCCCCCCAGCCCGCCCGCATGAGCAGGGCCGCCACCCACACGCTGCCGATGCCAGCGGCCAGCGTGGCCAGGATGATTGCTATCAAAGTCATAGCTATATGTGCTCTTTTCTTGCCGACATGACGCCGGTTTGGTTCTGATTCCCCCCTCTCGCGCGGACGCAAACGAAAAAAGCCCCGAAGGGCTTTGTGGCATCAGCGCTCGCGAAAAGCGGTTCTGTCAGAAGGTGTGAATGCATCCGGCATGGACCGATCGGCCGCCAGAACGCGCCCGATCAAGGCGCAAAGCACCGCCGTAGCTCGGGGCTACGGCGAGCATTTGCAACGCAGAGCGGGCGCATTCTGGCGAGTCGAGCGGCCTGGCCGGTTCTTTCACACCTTCTCAGCCCACGCCGTGCGTCTTGAACCACGCCAGCGCACGCTTCCATCCATCCTCGGCGGCTTCCTTGCGGAAGCTCGGCCGGTAGTCGGCATGGAAGGCATGCGGCGCATCGGGGTACACGACGAACTCCGACGCCTTGGCGGCGGCGGAGCCGGTCTTGAGGGCTGCTTTCATCTTATCAACCGTGTCAAGGGGGATGCCGGTGTCTTTTTCGCCGTAGAGGCCCAGCACCGGCGCCTTGAGGATCGGGGCGATGTCCACGGGGTGCTTGGGGGTCAGCTCGCTCGGCTGGCCCACGAGGCGGCCGTACCAGGCCACGCCGGCCTTCACCGGGCCGTGCGCCGCATAGAGCCACGTGATGCGCCCGCCCCAGCAGAAGCCGGTGATGCCCACCCTGGACAGATCGCCGCCATGGGCGCCCGCCCACTTCACCGTGGCGTCGAGGTCGGCCAGCACCTGGGCATCGGGCACCTTGGAGACGATCTCGCTCATGAGCTTGGCGACCTCGGTGTACTGCGACGGATCGCCCTGGCGCACGTACATGTCCGGCGCGATCGCCAGATAGCCCGCCTTCGCGAAGCGCCGGCAGGTGTCGGCGATGTATTCGTGCACGCCGAAGATCTCCTGGATCACCAGCACCACGGGCAGGCCCGTCTTGCCGGCGGGCGCGGCCCGGTAGGCCGGCACCTTGAAGCCGTTCACGTCGATCTCGACCTTGCCGGCCGTGAGCCCGTCGGCGGGCGTCTGGATCGCCGTCTGCGCCATGATGGGCATGGCCGCCGTGGCATAGCCCACCCCGAAGCCCGCGCCGAGCACCACCCGCATGGCGGTGCGGCGGCTGGCGCCCGCCTCGGTGGACTGGCCGGGCAGCAGGGCGTCGAAGTCTTTCTTGAGGTCGTCTTGCAGCATGGGAAGCTCCTGTGAAAGTGTCGGGTTGGAAGGCGAAACAGCCGGCACGGAGTCTAGGGCCTGCGGCGCCCGGGGCCGCCCCGCCGGCATAAACACCCCACGCAGGCGCCATCCGTTCGCCCCTTGCCATCTCACGGAACACAAGATTTCTGTATTGACAGAAATTTATGAAGCAATAGACTGGCGGCATGCAACTCACCGACATCGCCCGCCGCTTCGTCGTCCACTGGGGAGAGATGGGCACCGCCTGGGGCGTCAACCGCACCGTGGCGCAGATCCACGCCCTGCTCTTCTTCCATGGCCGGCCGCTGCACGCCGAGGAGATCTGCGACACGCTGGGCGTGGCGCGCTCCAACGCCAGCAACAGCCTCAAGGAACTGCTCAACTGGAACCTCATCCGCACCACCCACGTGCTGGGTGACCGGCGCGACTATTTCGAAACCTCCTCCGACGTGTGGGAACTGTTCCGCACCGTGGTGCGCGAGCGCAAGGAGCGCGAGTTCGAGCCCACGGTGCGCATGCTGCGCGAACTCGTGGCCCAGCCCGCGCTGGCGGCCGAGTCCCCCGACGCACAGGACCGCGTGCGCGAAACCCTGCGGCTCATGGAATCGCTGGGCCTCTGGACCGACGAGATGCTGCGGCTCACGCCCTCCACGCTGGAGAAGGTGCTGCGCCTGGGCGCGAGCGTGCAGAAGTTCGTGCGCGGCGACGACACCGCATCGCGGAACAAGCCCTGAGGCCCGCGCCACCTGCCAGCCCCCTCACGCCTCAAAATTTCTGTTTATACCGAAATTTTGGAAACCCAGAAAACCCGCCGCGGATGCCGCCATTGCGCGCACTGCCCCCACTGACAAGGAGACCCGCCATGCCCGCCGACGCTCCCGCCCGCTACCCGCTCACGCTCTACTACGACTCCCGCTGCCCGCTGTGCATGACCGAAATGGGCAACCTCATGCGCCGCGACCGCGCGGGGCTGCTGCGCTTCGCGGACATCTGGGCATCCGATTTCGCGGGGCCGCCGCCGGGCACCACGCAGCAGGACCTGCTCACCCTGATCCACGCCCAGGACGCCGACGGCCGCGTGCTGCGGGGCGTGGAGGTGTTCCGCCGCGCCTACGAGGCGGTGGGCATGGGCTGGGTCACGGCCGCCACGCGCTGGCCGGTGCTGGGGCCGCTCGCGGACCGGCTGTATCCCGTGCTGGCACGCAACCGCTACCGGCTGCCGCGCTGGCTCGTGGGCGGGCTGTTCGAGCGCGCCAGCCAGCGGGCCGCGCGGCAGCGCTGCGGCCCGGGCGGCCAGTGCGACCTCTGACCCGCTCTCTTCATCCCTCCTCCATTCCCCGAAGGAAAACCGCCATGCAGATCCTCCTCACCGGCGCGACGGGCTTCATCGGCCGCCACGTGTCCTCCCGGCTGCGGGCCGAGGGGCACACGGTGCACGAAGGGGTGTCCCCCCGCCATGCCCGCCCCGGCCCCGGGCAGGTTCCGATGGATTTCTCGCGCGACATCGCCGCCCGTGACTGGCTCCCCCGCCTGCACGGCATCGATGCCGTGGTCAACGCGGTGGGCGTGCTGCGGGACAGTGCCGCCCGCCCCATCGACGCACTGCACCGCGACGCGCCGAAGGCCCTCTTCGAGGCCTGCGCGCAGGCAGGCGTGCGGCGCGTGGTGCAGGTCTCCGCCCTGGGCGTGGACCGCAGCGAGACGCGGTATGCCCGCACCAAGCGCGCGGCGGACCATCACCTGCTCGACCTCGCGGGCCAGGGCCCGGCCCCCCTGCGCGCCTGCGTGCTGCGGCCCAGCGTGGTCTTCGGGCGGGGCGGTGCCAGCAGCGCGCTGTTCATGGCCCTGGCGCGCCTGCCCGTGGTCTGCCTGCCCCGACCCGTGCTGCAGGCCCGCGTGCAGCCCGTGGCGGTGCACGACCTGGCCGACGCCGTGGCCGCCCTGCTGGGCCCGGCCCTGGACCACGCAGGAGTGATCGAATGCGCGGGCCCCGAGGCGGTGACCATGGGCGGGCTGATCGCCAGCCTGCGCGCGCAATGCGGCCACGGGCCCGCGCGCGTGCTGCCGCTGCCCGATGCGCTGGGGCACCTCGGCGCGCGCCTGGGCGACCTCGTTCCGGCATCGCCCTGGTGCAGCGAAAGCCTGGAGCTGCTGGGCAACGACAACACCGCCGATGGCGCGCCGCTGCAGGCGCTCGCCGGGCACGACACGGTGCCTTACCGCGACCTCGTCGCCCGCGCCTGGAGCCATCCATGACCCGGCCCGCACGCACCGGCACCGATCCTGGCGCACTGCGCGGGCTGCGCGCGAGCCTGGTGGCCGTCTGGCTGGGCACGGCCGCCGCGAGCCTGGTCGAATTCCACGGCCAGGCCCGCGACCTGCTGCTGGCCGCCGGACTGCGGGACGCGGCCTGGATACAGGCGCTCATCGCCGCCGGCATCGCGGCCGATCTCGCCGTGGGCGCGTGGCTGTGGTGGCGGCCCGGGCGCCCGGCCTATGGCGCGGCCCTCGCGCTGATGGCCGCGATGACCCTCACCGCCACGGCCCTGCAACCCACCCTGTGGCTGGACCCGCTCGGCAGCCTGCTCAAGAACCTTCCCATCGCCGCCATCCTGATCGCGCTCTGGCGCACACATGAAAGCCCGTGATGAACAGCTACCTCGTCCTCAAGTGGGTCCACATCCTCTCCAGCGTGCTGCTGGTGGGCACCGGCTTCGGCTCGGCGTTCTACCTGTTCTTCGCCAACCGTAGCGGCAGCGTGCAGGCCCAGGCCGTGGTCGGGCGCCTCGTGGTGCGTGCCGACACCTGGTTCACCACGCCCGCGGGCATCGTGCAGCCGGTGAGCGGCTTCGCGCTGGCCCACATGGCGGGCTGGCCGATGTCCACGCCCTGGCTCGCAGCGTCGCTCGGGCTGTACGTGGTGGCGGGGCTGTGCTGGCTGCCGGTGCTGTGGCTGCAGTGGCGCATGGCGGCCATGGCGCGCGACGCCGCGCAGCACGGCACCGCGCTGCCTGCGGACTACCAGCGCCACGCACGCTGGTGGGAGGCGCTGGGCTATCCGGCCTTCATCGCCATGCTGGCGATCTACTACCTGATGGTGAACAAGCCCCCGCTCTGGTCATGAAGCGAAGCCCCCTCCAGACCTCGGGGCCGCGGGTGTCAGGATGCGGCGGGCACGGCTGCGTAGGCCTCGCGGGCCAGGGCTTCGGCCAGCACCTGCGCGGGGTTCACCAGGGCCACGCCAGCATCGGCCTCGGTGAGCGCCAGCGGGATCTCGGTGCAGCCCATCACGATCACCTGCGCGCCGGCATCGGCGCGCAGGGCCTGCGCCACGTCGGAGAAGCAGCGCCGGGCCAGCTCCAGGTCGCCCGCCTTCACGCCGTCGTAGATGCCCTGCATGAGGCGCTCGCGCCCGGCCTCGGGCGGCTCCAGGCATTCGATGCCCTCGCGCAGCAGTTCCGCCCGGTAGAGGCCCGCCCGGTAGGTGCCCTGCGTGGCCAGCAGGCCCACGCGCTGCACGCCCCGGGCGCGCAGCAGCACCGCCACCTCGCGCACCGCGTGCAGCACGGTGAGCTGCGGGAACCGCTCCTGCAGCAGGCCGTGCCACGCATGGGCGGTGTTGCAGGCGATCGCGATGGCGTGCACGCCCAGCGCGGCCAGCCGGCCGGTGGCCTGCAGCAACGCATCGCCGGGCTGGTGCGCGCCCGGGCTGGGGTCCTCCAGCGCCGCCGTGCGGTCGGGCACCGGCACCTGGGCCAGCCAGTGCTCGGGATAGGCCTGGTCCCGCACGGGGATGTGCAGCGCATGCATGCGTTCGGTGCACGCCTGCACGAAGAGGCGCACGAAGTCGGCGCCCGCGGCCGGCCCCATGCCCCCCAGGATGCCGACCGTGTGCGGAAGCGCCGACAGCACCGGCTCCGTCTCTCCGGCCATCGTCATACCGCCGGCTTGTCGCTCTGCGCCTGGAGGTTGTCGCGCAGCTCCTTGGACATCGGCAGCCCCAGCGCCTGGTTCTTGGGCGCGATGGGCGAGAGGAACCACTTGTTGTAGAGCTTCTCGAATTCGCCCGACTTCATCATGCCGCCGATCACGCCGTTGACCAGCGCCTGGAACTGCGGATCGTCCTTGCGCATCATGCAGGCGTAGGGCTCGACCTGCAGCGAATCGCCCACCACGTCCCAGTCGGCCGGGTTGGTGGCGTTGGCCTTGAGGCCGAAGAGCAGGATGTCGTCCATCGCGAAGGCCAGCGCGCGTCCCGTGTCCACGAGCAGCATGGAGTCGTTGTGGTCCTTGCCCAGCACGATGTCCATGTCGAGGTTGTTGTCGCGGTTGTACTTGCGGATCACCTGCGCGTTCGTGGTGCCGGTGGTGCTGGCCACGGTCTTCTTCGCCAGGTCCGCGTAGTTCTTGATGCCCGAGGTCTTTTTCACGAGCAGGCGCGTGCCGGTGTAGAAATAGTTGATGGCGAACTGCACGTCCTTGCCGCGCGCGGTGTTGTTGGTGGTGGAGCCGCATTCCAGGTCCACGGTGCCGTTGGTCACGAGCGGGATGCGGTTCTGCGAGGTCACGGCCTGCAACTCCACCTTGATGCCGGGCTTGTTGAGCTTCTTCTTCACGGCCTCCACGACCGCGTTGGAGATGTCCACCGAGAAGCCGATGGGCGCGCCCGCGCCGGCCAGGTAGCTGAAGGGCACGGACGATTCGCGGTAGGCCAGCGTGATCTTGCCGCTCTCCGCGATTTTCTTGAGGGTATCGGCCTGCGCCGGGAGGCAGGCGAGCACGCCGCAGGCCAGCAGCGCGGCGGAGCAGAGGGTGGACTTCATGGAGACTCCTTCACGGTTGGGGGAGGATGGCGCCGAACGGCGGCGCAGCGCGGCGGTGCAGGCACTTTAGGAACACGCGCCCACCTTGAACAATTCATTCCACGCCCGGAGCCATGCCGAAAAGTTATGCCAACAGCATGGATAACCCTAAGACATAGCAAGGACCGGACCCGCCCCTGCCCCGCGCGGCGGCGCATAACCTGAAGGCATGGGCGCTGCGGCGAACGGCATTGTTCAAGGGCTGCGCGCGGTCCTACAGTGCGCCGCAGGCCCGGCCGCAGCGGGCCGGATCGTGCTTTCGCGCGGTGCCCGCGGGCACCCGCTCACCGACGGACGGATGGATCGATATGCATGCATGTGTCATGGGCGCCGGCATCGTGGGACTCGCCACGGCCTATGCGCTGGAGCGCCAGGGCTGGCGGGTCACCGTCATCGACCAGGGCCCCGCGGGCGGCGGCGCGAGCGGCGGCAATGGCGCGCAGCTGAGCTACAGCTACGTGCAGCCGCTGGCGGATGCGTCCCTCTGGGCCCAGTTGCCCAAGCTGCTGCTGTCGCCCGATTCGCCCCTCAGGCTGCGCCCGCAGTGGAGCCTGCACCAGTGGCGCTGGGGCGCGGCCTTCCTGGCCGCCTGCAACGACGACACCTCCCGGCGCACCACGGGTGCGCTGCTCGCGCTGGCCGCGCGCAGCCGCCAGGCCTTCGAGGGCCTGCTGGAGCGCGAGGGCCTGGCCTGCGATTTCACGCGCTCCGGCAAGCTCGTCGTGTACCGCTCGCGCGAGGCGCTGGCCGCCGCCGAGCGGCAGATGGCGCTGCAGCGCGAATGGGGCTGCGCGCAGGAATCGGTCTCCGCCGCGCGGTGCGTGGAGCTGGAGCCGGCGCTCGCGCAGGGCGCGGCCGATATCGCCGGGGCCATCCACACGCCCAGCGAGTGCGCGGCCGACTGCCAGAAGGTGTGCGACGGGCTCCATGCCCTGCTGGCCGCGCGCGGCGTGCGCTTCCTGCTGGATGCGCGCGTGACCGGCTTCGCGCGCGATGCGCGGGGCGCGGTCCGCGCCGCGCAGGTGCTGCGCGCCGGCGGCACGGGCCACCTGGACGTGGAGGCCGACCACTTCGTGCTGGCCCTGGGCAGCGACAGCGCGCCCCTGGCCGCCCGACTGGGCCTGCGCGTACCGGTCTATCCGCTCAAGGGCTACAGCATCACGCTGGACGCGGCGCCCGATGCCGCCTGGGCCCCGCGCGTGAGCGTGACGGACGCCGCGCGCAAGGTGGTGTTCGCGCGGCTGGGCCAGCGCGTGCGCGTGGCCGGCATGGCGGAACTGGTGGGCGACGACCGGCGCATTCCGCCGGACCGCATCGACCGCCTGCGCGCCGCCGTGGCGGCCGTGCTGGGACATGACCCGGGCGCCGGCGCGCGCCTGCGCCCCTGGACCGGCATGCGCCCGGCCACGCCCACGGGCCTGCCCGTCGTGGGGCGGCAGGCGGGCGGGCCCGGCAACCTGTGGCTGCACACCGGGCATGGCGCGCTCGGGTTCACGCTGTCGTTCGGCACGGCGGAGCAGCTCGCCGGGGAGATGGCGCGGGCCGCGCCGTGATCCCTCCTGCTCAGCCCGGCGCGGGCCGGGCCGGGCCCTGCAGCGTCTGCAGCACCGCATCACGCATGCAGCGCGCCATGGCGTCGGCCAGCAGGGACGCCGGCCGGTGCGGCATGCGCAAGGCCTTCACCGGCACGGCGATGCGCGGCAGCAACTCCAGCACGTCCACCGTGCGCGGATCGGCCGACGCGGCCGTGCAGGCATCCACCAGCGCCACGCCCAGCCCGTGGTGCGCCAGCGCCAGCGCGGCGTGGTAGGTCTGCACCGTGAGCGTGGATTGCAAACCCACCTCGGCCTCCCGGCAGGCATGGTTCACCATGGTGCCCAGCGGGTCGTTCACGCCCAGCCGCACCACGGGGGTGCGCACCAGGTCGGCCAGGTGCACCGCGCCGGCCCGCACCAGCGCGCCGTCCAGCATGCCCCGGGGCGCGACGCAGACCATGCGGCCCTCGGCCAGCGTCTCCTGCTCCAGCGATGGATGGGCCAGCGCGCTGAAGACGAAGCCCACGTCGGCCTCCTGCAGCACCAGGGCCGAGACGATCTGCGGGGAGTGCAGCGCGTCGATGGTCACCTGCACGTCGGGGTGCAGCGCGCGGAAGGCGCGCAGCGCCCGGGGCATGACCTCGTAGCTCAGCGCCAGCACGCTCAGGATGTGCAGCTCGCCCTCGCGCTGCTGACCGCGCAGGCTGCCCGCGAGGCGCTGCACCTCGTCGAGCTGCGTGAACAGCCGCTCGATGTGCGGATACAGCGTCTGCGCCTCGCGCGTGGACACCAGCCGCCCCTTGTGGCGATGAAAGAGCGCGAAGCCGAGCTGCAGCTCGGCATGCGCGAGGATGCGGCTCACCGCCGGCTGCGTGACGTTGATGAGGCGCGCGGCGGCGCTCACGCTGCCGGTGAGCATCACGGCGTTGAAGACTTCGATGTGGCGCAGGCGCATGGATGAAGGGGAACGGACGGGCGCGGGGAAAAAGCCGGCATATTGCATCAAAGCGTATCCATATCGCCGGCTCCGGGGCAATTGGAAACAAAACGCGCCAGAAACCCACTCCGAGCCGATAGAGTGGCCCGCCTGGATCGTCGGGCATCGCGCCGCCCGCCACGGGATGGCAAGGCCCCGTCTGCGGGCACGGTCCGCGGTTCGCGCGTCCGGCGGACGCTTCTTCGCAACCCTCTCCCGAAAGATCACGCATGGCAGAGTTGAGCGGCAGCGCATGGGTTGCCCAGTTTCCCACCAGTACACAGACCAGCGCCCTCGCGGCCGGCTTTCGCACGAAGACCGAATCCTTCATCGCCGCGCTGGAAGCCGCCGGTGCCTCCGTGTCGATCTCCGCCACGCTGCGACCGCCCGAGCGGGCCTATCTGATGCACTACGCCTGGAAGATCGCCCGCGAAAAACTCGACGTGCGGCATGTGCCCGCGATGGAAGGGGTGGACATCGACTGGGTCCACCGCACCGTCACGCAGACGGTGGACGCGGGCGCCTCGCGCGTGGCGGCCAACCAGATGGTCGCGGGCTACGGCATCGTCTATGCGCCCGCGCTCACCTCGCGCCACTCGGAGGGCCGCGCGATCGACATGGCAATCACCGAATATTCCGGCAAGACCTTCGACGATGCCTCCGGCAAGAAGACCCTCGTGAAGAGCCGCGCGGAACTGCACGCCCTGGGCGCCACCTTCGGCGTGCACAAGCTGGTTTCCGATCCACCCCACTGGTCCGATGATGGTCACTGAACGACGACACCCCACGCCCGCCCGCGCGCGGCACCTGCTTCTGGCCCTGGCGCTCGCCTGCGGCGGCGCCCACGCGAAGGGCCCAGCGCCCGCGCATGCCGGCGCCGCACCGGCCCCGCCGCTCTCGGAGCGGGTGGGCATCGTGGACGCCCGCAGCCCCGATGCCGCGCGCCTCGCCACCGCCCCGGGCGCCAAGGGCGGCGCGGCCGACGCGGAGCTGCGCTACCTGCGGCTCTCGCCCCCTCCGGGCAAGGCGGCGGAGTGCTGCATCCAGCCCCAGGCTCCCACCCCCACGCAGGAGGCCTCCATCCTGCGCTACGACGGCGACGACGCGCAGCCGGCCGGCGAGCGCGAGGCCCGGTTCACGCAGCCGCCCGGCGACGGCTTCGTGGGCCTGGCGGTGCATGGCAAGCCCGCCGTCACCCGGGCCTCATCGAACCGCGTGTTCCTGCAGTGGCCGGACCACAAGGGCTCGGTGCGCGTGGACCACTGCCTCTCGGCCGAGGGCCTGCACGTGAAGATCGCCGACAGCGTGGGCCCGGGCCGCTGGAAGCCCGCCGCGCACTACTACCTGCCCCTGGGCGCCGACGTGCCGCCCGACTGCCCGGCCGACTGACGGCGCCACCCCGGCAGCCGCCTGCCCGCTCAGCGCGGCCCGCGCTCGGGCGTGTCGCGCGGCACCATCACCCCGGCCTCGGTCGCCACCAGCACGGGCCAGGCCGTACCCGGCAGCCAGAACACCGTCGCGGACACCGTGCCGGACTCGGGCATCCATCCCTGCGGGATGAATTCGAAACGCCAGAGGCCGTCGGCGCACGGCACCAGCGCGTGGTAGGTGTCGGAGCCCATGCCGGAGCGGACCTCGATGCCCACCGGGCTCTCCTCGCGCCGGCCCGCCTGCGCCGCGCGCACGGCCGCGTCGATGTGGCCGGAGGTCTTGCGGGCCACCAGCGCCAGCATCACGGCGACGAGCGCACCCATGCCGTAGATGCCCTGCCCCGTCTGCAGGCTGGCCGCGGCCAGCGCCACGGCCGTGGCGCCCAGCACCGCCTGCAGCCAGGCGGGCACGCGCCGGGCCGTCAGGGCGCGCAGCGCCTCGATCTGCCGCTGCGCCGGGGTCATCGCACGGCCCTCCCCGGCCCGGTCGAAGGGCGCGCGGTCAATGGGCCTTCTCCCAGTTCGGCCCCATGCCCACCTCGGCCAGCAACGGCACCTTCAGCTCCGCCACGCCCGCCATGAGGCGCGGGACCTCGGCGCGCAGCCAGCCGGCCTCGGCCTCGGGCAGCTCGAAGACGAGTTCGTCGTGCACCTGCATGATCATCAGCACGCCGGGCTTCTCGGCGTCCAGCACGGCCTGCACGGCCACCATGGCCTTCTTGATGAGGTCCGCCGCCGTGCCCTGCATGGGCGCGTTGATGGCGGCGCGCTCGGCCGCGGCGCGGCGCGGGCCGTTGGGGGAGTTGATCTCGGGCAGCACCAGGCGCCGGCCGAACACGGTCTCGACGTAGCCGCGCGCCTTGGCCTGGGCCTTGGTCTCGTCCATGTACTGCTTCACGCCGGGGTAGCGCTGGAAATAGCGGTCGATGTAGGCGGCGGCGGCCTTGGTGTCGATGCCCAGGTTCTTCGCGAGGCCGAAGCTGCTCATGCCGTAGATGAGGCCGAAGTTGATGACCTTGGCATAGCGGCGCTGCTCGCTGCTCACCTGGTCCACCGCCACGCCGAACACCTCCGCCGCGGTGGCGCGGTGCACGTCCAGGCCCTCGGTGAAGGCGCGCAGCAGCGCGTCGTCGTCGCTCAGGTGGGCCATGATGCGCAGCTCGATCTGGCTGTAGTCGGCGCTGGCGATCACGCGCCCCGGCGGCGCCACGAAGGCCTCGCGCACGCGGCGGCCCTCGGGCGTGCGGATGGGGATGTTCTGCAGGTTGGGGTCGTTGCTCGACAGGCGCCCCGTCACCGCCACGGCCTGCGCGTAGTGCGTATGCACGCGGCCCGTGCGCGGGTCGGCGAGCTGGCCGAGCTTGTCGGTGTAGGTGCCCTTGAGCTTGGAGAGGCCGCGGTGCTCCAGGAGCTTGGCGGGCAGCGGGTAGTCCTCGGCCAGCTTCTCCAGCACCTCCTCGTCGGTGCTGCGCGCGCCCGTGGGGGTCTTCTTGACCACGGGCAGGCCGAGCTTGTCGAAGAAGATCTCGCCGAGCTGCTTGGGGCTGCCGAGATTGAACGGCTGGCCGGCGATGTCGTAGGCTTCCTGCTCCAGCTTCAGGATGCGCTGGCCCAGGTCGTGGCTCTGCTGCTGCAGCGTGGCCGGGTCGATGAGCACGCCGTTGCGCTCGATGCGAAAGAGCGTCTCGCTGCTGGCCATCTCCAGCGCGTAGATGCCGCGCAGCTTCTCGTCGGCCTCGATGAGCGGCCACAGCACGCGGTGCACGTCCAGCGTCTGGTCGGAGTCCTCGCACGAGTAGGCCGCAGCCTGCTCGACGGGCACCTGGGCGAACGGGATCTGCTTGGCGCCCTTGCCGCACAGGTCCTCGTAGCTGATGCCGGTGCGGCCGGTGTGGCGCTCGGCCAGGCTCGCGAGGTTGTGGGGCTTGTGCACTTCGAGCACGTAGCTCTGCAGCATGGTGTCGTGCGCGTAGCCGCGCACCTCGATGCCGTGGTTGGCGAACACGTGGCGGTCGTATTTGACGTGCTGGCCGAGCTTGGGGCGCGCGGCGTCCTCCAGCCAGGGCTTGAGCCGCGCGAGCACCTCCTCGATCGGCAACTGCTCGGGGGCGTCCGGCCCGGCGTGGCGCAGCGGGATGTAGGCGGCCGCGCCCGGCTCCACGCTGACGCTGATGCCCACGATCTCGGCGCGCAGTTCGTCGAGCGAGGTGGTCTCGGTATCGACCGCGACGAGGTCGGCGGCCTGGACCTTGCCGAGCCAGCGGTCGAAATCCTCCCAGGCGAGCACGGTCTCGTAGGCCACCTCGCGGCCCTGTGCCGCCCCGGCGACGAAGGAGGTCTGCGGCGTGGCGAACAGGTCGCCGCTGGTGCCGGGCGGCACGGCCGCGCCCGGGGCGGCATCGCCCTCCTGGAGCGCCCGCGCCAGCCCCTTGAAGCCGTATTGTTGATAAAAGTCGCGCAATGTCGCCGTATCTGCTTCACCGAATGCTACGGAATCCATAGCAGGCAACCCCTCCACGTGCCCTGCCAGATCGCAGTCGGTGCGGATGGTGACCAGCTCGCGCCCCTTGGGCAGCCAGTCGAGCGCGCCGCGCAGGTTCTCGCCGGCCACGCCCTTGATGTCGCCCGCGCGCGCGATCAGGCCGTCGAGCGAGCCGTATTCGTTCAGCCACTTGGCGGCCGTCTTGGGGCCGACCTTGGGCACGCCGGGCACGTTGTCCACGGCATCGCCCACGAGGGTCTGGTAGTCCACCATGAGCGCGGGCGGAACGCCGAACTCGGCCGTCACGCCGGCCACGTCGCGGCGCTTGCCGCTCATGGTGTCGATGATGGTGATGCGCTCATCGACGAGCTGGGAGAGGTCCTTGTCGCCGCTGGAGACGATGACCTCGATGCCCTCGCGCGCCGCGCAGACCGCCAGGGTGCCGATCACGTCGTCGGCCTCCACGCCGGGCACGCAGACCACGGGCCAGCCCAGCAGGCGCACCACTTCGTGGATGGGCTCGATCTGCGCGCGCAGGTCGTCGGGCATGGGTGCGCGGTGCGCCTTGTATTCGGGGTAGAGCGCATCGCGGAAGGTGGGGCCGCTCGCATCGAACACGCAGGCGGCGTAGTCGGCCGGGAACTCCTTGCGCAGCGCCTGCAGCATGTTGATCATGCCGCGGATGGCCCCGGTGGCGGGGCTGGACGGATCGCCCGGAACGGCCCGCAGATCGGGCATGGCATGGAAGGCGCGGTAGAGATAGCTGGAGCCATCCACCAGCACCAGGGTCTTGGGTTTGCTCATGGCCCGGGATTGTGCCCGCCGCCGGGTCGCGGCGCCCGCCCGCGCCTACAATCCGCCCCATGCGCGCCGCCCACACCCTTCTCCTGCTGGCCCTGGCCTCCAGCCCCGCCCTGGCCCAGACTTCCGCCCCCGCCACCCCGGCACCCGCCGCACCCGCCGAGGCGCAGCCGCAGGATGGCGCCGGGCGGCTGAACCAGCGCGTCGAGCGCATCCGCATCGAGGACGGCGGCAGCCGTGTGGACGAGTTGCGCGTGGGCGGGCAGACGCAGAGCATCACGGTGCAGCCCAAGGCCGGCAGCGAGATGCCCGAATACGAGGTGCAGCCCACCGACGGCGTGCGCGCCCGCCCCGGCAGCCGCAACGGCGCGGAGACCATCACCGGCCCGCGCGTCTGGAACGTGATGAAGTTCTGATGCTCCCCACGGGCCCGCCGCTCCCGCCGGCGGCCCACGCACCGTTCGCCGCGCCCGCACCGCTTCCCCCTTTTTTTTCCCCTCTTCTTTTCCCGTTCGCCCAGCAATGGCCGTTTTCACCGAAGTCTCCAAGAAAGAGGCGCGCGATCTGCTGCGCCGTTTGCAGCTGGGTACGCTGGAGTCGCTGCGCGGCATCGAGGGCGGGATCGAGAACACCAACTACTTCCTTACCAGCGACCAGGGCGAATACGTGCTCACGCTGTTCGAGCGCCTCACGGCCGAGCAGCTGCCGTTCTACCTGCACCTGATGAAGCACCTCGCCCACGCCGGCATCCCCGTGCCCGACCCGCGCGGCGACCGGCACGGCGACATCCTGCACACGGTGGCCGGCAAGCCGGCCGCCGTGGTGAACAAGCTGCCCGGCAAGAGCCAGCTCGCCCCGGAGCCCGTGCACTGCGCGGCCGTGGGCGGCATGCTGGCGCGCATGCACCTGGCCGGCCACGGCTACGAGCGCCAGCAGCCCAACCTGCGCGGCCTGCCCTGGTGGAACGAGACGGTGCCCGTGGTGCTGCCCCACGTGGACGATGCCCAGGGCACGCTGCTGCGCTCCGAGCTGGCCTACCAGAACCACGTGGCGGCCTCCCCGGGCTACGCGGCCCTGCCGCGCGGGCCGGTGCATGCCGACCTGTTCCGCGACAACGCCATGTTCGAGGGCGAGGCGCTCACGGGCTTCTTCGACTTCTATTTCGCGGGCGTCGATACCTGGCTGTTCGACCTGGCCGTGTGCCTGAACGACTGGTGCATCGACTGGCCGAGCGGCACGCACGAGCCCGCCCGCGCGGCGGCCATGCTCGATGCCTACCAGGCCGTGCGGCCGCTCACCGCGCACGAGCGCGCCCTGCTGCCGGCCATGCTGCGCGCGGGCGCGCTGCGGTTCTGGATCTCGCGGCTGTGGGATTTCCACCTGCCGCGCGAGGCCAGCCTGCTCACCCCGCACGACCCCACCCACTTCGAGCGCGTGCTGCGCGGGCGCATCGCGCGGCCGCTGCACCCGCGCGCGGGCGGCGGCTTCGAGGACTGATGCGGCCCGGCCATCCCGGCGACCGCCCCGATGGCGCTCATCGACACGAGACCCTGCCGCGGCGCGGAGAAAACCGCGCGCGCCATGCCCCCGGCGCCCGGCCGGTCCACAATGGCCCCTGGTTGCCGGTCCGCAACACGCCGCCGGCCCCCGGGGCCGATGCCAGCGCCACGCACACGAAACGCAAAGCTTGAGCGAAACAAGCACACTGCCCTGCCATGAAACTGCATATCGTCCCCGCCCGCGCCGGCCTGGAATGGGTCCGCCTCGGCATCCGCGTGTTCTGGCGCCAGCCGATGGCGCTGTCGGCGCTCTTCTTCCTCACCATGGCCTCGATGTCCATCGCCACGCTGCTGCCGCTCGTGGGGCCGGCCGTGGCGCTCGCGCTGCTGCCCGCCGCCACCCTGGCGATGATGGTGGCGGCGGGTGATGCCACGCAGGGCCGCTTTCCCACGCCGGCGCTGCTGCTGGTGGCCTTCCGCACCGGGCGCCAGCGCCTGCGCGCCATGCTGGTGCTGGGCGCACTCTATGCGCTGGGCTTCCTCGCGGTGATGGGCCTGTCGGCCCTGATGGACGGCGGCCAGTTCGCCCGGGTCTATCTGGGCGGCGAAGAACTCACGCGCGAGATGGCCGAGATGCCGGAGTTCCAGGCTGCCATGTGGATCGCCCTCGGGCTCTACCTGCCGCTGTCGCTGCTGTTCTGGCACGCGCCGGGGCTGGTGCACTGGCACGGCGTGCCGCCGGTGAAGGCGCTGTTCTTCAGCATCGTGGCCTGCCTGCGCAATTTCTGGGCCTTCGCCGTGTACGGCCTCGCGTGGACCGGCGTGTTCCTCGGCGCGGGCATCGCGGCCAGCGTGGCCGTGACGCTGCTGGCCTTCATGGGGCTGGGCAACGTGCTGGCGGCCGGCATCATGGTGGGCACGGCCATGCTGCTCGCGGCGATGTTCTTCACCTCGGTGGTGTTCTCGTTCCGCGATTGCTTCGAGCCGCCCGAGCGCATGGCCGCGATGGACGGCGGCGACGGCGCCACGGCCTGACGCGCCCGCCGCCGGCAGGCGGCCACGGCCCACGGCCGACCCAACGGCGCGCGCATGGCCACGCCCGCCGAGCATCCGCCGCGCGCCCGGCCTCCGTCACCCCGACGTCACCCGGGCGTCATGGAACGGTCAAATCTGTGTCATCGCGTATTCCTAGCATTCCGGACGGAGGCAGGCCCGGATTCCGCGGCCTCCCCGCCCGAGAGGCCCGCGCCCGCGTCCGCAGCAGCGGATCCGCGCCGCGGCGGCCACACCGCAGACCGACACACCCGGAACCACGATGTCCCACACCCCGATGCCCTCCCGCCGCAAGGCCCTGCAACTCCTGGCCGGCGTGCCGCTGCTGCCCCTGGGGGCCAGCGCGTCCGCATCCCTGCTGGCCGCCTGCGGTGGCGGCAGCGATACCGCCAGCTTCGTCTCGGCCAGCTTCAGCCCGATGTCGGCCCCCTCGCTCGCCAACCCCGCCGCGATGGCCACGACCACCGTCGGCTCGACCCTGAACGTGAAGTTCAGCAACAACGCGGTCCAGAGCTACCAGCTCGCCTACCAGCCGTTCTTCATCACCGGCGACCGCGTCTCCAACGGCAGCGGCGGCACCATCCTGGCCGGCGGCTACGTGGACATCAACAACCAGCCCATCATCGACACCACCGTGGCCGGCAAGGAGCGCCAGTTCTTCTCCGACTCGCCCGACGGCACCTCGCTGCTGACCGTGCCCAACGCGAAGGTGGACGGCGTGAAGGGCAACACCGTGTTCGCCGTGGTGCAGTTCGAATACACCACCTGGGCCCAGGACGGCAAGACCGACATGTACGGCAAGCTGCCCTCGCCCATCGCCGTGCTCACGCTCGACCAGGACCCCTCCACCGGCAAGCTCGCGCTGGTGAAGTACTTCAACGTGGACACCTCCAAGGTGCACGGCCTGTGGATCACCTGCGGCGCGAGCCTCTCGCCCTGGGGCACGCACCTCTCCAGCGAGGAGTACGAGCCCGATGCCTTCACCGCCGCCTCCAGCGCGCAGTTCAAGGCCTACAGCAAGAACCTCTACGGCAGCGAGACGGCCGCCAACCCCTACCACTACGGCCACATGCCCGAGGTGACCGTGAACGCCGACGGCACGGCCTCCATCAAGAAGCACTTCTGCATGGGCCGCATCTCCCATGAGCTGGTGCAGGTGATGCCCGACCAGCGCACCGCGCTGATGGGCGACGACGCCACCAACAGCGCCTATTTCGTCTTCGTGGCCGACAAGGAGAAGGACCTGTCCTCCGGCACGCTGTACGCCGCCAAGGTGGGCGCCGGCTTCTCGATCGACCCGGCCGCCAATTCGGCCGCCCCGCTCACCTGGATCAAGCTGGGCTCGGCCACCAGCGCCGAGATCGAACGGCTCGCCAGCACGCTCAAGCCCACGGACATCATGACCGTGACCAGCACCGACCCGCAGGACACGAGCTACACGAAGATCGTCGCCAACGGCAAGACCGAGTGGATCAAGATCAACGCCGGCATGGAGAAGGCCGCCGCCTTCCTGGAGACGCACCGCTACGCCGCCTTCGTCGGCGCCAGCATGGGCTTCACCAAGATGGAAGGCACCACGGTCAACGCCAAGGACAAGATCGCCTACTCGGCACTGCAGAACGTGCAGACCTCGATGGTGGCGGGCAATGCCGCCAACGTGCCGGGCAACGGCATCTCGGTGCCCAAGCAGCTCGTCGCCGGCGCCGTGATGGCCCTCAACCTGCGCGGCGGCCAGAAGGACACCCAGGGCAACGCCATCAACAGCGACTGGATGCCCGTGGACACCAAGGCCCTGCTGGCCGGCCAGGACATCGCCGCCGACGCGCTGGGCAACACCGCCAACCCCGACAACATCGCCAACCCGGACAACCTGAAGTTCTCCGAGAAGCTGCGGACGCTCTTCATCGGCGAGGACAGCAGCCAGCACGTGAACAACTTCCTGTGGGCCTACAACGTGGACACGAAGCAGCTCGCGCGCGTCATGTCGGTGCCGGCGGGCGGTGAATCCACGGGCCTGCATGCGGTGGACGAGATCAACGGCTTCACCTACATCATGAGCAACTTCCAGCACGCCGGCGACTGGGGCAGCATCCATGCCAAGGTGAAGGACACGCTCGACCCGCTGCTGCGCGCCAACTACAAGGACAAGTTCGGCTCCGCCGTGGGCTACCTGACCGGCACCCCGCAGCAGATGAAGCTCAGCGCCTGACATCCCCCAGGCGAGCGGGCGACCTCCCCGGAGGAGCCCGCCCAGGCCCCCGCCCCCTCCGGCGGGGCCGCACGGCGAGGCGCATGCCTCGCTTTTTTCATGGCCGGGCCGCCCCAAGATGAAAAACGTCCCCTTGGGGGGCAGCGCCCCCGCGTAGCGGGGAAGCGTGGGGGCCATTTTTCATGGCCGGGCCGCCCCACAAGAAAGCGCCCCCTCGGGGGCCGCGAGGAAGCGTGGAGGCCCTTTTTCCTGGCGGCGCGCGCCAGGGCCGCCGTGCGCCTGGCACAGCCGGCATTGCAGGAAAAACAGGCTCCATGTCGGTGTCCCTGCTGCACAATTTGCTATTTTTATAATAGCAACCAACTCTGCATCGGCAGGCCTCGCGGGGGGCCACGTCGGCCGCACCGGGTCGAAAGACCGTCCGGCCGGAGATGATAATTAATCTCATTCTTATAATGCCCTCGCTCATCGCCGTGCGCGGTGGACGCGGGTCGGGAGGGACCCGCCCCGCCGCACGCCGCCGGGCGACCGGGGCCATCCATTGCGCCCCGGCTCCACATCCCGCGCCGTCCACCATCGCGTCCACGCCGCGCTGCCCCCGGGCACGCGGGCGCCGGGCCGCCATCGGCGCCTTTTCTCTCATCGTTCACCACCAGGAGATGCCATGACCACCGCCCCGTTCAAAACCACCGTCCTCGCCGGCCTGCTGGCCATCGCCGCGCTTGGCGCCACGGGGGTGGCTCGGGCACAAGGTCCGCAGGGCGGCGCGGCTGGCGCCACCGCCTCCGCGGCGACCGCCGCCGCCACGCCCGCCACCGTGGCGGCGCACTATGCCGCGCTGGTGCACGCGAACTACGAGGACACCCTGGCCGCCGCGCGCACGATGCGCACGGCCATCCAGGCCTTCACCGCCAAGCCCTCGGTGGAGACGCTCGCCGAGGCCCGCAAGACCTGGCTGGCCGCGCGCGAGTTCTACGGCCAGACCGAGGCCTTCCGCTTCTACGGCGGCCCCATCGACGACGACAAGGGCCCCGAGGGCCAGATCAACGCCTGGCCCATGGACGAGTCCTATGTGGACAGCGTGGAAGGCAAGCCGAACGCGGGCCTGATCAACAACCGCAAGTTCGCCATCACCAAGAAGAACCTCGCGGCGCAGAACGAGCGCGGCGGCGAGGAGAACGTCGCCACCGGCTGGCACGCCATCGAATTCCTGCTGTGGGGCCAGGACCTCTCCGAGACCGGCCCCGGCGACCGCAACTTCGAGGACTTCGTGGACGGCAAGGCCCCCAATGCCGACCGCCGCCGCCAGTACCTGAACGTGGTCACCGACCTGCTCATCGACGACCTCGCCTTCCTCTCCAAATCCTGGGACCCCAAGGCCAAGAACAACTACCGCGCCAAGTTCGCGCGCGGCGGCACGGAGTCGGTGCGCAAGATACTGGTGGGCCTGGGCTCGCTGTCGCGCGGCGAACTGGCGGGCGAGCGGCTGGAGGTGGCGCTCAACAGCCAGGACCAGGAGGACGAGCACTCCTGCTTCTCCGACAACACCCACCGCGACGCGGTGACCAACGCGCTGGGCATCCAGAACGTGTGGCTCGGCCGGTACAAGCGCGCCGACGGCAGCGTGCTGCAGGGGCCGTCGCTGCGCGACCTCGTGGCCGCCAAGGACGCGGCGCTGGCCGACAGGACCAGCCGGCAGATCGCTGCCTCGCTGGCCGCCACCGAGGGCATCCAGGCGCCGTTCGACCGCGAGATCATCGGCGGCAGCGATGCGCCGGGCCGCCAGCGCATCCAGAAGGCCATCGACAGCCTCACGCAGCAGAGCAAGGACCTGGTGGAGGCCGCCAACGCCATCGGCATCACCAAGCTGACCCTCGTGCAACCCTGACCGCCCCGGCCTTGCCCGCATCCCCCATGCCCTTCCTGCCAGCTTTCACCCGCCGGGGCGCCCTGCGCCTGGCGGCGGCCAGCGCCGGGGTCCTCGCCGCCACCGGCCTGGTGGTGGCCGACGCGCCCTCCGATCCCCTGGGCGAGAAGACCGGCGGCAACACCACCGTGTATGCCACCGGCCGCAACGCCTTCTCGTTCCCCGCGGCCAACCTCGACGATGCCGAGCGCACGCGCTTCGTCATCGGCAACTCGTTCTTCAAGCGCAACTGGGTGGAGGCGCCCGCCTCCACCAAGGCGCGCGACGGCCTGGGCCCGCACTTCATCGCGCGCTCGTGCGGCGGCTGCCACGTGCAGGACGGCCGGGGCGAGCCGCCCGAGATCTTCAACCGCCTGGGCGAGACCCGGGACCCCACGGTCTCGCTGCTCATCCGCCTGTCCATCCCCGGCACCGACGCGCACGGCGGCCCCCGCCACGATCCGGTGTACGGCGACCAGTTCAACAACGCCGCCATCACCGGCGTGAAGCCGGAGGGGCGCGTCACCCTGCGCTACGACACCATCGAAGGGCGCTTCGCCGACGGCACGCCCTACACCCTGCTCAAGCCCCGCTACGGCTTCGCCGACCTGGGCTACGGCCCCATGCACCCCGAGGTGATGGTGAGCCCGCGCATCGCGCCGCAGATCATCGGCGTGGGCCTGCTGGAGGCCATCGACGAGGCCGACATCCTCGCCAACGCGGCCGACCAGGCCGCCGCGCCCGGCCCCATCAAGGGCACGCCCAACCGCGTCTGGGACGCCCCCTCGGGCCGCATGATGCTCGGCCGCTTCGGATGGAAGGCCAACGTGGCCACCATCGCCCACCAGAGCGGCGGCGCCTTCCTGGGCGACATGGGCATCACCTCGCGCCATTTCGCCCAGGAAACCTGCACGCCCGCGCAGAAGGACTGCCTCGCCGCGCCCAGCGGCAAGAGCGCGGACCGCCAGGGCCAGCCCGGGGTGGAGATCGACGACAAGACCCTGGGCGACGTGGTCTTCTACCAGGCGGTGCTCGCGCCGCCCGCGCGCCGCGACGTGAACGACGCCGCCGTGCTGCGCGGCCAGGCCCTCTTCGCCCAGGCCCAGTGCGCCGCCTGCCACCGCCCGAGCTACGTCACCAAGGAAGGCCCGTTCCCGCGCCTCACCAGCAAGGCGCTGTCCGGCCAGCGCATCTGGCCCTACACCGACATGCTGCTGCACGACATGGGCGAAGGGCTGGCCGACGGCCGACCGGACTTCCAGGCCAACGGCCGCCAATGGAAGACGCCGCCGCTCTGGGGCACCGGCCTGATCCAGGACGTGAACGGCCACACCCGCCTGCTGCACGACGGCCGCGCGCGCGGCGTGCTGGAGGCCATCCTCTGGCACGGCGGCGAGGCCGAAGACGCCAGGCAGAACGTGCTCAGGATGGACAAGGCCGACCGCGACGCACTCGTGAAATTCGTCGAATCGCTATGACACACCACCTCCCGCAATCCCCCCTCGCCCGCCCGCTCCGGGCCTCCCGCGCCCTGGCGGGCCTCGCGGCGCTGGCGGCGCTTTCGCTGGCGGCGGGCGCCCTGCCCGCGCATGCCCAGGCCCAGGCCCGCCCTGCCGCCGCGGCCCCGGCCGCGCCGCTGCCGGCCTGGCAGCACGACGCCGTGCCGTTCTACGACACCACCCACGCGCTGCAGAGCCTCTATGCCCACTGGGCCCTGCCCCGCGCGCGCGAGTTCGCCGCCGCCGCCCAGGCGCTGCCGCCCGCGCTGCGCACGCTGTGCGAGGCGCCGGCCCCCGGCGATGCCGCGCTGGAGCCGGCCCGCGACGCGTGGCGCGCGGCCATGCTGGCCTGGGAGCGCCTGGGCGCCGTCGCAGTCGGCCCGGTCATCGCGCGGCGCACGCAGCGGCAGATCGACTTCGCCCCCGCCCGCCCGCAGCTCATCGAGCGCGCCATCAAGGCCCAGCCCCAGGGCGCCAAGGCGTTCGAGCGCATCGGCACGCCCGCCAAGGGCCTGCCCGCGCTCGAATGGCTGCTCTGGACCCAGCCCGCCGCGCCGCGCGGCCCCGCCTGCGCCTATGCGGTCGAGGTGGCCCTGGACGTGGAGCGCGAGGCCCAGGCCCTGCAGGCGGCCTTCGCCGAAGCCGCCACCACCGACTGGGGCGCCGAGGACCAGCAGGAGCGGTCCACCCAGGCCATGGGCGAATTCATCAACCAGTGGGTGGGCGGCATCGAGCGCCTGCGCTGGGCGCACATGGAGAAACCCCTGCGCGCCGCCCAGGGCACGCGCGCGCCCGACTACCCGCGCGCCGCGAGCGGCCTCACCGCCGCCGCCTGGATGGCCGAATGGCACACCCTGCGCGGCCTGACCGTGCAGGCAGAAGGCACGCCCCTCGCGGCCCCGGGCCAGGGCCTGGTGCCGCTGGAGACCTATCTGCGCGGCCGGGGCCTGAACCCCCTGGCCGACCAGCTGCGCGCCACGGCCCTGCGCATCGACGCCGCCATGGCCGCGGTGGAAAAGGCCGGGCCGGACAAGGGCGCGGCACAGGTACGGCAGGCCTCGCGGGACCTTGCCACGCTCAAGCGCCTGGCCGAGGCCGAGGTGGCGCCGGCCCTGCAGGTGAGTATCGGCTTCTCCGACGCCGATGGTGACTGAACCCATGGCAACGCCGCTCCCCCCCTACCCACCCCTCTCCCGGCGCGATGCCCTGCGGATCGCCGCGGGCCTGGGCCTCGCGGTGCCGCTGTGCGGCGCCCGGGCCGCCTCGCCGGCGCAGCCGCTGCGGCTGGCCGCCGCGTGGCAGCAGGGCGATGGCGGCTATCGCATCGGCGTGCTCGAAGCCCGGCCCGGCCAGGGCGCGCCCCTGCGCACCGTGCACGCCCTGGAAATCCCCACGCGCGCCCACGGCCTGTGCGCCCTGCCCGACGGCAGCATCGTCGCCGCCGCGCGCCGGCCCGGCGACTGGCTGCTGCGCTGGTGGCCCGGCGAGGCGCGCGAGCCGGTGTGGCACTGGACGGACGGCGGTCGCTCGTTCAACGGCCACGTGATCGCCCACCCGGACGGGCGCACGCTCTACAGCACCGAGACCGACGCCGACACCGGCCGCAGCTTCGTCGCGCAGCGCGACGCGGCCCGCCTCGAAACGCGGCAGGAGTGGCCCACCCACGGCATCGACGCGCACGAGCTGATCTGGGACCGGCGCACGCCCTCGGGCGGCGCCCCGACCCTGCTGGTGGCCAACGGCGGCGTGCCCACCGCGCCCGAGACCGGCCGCGTCAAGCGCGCGCTGGACACCATGGACTCCTCGATCGCCCGGCTCCACGGCCAGACCGGGGAGCTGCTGGGCCAATGGCGGCTGGACGACCGGCGCCTGAGCCTGCGGCACCTGGCGTGGGCCCCCTCGGGCACGGTGCTCGGCATCGCCCTGCAGGCCGAGCACGACACCGCCGCCACCAAGGACACGGCCCCCGTGCTGGCCCTGTTCGACGGACAGGCCCTGCGCGTGGCGTCATCGCCCCGGCCCCTCGAATCCAGCCTGCACGGCTACGGCGGCAGCATCGCCGCCACGCCCCGGGGCTGGGCCGTGAGCTGCCCGCGCGCGCAGGGCATCGCCACCTTCTCCGCCCAGGGCGAATGGCAAGGGCTGGTGCCGCTGCCGGAAGTCTGCGCGCTGGCCGTGCAGGACCGCTCGCTGTGGGCGGCCGGCCTGGAGCACAGCCTGGAGGACGCGCGCGCCGCCGATCCCCGGCCCCACCCCCACGGCGCGGAACTGGCCGGGGCGCGCATCGACAACCACTGGGTGCTGGCCCGGCGCTGAGCGCGCGCCGGCGCCCCGGGTGCCGGCGGATCTATGGGCGGGCCGTCCCAGGGAGCGAAGGGAGGGCTGGGCGCACGGCCGCCCTCCGGCTCACTCCACCACCGTGAGCTTGGCCACCGACAGCGCCAGCCACTTGGTGCCGTGGCGGGGAAAGTTCACCTGCGCACGCGCGTCGTCGCCCGAGCCCTCCAGCGCCAGCACCTTGCCCTCGCCGAACTTGGTGTGGAACACCCCCAGCCCCACGCGCAGGCCGTGCGCGGGCGGCGCCTTCTGCACGGGCACCGGGGGGCTGGCGAAACTCTCGGACTTGAAGCCAAACCCGCTCCGTGTCGGCGTTCCATATGGATTCTTCGCTCCAGAATTAGGAGCAAAGCTGCCGAACCCCGGCTGCTTGGGCGTGATCCACTTCAGCGCCGCCTCGGGCAGCTCGTCGAAGAACCGGCTCTTGACGTTGTAGCGCGTCTGCCCGTGCAGCAGGCGCGTCTGCGAATGGCTCAGGTAGAGGCGCTTGCGGGCGCGCGTGATCGCCACGTACATCAGCCGGCGCTCCTCCTCCAGCCCCTCGCGGTCGCTCATCGCGTTCTCGTGCGGGAACAGGCCTTCCTCCATGCCACCGATGAACACGGCATCGAACTCCAGCCCCTTGGAGGCATGCACCGTCATGAGCTGCACGGCATCCTGGCCGGCCTGGGCCTGGTTGTCGCCCGCCTCCAGCGCCGCGTGCGTGAGGAAGGCCGCCAGCGGCGAGAGGGTTTCGCCGGTGTCGGCATCCACGCCGCCCGGCAGCGGCTCGTCGGTCACGGGGCGCGACGGGTCCAGCCCCTGGCTGGCGGGGCTCTGCGCGAGCCGGCGGCCCTGCTCGTCCAGCGGCAGCGCCACGGCATCGCGGCCGAAGCCCTCCTGCGTGACGAAGCTCTCGGCCGCGTTGATGAGTTCGTCCAGGTTCTCGATGCGGTCGGCGCCTTCCTTCTCGGCGCGGTAGTGCTCCACCAGCCCGCTCGATTCGAGCATCTGGGCGATGATGCCGCGCAGCGTCTGGCCCTGGGTCTGCTCGCGCATCACATCCACCAGGGCCACGAACGCGCCCAGGTTCGCGCCCGCCTTGCCCGGCACGGCGGTGACGCCATCGTGCAGCGAGCAGCCCGCGGCGCGGGCCGCGTCCTGCAGCACCTCGACCGTGCGCGCGCCGATGCCCCGGGGCGGGAAATTCACCACGCGCAGGAAGCTGGTGTCGTCGTGCGGGTTCTCCAGCAGGCGCAGGTAGGCCAGCGCATGCTTGATTTCGGCGCGCTCGAAAAAGCGCAGGCCGCCATACACGCGGTACGGCACGGCGGCATTGAAGAGGGCCGACTCGATCACGCGGCTCTGCGCGTTGCTGCGGTAGAGCACCGCGATCTCGCGGCGCTCGAAGCCGTCGCTCCTCGCGAGCTGGCGGATCTCGTCCACCATCCACTGCGCCTCGGCCAGGTCGGTGGCGGCCTCGTACACGCGCACCGGCTCGCCCGGCCCCTGCGTGGTGCGCAGGTTCTTGCCCAGGCGGCGGCTGTTGTGGCTGATGAGCGCATTGGCCGAATCGAGGATGTTGCTGTAGCTGCGGTAGTTCTGCTCCAGCTTGATCTGGTGGCGCACCTCGAACTCGCGCACGAAATCCTGCATGTTGCCCACGCGCGCGCCGCGGAAGGCATAGATGCTCTGGTCGTCGTCGCCCACGGCCAGCACGCTGCCCTGCGTGGCCAGGCGCCCACCCTCCACGTCGCCCGCGAGTTGCTTGAGCCAGGCGTACTGCAGCTTGTTCGTGTCCTGGAACTCATCGACCAGGATGTGCTGGAAGCGCCGCTGGTAGTGCGCGCGGATCGGGTCGTTGTCCCGCAGCAGCTCGTAGCTGCGCAGCATCAGCTCGCCGAAATCCACCACGCCCTCGCGCTGGCACTGCTCCTCGTAGAGCTGGTAGAGCTCCACCTTCTTGCGCCCGTCGGCATCGCGCACCTCCACGTCGCCGGGGCGCAGGCCCTCTTCCTTGCAGCCGCTGATGAAGTAGGCCATCTGCTTGGGCGGGAAGCGCTCCTCGTCGATGTTGAACTGCTTGCACAGGCGCTTGACGGCCGAGAGCTGGTCCTGCGTGTCCAGGATCTGGAAGGTGGCCGGCAGGCCCGCCGCCTTGTGGTGCGCGCGCAGCAGCCGGTTGCACAGGCCGTGGAAGGTGCCGATCCACATGCCGCGCACATTCACCGGCAGCATGGTCGAGAGGCGTGCCGTCATCTCCTTGGCCGCCTTGTTGGTGAAGGTGACGGCCAGGATGCCGCCGGGCGTGGCGTAGCCGTTCTGCAACAGCCACGCGATGCGCGTGGTGAGCACGCGGGTCTTGCCCGAGCCCGCGCCGGCCAGGATCAGGGCGTGGCCGGCCGGCAACGTCACCGCCGCCAGTTGCTCGTCGTTGAGGTTCTGCAACAGGGGAGAACGGGAAGCGTTCTGCGCGGGGGACGGGCCGGCATCGGCCGCGCCGAATGCACCAACGCCGGCAGGCGCTGGCGCGCCGGAAAACAGGTCTTGGGGAAGCATCCCTCCATTGTAGAAAGCCCTTCCCGCCGCACTGCTTCCCCGGCCGTGCGGGGCCCTGCCGCAGCAAGGGCGCACGCCCCCCGCGCCGTTCGGCCGAAAAGCCCGCAAAAGCGCCACTCCCCTGGGGTGCGGAAAGCCCGATAGCACCCGGCGCTGCCCTATCAGATTGCAATAAATTTTTCAAAAAACTATGATTAATGAAATTTTTATCTCACCCCCATGCACACCGAAGCCGCTACCCCCAATGCCCCGGAAACCGCCCGCCCGCTGCTGGACTGGCTCGCCTCGCAGGAAGAGGCCATGCGCGACCTGCTGGGCCGGATCGTGAACACCGACAGCGGCAGCGGCCACGTCGAGGGCGTGCAGCGCGTGGCCGCCCTGCTGCGCGCCCGCCTGGAATCCGCGGGCATCGCCGTCGAGACCACGCCGCAGCCCGGCTGGGGCGAATGCCTGCTCGCCCGCGTCCCCGGCAGCGATCCGGCGGCCACGGGCCACCTGCAGCTCATGGGCCACATGGACACGGTCTTCCCCCTGGGCACCGCGGCCGAGCGCCCCTGGCGCGTGGAAGGCGCCAAGGCCTTCGGCCCGGGCGTGGCCGACATGAAATCGGGCCTGGTGATGAACGTGTTCGTGGCCGAGGCCCTGGCGCGCTTCGGCGGCAACGCATCGCCCGTGCACCTGTTCTTCACCTGCGACGAGGAAGTGGGCTCCCCCGCCTGCCGCACGGCGATCCGCGAGATCTCGCGCGGCGCGCGTGCCGTGCTCAACGCCGAGCCTGGCCGCATCAGCGGCAACGTGGTCACCGAGCGCAAGGGCTCCTACCGCATCGACTTCGAGGTGCAGGGCGTGGCCGCCCATGCCGGCGTCAACCCCGCGCAGGGCGCGAGCGCCATCGAGGCCCTGGCCCGCAAGATCCTGGCCCTGCACGCGCTCAACGGCTGCGAGCCGGGCGTCACCGTCAACGTGGGCGTGGTGCAGGGCGGCATGGCCTCCAACGTGGTGGCCCCCCAGGCCCGCGCGCACGTGGATCTGCGCTACACGGCCCAGAGCGACCTGGAGACGCTGCTGGCCCGCGTCCACGCCATCGTGCAGGAGGAGTCCCTGCCCCGCACCAGCGGCCGCGTCACCGCCCAGACCGGCACGCTGCCGATGGCCCCGACGCCCGCCGGCCTGCTGCAGACCTACCAGCGCAGCGCCGCGCAGGCGGGGTTCGCGGTGGAGGGCGAATTCACCGGCGGCGCGGCCGACAGCGGCATCACCTCGTCCATGGGCATTCCCACGCTGTGCGCGCTCGGCCCCGTGGGCGGCTACGCGCACAGCGAGCGCGAGTTCTGCGACCTCTCCACCTTCGTGCCGCGTGCGCAGGCCCTGGCCCTCACGCTGATCGCGCTGGGCTGACGGCGCGCGGTCCGCGCAGACACCGCCGTCCTCCGCACGGCTTCACTTTCCCTCACTTCCTCCGATCCATGTCCCACCACCACCGCACCCCGCCCGCCGCCCGGCTGGGCCGCCGCCAGCTCCTTGCCTCGGGCATCGGCGCCGGCCTGGGCCTCGCGGGCCTTCCGGCCCGGGCCAACGCCGAGAAATACCCCTCGCGCCCCATCACGCTCGTCGTCCCCTTCCCGCCCGGGGGCTCGGTGGACACGATGGCACGGCAATACTCCGAGCCGCTGTCCCAGGCGCTGGGCGTGCCCATCGTGATCGACAACCGGCCCGGCGCGGGCGGCTCCATCGGCACCCAGTTCGTGGCCCGCTCCAAGGCGGACGGCTACACGCTCGTCGCGTCGTCGCAGAGCAGCCACCTCGCCAATCCGCTCGTGCAGCCCCACCTCGGCTACGACCCCGTCAAGGACTTCGAGAACATCGCCATCCTCGGCCGCCAGCCCAACGTGCTCGTCACCCACCCGAGCGTGCCCGCGAAGACCTTCGGCGAATTCGTCGCCTACCTGAAGGCCCACCCGGGCCATCTCAATTTCTGCAGCGCCGGCTCGGGCAGCATGGGCCAGCTCAACGTGGAGATGATGCAGATGGCCGTCGGCACGAAGGCCGTGCACGTGCCCTATCGCGGCGGCTCGCCCCTCATCACCGCCGTGCTGAGCAACGAGGTCCAGTTCACCCTGGACAACCTGCTCATCTTCCTGCCCCACATCCAGGCCGGCAAGCTGCGCGCCCTCGCGGTGGCATCGCCCACGCGCCTGCCCCTGCTGGCCGACGTGCCGACCTTCGCCGAGCTGGGCCAGGCATCGCTCAACCAGACCTCCTGGACGGGCATCGCAGCGCCGGCCGGCACGCCGGAGCCCATCGTGGCCGCGCTGCACAAGGCCATCCGCGGCGTGGCCACGACCCCCGCCATGGTCGAGGAGCTCAAGGCGCGCGGGGTCATCCCGCCCGAGGAGCTCACCCCCGCGGCCTTCGAGAAAATGATGTCCGAGCGCCTCGTGGCCTACGGCGAAGTCGTGCGCCGCGCCAACATCAAGCCCGACTGAAGGCTGCGCCCGCGCCCCGCGGCGATGTGGGAACATGGCGGAACCACCGGCCACGCATCCCTTCCGACCATGCTCCATCGCCGCCCCCGCACCGCACACCCCGCCCCCGCCCGCCAGGGGGTGCGTCCTTCGCCCGCGCGGCTGCTGGCGGCGCTCTCGGCCTGCGCCATGTTCGCGCCCCTGGCATCGGCCCAGGGCGCATGCGCCAGCGACGGCGTGCCGCCGCCCCCGGCGCTGTACGAGCGGTTCATCTCTGCCGAATGCGAGGCCTGCTGGCGCGAAGGGCCCCGCCATGTCCCCTCCCCACCGGCGCTGGTCCTGGACTGGATCGTCCCGGGCGAGCGCGGCGACGAGGCGCCGCTGTCCGCCGCCGCGACACCCGATGCCCGGGAACGCCTGCGGCAGCTCGGCCGCCCCATCCCGCTGGGCACGGACACCCATGTGGCCGCACCGGCGCCCGCCAGCCCCCGGTCGCCCGGGCTGCGCCTCGCCCACGGCCTGCCCGTCAACGACTATGTCGGCGTGACCCTCGCCCTGCGACCGCGCGCGGGCATGCCCGCCGGCGCCTACCGCTATACGGTCGTGCTCGCGGAGCACATCCCCGCCGGCACCGAGCAGACGCCAGTGGAGCGGTTCGTGGTCCGGGGCATGCTCCAGGGCCCATGGGACGTGCGGGGCACCGCACGCGCGGCCTCGCCGGTCCGCGAAATCCGCCCCATGCGCATCCCCGAGGGTGTGCAGGCCGAGCGGCTCTTCGTGGCCGGGTGGCTCAAAGACCCGCAGGGCCGCATCGTCACTGCCGCCCGATCCCGCTGCGCGCCCGAACCCTGAACCGGCGCCATCCCGTGCGGGCGTAAAATCGGGCACCGGGCCCAAGTTGCTTGCCGCCCGGTTTTTTTGCGCCTGCGCAGGGCCAACCCCGGCACTTTGCGCAGTCCAGCCGGCCATGTCAGCAAGCCCAGCGCCCCCCGCGCCCGGACATCCCTCCGGCACGGCACCGGATGGAGCCTGGAAGCCATGGAAATCTTCGACTACGACCAGATCCTGCTCCTGCCGCGCAAATGCCGCGTCGGGAGCCGGTCCGAATGCGACACCAGCGTCCGCCTCGGCCAGCGCAGCTTCCGCCTGCCGGCCGTGCCCGCCAACATGAGGACCGTGGTGGACGAGAACATCTGCCGCTGGCTCGCGGCCAACGGTTACTTCTACGTCATGCACCGCTTCGACCTGGACTGCGCGCGGTTCGTGCGGGACATGCACGCGGCCGGCTGCTTCGCGTCCATCTCGCTGGGCGTGAAACCGCACGACCACGGCACCGTGGACCGGCTCGCGGCCGAAGGCCTCGCCCCCGAGTACATCACCATCGACATCGCCCACGGCCATGCGGACACCGTCCAGGCCATGATCGCCCACATCAAGCGCCACCTGCCGCAATCCTTCGTGATCGCCGGCAACGTCGGCACGCCCGAGGCCGTCATCGACCTGGAGAGCTGGGGCGCCGACGCCACCAAGGTCGGCATCGGGCCTGGAAAAGTCTGCATCACCCAGCTCAAGACGGGGTTCGGCACGGGCGGCTGGCAACTCTCCGCGCTCAAGTGGTGCGCGCGCGTGGCGACCCGGCCCATCATTGCCGATGGCGGCATCCGCAGCCATGGCGACATCGCCAAGAGCATCCGCTTCGGCGCCACGATGGTGATGATCGGCTCGCTGTTCGCGGGGCACGAGGAATCCCCCGGACAGACCACCGAGGTGAACGGCCAGCGCTTCAAGGAGTATTACGGCTCGGCCAGCGACTTCAACAAGGGGGAGTACCGGCATGTGGAAAGCAAGCGGATCCTGGAGCCCATCAAGGGCCGCCTCGCCAACACCCTGGCGGAAATGGAGCAGGACGTGCAAAGCTCCATCAGCTATTCCGGCGGCAAGAGCCTCATGGACATCCGCAAGGTGAACTACGTGATCCTGGGCGGCGACAACGCCGGCGAGCACCTTCTTTTGTGAGTCCCGCGGCCTGGAGAAATCGCACTTTTTTCACCATGGCTTGCAAGGCGCCTGAAAACTGGTGCATAATTCGAGGCTCTGCTGCAACGCAGGCACAGATTTCAAAGTTTGTGGGTTCTTAGCTCAGTTGGTAGAGCAGCGGACTCTTAATCCGTAGGTCGAGTGTTCGAGTCACTCAGGACCCACCACACATAAAAGCCGATGCATCACAAGTGCATCGGCTTTTTTCATCGCCGGGCCGCCCCAAGATGAAAAACGCCCCTTGGGGGGCTGCGACCCCGCGTAGCGGGGGAGCGTGGGGGCCTTTTTTTCATGCCCCTGCGGCCCGCCCCCTTCGGCACCGGCACGCCCAGGTGCGCAGCGATAATCCGCAGCAGGCCCCATGCAACTCCTGCGAACCGCCACCCTCCTCCATCGCCTTGTGCTCGCAGGCTTCCTGTGGGCGCTCGGCGCCTCCGTGGCGTCCCCCTTGATGGCGGCAAGTCTGCCGCTCGACTGGATCTGCTCGGCGGACGGCACGCTGCAGCCAGTGCCGGCGCCCTTCCTGGCGCCAGGCGATCTTGCGCCAGCCCACCTGGCGCATGCGCTGGACTGCCCCCTGTGCCTGCCCTCCACTCTGCCGCCCCCGGTGGCCATCGCGGATACAGCACATATTCCACGAGCGCCCCTGGCAAGAGCGTCCTGGAAAACCAGAAGCCGGCCTCTGCCCGTTCCTGGCGCGGCACTCCCTCCCCGCGGCCCTCCTGTGGCGAATGACGCAAGCCCCCGTCGCACCTCCGCGACCTGAAACGCTCTCGCCTCTTCTCCCTTCGCGATGCTGGCCGGCTGCCTGCGCCGGCATTGCTCCACAGGATGCTTCCATGAAATTGCTCACCTCCTTTTTATCCCTGCTCGCCGGCTCGGTGCTGTCCATCGCCGCACATGGGCAACCCGTCACCGTGCAGGATGCCTGGATCCGGGCCACGGTGCCCCAGCAGAAAGCCACCGGCGCCTTCATGAAAATCACCGCCCCGCAGAACATGCGCCTGGTCGGCGTGGCCTCTCCGTCCGCGCCCGTGGCGGAAATCCATGAGATGCGCCTGCAAGACAACGTCATGAAAATGCGGCAGGTGCCCGCCATCGAGCTGCCCGCGGGCCAGTCCGTCGAACTCAAGCCGGGCGGCTACCACGTCATGCTGATGGACCTGCCCAAGGCCATGAAAGCCGGTGACACCGTGCCCCTGCAACTGATCCTGGAAACGCCGGCAGGCCAGCGCCAGACGATGGACATCCAGGTACCGGTGCGCGCCGTGAACACGTCGGCATCCCCCGCCCCGGCCGCCAGCATGCCGGCGCACATGGGGCATGGCGAGCCAAAGCGCTGAACTGCGGCAAGGCACCCGCCGGCATGGCAGCTTGCGGGTGCATCCTCGATAATGGCGCGAGGCTCCGCCTCCCGGCATGCAGCCCCACGGCCAAGCCACCGCCACCACACCCCCGCCTTCATGAACCCAGACGCCCATAACCTCTGGCGCGCACCGCGCTGGGCCCTTGCCATCCTGCTGGCCGTGCTGGGCATGCTCGGGCCGTTTTCCATCGACACCTACATTCCCGCGTTCTCGGGCATCGCGGCTGCGCTGGGCGCCACGCCCGTGCAAATGCAGCAGACGCTGTCGGCCTATCTGTTCGGCTTCGCGTTCATGACGCTTTTCCACGGCGCACTCTCCGACAGCTTCGGCCGCCGGCCGGTGGTGCTGTGGGGCATCGCTGTCTTCACCCTGGCGTCCGCAGGCTGCGCGCTGGCACACAGCATCGGGCAGCTCGTGTTCTTCCGGGCGCTGCAGGGCCTTTCCGCCGGAGCGGGCATCGTGGTGTCGCGTGCCGTGATCCGCGACATGTTCCCGCCCGCGCAGGCCCAGCAGGTGATGAGCCAGGTCACCATCTACTTCGGCGTGGCGCCCGCGATCGCCCCCATCGTGGGGGGGGTGGCTGTTCGTCCATGCAGGCTGGCACAGCGTGTTCTGGTTCCTCACCGGCATCGGCGCCACCCTGTGGATCGCCAATTACCGGCTGCTACCCGAAACCCTGCACGCCCAGCACCGCCAGCCCCTCCAGGCCCGCAACCTGCTGCACGGCTATTGGGAACTCGGGTCGAGCCCCCGCTTCCTGCTGCTGGCCCTGGCAAGCGGCGTGCCATTCAACGGCATGTTCCTTTACGTGCTGTCGGCACCGGCCTTCCTGGGCGAACATCTGCACCTGGGCCCCACGCAGTTCTTCTGGTTCTTTCTCCTCACCATCTCCGGCATCATGGGCGGAGCGTGGCTCAGCGGACGAATGGCGGGCCGCATTCTGCCCAAGCGACAGATCCGCCACGGCTTCGTGATCATGTTCCTGATGTCGGCCCTCAACGTGGCCGCCAACAGCCTCTTCACCGCGCACGTGTCGTGGGCCTTGCTGCCCATCGCGGTTTTCGCCTTCGGCTGGGCCCTCATGGTGCCTGTGGTGACACTGCTCGTGCTCGATCTGCACCCTGAACGCCGGGGCATGGCCTCCTCGCTGCAGGCCTTCGTCGGATCGACGGCCAACGGCATCGTGGCAGGCCTGATCGCGCCGCTTGTCATGCATTCCACACTGCTGCTGGCCTGCGCCTCGCTGCTCATGATGGCCGTGGGCACGGTGTCCTGGGTTTACCTCCACCATCGCTGGCCCGAGATCGGACGCACCGTCAACCACGCCTGATGAGGGTTTGCCACCGAAGGGCGAACAGGGTGCACGCCGCATGGGCCGTGCATCACGCCCCCTCGCCACAGGGGGAAAAGCCACCGAAACAGGATGCGGCCACCCTGCTGACCCGTCCTGATCTAGGTTGACACCTGGATCATTGAACAGACCGGCATTGGCCGGCCAGAGACGCCCGATGCACGGCATCGGGCGTTTGCATTTTCAACGACAGATGAGGCCGTTGGTTGTTGTAGATGGGAACTGACTGGCTCACCATGCGCCGGGCCTGCGCCAGATCGGCAGGTCTGCACAGCAGGAACTCGCCTTTGAGAATGCCATTGACCCGCTCGGCCAGTGCGTTCTGGTAGCAATCGTAGCCATCGGTCATCGAGCAGGTCAGCCCGTGGCGATCGTGGATGGCCTGGTAGTAGCCAGAGCAGTACTGGATGCCCCGGTCGGAG
>NZ_QLTA01000060.1 GCF_003269065.1 Paracidovorax anthurii
GTGCTGAAGTCCGGCACCGGCCAGTCCAGCTTGGCCAGCCGCAGCAGGCTGTCCACCATGCCCAGCGCCTGCCGCAGGGGCTGGCCGAACAGGCACTTGATGCTCAAGCAAAACTGGATGGCTGCGTCCGAGAACGTCGGGCTGCGCCCGCGCTTGCCGTTCGGCTTGCCAAGCCACTGCATGCCTTCATCCAGCCACATCGTCAACGATCCTCGCGCCTTCAGCGCTGCGTTGTAGGCTTTCCAGTTCGTCGTGCGGTACTTGGTCCGCCTCTCGCTCTTTGCTTCCGTCACGCCTTCAGTCTACCGGTGTGGCCGGGGTGATTTGTGCAACAAAGCCACTCTGAATGCTCATGAGAGGCAGTTCTTGCCCATCTTTGTCGGTGAACATCGGCTTCAGATTCATCCCAATCGCATTTGCGGAAGATATGATTGCCCGCGTAGGCGCCATCTCAGGAGCCGGATGCAGAGGCTTGAGAAGCAAGGAATCGTTCTCGGTAGGGTTCAATTCCTTCCTTGTGCTCCATGAGGTAGAAGTTCTGGGATACCCGTGCAGTCACCGTGCCTGCAAAGGATTGCAGATACTCCATCCGCTCTATAGCGTTGGATGGTCCGCTACCGGTTGACTCATATTCTGCACGCTGCTTAAGCCAGTTCAGGCTCAGGCCTACGCAGATGGGCCTAGTCTTGAAGCCGAGAGAACGGTCATTATTCTCCTGCGAGAAGGGTGCGCGCAACATCGACCTTATCCCTGGGTGAATATAAGGCTGGCCTCCATTGCCGCGAACCAATGCCGGCAAGTTTGCCGTGCGGGGCGATGTGTTGGCTGTGTTGGGCGCTATCTTCCGGGTGGATAGATCTGCAGTGGACGACAGACGCTGAGAGGTCCGATGGGGTAATTCATTCTTCAAGGGCACGTCTGTGGTCCCCGAAGAAAAGGATGAACTGGACGTGGATTGAATTCGAACCATGGATTTCAATGCAATGAGTTTGAAGCTACGCAATGTGGCCTCGTATTCAAATTGAAGCTTGGGCGGTTCATGAATGGCCTGCTGGATTGCGAAAAATTTCATTACCTGGCGAATTTCACGAGAATCTTTTGAAAGCGCCAGAGGTTGACTTCAGGCCATCGCGCGGCACATCGACTTCGCCGAGATGGCCCGGCTGGTGGATTCGCTCATCCAACGCGGCGATGGTCGAAAAGGCGGGCGGCCTGCGTACCCCAGGGAAAAAGAAAAGCCGCCCCGGCGATGCCGGAGCGGCTTTTCAGCGGCCACAGGCCGCCGTTGCGTCAGAGATCGGCGAACTGCGCTTGGGCGACCGTGGGCAGGTTGTTCCGGATGAAGTTCTCGATCACCTTGCACGGCAAGATGAAGGGCCGCTTCGTGATCGTGCAGCTCTGGCCGCTAACCATGAATGTGCCCGCCACCGAGCCGAGCGGCGTATCCACGGAGAAGGCGCCGCCGCTGGGGCCGCCGGTAATGGTTCCGCCGTGGTCATGGATCATGGTGGCGATCTTGACGAACAGATCCTGGGAAGGGGGAACAGGATGCCATGGTTTTCCTCTCTAAAGTCAGTTGCTAATGAAGAAAGCCGGAGCCATGCAACTTCTCTGCTTCCGGCCGTAGGTGTGCCGCCGACACAGGGGCGGTGACCGGTTTGGCCGGGACCGCGTCCTGATGCGAAGGCAGGCGAATTCTGATTGCAGCCGCTGCTTAAGGCGTTTAAGCGCGTCTTTATTCTTCTGAAGAATCCTTAAATATCAGAAAGAGAGCGGCTGGGTTTCGAGAGGTTCCCCAGTGGTGCCGAAAAAACGTTAGAGTAGGCAACCAACAAATAGGAGAGGAAATACAATGCTGTATGGGATGCGAGCAATATTGGTGGGGCTTTCCTTGTGTGCAGCGGTGAGTACCGCCTCGGCACAGAGCGTAACTGTGTATACCCAGCCGAATTTCAAGGGCGAAAGCCTGCAGATTTCGGAGAACAACTGGAGTTCCGGCGGGAAGGGTACAAAGTGGAACGACAACATAAGGTCGGTCAAGGTGCCGAACGGCTGGACTGTAAAATTGTTTGAGCACGACAAAACTCGCGGAAAAGTTGTGACACTCACTGCAGATCTGGCGAAAGTTGCGGATGGTTTCGGCGTCAGCAATATCGAGATCGTCTCCAGCCCCAACCACGGCTGCTATTACCAGGACAGTAAAGACTGGTCGAAGTGGACAAAGAACGGCGGCTTTGCAAAAGATGTCAAAACCGTCGATCAGTGCGTAGCTTGGGATGGCTGCATTAAAGGTGGCGGCAACAAGTCCAATGGTGGGTGCTACGTGTACGCATCCTCACCAAAGGCGGCTGCCGATATCCTGCAGAGCAGCCGGAAGTAAAAATCTAGTCGGGAACCGCGGCGATCTGGGGTGGATCGCGGACTTGGATGCCGTTTTTCCTGGGAACGGGACTTTGTTCCACAAATCCCCGTTCCCCAACAGTTAGGTTAGGCGTAGGCTCGACTTCATCATGGATGAAGTCGGCTATCTCCCTTTCGCTCAGGCTGGCGTGGTGACGGCCGACACCAGCCGCCTGATCCGTGCGGCCCTGCATAGCCTGGACTACAGCCAGCGAACACGATGGGCATCACTTCGATGAGGTAATGGACATGCACAACACCGGGCGAGCGGTGCATACGGACAGGGCATACCCGAGCCGACAGAGGCGCCAGATGCGGAAAGTACTGGGATTCGTGGACTCGATGCAGCGCCGTGCGCACCCGGGCAAGCCCTTGAGCGAGTGCCAGGACAAGCGCAACCAGCGCATAGCAGGCAAGCGGGGATGCGTTCTTCAAGCCCGGGCACAGGTGCGCTCGCAAACGACGAAAGCCTGAGCCACCGGGGCGGCGAAACCCCGATGCACGGGGCGCAGACCGTCGGGGAGCACATCCTGGATTCAAAAGGGCTGGAATCTGACTGTTCGTATTCAGATTGGTGTCCCACCTGGGGTTGTGAGAGGTTCCCGAGGGTCTGAACAACTGGGTTTTGGTCAGAGCGGGGCAGGGGCTGCAACCCGTGTTCCGCTCGATCTAATGCACCGAAGGGCGCGAACGGCTCAGGCAGGGCCAGATTGCCCCACAGAGCCACGAGAACGGCCACAGAGGCCGCTGACACGTGCAGGAGCAGGGCGCTCATGCCCCACCCCGTTTTGCAGCTTGACGGGCCGCATTGCGGCGCTGCTGGCGTGTTTCGACCACCACAGACGCCACCAGCACTAGCGCGGTTGCCTTTGCGAACCTGCCTGCAGCATCCCGCTCTTGCTTCTCAGAACGATCCGCCCGCAAGCCAGCATCGAACTCCACACCGGAGCGCACTTGGTCCCGGCGCTGTATGCCCAACTGGTTAGGGGCGGTGCCCCGTACCCGTACAAGATTGCCGCGCCGCTGAGCCCGATTCATGACTTTCCCCCAACGGCCCGGTGCCACTGGGGCACGTTTGCCGATTCAAATTTGATAGCAACAGACCCATAGAACAATGCGGGATTCGCCCGTGCGGTCGAGATATGTGCCATTGATAAATCTAGGGCCGGCGCTTCGCGCCGCCCCCCGGCCAAGGCCGGGAGGCAGGACGCTTCGCTCACGGCCGCTGCTCGTGCCGCTCCCGCGTCCCGGCACGCGTCCCTGCGCTCCGCATCCGGCCCCCAGTGGCGCAGCCGGTGGAGCTTGTCGAACATGGCCGCGCGGCGGACAAGCAACGACCACCAGGAGCCATCGGTTCCCACGAACGAGCGGCCTTCGGGCGTCCACAGCTTGCCGCCATGGAAGCACCAGCCGGCCCATGAGTCGCCGGGCAGCTCCATGCGGTTGAGCAGTCGCAGCAGCCGGTAGGCGGCGTACGGGATGTCGTGCTTGCCGGACTGCCAGTTATGCAAAGTCCGCTCGGTGACGTGAAGAAGCTGCGCGCAGCCGGCCAGATCCAGGCCCAGGTTGCGGTACATGGCGCGGAAGCGCTGGGCAAGCTGGGCGCGGGTGTCCGGGTCGAAACGCCGGTGCCGGCCACGCTCCTTAAGTAGATACGATGTATATTATGTCAAATCACAATCCTGCAAATCCCGACTCGGCCACCAGGAAATACACGGGACGAAACTCAACATCCGAAGGTTGCGCTGGATATATTCGAAAAGCGCAGCCATCGCACCACGCAGGTGGCGCCGAACGCCCCGCGTTCATTGTTCCTCCACCGCCAAGCCTCGACCTCCGAGGCACCTTCCCATGCCCACCACCCCGATCTCGCCGACTCTGGAGCAGGCCCTTGCGGCCAGTGCCCAGGGCGCCAGCGACCAGGCCGTCGCGCTGCTGCACCAGGCCATTCAGGAAGAACCCGCCTCCGGTGTTCCGCACATGCTGCTGGGCGCGGAGTATGCCGCCGCAGGCCAGCTGGACCTTGCGGAACAGAGCTTTGCCAACGCGCTGGTGCTGGCCCCCGGCTGGACCATCGCACGCTATCAGTTGGGCCTGCTGCAATTCTCCGCGGGCCGCGCCTCGGTTGCCCTGATCACCTGGCAGCCGCTCCTCGCCCTGGGGGACGACAGCCCGCTGCCCCATTGGGTCCGCGGCTTCGCGGCGCTGGCGTCGGATGCCTTCGAGCAGGCACGCGCCTGCTTCGAGGCAGGGTTCGCACGCAACTCGGAGCACCCGCCCATGTCCGCGGACATCCGCCTGGTCCTTGCGCGAATCGATGCGTTGTCCGCCCCGTCCCCTGGCACACCGCCCCCCTCCGATGGTTCCGGAGCCGAGGCTGCGGAGATGGAATCCGCCCACGTGCTGCTGTCCAACTACCAGCAACAGGGCCCGACCCATTGACCCGCCCCTGCAATCGATGGCCAGCGATGAACATGCCGCCCGATGACACGCATTGACCCCACTGCCCGGCTGGGGGCCCTGATCAAGACCCAGATGGAAACCATGGGCCGCGCGCAGGCCGCGCCCCCCCCTCCACGCCCGCCAACCATGGCTCCAGCGCGCGAAAAGCCGGCCACCGCGAAATCGCGGGAGCAGATGCTGGCGCGGCTGAGCGGGATCGGGGCCGATGACCCAGACCGCCGCCGCAGGGCCTTCAGGATATTCCTGGAAACGACCCTGTCCGAGACATTTGGCCCTCAGCTCCAGGATGACCCGGGTTTCGGCGATCTGGTCGACCGCGTCATGGAGCAGATGCAGGAAGATCCCTCGCTGAGCCAGGCATGCGATGCCGCAGCGGATGTCCTGCTGACCCAGCCCCGCCAGAACTGAACGCCCCGCATCGCGTCATTGGCCCCGGCTGCGGGGCCGGCTTGCCCTTGAAACGCTCTCGAAGAGGCTTTCTCCATTGGCCGACTCCATACCGGCCATGAGGCGTTTCGCCAGGAGCTCGAAAGCCTCTGCGCTGGATGTCTCACCGTCGAGAATGGCCTGCGCGAAACGCCCCGACAGATTGCCGGCGTCCAGCCTCAACGCCCGCTCGGCATGCGCGCGTGCCGCGCCCTCATCCCGTACCAAGGCAGCGACGACGGCCAGGCCGCCATGGCTTTCCGCGAAATTGCGGTCCAGCGCCAAAGCCGACTCGAAGCTGTCCCGGGCTCCATCCAGGTCCTTCAAGACCACCTGCGTCCAAGCCTGGCCGTGCCAGGTGCCGATATGCCCTGGCATCGCTTTCAGCGCCTGGCGGAAGTGATCCAGTGCGGCCGACGCATCCTTGGCCAGGAGTTCGGCGAATGCAAGGGCCGACCGGGCACGGCCATCGGCGGGATTCAGGCGCAGCGCCGCAGCGGACAGCTCCCTGGCCTTGCGAGCATCGGCAGCGGCCAGCGCCAGCGACGCCTGGGTCACGAGGGCTTCAAGGGTCGGGACAACCCCGGGCGCGGCATCCAGCGCCATGGCCGACCAACGCGTGGCGTCGCCGATCTGCTCCGCGTCCAGCGCCGCCAGGCTCGCAACCCCCGCCGCCCGGGCCGACAGCCCGGCCCGCCGGTCCATGGCCTGGGCCCATTGCGTGGCCCGCACCATGTCGCCGGCACGGTGCAGCGCGCGCAGCCACAGGACATCCAGCGCGGACGATCCGGCCTCCACGTGCCCTTGCGCCTGCGCCTCCATGCGGGGCGCGAGGCGTTCGGCACACGCCGCATGGCGGCCTTGCTGGAAGTCGATGAATGCCAGGTTGTGCAGTACCGCGTCGGCGAATGCGGGCGGTTGACCGGGCAGCCCCTGCAACCCGTGCAACACCTGCTCGGCACGCGGAAAGTCCGACTGCGCCAGCCAGAAATCCGCCTCGCGCAGCGCCCAGTCCCATGCACCGGGGCGCAGGGACTGCCCATGCCGCAGATGGAATTCCGCACGATCCCAGGCCGCGCACTGCAATGCGGCGGTGAATGCTTCCGCCAGAAGCCCTTCATTGCCGGAGTCGTCGCGCAGATAAGTCTCCAGCCGGTCCAGTCGTGCCCGGATGGCGGAGGTATCGATGGATGTATCGGAAACGGTGGAAAAAGAAGTCATGGACGGTTCAACGGAAATGAAACTGTGCTGCAGCCATCGCTGCGGTCTGCACCTTGCCTGACGTCGCTTGGTCCGGCGGCGGCTACCACGCGACCTCGCAGGAAGGGCCGTGGCCCATGCCGCGGCGCAGGCTCGCAAGGGCGCTTCGGTGCAATTGTGAAATACGGCTGCGCGAGACACCCAGCATGCGGGCGATCTCTTCGAACGCAATACTCTGCAGGTAGTGGCACCGGATGACATGCCGCTCCTGCGCAGGAAGCCGGTCCGTGAGCTCACGCAGCAGCTTGCGCCAGTAGCGATCCTCGCGCTTCTGGAAGTACAGCACTTCGGGAGACGCTTCGAGCGGTGCCTCTTCGGGCACCTCGCATCCGATCATGCCCGTGTCCTCCAGCATGACCGACAGGGCGATACCGATACCGACTTCCGCCAGATACGCCAGCAAGTCCTGGGACGGGAGCCGGGCCGACAGGCTCTCGGGCGGTCCCTCCTGACCCATGGCCTGGGCCGCCTCCGCCGCTATCGCCTCCCGTCGCTCCTTGCGCAGCCGTTTTTGCAGTGCAATCTGCTGACTCTTCTCGGTGAGTTTTTCGAGCCCGTTGAGAATGGCCCCACGTATCCTGTGGCTCGCATAGGTCTTGAACTGCACGCCCTGGCCGGGGTCGTAGCGCTCTACGGCGTCCAGCAACCCCAGGCTCGCCAGCTGGAAATAGTCGGCAAACTCGACCTCACCGTGGAAGCGCCCCTTGAAGCTCACCGCCGCCAGGATCCGCGCATAGGGCAGAAAGTGCTCGACCAGCGCATCGCGGGCGGCCCTGTCCCCGGCCTCGCGCCAGCGCCGCCAGAGCATGGCCTCGGATTCAATGCATCCGGAAGCCTCCGTGAGGGAAGGCGCCACGGCGCCAGCGATCGCAGTCATCGGACACGGAGATCAGTGGAAACTGCCCACCAGGGCCTTGAGCAGCAGGCTCCACCCGTCGATCAGGATGAACATCAGTATCTTGACGGGCAAGGCGATGGTCGTGGGCGGCATCATCATCATGCCCAGTGTCATCAGTACACTGGAGACGATGAGGTCGATGAGCAGGAATGGCAGGAAGACCACGAAGCCGATCTGGAACGCCGCGCGCAGCTCCGACAGCATGAAGGCGGGAATCAGCTGGACATTGCTGATGTCGTCCATGGAACTGGGTGGCTTGGCCTTGGAGAGTTCCACCATGAGGGCCAGGTCCTGCTCGCGCGTCTGGCGAACCATGAACTCGCGCATCGGCGCCAGGCCCTTGGCAACGCCCTCTTCCATACCCATCTTGCCTGCCATGAATGGCTGGAAGGCCTCGCGATTGACCTGCTCGAACACCGGGGACATCGTGAAGAGCGTCAGGAACAGGGCCAGCCCGATCAACACGGTGTTCGGTGGCGTCTCATTCATTCCAATGGCGTGGCGCAGCATCGAAAGCACGATGATGATGCGCAGGAAGCTCGTGATGCAGACCAGCACTGCGGGCAGTACCGCCAGTACCGTGAGGCCGATCACGATGCGCAAGGCCTGCGAGGTTTCTGCGCCAGACGGCATGGGGACTTTGCCGATACCCTGCGCCCAGGCCATGCCAGTCAACCCCAGCAGCCCGGCGAGAATGGCCAGGGCGGCCACCGGGCGTCTCCACCGGGCCCGTGCGGCCTGGGGCGAGTGCTGCGGGATGGTTCGGGTCATCGCATGCCACCTTCATCGCCCGCGGGCTGCGCATCTGGGTCGGGCTGGCCCTCCGGCGGCATCTCCGACAAGAGCTGGATCGACTGCGGAGCGCAGCCGATCAGCATGCGCCGTCCGTGCCAGTGGATTTCGTGAACGCTGTGCTGGGGCGTCAAACGGGTGCTGCATACCAGCGTGACGCGTTGCCCCGAATGCCGCTGCATGCGGCCGATCCATTGCCCCAGGGGGCCGGACATCGCCTTGCGGGGCGATGCAACCCTACCGGCGCGGTGCTTGCGCCACACCACGGCCAGCAGCACGAGCAGCAGTGCGAAAACCCCCATCCATGCCAACTCCTCGGCCGGCACGGGCGCGGAGCCTTCGGGCTCGCGCCGCAGTGGAATGGATTCAGGCAAGGCCATGGTCATGGCGCAGCCCGGGGCATCAGGCCCAGGGGGGTCGGCAGTTCCGTCAAACGCACGGCAAAACGGTCACCCACGGCAACGAGCTGCCCACGAGCGACCACCTGCCCCTCCAGCACCAGATCGACCGGTTGCTCCACACCCCGGTCAAGAACCAGCACCTGCTGGGCCTGGGCTGAAAGCAGTTCGCCCACCGTCAGCGTGGCCGTGCCGACATGGACCTGCAGCGTGGTCTTCACCCGGTGCAAAGGATTCAGGCTGGGCACCAAGGGAGTACCTGCGCCGTGCTGCGATGCCCCTGGGGGGGGAAGCTCCGCCAGTTCGATGCGCTGGATCTGGGGTGGCGTTGCCGCCGGGGAAGCCGCATCCCGGGCTTCCGGATTCACGTCGCGAGAAGGCATAAGAAGAATTCAGAAAAATTTTCAGGAAAGAGGGAGAAGCTCGATCGCCACCTGCCCACGGCACTGGCCGAGCCAACTGGCGCAGACCGGCACGCCGGTTTCACCATCCGGCGGCCCGCCGAGGTGTAGCAGCGCAGGCTCATCCAGGCGGTGCTCCAGCGTGATCACATCACCGATCGCCAGCATCTGCAGTTGCCCGAGGCTCAAGGCAACAGGCTGCAGCTCGACCCTCACCGCAAGGCCGTGGCGATCCAGCGCACCGGCCAATGGCACCAAGGGCGGCCAGTCCCCCGCAGGGGGGGTGACATCCGAATGCCGGGGGAGGCCATGAAGGGACAGGACAGCGGCAACGGCCTTCGCATCGAGATGCCAGCCCCAAGCCTGCGCGCCCCAGGGAAACACGACGCGCAAGGCCCCGGACCACGGTGCAGGAGCACTTTCGCCTGGCACGGAATCATTGGAGAGCGATTGCGCCACGCGGAGCAGGCGCTGCTGCCAGGACTCCCAGGCCTGCATGCAGAGTTGCTCGGCCATGTCGCCGCCCTCTCCCGCATGGACCCGGCCTCCCGGCTCGCCGAACATCCATGAATAAAGCGCCTGCCGCGCGGCAGGCTCATCCAGTGCACCATCCACCACACCGTCGTCCGCCACGCGGATTTCCGGGTCTCCGGCCAGAGAAAGCCCCCAGTCCGCGCGCCAGCCATCGTAGAGCGCCTGGAGTGCATCCCGCACCCCAGCACGCTCTGCACCGCTCCAGACACGCAAAGCGCGGGCCTGAAGGTGGGAGTCCTCCAGGGACAGCAATCCGCCCTCCCCGCCCCGGCCATTCATCTGCGACACCATGGCTATCGGCTCTTCATCGAGAAAAGCTCCTGCAGCATCTCGTTGGCAGTGGAAATGACCTGGGAGCTGGCCTGATAGCCCCGCTGCATGATCACGAGATCGCTGAACTCCTGGGACAGGTCGACGTTCGAGATTTCCACGTATCCGGAGCGCACCGACCCGAAGGAGCCTCCGGCCACCCCGGTGTGCCAGGCGTTTCCGTCCAGCACCTCGAACTCGTTGTTGCCCACGGCGCCCACGGCATCCGTGGTATCGAAGCGCCCCAAGGACAGGCGCGAGCCTTTCACGGTCTGCCCGTTCGCGTAGGTGAGGACCAGCGTTCCGGTGGAGTCGAAGGACGCACTGCTCAATTCGGCGGCCGCGAAGCCATCCTGCGATGCGAATGCCAGCGTGGACAGGCTTCCAGACGCAAAGGATGTGACATCCGCGCTGAAATCCAGCGTGAGCGGGACCGCGGCCTGCCCCGCCGGGGTGTAGGTGAAGGAAAGCTTTGCCGTCGCGGCGGTGGGCTTGCCGTCCTGGAAGATCAACTGCTGCGTCCCGACCGTCGTGGTGCCGTCCAGCAATTCGACCTGCCAGCTGCCCGGAGTGGTGGAATTGGTGTTGGTCAACTTGGCCGTCAGCAGATGCTCGCCGCCCGCCGCATCGAACACCCGCACGCCGCTCACCGACTGCTCCGTTCCACCGCTGGAGAGGTTACCCGTGAATTTGACGACCGCAGTGGCTTTGCCCGCGCTGGTCTTGAGATTGGCGATGCTGATCTCCGAGAGCGCTCCGTCCGCCCCGATGCCCATCACCTTCGCACCGTTGCCCTGGCTCACCAGGACACCATCGCTGTTGAACTGGAACTGGCCCGCACGGGTGTAGCGGATGCGGTCGCCCTCGCCTTTGAGCGTGAAAAGCCCCTGCCCGTCGATGGCCAGATCCAGCCCGTTTCCCGTCTGGCGCAGTTCCCCGGACTTGAAGGACATCATCGTGCCCGTGGTGCTGACCCCATAGCCCAGTTGGCCGAACTGGCGGCCGGAATAGCTGCCGCCGTCATAGAACGCATCGGCAAAGCGCAGGGAAGAACTTTTGAAGCCCGGGGTATTGAGGTTGGTCGTGTTGTTGGCGATGACCCGCAGGCCGCGGGAAAAACTGGACAGGCCGGTCATGCCGACGTAGATGGACTCGATCATGGGTATTCCTGTGGGCGCGCCGGCTTCAGCGCACGGCGGTGATCTGGCTCAGGCCAATGTTCTGCAGGGTGGCGCCAGCGCTGGTTCGCAAAGTGATGAGGGGGGAGTCGCCCGCCAGCGACAGCGAGATGACTGTTCCCGTCAACGCGCCGCTGGTGGAGTTGACGTCCACCGTGCGGCCGATAAGGCCGACCGACTGCAACGCGGCCTGGTTGCCGATCAGAGTGGTGATCTTGTCGTTGAGCTGCTGGGTTTGCTCCAGGCTCGTGAACTGCGCCATCTGGGCCATGAACTGCTGGTTGTCCATCGGCTTCATCGGATCCTGGTAGGTCAGCTGGGTCAGGAGGATTTTCATGAAATCCTCCTGACCCAGCCCGTTGGCTCGCAAATTGGTCGTCGTGCTGCTGATGCCACTGATGCTCATGAAATCTCCGATCGGGAGGAAAGAGAAAAAAGATGGGGAAATCTCTGGCCGGCCGCCTGCCGGGCGAGAACATCCTCGAACGGGTTGCCACCCCGCAATGCGGTGGACGATGGCTGCGCCGCATCGAAAACCACCCTGCCGTTGCAGACCACCCGGCTCAGCCTCTGCCCTTGCTCGCGCAAGGTGCGCTGCAAGGACTGGACGACGGCATATGCCTGAAGCCCTACCTGCTGGGCGGTTCCATCCATCCCCAGCCAAAGGTTCAGCCCCGCATCCATCCACTGGGCATGCACGCGCGTGCCGGTTTCCACACCCGTGGAGGAGTCTCGCAATCCACCGGCAATGCGACCGGCTGCAGTGCGCGACACCGGATCCGCGGATTCATCGTGCGCCTGCGCTGGCGATGAGGCCCGCATGAACGAGGCCTCAGCCCCCGATACCTCGGGCGACTCTATGGGCGTTCCGGGCTTCAGCGCCAGATCCAGCGTCGGCAGCCATGCAGCCTGAGACGCCGGCACATGCCAAGAAACGGCTGCAGCGGACCGCCCTGCCTCGGCAGGCATCGCGATGGGCACGGATGGATGCTGTCCCCCCTCCGATGCGATGCTGTTTGGATATCGACCGTCCGACAAGCTGGCCACAGCGTGGATAGGTACCGTGGGCGCCGGGCCCTGCTCCACGCCTCCGGAACCCATGGGGCTCTCGCTCTGGTGCGGAGCTTCGACAGGGTCGGAAGGCATCGGAGACGCCCTGCCAACCCGGTCCACCTCCATGAAAGGGCTGGGCCGCGGCTCCGGCCGGGCAATGCTCTCCGAGCGCAGCGCGAGCCGGGTGGACACCGAGGATGGTGCGCCGGCAAATCGCTCATGGGCAGAAGCATCGGCTCCAGGCCATCGCCGGAGATCCGCCGACACCGTGCCTTGTCCGTGCAGGGGCGGCACCAGATCGGAGGCTGCACCCGCCGAGAAAGGCTGGAACCAGCCCGTCAACTGGGCGCGCTCCATCTCCCTGAGCCAGGCCTGGCGCGCGCGCGCAGGCTCGCCCGAGCCACCACCGTCCGCAGATGGGCCTCCAGCGGTCTCGCGGGAATTCTGTGGACGCGCTGGCATGGAAAAGTTGCCGAGTCGCGACGCATCGAGCATCGTCATGGCGCACTCCCTGAGCGAACCGAACGCATGCACACCCGCCCGATCCAGTCGCGGTCCGCCTCCGCGGCGGCGAGCCGCAGGGCTTCCTGCACATAGTGCTGCATGGCATCCGAGCGATGCTCCAGCAAGCCATCGATGGCCCGCTGTTGCGCCAGGCACTCTCCTTGCAGCTGGACCCGCTGATCGCACAACGCCTCGATTTCCCGATCCTGCACGTCCATCTGGCGGCGCATATCGGCCAGATAGGCCAACCCCTGCAAATGCGCGCGAGGATCGGGGCGCGCATGCACGTTGCGCTGCAGATGCGCCGCTTGTGCCTGGAATGCGGCATCCGCAGAGCGCCGCTCCTCCTGCGCCATGGCAATCGCATGCTGCAGCTTCACGAGCAGCCCTTCCAGGCGCTCCATCTGCCACTCCTGCTTGCGCAGATAAGGGGCCAGCGCATAAGAGAAGCCACGCATGTCCACCAATGCGCCCTGTGCAGACGTCCGGGTCATTTCAGGCCTTTCCCGGGGAGCGCCACGGCCCCGCCCATCGAGAAACTGAACTTGGTGGAAGGGGCGAGCGCCGCCTTGGCCGCTGCGGGCGCAGGCACAGGCACAGGCACAGGCACAGGCACAGGCACAGGCGCTGGGCGATCTGGCCACAGCAGCGCCCGCAGATCGCGCATGGCATCGGCGCGTGCCACGCCGCCGTCCCGCTGCAGCAGCCACTGCCGCAAGCCGGGCGCCAGCTGCAGGGCCCGGTCGAGATCGGGGTTCGTGCCTTTTTCATAGGCTCCGATGTCCACCAGTTGCCGGTTGCGATCCAACAGTGCGAGATACCGGATGGCATCGGAGATCAGCTCCTGCTCATCCCGGTTGGTCAGATCGGGCAGCAGACGGCTGGCGCTGCGCAGCACGTCGATGGCCGGGTATTGCCCTTCATGCGCAATATGCCGCGACAACACCACGTGGCCATCCAGGATGGAACGCAAGCTGTCCGCGATGGGTTCATTCATGTCGTCGCCTTCCACCAGGACGGTCAGCAGCGCCGTGATGGAACCTCCGGAAGGCGCGGTCCCGCACCGCTCGCAAAGCTGCGGCAGCTCCGCAAAGACGGATGGCGTGTAGCCGCGCGCAGTGGGCGGCTCGCCCGCCGCCAATCCGACCTCGCGGCGCGCCATCGCGAGCCGGGTGACGGAATCCATGGTGAGCAGCACCTGCTGGCCCGCATCGCGAAAATACTCCGCGATCGTGACCGCCGCATGCGCCGCACGGATGCGCGCCAGGGCCGGTTGATCGGATGTCGCGACCACCACCACGGACCGCTTCAGGCCTTCGGCGCCCAGTTGTTTGTCGATGAATTCGCGAACCTCCCGCCCCCGTTCGCCAATCAGCGCGATGACATTGACATCGGCGCTGACATGCCGCGCGATCATGCCCAGCAGCGTGCTTTTACCCACGCCACTACCGGCGAAGATGCCGACCCGCTGCCCCTGCCCCATGGTCAGCAGCCCGTCGAGGCAGCGCACCCCCGTCTGCAGCACGTGCTGGATGCGCGGACGCTGCATGGGGTTGATCGGGATGGCATGCAAAGGCCGCTGCACGGGTGCCACGGGATCGGGGCGCTGGTCCAAGGCGTGCCCGAAACCATCGATCACCCGCCCCAGCAAAGCAGGCCCGACCCCGAAAGTCGATTGGCGCCCCAGCGCGATCACCTCGGCTCCTGCTGCCACGCCATGCATGCTGCCGTAGGGCATGAGCGTGACCGCATCGCCACGCAAGCCCACGACTTCGGCCAGCACGCCGCGGGCCTTGTCTCCAGGGGGTGCCGAGGCCCTGCCACGCCCACGGCCGCGAGGCAGGATGCGGCACAACTCGCCCACCGTGGCATCCGGCCCCTGCGCCTCGATCGTCAGTCCCTGCATCTGCCGCACCCATCCGATGCGCCGCGAGAGCTCCACCTGGCGGAGCGTGCTGCGGTAGTCGTCCAGGATGCCGGACATGTCCCATGGCAAGACGTTCACGAACCGGCCTCCCCCGAAGTCGGTCGCCGTTGCGCCTGCCTGCGCGCCTCCCGCGTCTGCACCAGACTGCTCTTCAGCGCTTCCAGCTGGACATCGAGGCGGGCGTCAAGCGCTCCTTCTCCGGCGCGCAGCAGACACCCCCCCAGCACGACATCCGGGTCCGCGACCCACCGCAACGATTGGCGATCGGCCTGGAAACCGGCGGCGGAGAGCATCTGCGCGACCGCCACATCGGCCTGCATCTGCACCAGGTCTTCGGGGTGCACGTGCACGCTCAGCGGATGGGATCCATGCCAGTTCTGAAGCGTACGCTGCAGGATGGCCCTCATCCCTTCCAGAGTGGCGGCGTGATCGCCCAGAATCCGGCACACGGTTTCGAAAATCAGGGCCAGCATGTCATCTTCTGCGCTCTGGAAATGACGCTCCCAGGCTTCAGGCAACTGTTTGAGCAGGCGTTGCAACACCTCGCGTTGCTGGGCAGCCTGCTGTTGCATGTCCTGGACCTTGCTCTGCTGCTCCTCTTGCGTGCGCTGCATGCGTGCGAGCGACTGCTTGACCTGCTCCTGGGCTATCGCGTGCGCCCTCTTCTCGGTTTCTTCGCTGGCAACACGCATGGCAGCCTGAAAGCCCTCGTCGTATCCGACGCCCCGTCCCTTCTCGAACCACAGGGCTTCGTATTCACCGCCCCCCTGCGAGGGCTCGTCGGGAGAAGCCGCTCGCGGCGACCCGGATACCGCAGGCTGATTTGCCGGAGCAGCTTCCACGGGGCTATCCGTGCCTGCCGGAACATTGCCTGAGGCCTTCTCCTGGACGGCTTCACCCAGAGCCGGCGTCCCCCCGCGGGGCTTCCCGACCGTCAGTATCTGGGTATGCCAGGACGCATCCCGAAGGATCAGCGCCTCCCGGTTCATAAGGCCACCTTGCGCCACAGGCGCGCCGGGAGACCAGCCCACCGAGACCACCGCTGCATGGCCCCCACCGTCCCCGTCTCGACTTGCGCGCGTCCCTGACGGCCGCTGCGGGCCGATTCGCAGCACCGGCGCATGCAGCCCATCAAAGCCAGGGCCAACGCGTTATCCATGTCCGCACAGGGCATTGTTTCGGACATGGACTCCAGCGCATCCCCGACACGGCGGCGCTGCAGATGCGGGAGCTGCTCCAGGAGTGCATGCCGCCAGGGCCATGGGCGAAGGCGCAATGCATGGGCGACCATCCGGACCGGTTGGCTCCGCCAGGCCAGCGCCAGGGCCTCCACGTCGCCTGCATCGATGGCCATCAGAAAGTCCGGATCCATCCAGCTCCCCGGGGCAGCATCGCGTTCCGGCACGGTCGTAGCCGAAAGCACCTCCCGCACGGCATCAGGGTCCGGTGATATCCCCAACTCATGGAGTTCGGCCAACAACGCGCGCAACTCGTGCTGCTGGTGCTGCGGCATTCGGTCCAGCACCCAGGATCGATCTGCAGGAGTCATTGCATGCAGCAGCAAGGCAGCCTTCCGGGGCTCCATCGCTACGGAATCCGCCGCGAGATCGGAGAACATCATGGCCGCGCCCCATCAGTCCCCGAGCCCGCCCCACCATCGGCCGGCTGCGATCGCGAAGGCTGCCCGACTCCGCCGTGCATCCATTCACGCACTTTCCGCAATGCGGCTTCCCGGTCTGCATCGTTCAGCGCTGCCGCCGGTCGGAGTCCCGCACGGTCTTTCCGCCGGGCTGTGGCATGAAAAGCCCAGGCGCCCAGCACCAGAATGACGACCACCGCGCCCAGCAGCTGCACAAGGATGCCGGACAGGTCCGTTTTGCCGGCCCCGGCCGGATGGAATGCCGCGCCGCCCGTTTCACCGGATCGCGCCGGGAGAATATCCACCGCCTGGCCGGCTGCGGCCATGCCACCGGTCGCCGCTGAGGACGCGTCGGGCGCCAGGGCCTGGAGGGACTGCACCACCACGACATCTCCGCGGTCCGCATTCGTGCCCACCGCGGCCGCCAGGACGCGGCGCAGCTTGTCTTCCTGCGCGGCATCGAGCGGTTGCCGGATCACTGCAACGACCTGGATCCTGCGGATCGCCCCCGCCTGGCTCACGATTTGCTCCACGCGGCGACCGACCTGGTAATCCACCTCGCGCTGGGTACTCACCCCTCCGCCCGCCGAGCGGGCTGCATCCAGAGGCGCCTGGCCCCCATCGCGGACGGACTCGCGCTCCTTGACGATCACACCCCTGCTGTCCGCCGCGCGCGAAGGCCCGGGGATCACGTCTTCCGTGGTGATGCGCACCTGGTCCATGTTGAGCGTGACATCCACGCTTGCCAGGGCCTGTCCCGGGCCGAAAGCCCGGTCCAGCACCGCAGTGGCCTTTCGGACCAGCTGGGCCTCCGTTTCCTTCTTTAGCTCAAGCCGTCCTGAACCTGCAGCACTGCTGGATGCCGTGTCGCCCGCCTCTTCAGCGGGACGGCTCAGCGCCACGCCCTGTTTGTCGACCACGGTCACGTCCTGCGCCGTCATGTTGGGCGTCGCCGCCGCGACCAGCCGCTGGATACCGCTCACCTGCTCGGGGCGCAGCGACTGCCCTTCCCTCAGCGTCAATGTGATGGCGGCCTTTGGTCGAGCCTGGGCCTGCTTGAACAACCCTTGCTCCGGCAACGCGAGGTGGACGCGCACATCACGGATCTCCGAGAGGGACAGGATCGTGCGAGTCAATTCACCCTGCAATGCACGCTGGTAGTTGATCTTCTGCGCGAACTCGGTCATGCCGAAGTCCGTGTTGTTGAAGAGCTCGAAACCCACGGCCCCCTGCAGAGGCATGTCCTGGCGCATCAGCTTGAGCCGGGTGGCATGCACCTGGGACTTGTCCACGAGGATGGCGCCGTGCGACTCATCGAACTGATAGGGAATCTTCAGCTTCTCCAGCTCGGCGGTCATGGCTGCGGCGTCCTGCGGCTTCAGATCAGCGAAAAGAACCTGATAGTCGGCCCGCAGCAGCCACCAGGCGAGCGCCACCGTCATGAGGACGATGGCGATAAGGCCGGCGATCAATCCGGTGCGTGCGGAGCGGCCCAGGCCCTCCCAGAATGCAATCATGGTGCAGTGCCCCCGAGGCCTAGGGTGTCATGAGTTGGCGATACGGACATGGCTACACCTGCATCCTCATGACGTCCTGGTAGGCTTCCAGCAACCGGCTTCGAACCTGCATCATCAACTGGAACGAGAGCCGGCTTTCCTCCAGCCGGATCATGACCTGGTGCAGGTTCTGCACGTTGCCGGTCGCCAGTTGCTGCAAGTCCGTCTGGCTCGTCAGCAACTGGTCATTGACGTTCCGCAACCCCTGGGTGACCAGATCGGAGAAGCCAGCTCCCTGCACCCCGCCCGAGGCCGCTGGCGCGGCTTTCTCCAACGGGAGGAGCTGAGGCTCGGCAATAGGCGCGGAAGCGTAAGACGCCACGCTGGGCAAGGCTTCGGCACTCATGCATTGCCCCCGATCTCCAGCGCCTTGAGCGCCATGTTGCGCGAGGTGTTCATCGCGGCGACGTTGGCTTCATAGGACCGCATGGCCCCCATCAAAGTCACCATCTCGGTTGCCGTATCGACGCCCGCATAGGCGACAAAGCCACGTGCATTGGCCATGGGATGGCCAGGCTCGTACACCATGCGCGGGCCCTGCTGCACAGGCTCAAGCGACACGGAATGGCGCGCCTCCAGGCCTTGCGCCACGGCATCGCCGAAAGAAGTCCGAGCAACCACCCGCAGCGGCTGGTACAGCTTGCCATCCGGGCCCGCCACGGTATTTGCGTTGGCAAGGTTCAACGATGCCACTTCGACACGGGTGCGCTCCAGAGTCATGCCGCTGGCACTGATGGCGAAAGCTCGTGAGTAGTCCATGGAATATGCGCTCCTGAATTCAACGCTTGCCGTCGGAAACGGCGGAGGAAAGAATGGCCATGTGCCGGGAAAGCCCCTTGAGGAGCGCCTGGTAGTGCACTGCGTTCTGCGCCATCTGGGCCACTTCGGAGTCCAGTTGCACGCCCAGCGGCACCCCAGCCGACGTCAGTGCCGGCTCCAGGCGGAACCCCTCCTGGGAGAGCGCCGTGATCTGGCTTTCCGACAGGCGATGGCCTTGCGCCAGCTGTCGGCGCGCCTCATCCATCTGAGCGGAAAAACTCAGCTTCATCGGAACGAAGCCTTCCGTTCCGGCATTGGCGATATTGTGGGCAATGGCCTGATGGCGCAACGACGCAGCGTCGAGCGCGAGGGCCAAGCTTGCCTGGGTGATCGCTTCGATTCCTTCGGTCATGGGGAAAATCTCTTCTATGCGGACTATTGAATGACGAGTTCTGCGTGCAGCGCGCCCGCGGCCTTGACGGCACGCAGGATGGAAATGATGTCCCGCGTATTGGTCTTCAGGCGGGCCAGCGACTGCACCAGATCCGCGACCGTGGTGCCTCCCGTGACGAACCCCGGCCCGTTCCTCTCGTCCACGTCGATACGGGTATTGGTAACCAGTGCAGTGCGCACGCCATCGCCAGCCTCGCCGATGAACGTGGGCTGCGAGGCGGTGGTCTCGCTGCGGATGGAAAGCTTCAGATCGCCGTGGGAGATCGCCACCTTGGAAATACGCACATCCCCCCCTGAAACCACCGTGCCCGTGCGCTCGTTGATCACCACTTTCGCCCTGCGATCCGGCTCCACGGTGATGGACTCCAGGGCCGCGACGAAGGCCACGAATTGGCGTCTCTGCCCCTCCGGCACGGTCAATTCGATGCCCGACGCATCGCGCGCCTGCGCCAGTCCGATACCGAACTTCCGGTTGATGGCTTCGGCCACGCGGTTCGCCGTCGTGTAATCGGGATCGTGCAGAACGAAGGTCATCTGGTTGTTCTCGGACACTACCTGCGCCGTCACCCCCACTTCCACGGTTGCGCCACCGGGGATGGAGCCCACCGTGGGATGGTTCTTCTGCACCACGTTGCCGTTGGCGTCATAGCGGTAGCCCCCCACCGAGAGGGGCCCTTGCGCCAGCGCGTAGACACGGCCGTTGGCGGCCTTGAGCGGGGTCAGCACAAGACTCCCGCCCACGAGGCTGCGGGCATCACCTGCCGACGTCACGGTCACGTCAAGCGTGTCGCCCTCGCGCGAAAACGGCGACAGCGCGGCACTCACCATTACGACGGCCACATTGCGGCTCTGAATCTGCTCAGGCCCGATGTTGAGATTGAACTGCGACATCGCGTTGGACAACGCTTGGCGCGTACTTCGGTTGGAAGGCGAGTCCCCGGTGCCCGCAAGGCCGGTGACGATTCCCGTCCCCACCAACGCGTTCTCACGCCAACCCTGCAGCTTCCCCAGGTCCTTGACCCGAACGCTTTCAGCCATCGCCGACCCTGGCGCACCCATCGTCAGGGTCCATGCGGCAACCATCAGGATGCCCATCCACGTGTTGAGGATTCGCACCATTCTCAGAGCCCCATGGCATCCAGCAGGCCACGCCACCAGGGACGGCGGCTGCGCTCGGCGATATCCCCTTCGCCGACATAACTGATCCGGGCATCCGCCAGTCGGGTGGACAGGACGACATTGCCATCCGAGATGTCCAGCGGACGCACACGGCCTTCCAGCGTTACCTTCTGCGGCTCCTGATTCACGGTGAGCGACTGCTCTCCGGCAACCCGAAGATCCCCATTGGGCAAGATCTCTCTCACGGACACCGTGAGCGTCGCCAGTACGCGATTGGTGCGCTGCGTCCGCCCTCCTCCGTCGAAATCACCATTGACCCCGATACCGGTCTGGGCCACCGCGCCACTGCGATGCCCCAGCTCGGCGGAGAGTCCATTGCGCCGGCGTGTCCCCGTGTCGGCGCTGGTCGTCGCGCTGGAGTTCTCGAACACCTGCACCGTCAGCACATCCCCTACCCGGAAAGCCCGGTTATCGGCCGTCAGCGGCCTGAACGTCTGCTCATTGTAGAGGCTCTCCGCACGCGGCATGCCTGCCTGTACAAGCAAGGTCATGCAGATGGCTGCGGCCCACGCTGAATGGGAAGACTTCACGGCTGCGACTCCAACTGTCCAGGCCCCACCACGCGCGCCAGCAGGACACCCGTACCGTTCACCGGCCGGGCGCGAACCACTTGCCCCACCTGCCCATCCTGCAGCACTTCCGCCCGGCTTTCCAGCGAGAGCAGGCCGTTGCGCGTGACCAGGCTGACCCAATCGCCCCGGGCCACCGTAGGGGCCCTCTGCAACCGGTCTTCCGTGATCACCGAACCTGCCGGGGTATGGCGACGCACGAGGGATGGCGCTTTTGCTTCGACGGTCTGATCGCCGGCCCATGCCACGAGCGATGCAGTCTCCGGCAACCCCGCCACATCCACCTCCCGAAGGGCGATGCCGTCGGACTCGATGGCACTGCCGATCGCCAACTCACGGGTTGCAACCGGCGCCAGCGCGAAAAGCCCCACGTCGAAACGCACGGGGACAGCGCGCACATGCTGCTCCGCCACAAAGACGTCCACCCAGATGAGCATGTGCCTGTTCAACGCCTGCGGGGTCCCTGGGCGCACACGCAGCACGATCTCGCCAACAGGCACCTGCATGTTGCCGGGGACAGAAACCGCCTCGAGTTCGATACGCGGCTGGAGCAGCCCTCTCTGACGGGCGGCATCCTTGATACGCGCCAGCAAAGCCGCCCGGGCAGGTGCCAGGACTTCTTCACCGGGCAATTCCCGGGTTGCGGTGCCCACAGTGGTCGCCGTCGCACCCTCCCACTGAATCTGGTCTTGCTGCAACCCGGTCCGGGTCCGCAGCCAGTAGCCGAGACGCTCACTCTCCAGTTGCACCGTCTCCCCTGCACGCGGTGCCTGCCCCAGCGGGATGGACATCGCGCGTTTCAACAAGGCCAGATCCGGACTGGTGAGCAGGGCGACATCTCCGAGACGCACCAGTGTCTGCCGCACCTGAACCTGAGGACGCATCTCAATGCGCAGCCAGGGGCCGCCCTGCGTATCCACCGTGGGAACCGCCATGGCCGTGCCCGCCAAGCCGCATGCCAAGGCCATGCTGGCACCCAGCTTCACGCCAAACGGCGACCCGACCGTTGAACAGGCATTCATCGGCGCAGCCCGTTCACCAGACCCAGGATCTCGTCGGCAGCCTGCACGATCTTGGCATTGGCCTCATAGGTCCGCTGGGCCAGCATCAGATTCACCATCTCGTCCACCATCTTCACGTTGGACCCTTCCAGATAGCCTTGCGCGATCTGCCCGGCGCCCTCCTCGCCAGCTCGCGCCAGCAGGGCCTCCCCAGATGCGCTGCTGCTGCGGTAGAGGTTGTCGCCCTGTGCAATCAAACCCTGAGGGCTTGCAAAGCGGACAAGCTCGATCTTCCCGAGATCCGTCACGCTGGACTGCCCGGTGACACGCGCCTGGACGCGCCCGTCAGGCTGCACGATGAGTGCCTGCACGTCATCCGGGACCACGATATTGCCCTTGAGAGGCGCGCCTGCGGTCGTGGCCAACAGCCCGTCCTTGTTCACCTTCCAAGTTCCGCCGCGGGTGTACGCAGAACTGCCGTCGGGCATCACCACCTCGAAGAAACCATCACCCTGCACGGTAATGTCGAGAGGCACATCCGTCTTCTTGAGTTCACCCATGTCGAACAGCTTCGACACGCTGGCGATCCCCACGCCCGCGCCGACACGCAGGCTGGGCTGCAGCAGGCCTGGATCCGCATCCGCCAGTCCTGAAATCTTTGCAGGATCCCGGGCCACCAGATCAGAAAAGCTCACCCGGGCACGCTTGTAGCCTGTCGTGTTCACATTCGCCAGGTTATTGGCGATGGTTTCGACATTCAACTGCTGCGCCTGCATCCCTGTGGCGCTGATGTACAAAGCATCGAACATAAAAGGTTTTCTGTCAGGAAATTACGGTGGATCTGCGGTTGTCCGGGGCATCGGCAAGGAATGATCAGGAGAGCTCACCCAATTTGCGGATGGCCTGGCCCGTCATTTCGTCATAGCCCAAGGCCACCTTTTGCATGGATTCGAAATGCCGCATCGTCTGGACAAGCTGCACCATTTCCTGCATTGAACTCACATTGGAGTTCTCCAGGAAACCCTGGCGAATCTGTATGTCCGTGTCAGGCAGCATCGCGAAAGCCCCGCTTCCACCCATGAGACCGTCCCCCACATGCTGAAGACGTGCAGGCTCGTCCGATTGAACGACCTTCAGCTGTGCCAGAGGCTGGGCATCTGTCCGCCCGCCAGCCACCTGGCGAGCATCCGCGGCGTAGATATTGCCCATTGCGTCGATATGGGGCTGCACGTCGTTGAGATAAATTTCGCCGCCCCGGCCCATGACCGGATATCCCTGGGCGGTGACCAGGCGCCCCTGCCCGTCGACACGAAAATTTCCTTGCCGGGTGTATGCGGGGCCTGCAGGCGTCACCACCTCGAAAAACCCCGGGCCTGCCAGCGCGACATCCAGGCTTTGGCCTGTGGATTTGAGACTGCCCGGGCGCAAATCAGTCTGGATCAGCAGGCTGGGAGCCAGCGTGCGCGAGGGCGCATCGGCAGCGGTGGCTTGCGGCGTCGCGGGGCTTCCCACGAGCGATCCGAATGCTGGATTGCCCAGCCCCAACGGGCGGGCCGCGACCACCTCGCGCTGGTAGCCCGGCGTCAAGGCATTGGCCAGGTTCACGCCGATGCGATCCAGCCGCTGCATGTCGTGCTGCATCGATTGCAATGCGAGGGCAAGTACTTCTTGCATGGAGTCAAAAACGAAAAACAGTGTGAAAAACGGTTGGGCCGTGACGTGGCTCAGAGACTGACAACCGCATAGGACTTGAGCTCGATCGCATGCGGAACCTCCGCCATTGAAAGAACCCGGAGATGGGGCATCATTCGTTCGGACAATGTGCGTACATGCCGCCGAAGCTCCGGTGCGCACAGCAGCACCGGCAACAGGTTGCTCTTCATCATGCGTTCGGCCTGCTGCATGAGCTTCATCATGATCTGCTCCGCCAATTTGGGCTCAAGGACGAAAGACGCTGCAGGGGCTCCGCTCCCCTCGGCCCGGACGCCGGCCTGCGCGACCTGGATGTTCTGAAGCAACTGGCTCTCGATGGCCGGGTCCAGCGTGATGACGTGGAGCGCATTGGCCTCGCCGACCAGCCCCTGGCAGATGGCATGCCCCAGGCGCAGCCGGACCATCTCCGTGAGATAGTGCGCATCCTTGGACTGCCGGCCCGCGTCAGCCAGGGCTTCGAGAATCGCCTCGATGTGTCGTATGGAGACCTTCTCGCGAAGCAGGTTCTGAAGCACACGCTGCACGTCGCTGACCGAGAGCACCGTCGGGATCAACTCCTCGACAAGGCTGGGCTGCTGCTGGCGCACGCGGCTCAAGAGCCGATCGGCCTCCGCTCGCGTCAGCAAGGTTGCGGACTCACGGCGCAACACCTCCGTCAGATGGGTCATGAAGACCGTGGGCGCATCCACCAGCGTGTACTTGGCGGCCAGCGCAGCTGCGCGATGCTGCTCCTCGATCCAGAGCGCGGGCAGGCCGTATGTGGGATCGCGCGTGGGCTCTCCCGCAATGCCATCCATCTTGCCTGCGGGGTGAATGGCAAGCAGACGGTCCGCGCGAGCGTCGCCACGTCCGCAAACGACGCCATCGAGGTAGATCTCGTAACGATCGGTTCCGAGCCGCACCGCGTCCTTGAAACGCACCCTCGGCAGCACGATGCCCAGGTCCTGCGCATGCTGCTTCCGGAACGTGATGATCCGCTCCATCAGAACGCTGCCAGGCTGGTTGACGAATGCCGCCCATTGGCTGCCTACGTGAACTTCGATAGGCTCCACGTACAAGGACGCGTAAGGATCTTCCTCGCTTTTGGCTGCATCGGTGGATCCCCCCTCCGCATGGGCTCCTTCGGATACCTTGGGGGTATCCACGCCCTCATTGCCGGCATTCCGGTGCACCATCCAGGCGACCGTGGCGACGGCCGCAATCAGAATGAGCGTGGGCAATGCGGGAATGCCAGGAAAGAACAGCAACCCGGTGAGCGCCGCACCCACCAGCAACAGCGTCTTGGGAAAGGAAGTGATCTGGCGCAGCACCTCCTGGCTCAGGTTTCCGTCCGAAGCGGAACGCGTCACGATGATGCCGGTCCCTACCGCGATGATCAGCGCAGGCACCTGCGTCACGATTCCGTCTCCGATCGTGAGCAGCGAATAGGTTTTGAGGGCCTGGTCCCAGGGCAGCTTGTGCTGCATCACACCGATGACCAGGCCACCGATGATATTGATGAGCAGGATGATGATCCCCGCTATCGCATCTCCCTTGACGAATTTGCTGGCACCGTCCATCGCGCCGTAAAACCCGGCTTCCTTCTCGATGTTCTTGCGCCTGCGCTGCGCTTCTGCCTGATCGATGAACCCCATGTTCAGGTCCGCATCGATGCTCATCTGCTGTCCCGGCATGCTGTCCAGGGTAAAACGCGCGGCAACCTCGGAGATGCGCTGGGCGCCATTGGTCACCACGACGTACTGAACTACGATCAGGATCAGGAAAACGATCAGCCCGATCACGTAGTTGCCACCTACCACGTAGGCGCCCACGGCACCGATCACCTTGCCGGCATCACCATCCGACAGGATGAGCCGGGTCGCGGCGACATTGAGCGACAAGCGGAACAGGGTGGCGATGAGCAGCAACGAGGGAAAGGTGGAAAACTCCACCGGCCTCGCCATGTAAAACGTCAGCAGCAGGATCAGAAACGCGAAGCTGAAGTTGGTCAGGATCAGAAAATCCAGCAATGGGCTGGGGATGGGCGCGAACAGCACCACGAGAACCCCCAGCACCAGCAGCACCATGGCGATGTCGCTGTGTTTGCCAAAGAATCGCTCCAGCCCTTTCATGCTGCCCCCGCCGTGCCGTGCTTGCGCTCACGCATGGCGAACACCCAAACGATGATCCGGGCCACGTCCGCGAACATCTGCGGCGGCACATAGTGATCCACATCCAATTCCTGAAAGAGCCGGCGTGCAAGCCCGGGACTTCTGACGACGGGAATGCGATGCCGCGCAGCGATCTGCCGCATTCCCGCGGCAAGGTGTCCAGCCCCCTTTGCCACCACCTGGGGAGAATCCATTTCGCCATGCACATAGCGCAGTGCGATCGCCAGATGCGTGGGATTGGTGAGCAGGACGTCGGCATTGCGCGTCTGGCGCAGCGCCTGGCTGCGCTTGCGGGCTTCTTTCCGCAAATCACGCATGCGCGCGCACACGGGGATCGCCTTCGCGCTGCTTGTGCTCGTCCTTGACCTCGCGCTTGCTCATGCGCATCTTCTTGGCAAACTCGCGCCGCGTGAAAATCCAGTCCACCGCTGCAATGATCCCGAGCAGCAAGGCCATCTTGAATCCCAGGCTCCCGAGATCAGCAATCAGGACATGGACATAGCCCCATGGCGAAAGACTCGAGAGGCTATAGAACTGCGGCGCCAGATTCTTCAGTGCGTAGTAGGCAGTCCCTCCCAGCAGCAACAGCTTGACGCATGCACGCAGCGCATCGAACAGCGCACGCAAGGAGAGCACCCGCTTGAATCCATTGACAGGATTGAGCCGGTCGAAGTCCATGGTGATGGGATCGAAAGACAGGATGGGCCCCGTTTGCCCCACATTGCCAACCACCGCAGCAATGGTCACCGCAGCGCAAAATGGGGCGATCCACAGCAGCGTTTCCTTCAGCATGCGCGCGACGATGGGCCACAGCGCGCCGCCACCAGGGTCGAGGATCGTGGCATGCGACAGCAGCAACTGATCCAGCCGAAACTGGCTACGCGTCATCTCCCAACCTTGCCATGCCAGATAGGACACTGCCACGACGAACACCAACGCGGAAACCACGTCAGCACTCTTGGAAACCTGCCCCTTTTCTTTGGCCTTCTGAAGCTTGTAGGGCGTGGCGGCCTCGTTGCGATCGAATTCCTGCTCTGCCATCAGCGCCCCCCCGCCACGGAAGGCTGCCGACCGGCAACGCCGCTCTCAGCAGTGGACTGGATGAACACAGCTTCCCACAGGTCATAAATACTTGCGTAGACCCGATTCATCACCCCACCCATGCCCGCGAACCAGACAGACAGCGCGACCAATCCGACAACGATCTTGGTCGGAATACCCAGCACCAGCATATTGACCTGCGGCAGATTGCGGGACACCAGACCCAGCGCGAACTCCACCAGAAGAATGCAAAACACCACTGGTGCCGCCAGGGAGAAGCCCAGCACGAAAATCCCGCTGGCCTGTTTGAAAACAGGGGATGCCGCCTGTGCCAGCGACCACGCAGAGCCTGGGGGAAACACATCAAAGCTGTAAGCCAATGCGCGCAGCAAGACGTGGTGCCCATCGAACAGCATGAACCCCATCACCGCCACATAGTTGAAAGCCGACATGAGGAGTGGAGATGCCCGGTTGCCCACTGGGTCAAATACCTGGGCAACTCCAAAGCCGATTTGCACATCAAGCAGATTGCCGGCAAGCGAAAACGCGGCAAATGCCAACAACACGCCCAGTGCCATGGTCGCCCCCAGTGCCACCTCGACGAAAGCCGTTTGCACCAGTTCCCCAAAGCTGGCCGGCACCCAGGACACGGTCGGAGCCAAGGCCAACCCGAAAGCTCCAGACAAAGCCAGGACCAGCAGAGCCCGCACGCGGCCCGGCACCGGCATGCCATAGAGCACGGGAGTCATTGCAAGTACCACGGCAATTCGCAAAGAAGGCAAAAAAACAGTGCCCCACGCAGCGCGCAACCAATCACTGGCCAATATCGGAGGCAACTGCGGGTACAAGTGATCCATGCCAGCGCTCTAGAACATGGCCGGAATATTCGTCCAGAGTTGAGTCGCGAATTGACCCAGCTTTCGCAGCATCCAGGGACCGAAAAAGATCATTGCAATGCCCGCCATCAGCAGCTTGGGCACAAACGTCAAGGACATCTCCTGCACCTGGGTCACGACCTGCAAAACACTGATGATCAAGCCGATCAGCATGGTGAGCCCCAGAATGGGGAGACAAACGACAAGCCCTGTCCAGAACAGGTCCGACATCATCCTCAGTGCGAGATCGGCAGTCATATGCAAACAACACGCCGCAGAAAGCCGACTCTGAGCACCACGAGAATCCCCAAACAAAAAATAACAATTCTTTATAAATTATACAAAGCGGCCGCAAATTCACATCTTGACTTCATGCGGCGTGGCTTAATTGATACGATTGACACCTTGGAAATGCGCATTGACCATACTGATGACATCTATGAGCGCAAAAGACGCAGGAATTGATACATTCTTGCGCACACCGAACGGCGCCAACAGATGTGTCACTGCGCACCACGGTGGAAACATCCACGGGCTGCTCGGCGGACATAATTCAGCCCGGCGTCAGGTCGCCCGGTCTTGGTAGGCGCACGGTCACGACCATCTATCTGCAGATGGGCCACATCCCTCTCGTGGTCCGACATAGGCAGGTCTGCGGGATCTGCGCGCATGTGGCCGCGCGCCACTGCATAAAACTTTGAAAATGCCTGGAATCAGCACGTCAGCCCTCGATACGCAGAGGCCTCCGAATTCGCACACGCCCTGGCGCATGTCCGTCGCCTCCATGATGGACTGGACAGCGCCTTAAAAAATCATAGAAAAATCAACGTGTTGTGGATATTTTTTTGTAGGCGTTGCATTTTCGTTGCACTGAAGAGGCAGAAAAGCGCTTGAGTTCGGGGGTGAGTTGCACTTTCCAGCACGGCCATGGATGACTTGACTGTACGGCTGATATCCGTATGATTTGGGGCCTGAACTAGGAGAACCGATATGGGCGCGCTCGCACTCAAAGATGCTCGCATGGAGCTCAAGACCACCAAGGAAGCCAAGGAGCTGCTGAGCAGGGCCGCCGTCCTGGGCGGCATGGACCTGTCGTCCTTCATGCTGTCGACTGCCATGGAAAAGGCGCGTGCGATTCTGCTCGACCACACCTCCATCCAGCTCTCGGTGCAGGGGCAGGCGCAGTTGGCCAGCGTGCTGCAGACGCCGGTTGCTCCGACCGAGGCCATGAAGGAACTGCGCCGCACGCCCCGCTTGAAAGTGCGTGAATGAGTTTTTGCATCGCTCGCTTCGATCCTGGGGCGAAGTATCAGGGCTACAACCAGTTCGATTGCCAGCACGCCGTCATCAATAAGTTCGTCAAGGACTCGCTCAAGAAGCAAGTCAAGCAAGGCCTGAGCGTGGCCTACGCGCTGCTGGAGGATGATGGGACCACGCAGCGATTCGCCGGGTTCTTCACGATCGCCAGCCACACCATTGCGCTGTCGGCGCTGGGTGCCCTGCAGCGTGGCGGGCTCCCCAAAACCATTCCCTGTGTCCGCTTGATCATGCTCGGGGTTCACCATGCCGACGCAGGCCAGGGGCTTGGCTTGCAGCTCATGAACCATGCGCTGGACATCGTGAAAGTCGGGGCGCAGAGTATCGGGAGCTACGGCCTGTACCTGGATGCCGATGCGGGAGCGTTCGGTTTCTATCAGAAGCTGGGCTTTGTGCCGCTGGAGGGCGACAAGAGCCCCGCGCCTTCGCCCATGTTCTTGCCAATGTCGTCGATTCCCTGAGTCGGGTCGGCTATGGGACAGCACATAGGTGGATCGCTGAAGCATGGCAATGGGGACGAAGCACTTGGATTCCGAGCTCGGCGGGGTATTGACCGGGGAGACCCGACGGCGAGCGACGTTCTCCCACTGCTCGGCGGTCCTGGTCCCTGTAGCCGAGCATCAGACGCATTTCGTAGTTCCGCGAGGTTTTCAGCGCGTGCTTTCTCCGGCGTGCAGAAGCCCTGGCGAGGAGACGCTGGCACCGCGTTGTCGCGCGATTCGTCGACGTGGAACTGTGCTGCTGCGGCGAGGGTATGGCTGGTGGAGCCGACGGACTTTTGGCAATCGTGCATGGTGATCCAAGGTTCGAATTCCCGAGGGGAAAAGAACCGGGTCACCGTTCGTCGCAACTTCGCGCGCCTGGTCCCCCTACCCAGAATTAGGGGACACGAACCGGATCTATCGATGTCCGACCGTCCATTGCCCCAAGAGAACTTGTTCCTGGGCTCCGTCATGGATCAGGGGGCTACCCACTGATGTCGTCAGTGCACTAGTGAAGTCCCGTTACTGCCTGCCGCGATCCGTGCACCCACATTGCCGCGTCAGACTCTTTTTCGCTCAGGGACGTTGCCAGTATCTGGATACACCGCACCGCAGGTCAAGAAATGCGCGTTTCTGCGAAATCGGAGCTGATGTATTTTTGCAACGCGCACCAGAGGGCTGAATGGACCGTCGTCGAAAGTCGCGGCGGCGCTGAGTCGATGTATGGCGCCCTGATTGGATTCAGCTCCAAAAATAACTCCATAGGCGAATTTTCATGCAAATATCAATCTTTCCATCTGGGCGGTGATTGAATTTTGTGCTATTTTTAGCCCATGAGTCAAAATTCAAGGCATCAGCTAATCAAGCGGCTGCAGACCGAGCTTCCCCGAGGGGCGCCATTTGATCTGGCCACGCTGGCAACGCTGGGCGTGTCGCCCCAGCTCGCTGCGCGCTATGCCGAGGGCGGCTGGCTGGTCCGCCTGGCGCAGGGCGTCTACGCCTTTCCCAAAGACGACTACGGGATGTATGGGGCGCTGAAGTTCCTGCAGCCGCGCGTGCCCGGCATGCATGTCGGCGGCAAGAGCGCATTAGCGGTGCAGGGCGTGCGGCACAACCTGGGTAGCCGCGACACCTTGGTGCTGTGGGGCGAGGCTCGCTACACCATGCCCGAGTGGTTCACCTCGCGCTTCCCGGCGCGCTACGTCCACACACGCTTGTTCGACTGGCCGGACGCCTCGCTGGACAGCAAGACGCTGGGCACGCCACCCGGCCTGCCTGATGGCTTACGGGTGTCGTCTTCCGAGCGCGCCGTGCTGGAGCTGCTGTACGACGCTGGCACGAAGCAGAGCCTGGAAGAGGCCCGCAACGTTTTCGATGGCCTGCGCTCGCCGCGCAAGGAGCTGCTGGGCCAACTGCTGTCCTGCTGCACCAGCGTCAAGGCTGTGCGGCTGTTCCTCACCTGGGCGCGCGAAACCGGGGTGGTGGATGTGGATGACCTGGTGGCTCGGCATCCGTTGCGCACCGGCAGTGACAAGCGCTGGATGAGTCGGCTTGCCGATGGCACCCTTCTAAGCCTGAAACCCCATGGATAAAAACTACGCCGACACCGTCCGCCTGTTGCTGGCGGTTGCCCCCGAGGTCTTCGCTAATGACATCTTCGCAATGAAGGGAGGCACGGCGATCAATCTGTTCGTGCAGGACATGCCTCGCCTGTCGGTCGACATCGATGTGGTGTTTCGCCCCTGGGACCTGCCACGCGACGCAGCGTTGGCCGCGATCAATGATGAGCTGGCCGCCATCGCGCAGAGGGTCAGCCCGCTGGGCGTGCAGACCCGCCTGATTCGCAGCAAGGATCTGGCCGACACCAAGCTGATCGTCGAGAACGACACCAGCCAGGTCAAGATCGAAGTGAACGTCGTCTTCCGTGGCACGGTGCTGCCGGTGGAGCGAAAACCGCTGAGCGCCAGGACCAGCGATCTCTTCGTTGTCGAATTCGACGCACCCATCCTCGCGCACGACGAGCTGTACGCCGGCAAGCTGGTGGCTGCCCTGGACCGGCAGCACCCGCGCGACCTGTTCGACGTGTGGCAGCTCTGGACATCCGGCGGCCTCACCGACGGCATGGTCGAGTGTTTCGTTCTCTACCTGGCCGGCCACAACCGGCCACCGCACGAAGTGCTGTTTGGCAATGACAAAGACATTGCGGCAGAGTACGAGCGTACCTTCGTCGGCATGACTGAAGTGCACTGCCCTTTGGCAACGCTGCTGGAGGTTCGGACCCAGTTGCGCCAAGCACTGCCTGGCCGGCTGACCCAGGCGCACCGGCAGTTTCTCAGCGGGCTGGTACGCGCAGCGCCTGATTGGTCTCTCGTGCACTGCCAGCATGCCGCCCAACTGCCTGCGCTGCGGTGGAAACTGACCAATCTGGAAGCCTTTCGCAAGCGGCGCCCCGCAGACTTCGCGGCACAGGCTGATGCGCTCGACGCCGGACTTGGACGAACCTTGCCGCCTCCTCGCTGAGGGCGTGGCTCTACGCCACGCCAAGCGGTGCTTCAGTTGGCCCGCCGAGGCGGGCCATCAGCGCGAATGTGGTGTCAGACTGCTTTCGCAATCATGGCGACGGCCACGTTGGCTTCGGCCACGGTGATGCCATGTGCTTTCATCGTGTTCTTCAGCACGAGCAGCTTCTGCCGTGGCGTCATCGTCAGTTGCTGGCGGCCGATTTGGCGTGGCCACGCCTTGGTCCGATAGGCACGCACCAGTGTCCAGGCGGACGCTTTGCGCTCCAGCTGAACAGCGGTGCCGAGCCGGGCGTACTTGTACGCCGTGCAGCTCGGCCCGCTTGGCGTCACATGCAGCATTGCGCCGGCGCGGTAGCTTGCGGCGATGCCGGCGTTCTCGAGCTTTCGCTCCGCTGCGCCAGCGAAATGCAGCAGGTCGTCAGTGCAAAGGATGTCTGCGTGGGCGCTTCCTTGAATGCGCGCCAGTGCTTCGGACAGGCTCTCCGCGTTCTCTTTGCAGATGGCGATGGAAAAGAGCTCCGAATTGCCGCCCGTTGCTACGGCTTGAGTGGTTTTCTTCGTCAAAATGACTCCAGTAATTGATCGACGAAGGCAATTTCAAATGACAACGGGGACAAAAGTTCGGAACCAAAAACAGCCACCAAGTCGCGGCGTTCCGAAAAAAATCGCACCCGCCAAAAGTCAGGCCAGCGCGAAGATCGTTGCTCCGGCGACGCAGAATCTCAGCACCTCGTACGGTGTGCACGTCGATCGCGAGCGACAAATAGCAGTCTTCACCGATTTCTGGTTCGTCGCAGTCAGGTATCAGATCCTCAAAGGCCTGTCCGACAACGGTCTCGCATCTGTTCTCGGGGTCAGCGACAAGACGGTTGGCAATTGGCGCGATTGCATCGTCGCCTCCGGAGCGATCAAGGAACTCATTGGCCTCATCGACGGTCTGCCCGGGAACCTGCAATCCCGAAACAGCCAGAAGGTCAAAGAGTCGCTGCAGGCAAGGCTTGGCGCGCTGACCAAAAATTCGCCGACGATCGCCGCAACGAGGGCCTCAAGACTGCCCAGCGAGACAACCTTCAGAGATGCGGTTCGACACGCCACGCCCGAGGTTCTGACCAGTCTCGTCATGGACCTTGATGCCAGGGACTCACGCTTCGCAGGAGCGAACACCGCGAGCGGCAGGACCAAGTCAACGGCGCAGCATCTGGCTGACGAGCTGATCGACCTGTATGAGGTCGAGGATGGCCTGGACGTCCCCATGTTCCGAAATGAGCTGGAGTCGCGATTGGCGAAGGTGAGCCAGATCGCGGCACGCCTGTCGCTGGGCTTTGTTGCACAAATCACCCCGGCCACACCGGTAGACTGAAGGCGTGACGGAAGCAAAGAGCGAGAGGCGGACCAAGTACCGCACGACGAACTGGAAAGCCTACAACGCAGCGCTGAAGGCGCGAGGATCGTTGACGATGTGGCTGGATGAAGGCATGCAGTGGCTTGGCAAGCCGAACGGCAAGCGCGGGCGCAGCCCGACGTTCTCGGACGCAGCCATCCAGTTTTGCTTGAGCATCAAGTGCCTGTTCGGCCAGCCCCTGCGGCAGGCGCTGGGCATGGTGGACAGCCTGCTGCGGCTGGCCAAGCTGGACTGGCCGGTGCCGGA
>NZ_QLTA01000061.1 GCF_003269065.1 Paracidovorax anthurii
ATCCTGATGTCAGGCCAAAAGCGAGGCATCACCCGAACGCTCAAGGCCATGATCCGCCGGCGCAGCGCCATCGAGCCGGCCATCGGGCACATGAAGATGGACGGGCGGCTGGGGCGCAACCCGCTCAAGGGGGCGCTGGGCGATGCGCTGCATGCGGTGATGTGCGGCGCTGGGCACAACCTGCGCATGATCCTGGCTGCGCTGCGGCTTCTATGCGCCCGACTCGGGCTGTCGATGCAGGCAGTCATCGCTGCATTGATCGCCCCTTCGCTCAACAACAGACCTGCCTGCGGCTGAAAACAGGATTGTTCAGGGCGGACGATGTAGGCGTTCAGGGTGGGGCATCCCGTTTCGTTGAACTGGTGCCTTAATCCCGCGCCGCAGCCCAGGTCATGAAGGCTCGGCTGGTGAGCTTCGGCCCTTGGCCTGTACGGATGACCCGTGGACAGCTCCAGAACGGCGTCGCTTGGTCCAGCAAGCGCACAAGGTACTCGCCGCCTATGCACAGTCCCGCGCGTAGCCGCCACAGCCCCGCAGTACGCGAAGGCCACAAACACTCCGCACCCCCCCCAGCCCGCACACACCGCCGCATAATGCTCGCGGCGCCACGGGCGCATCCGCCCGCCGCCGTCTCCCCCAACCAGACCCCCTCCCCTCGGTGACCGCCCTCCTGACCCACCTCCGCCGCCTGACCCCCTGGGTCCTGGCATGGTGGATGCTGGCCTTCGGCATGGCCGCCGCATCGCCCCTGCTGCACCCGCAAAGCCTGCAACTGGTCTGCAACGCGGCCGGCAGCGCCAAGCTGGTGGTCGTGCAGGACGATGGCAGCGGCCTGCGCGAGATGGGGCAGCACGGCCTGGATTGCGCGCTGTGCCTGGCTGCAGGCGCGCCGCCGCCCGTGCCGGCCGTGCTGCCGCCCGCCGTGTGGCAGCCGCTCGCGCTTGCGCTGCGCCCGGTGGAGGCCGCGCGCCTCGCGGTTCTGGTGGGGGCGCCGCTGCCGGCGCGCGGGCCTCCGGCTCGGGGCTGATCCCGGCTGCCGCCTCCGCTCCGTCGGGTGGGTGGATCGCGGCACGTTCCCGTTTCCCGTTTCTTTTTTCGCAGGTGCCCCCTTCCGCCGCGCCCCTTGCCGGGCGCCGGACTGCCCGAGAGCGTTCGCGCGCGTCGGCGCGTGGCCGTTGGCAGAGGCCGGGGCATGCCTTGCACGAGGTGGATATGGACTGGCTCCGTCGTCGTCGTTCTTCTTTGGCTTTTTCTTTCTCTTCCGTGGGGCGCGCCGCGCGCCGCACGGTCCCGGCCGCCATGGCGGCGCTTCCTGTGGTGGCCGCCTGGGCGCAGGAGGGCGGCAGCCCTGCGGAGGCCAGCCCCGCGCTCACGCTGGGCACGGTGGAGGTGCGCGAGGGCCCGGGCGGCGCCCTGCCCGCGCGCAGCGTGTCCACGTCGGTGGACATCGTGGGCGGCGAGGTGCTGCAGGACTCCCGCGTGGACCACAGCTGGGAGCTGCTGGGCCGCGCGCCGGGCGTGCAGGTCACGCCGTTCCGCCAGGGCGTGGATGCGGGCCGCTTCTCGTTTCGCGGCTTCAACGGCGAGGGCCGCGTGAACGCGGTCAAGCTGCTGATCGACGGCATTCCGTCGAACGACAACGCGGGCGGCATGCCGTTCCTCGATGCGGTGTTCCCGCTCGACATCGAGGCGGTGGAGATCGTGCGCGGCACCAATGACCCGCGCTACGGCCTCAACAACATCGCGGGCAATGTGAGCGTGCTCACGCGCACGGGCGGCAACGAGGGCCGGGCCAGCGTCACGGCGGGCAGCTTCGGCACGCGCGACGTGCAGGTGGTCAAGGGCATCGAGTCGGGCCCGTGGAGCCAGAACTACGGCGTGTTCTGGCGCACCACCGATGGCTGGCGCGACCATGCGGAGGGCACGCAGCGCGCGCTGTCGGGCAAGTGGTTCTACACGGACGAGGGCGGGCGCTGGCGCGCGGGCCTCACGGCGCGCTATTTCCACAACGAAGCGCAGGAGTCCGGCTACCTCACGCGCGAGCAGGCCGCCGCGCAGCCGCGCTGGTCGCCGCCGTGGGCGGCCTCGGACCGCAGCACGCGCGAGACCGGCCAGCTCGGCCTGCACTGGGAGGCCGAGCTGGCCGAGCGCCTCTCCTGGACGGCGCGCGCCTATGCCAACCACTACGAGAACCAGCGCTGGGTGCGCTTCTCGCAGGCCGGCGTGCAGCAGGAGCGCGACAACGACGAGAACCAGCGCGGCCTGAGCGGCGTGCTCACGTGGCGCCCCACGGTGGCCTGGGCGCATGCCTTCACGCTGGAGGGCGGGGTGGATGCGCAGTGGCAGGACAACGCCGCGCAGCGCTGGCGCGCGGTGGAGCGGGTGCGCACCACGCAGTTCCGCGACTGGGATTTCGACTTCCGCACGCAGGGCGCCTACGTGCAGGCCGTGGTGCAGCCCGTGCCGGCGCTGCGCATCGTGCCCGCGCTGCGCGTGGACCGCATCGGCGGCGATTTCACCGACCGCCTCACCGGGCAGCGCTATGGCGTGAACGGCTACGGCACCATCCGCCAGCCCAAGCTCAGCGTGGCGTGGACGGCGCGCGAAGGCGTCACGCTGTATGCCAACGCGGGCCGCACCTTCCAGGTGGGCACGGGCATCGACGCCTACCGCACGCAGGCGCGCGACCTGGGGCCCTCGATCAACGACGGCTGGGAGACGGGCGTGCGCTGGCAGCCCGCCGCGGGGCTGGAGGCGCGCGTGGCCGTGTGGCAGCAGCGCGCCTCGGGCGAGGTGGCGCGGGTGCTGGGCGTCGATGGCCTGCCCGACCCCGGCGGCCTGGGCAACGTGGGCCGCACGCGGCGCAAGGGCTGGGACGCGCAGCTCAACGCCCGCCTGCAGGCGCGCTGGACCGGCTGGGTGGCCTATTCGCACCAGGTGGCGCGCATCACCACGCCCGACCCGTCCGCGCCCGCCACGGCCGGCCGCGAGGTGGAGAACGTGCCCCACTACCTCGTGAGCGCGGGCCTGCAATACCGCGCCACCGAGGTGCTGCGCCTCTCGGCCGCCGTGACGGCGCAGGGCGACTACTACCTCGACCGCACCAACACCCAGGGCCGCGCGGGGCGCTATGCGCTGCTCGACCTGGGCGCCACCTGGCGGCTCACGCCCACGGCCGACGTGGGTGTGCAGGTGCGCAACGCCACCAACCGGCGCTATGTCTATGCGTGGTACGACAGCGGCTCCTCGGGCTATTCGCCGGGCGACGGGCGCAGCGTGTCGGTGAGCCTGGGCTGGAGGTTCTGACCATGGCATCCGTGGCGTCCGTGACCGCCGACGTGTCTCCCCTGCGGGCTTCCAGCCTGTACCGGGCCGTGTGGCGCTGGCATTTCTACGCGGGCCTGCTGGTGCTGCCCTTCCTGGCGTGGCTGGCGGTGACCGGCGGGGCCTACCTGTTCCAGCGCGAGATCGACGGCTGGGTCCACCGCGATCTGCTGCGCGTGCCCGTGGCCGCCGGCGCGGGCCAGCCCCACGGCGCCATCGTGGCGGCGGCGCTGGCCGCGCAGCCGGGGCAGTGGTTCCGCTACACGCCGGCCGAGGCACCCGGCGACAGCGCCAGCGTGGGCATCGCCACCGCGGGCGGCGAGCGCGTGGCGGTGTACGTGGACCCGGCCACCGCGCGCGTGCTGGGCCGGTTGCCCGAGCGCGGCACGCTGTCGTGGCAGATCCGCCGGCTGCACAGCCTCAAGGCCATCGGCCCGGTGGCCCGGGGCCTGATCGAGATGGCCGCGGGCTGGGCCGTGGTGCTGGTGGCGACGGGCATCTACCTCTGGTGGCCGCGCGGCCGGCGCGGCGGCGTGGTGACGGTGCGGGGCCGGCCGGCCGAGCGCGTGTTTTGGCGCGACCTGCATGCGGTGCTGGGGCTGGGCGTGGGGGCGATCCTCGCGTTCCTGGCGCTCACGGGGCTGCCGTGGTCGGTGTTCCTGGGCGCGCAGGTCAATGCCTGGGCCAACGGCAGCCACTGGGGCTACCCGGCCGGCGTGCGCGTGCAGGTGCCCATGTCGGCCGTGCCCGTGGCCGACACCCTCGCGGTGCCCTGGAGCCTGCAGCAGGCCCGGGTGCCCGGCCCCGCGCCCGTGGCCGCACCGGCCCATGAAGGACATGAAGGGCATGACGGCCACGCCGCGGCGCCTGCCGTGCCGTCCTCGGGGGGCGGGGTGGTGGCAACGCCGCCGCTGGGTCTGGATGCCGCCATGGCGGCGTTCTCGCGCCTGGGGCTGGCGCCGGGCTTCAGCGTGGCCGCGCCCCAGGGGCCGGCCGGGGTCTATACGGCGTCGGCCTATCCGCGCGATCTGGCCGGCCAGCGCGTGGTGCACCTGGACCAGTACAGCGGCCGGGTGCTCATCGACATGGGCTATGCCGACTATGGCCCCGTGGCGCGGGCGCTGGAGTGGGGCATCAATGTCCACCTGGGGCAGGAGTACGGCGTGGCCAACCAGATCGTGCTGGCCGTGGCCTGCGCGGGCATCGTGCTGCTGTGCGTGGCCGGGGCGGTGGCCTGGTGGAAGCGCCGCCCCGCGGGCCGGCTGGGGGTGCCGCCCTTGCCCGCGCAGCCGCGAGCGCTCTGGTGGGTGGTGGCGATCATCGCCGTCGCGGGGGTGGCGATGCCCCTGCTGGGGATTTCTCTGCTGGCCATGCTGGCCCTCGATGCCTTGGGGCAGGCGCGGCGGTCAAAGGTCGAGGGGGCCTGAACCGGGCCGGGGCCGCTGCGCGGGGCGGCCCCGTGGGCGTCAGAAGGTTTCCCAGTCGTCGTTGTTGTGGGCGGCCTTGGCCGGGGCGCTCGCTGCGGGGGCGGGCGTGGCGGCCGGGCCCGGGATGGCCACCGCCTTGGCGGCCGGAGGCCGGGGCGCGGAGCGGGCGGACTTGGCTGGCGCGGGGGTGTGCGTCAGGGGCGTGGCGGCGGGCCGGGGCGCCGGGGCTGCCTTGGCCTGCGGCAGCGCCGAGGGCGCGGCACGGGCGGTATCGCGGCTGCGGCTCTGAGCCTGGGCGATGACGGCCTGGGATGCGGAGGCATCGACCTGGAAGACGCTGACGAGCTCGACGAGGCGGGAGGCCTGGGAGTTGAGGCTGTCGGCGGCGGCGGCGGATTCCTCGACGAGCGCGGCGTTCTGCTGGGTGACCTGGTCGAGCTGGTTGACGGCATCGCTGACCTGGGAGATGCCTTGCTCCTGCTCGTGGGTGGCGGCGCCGATCTCGGCGATGAGGTCGGCGACGCGGCGTGCCTGATCGACGATCTCGCCCATGGTGGAGCCGGCCTGGCCGACGAGCTGGGAGCCGGCCTCGACCTGGGAGACGGAGTCGTCGATGAGGGACTTGATCTCCTTGGCGGCGGTGGCAGAGCGCTGTGCGAGGGTGCGGACTTCGGAGGCGACGACGGCGAAGCCGCGGCCCTGTTCGCCGGCACGGGCGGCCTCGACGGCGGCGTTGAGGGCGAGGATGTTGGTCTGGAAGGCGATGGAGTCGATGACGCCGATGATGTCGCCGATCTTGCGGGAGGATGCGGTGATGTCCTCCATGGTGCGCACGACGTTGCCGACGACCTCGCCGCCACGCGCGGCGGTGGCGGAAGCGGAGGAGGCGAGCTGGGACGCGGTGCGGACGGTGTCGGCGTTCTGCTTGACGGTGGAGTTCATCTCCTCCATGGAGGCGGCGGTCTGCTGGAGGTTGGAGGCCTGCTCCTCGGTGCGCTGGCTGAGGTCGGCGTTGCCGGTGGCGATCTGGGAGGCGCCGGTGGCGATGGATTCGCTGCTGTGGCGGACCTCGGAGACGACCTGCGCGAGGTTGGCGCGCATGGCGCCCATGGCGGCGAGGACGCTGGAGGAATCGCCGGAGCGCAGATCGACGCGCACGGCGAGGTTGCCGCGGGCGACCTCCTGGGCGATGTGGGCGGCGTAGGCGGGTTCGCCGCCGAGCTGGCCCTTGACGTGGCGGGTGATGGCCCAGGCGACGAGCGCGCCCAGGGCGGCCGAGACCACGGCCAGCACCAGCAGCATGAAGCCCGCCGCCTCGACGTCCTGCTCGGAGGCCTTGACCATCTCGGTCGTCATCCTGCGCTGGTAGTCGATCATGTCATCGACGGCCTTGAAGTAGGCCGCCTGCAGGGGGCGCAATTCGCCCAGCAGCAGGTCGCGTGCGGCATCGTTCTGGTTGGCCTCGCCCAGTTTCGCGGCCTTGTTGATCGCTTCGAGGAAGGCCGGGCGCGCCTGGGCGATCTTTTCCATGAGCGCGCGCCCTTCCGGCGACTTCACGCGCTGCTGCAACTCGCCCATCACCTGCGACGTGCGGGTCATCACTTCGCCGAGGCGGCGGTTTTCCTCGGCGATGCGCTGCGCGTCGGTGAGCATCGCGATGTTGCGCACCACGCGCGCCACGATGTTGATGTTGTCCTTGACCTCCTGCAGCTGCAGCAGCGTGCCCAGGCGGTCCTCCGAGAGGGTGCTGATGTTGTCGCTGACCTGGTCGAGCTGGATGCGCCCGTAGGCGGCCACCAGGAAACCGATCACGATCACGATCGAAAAGCCCATGCCGAGCATGGCGCCCAGCTTCATGTTCTTGAAGAAATTCACGGCACTCCTCAGTCTGCGGTTGGTTCCTGCATGCCGGGCCATTCCATTCCCGGCGGCGTATGTTGCTTAATGTATCCCCACCGTTTGGATCATCGTTTCACAGGGTGGAATAGGATGGACCCATACAGGGGCTCTGGATCACATCGGGGGCGCGGCGCGGCGGCGGCACGGGGTGTGACAATGTCCACCGATCCGCCGCTCCTGCCCCGCTCCGATGCCTGCCACCTCTCCGCGCCCTAACCTGATCTTCATCCTCGCCGACGACCTGGGCTACGCCGACCTGGGATGCACCGGCGCGCGCGATGCCGCCAGCCGCCCGGTCGATGTGTCGCCGCGCCTGGATGCGATGGCGGCGCAGGGCCTGCGCTGCACGCGGGGGTATTCCAATTCCGCCGTCTGTTCGCCCACGCGCTTCGCCCTGGCCACGGGCCGCTGGCAGTACCGCCTGCGCGGCGCGGCCGAGGAGCCCATCGCCAGCGTGCACGGCGACAAGGTGCTTGGCCTGCCGCCCTCGCACCCCACGCTGCCCTCCCTGCTGCGCGATGCGGGCTACGCCACCGCGCTCGTGGGCAAGTGGCACCTGGGCTATCCGCCGCATTTCGGCCCGCGCCTGTCGGGCTACGACGAGTTCTACGGCTTCCACGCGGGCGGGGCCGATTACTTCGCCCACTGCGACCCGCGCGGCCGCCCCGACTTCTGGGAGAACGAGGCACCGCACGAGGAGGAGGGCTACCTCACCGACCTGCTGAGCCGCCGCGCCGCCGACTTCGTGCGCCGCCAGCCGGCGGACCAGCCCTTCCTGCTGAGCCTGCACTACAGCGCGCCCCACTGGCCCTGGCTCACGCGCGAGGACCACGAGGAATCGCGCCGCATCGGCGGCTTCGGCAAGCACACCGACGGCGGCAGCCTGGAAACCTACCAGCGCATGATCCACCACATGGACGAGGGCATCGGCTGGGTGCTCGATGCGCTGGCCGAGCGCGGGCTGGCCGACAACACGCTCGTGGTGTTCACGAGCGACAACGGCGGCGAGCGCTATTCCAACAACTGGCCCTTCGTGGGCCAGAAGATGGACCTGCTCGAAGGCGGCATCCGCGTGCCGCTGCTGGCGCGCTGGCCCGCGCGCATCGCGGCCGGCAGCGAGAGCGATACGCCCAGCCTCACCATGGACTGGACGGCCACCTTCCTCGCCGCGGCGGGCGTAGCCGGGCACCCCGACTATCCGCTGGACGGCACCAGCCTGCTGCCACTGTTCGACGACCCTGCCTGGAATCCCGAGCGCGACCTGTGCTGGCGCATGAAGCACCGCGGCCAGCGCGCGCTGGTGCGGGGCCGCCACAAGTACCTCGTGGTCGATGGCGTGGAATACCTCTTCGACGTGGTGGCCGATCCGCGCGAGCGCGCCAACCTGCGCGAGCGCGAGCCGGAGCGCCTGGCCGAACTGCGCGCGGCCTGGGCCGCGTGGGACGCCAGCCTGCCGCCGATTCCCGACGAGGCCAAGGTCTCGCTGGTGTTCACGCGGCAGGACCTGCCGCAGGCCACGTTCTGACCTGAAGCGGCTGTGGCGGGGCGCTACGCGTCTGCCGCCCGAAAGGCCTGCGCGAGGTCGGCCAGCAGATCGGCCGGGTCTTCCTGGCCGATGTGCAGGCGCACGACGGGCCCGCGGCGGCTCCAGTCGTCCACCGTCCGGGCTTCGGTCATGGCCGCCTGCGTGACCAGGCTCTCGTAGCCGCCCCACGAGGCCCCCAGGCCGAAGAGCGCCAGCCCGTCGATGAACCGGTCCACCCGCTGCGCATCGGTGCCGGGCTGCCATTCGAATGAAACCAGGCCGTTCGTCCCGCTGCAGTCGCGCTGCCACAGGGCATGGCCGGGGTCTTCCGGCAGGGCCGGGCAAAACACCTGGCGCACCTGGGGCTGGCGCTGCAGCCAGCGCGCCACCTGCAGGGCGTGGCGCTCGTGCATCTGCAGCCGGGCGGACAGCGAACGCATGCCGCGCAGCACCAGCCAGGCGTCGTCGGGGCTCACCGCCATGCCGAAGGCGTCGCAGCGGTCGGCCAGCGGCTGCCAGGCCGCCTGCGTGGTGGAGGCCGTGCCCATCATCACGTCCGAATGGCCCGAGAGGTATTTGGTGGCGGCCATCACGGAGACGTCCGCGCCCAGGGCGAGGGGCTGGTACTGGAAGCCCGAGCCCCAGGTGTTGTCCGCTACCAGCAGCGCGCCGTGCGCGTGGGCGATGCGGGCGAGGGCAGGCAGGTCGCACATCTCGTAGACGAGCGAGGCCGGGCACTCGGCGTACACCATGCGCGTGTGGGGCTGCAGCCGGGCGGCCACGTCCCGCCCGTCCGCCGCGAAGAAGCTGCAGGCGATGCCGTAGGGTTCGAGGAAGCTGCGCGCGAGGCGGCGCACCGGCTCATAGACGCCATCGGAGAGCAGCACGTGGTCGCCTGGGCGCAGGTAGGCCAGGAACACCATGCCGATCGCCGCCAGCCCGGTCGGGAACAGCCGGGTCCGGTAGGCGCCCTCCAGCTCGCTGACCGCGTCCTCCAGCGCGAAGGCGGTGGGCGTGCCCCGCGCGCCGTAGCTGAAGACGCGCTCGCTCGATCGGCGCTGGCGCAAATCGCGCTGCTGCGCCGTGCTGTCGAACAGCACGGTGCTGGCGCGGACGATGGGCGGATTGACCGCGCTGCCGCCAGCATGGTGCGGCGCCTTGCCGCTGTGCAGCAGCCGCGTTTGCAGGCCTGGGGTGGTGGGGGGCGCTTCGTGGGGTTCGTCCATGGCGTGGGTCTCCGGGTCAGGCGCTGGCGGCGGTTGCGGCCGGGGGGGAGGGCAGCCGGAAGGATTGCAGCTCCTGCGCATCGAGCTGGGCGACGAGGCCGGTTTCCCAGTCCAGGTAGCGGCGCGCGGCTTCCTTGTTGCCGTCGTGGCGGTCATGGACGAAGAAAAGGTGGTCGATGCAGGCCGCGTCGTCCGGCAGGCCGGGGGTCGCCACGACCGGCAGGCCCGCCGCCCGCCAGGCGGCCATGCCGCCGCCGAGCAGCAGCGGCGGCTGTACGGTTGGGCAGTCGGCCATCGCCCAGGCGGCCAGGGCGGGCTCGTCGGCGACCACGGCGATCTGCTGCGCCACGCCCGCGAGGTCTTCCGCCAGGCGCGGGCGGATGGACCAGCGCGCGCCCTCGATGTGCCCGGCCCGGTAGGCCATGCCGGGGCGCAGGTCCACGAGGGCGAGGTCGCCGCGGGCAAGGCGTGCCGCCAGCGCGTCCACGGAGATCGTTGCCAGGGGCGGCGCCTCGGGCGTTTCCGGGGCCGGCAGGGCCAGCCCGCTGCCCAGCCCGCCTTCGAGCACGCAGGCGTCGTGGCCCATCTGGCGCAGCCAGCTCGCGACGGTGGGCGCGCGGGCTCCGTCGTCGTCGAACAGCACCAGCCGCGCGCCCCGCACGCCCACGTACTGGTCGAAGGCCTGCATCAGCTGGCCGCCGGGCGTGTGTTGCGCGCCGGGCAGGCTGCCCCGCGCGAATTCCTCGGGCGTGCGCACGTCGCACAGGAAGAGCGAGCGCCGCGCATCCGCCGCCCAGCCGCGCACGGTGTCGGCGCTGGCGGCGGGCACGCCGAAGCGCTCGGCCAGGCGCCGGGCGGCATCGCGCAGCGCGGGGCTTGCGGAGCCGTCGGGGTAGCGGCGCGTGCCGCCATGCTCCAGCGCCTGGTCCGCGAGGTACCAGCCCTGGGTGCCGTTTTCCAGCGCATAGACGGGATTGGGGAGCCCCAGGTTGATCAGCGTCTGCGCGCCGATGATCGAGCGGGTGCGGCCGGCGCAGTTGACCACGATGGGGGTGGTGTCGTCGGGCACGAGCGAGCGCACGCGCAAGGCCAGTTCCCCGTTGGGGCAGCAGGTGGCGGTGGGGATGTTCATCTTCCTGAACTCCGTGACCGGGCGGCCGTCCAGCACCACGACCGGCGATGCGGAGGCGATCATGGCGGCGAGCTGCTGTGCGCTCACGCGCGGCGTGTGGTAGGCACGCTCGGCCAGTTCGCCGAACGTCTTGGACGGCAGATTCACGCCCGCGAAGAGCGCATGGCCGGCCGCCTTCCAGCCGGGCGCGCCGCCGTCCAGCACGGCCACCCGGCCATAGCCCAGCGCCTGCAGGCGCGAGGCCGCGCGCCAGGCGACGCCGGCGGGCGGCGCGGCCCCGTCGTCGTACACGACGACCCGCGTGTCCCGCCGCGGCACCAGGCGCCGGACGTCCAACTCCAGCCGGCTGAAGGGCAGCGGCGTGGCGTAGAACAGGTGGGCTTCGCCGTACTGGCCGTGCTCGCGCACGTCGAGCACGGCGATTTCCTCGCCGTCGTGCAGCCAGGTCTTGAGCAGGGAGGGGGCAATGCGTTCGATCGTCATGGTGGAGTGCGTGGCCGGCCGGGCCCGGGTGCCGCACCCCGGCAGCCGCGCGGCCCGGTGCGGTCGGAAGATGGGGAGAAAAGGGGGCGGAAAGACGCGAGCGCGGACGCTCAGCGGCGGGTCTGCACGCCGATGTCCATGGTCGTGCAGGTGCCGCTGTCCAGGTCGTAGCTGGTGCGCCGGGTGAGCGTTTCGAGCGCGCGGCCGTACATGTGGAGGTGGCGGATGACCTGCTCGCCTTCGATCTGCACGGAATGGATGTCCTCGGGCATGAGGGCGATGCCCTTGCCGGGCGCCACGAGCACGCGGCCGGCCTCCCGCAGCGTACCGACGCCGGGCACCGCGCCGTCGTCGGTGCGTTCGTAGACGCGGTTGACCTCGGTGCCCTCGACCGCCGCGATGCACGCCCACGTCGTGTGGTTGTGCGGCACGATGCGCTTGCCGGGGCGCATCACGTTCAGGTAGAGCGCATGGCTCTGGTCCGGGTCCTCGGCGATGAGGTAGCGCGCCTGGTGCTCGCCGGCCTCCGGCGGGGGATAGTCGGCGGCCTGCCAGAGTTCGGTGCGCGCCGCGATGCCCTCCAGGGCCGCGAGCACGGAAGCCAGCGCGGGCCGCGTGGGCTCGCTGCCGCCGAGCGCTTCCTTCATGCGGGCGATGGCCGAGCCGACGGCCTGGGTGCGCTGTTCGCGGGTGGTGGTCATGGGGGATATCTCCTTGTTTTCGGGTCGAAGGGGGTGGCCGCGGGGCGAGCGCGCCGCGGCCTTGCGGTTCGAGGCCACTCTAGCGGCCGTGGAATGCGCGAACAATCCACCCGCGGAAGGAAAAAGCATCAGTACCATTAATGGATGAACACGCTCGACCTCGAACTGCTGCGCTCCCTCGTGGCCATCGTGCAGCACGAGAGCTTCGGCGCCGCGGCCGTGCAGCTCGACCGCACGCAGTCCGCCGTCACCCAGCAGATGCAGCGCCTGGAGGAGCAGATCGGACATCCGCTCTTCGAGAAGCGGGGCCGCCAGAAGCGGCTGACCGACCATGGCGAGCGGCTGCTGGTCTACGCCCGCCACCTGCTGGCCATCAACGACGAGGCGCTGCGGCACCTGCAGCAGGGCCACCTGGAGGGCACGCTGCGAATCGGGGCGCCGCACGACGTGGCCGACACCATGCTGCCGCCCCTGCTCTCCGAGGTCGTGCGCCATTCGCCCATGCTGCAACTGGATGTGCACGTGGGGCGCAGCCCCTTCCTCATGGAATCGCTCAAGCGCGGGGAGATCGACATGGCGATCTCCAACCGGCTCGACGCCGACCTCGAAGGCGTGGTGCTGCGCAGCTCGCCCACCGTGTGGCTCTGCGGCGCCGCCTACGTGCACGATCCCCAGAGGCCCCTGCCGATGATCATGGCCGACGGGCCGAGCATCTTCCGCCGCCTGGCCGAGGAGGCGCTGGACGATGCCGGCGTGCCCTGGATCACGCGCTACACGTCCAGCAGCCTGATCGGCATCCGGGCCGCGCTCCGGGCGGGGCTGGGCGTGACCGCGCGCGGCGTCGAGCAGCTCGACAACGGGCTGCGCGTGCTGGGCCCCGCGGAGGGGCTGCCGCCCCTGCCGGACGTGGTGTACCGCCTCTACGTGCGCAGCCGCGTGGTCAATCCGCTGACGCGGCGGGTCTTCGCGCTGATCCGCGAGCGCCTGCAGGGCAGCGGCCCGCTGGCGCCGTCCGTCCGCTGAGACCTGCTGAGGCGGCAGCGGAGCGCATGCCCGTGGCACCGGGCCGCGTGTCATCGAGGATTCATCAGAAACGCTTATCGGATTTCCTGCGCCGGAGTCTCGATCCCGCGCAGGGGCGCTGACATCATGAATCTCCATGGCGAGGGACGGGCCGAAACCGTACCACCGCCTGGACCTGTGCTTCCAGAGGCTCCCGCCCTGGTCGCGGCCGCAGTGTGGCCTGTCGTTTGCAGAGGTTCCCGTTCGATCCCCACTGCCCAGAGGAGTCTCTCCCATGCGTCGCGCCTTCGATGTCCGAACGTCCTTCCGCCAAGCCGCCAGCCTCGTGCTGGCGCTGGCCTTCGCCGCGAGCACCCCGGTGCATGCCCAGGTCCTGCCGAAGGTCGGGGATTTCCCGAGCCAGCCGATCCGGCTGGTGTCGCCGTTCCCGCCCGGCGGCGGCAACGATTTCCACATGCGGCTCGTCAGCAACGAACTGGCGGCCATCACCGGCCAGCCGGCCGTCGCGGAGAACCGCGCCGGCGCGGGCGGGAACATCGGCGCGAAATACGTGGCCGAAGGCAAGCCGGACGGCTACACGGTGCTGCTGTCCCAGGTGTCCACGATGGCGGTGAACCCGGCGCTGTACCGCGCGCCCGGCTTCGATCCGCTCAAGAGCTTCGTGCCGGTCACGCAGGTGAATGCCGCTCCGCTCGCCATCGTCGTGTCCGCGAATTCGCCGATCAAGACCATGGCCGATCTGCGGGCGAAGGCCCGGGCCGGCGGCGAGCGCCTGACCTATGCCACGCCGGGCAACGGGACGCTGTCGCACCTCGTGGGCGTGGTGCTGGAGAAGGATGCCGGCATCGCGCTCACGCACGTGCCCTACCGCGGCGCCGGCCCGGCCCTGGCCGACCTGATAGGAGGGCAGGTGGCGCTCATGATCACCTCGACTTCCTCGGTGGCGAGCCACATCCAGCAGGGGGTGGTGCGCGCGATCGCCGTCACCAGCCCGCGCCGCATCGGGGTGTTCAAGAGCGTGCCCACGCTGGAGGAGTTGGGCATGAAGGACATGGCGTACGAGGACTGGTATGGCTTCTTCGCGCCCGCCGGCACGCCGCCCGAGCGCGTCGCCTATCTGCACCAGGCCATCACCCGGGCGCTCAAGAGCCCGGCGGTGGAAAAGAAAATCCTGGAGGCCGGTGGCGAACTGGTGGCCGGAACGCCCGAGGAGCTGGCAGTGCAGCTGCGCAAGGATCTCGAACGCTGGGCCCGCGTGGTGAAGCTGTCCGGCGCGTCGGTGGATTGAGCGGCGGGCAACGGGTATGGCAATGGATACCGTGCGGCCTGCCGTCTCCGAACCGCCCCGCGCGTCCCCGGCGACGGGCCTCGCGCGGCGCTTTCCCGCGCTGGCGGCGCTCCGCGGGCTGTTGCCCGGCGTGCTGGTGTGCGTGGTGATCGCGTCGTCGGCGGCCTTCCTCTCCGAGCACTATGGCGGTCCCCGGCTGCTTTACGCGCTGCTGCTGGGGCTGGCTTTCCACTTCCTGTCCGAACTGCCGCGGGTGCACTCCGGCGTGGAGTTCTGCAGCCGGAGCCTGTTGCGGGTGGGGGTGGCGCTGCTCGGCGTGCGCATCACGGTGGACCAGGTCACGCGGCTGGGCTGGGCCACGGCGGCGGTGGTCGCCATCGCCGTGGCGATGACGGTCCTTCTCGGCATCGCACTGTCGCGCTGGCTGGGACGCGCGTCCACCGAGGGCGTCATCACGGGCGCCTCGGTGGGGATCTGCGGGGCATCCGCCGCCATGGCGGTGTCCTCGGTCCTGCCGCCGACGCCGGAGAACCAGCGCTTCACGCTGCTGGCCGTCGTCGGGGTGACCGTGCTCTCCACCGTGGCCATGGTGGTGTATCCGTTCGCACTGAGCCTGGCGGGGCTCGCGGCCGAGCCGTCCGGCATCGTGCTCGGCGGCACCATCCACGATGTGGCGCAGGTGGTCGCGGCCGGCATGCTGCTGGGGCCCCATGCGGGCGACACCGCGACGGTGGTCAAGCTCTTCCGCGTGATGCTGCTGGTGCCGGTCGTGCTGCTGGTGTCGCTGGCGTACCGGTCGCAGCGGATGGCCGCCCGGGCGGCGGAGGACGCATCGCGCCCGGTCCGGCGCGCGCCCCTCGTGCCGGGTTTCCTGCTGGCCTTCGCGGGGCTCGTGGTGCTGTCCAGCATGCATGTCTTCAGTGCGCAGACCGTGGCGCTGGCCAGCGCGGCCTCGGGATGGATGCTCGTGGTGGCGATCGCCGCCGCCGGCATCAAGACCAGCGTCAAGGCGCTTGCGGACCTGGGCTGGCAGCCGGTGGTGATGCTGGTGGTGGAAACCGTGTGGATCGCCGCGGTCATGCTGCTCGGCGTGTGGATCTTCGCCCTGGGCGCCTGATACGGTTTCGCAAGCAACAAGATCACTGCGTTGCTTCGCGCCTTGTGCTCTTTTCGATGGCAAACCCGTAGGGGATCGTGAACACGCCCCGAGGGGCGCGGGAGGCTCCGCGCGGATGTCCTAACATCCGGCCCATGCCTTATCCCTCCCGCTTCTGGGCCGAGTGGTCCACCCGCGATTTCGCCGAAGCGCGGGCCTCGGGCCTGGCGGAGCGCACCGTGGCCGTGCTGCCCGTGGCGGCCGTCGAGCAGCACGGCCCGCACCTGCCCCTCAGCGTGGATGCCGCGCTGCTGCAGGGCGTGATCGATGCCGCGCTGCCGCAGTTGCCGGCCGATCTGCCCGTGCTGTTCCTGCCGCCGCAGAACGTGGGCTTCAGCACCGAGCACACGGCCTTTCCCGGCACGCTCACGCTCTCGCCGGCCACGCTGATCGCGCTCTGGATCGAGCTGGGCGCCTGCGTGGCCCGCGCGGGCGTGAAGAAGCTGTTGCTCTTCAACGGCCATGGCGGGCAGGTGAGCGTGATGGACATCGTGGCGCGCGAGTTGCGCCAGCGCCACGGCCTGCTGGTCTACAGCGCGAGCTGGTTCAGCCTGCCGCTGCCCGAGGCCGTGAGCGCGCAGTTCAGCGCCGAGGAGCACCGCTTCGGCATCCACGGTGGCGAGATCGAGACCTCGATGATGCTGCACCTCGCGCCGCAGCAGGTGCGCATGGAGCATGCCGGGCGCTTCCGCTCCACCTCGCAGGACCGGGCCGAGCGCTACCCCATCCTGGGCAATGGCCGCAGCGCCAAGATGGGCTGGGCCATGCAGGATTACAACGCGGCTGGCGCGGTCGGCAACGCGGCGGGTGCGTCGGCGCAGAAGGGGCGCGCGGTCGTGGAGGCCGCGGCGGACGGGCTGGCGCGGCTGCTGCAAGAGATCGCCGAACTGCCGCCGGACACCGTGGTGGACGGCGCGCATGCCTGAGATCGTGAACACGTTCCAGAAGACATCGACAGGGAGGCGGGCGAGGTGATTCCGGAGATCAGTGGCTTGTGGCGTTCGGAGCAGGGCGGGCTGCCCTACCGCATCACGCAGGTGGATGATCGGTTCGTGTGGGAAACCGTGCACCGCAACGGCGTGCTCGAGACGGGCATCGGCGGCTTCCTGCCCGGCGCCGATGAGGCCGCCGTTGGGGTTGCCGATGCGGCGGGCGCGCGGGTGCCCGTCGATGCCCGGTGGAATTTCCACGGCGGGGCGGTGGGTGCCAAGGTCCGCTCGGCCTCCGGCCAGGTGGTCCTGCAGGGGCTGCAGGCCGTGCGCATCGAGTGGAGCGACGGGGACCACTTCCAGCGGGTGCTCTGAAGCGCCACAACGGGGTGTCGTTTCATCTCAGTTTTCCACGGCGCTGCGCGCCACCCACATCGCATGAAACTGGCGCGGCCCAGGCGCGGGCAGCCGCGCAAGGGCCGCCCCGCCGCGCTGGCTGCGTCCCTCTTCCCACGCGCAGCGTGAGAGAAGGGGGAAGCCGCGAAGCGGCTCAGGGGGTTGTCGTCTCATTTCAGGTCCGCTCGGCCTCCGGCCAGGTGGTCCTGCAGGGGCTGCAGGCCGTGCGCATCGAGTGGAGCGACGGGGACCACTTCCAGCGGGTGCTCTGAAGCGCCACAACGGGGTGTCGTTTCATCTCAGTTATCCATCGCGCTGCGTGTCACCCGCGATGCGTGAAACCGGCGCTGCTCCACCTGTCTGAAGGCCGCGGAGCAGGCCATGCCAGCGGACGCCGTGGAGCGGGCTTGGCCCGGCCACCGGCGTCGTCCCCCTTCCCGCCGTGCGTAGCGCGGCGAGAGAAGGGGGAAGGCGCGCAGCGCCACAGGGGGTTGTGGCTTCAGTTCAGGCGTGGGTCACCCAGTCGGCGTCCCCGGGCGTGTCCAGGTGCGGGAGCGTGTTGAAGGTCTGCAGCATCAGCCGCTTGGGGGAGATGCTGAACTCGGTCACCGCCGCGTTGCGGATGCGCATGTTGAGCGCGATGGTCACCTCGGGCGGCGTGGAGAGCACCGTGCCCACGGCCGTGGAGATCGGGCCGCCGCTCGACACCAGCAGCACGTTGTGCTCCGCGTGGTGGCGGCGCACCTGCTCCAGCACCGAGCGCACGCCGTCCGAGAACGCCATCCAGTCCGGCATGCCGGCGGGGCTGATGGTGCCGCCCATCCACTGCGCGAGCGCGTCGCAGAGCAGGCGGAAGTGCTGGCGGTAGCGCTCGGGGGTGTCGGCGGGCGGCAGGGGCTGGGGGTGGATGGCTCCGATCAGCGCCGCGCTGTCGTACTCGTCGAGCGCGGGCAGGGCCTGCAGCGGCCCGGGCGCGGCCTGCAGCCCCTGCGCGATGCCCGCCAGCGTCTGCGCGTGGCGGCGCAGGGTGCCGGTATAGACGGCATCGAAACGCAGGCCGCGCTCGCGCCAGTAGGTCCCCAGCCGCACCGCCTGCTCGTGCCCGCGCGGGCTGAGCTGGTCGTAATCCTGGGCGCCAAACGAGGCCTGGCCGTGGCGCACGAGGTAGAGGGTTCCCATGGCCGGAATTCTGGTCCCCGGCCCGGAGGGCCTTTGTCTCCGGGGCGACGGGTGTTGCGCGGCACGCGGCCTGCGGGGGCTTCGCATCTCCGCGCGGCGTTTCGCCCCGGTGCTGGCGGTGCATGGAATCCCGGGGGAATCTCCTCGGGGCGGCATCCGCCGCTGCCTCCTGTGGATCGACATGTCCCCTATCGACCTTCGCCGCCAAGTCCCAAACGATCGCCATCGGCCCGCGGGCGATAAGCACGCTTCCCTGGAGCCGGTGCGGAACCCGCTGCGCCGTGGGCAGAAAGGCCCGCCGGGCCCGTCCCCGCTGTCACGGATCTCCAACGCTCCAGAGGGCTTGCCGGCCCGGGAGGCCTCCGTGGCGCCCACCCTGCGGCGCAGCAAGGCGTCCGTGTATGAGTGGAGCGGAAACCCCACGGACGAGGCCCCTGGCGTGCTGCGGAGAAAGCCCAAGGTCCGTTTCGCGGAAGGCACGGCCACGGTGGATGGCCCGGGCAAGGCCCGCCAGGTGCGGGAAGCCGCGGACGACACGGAGCAGATCAACCGCCATGCGCAGCGGCTGTTGCAGATCCATGGTTCGTCGATCTCCCCCGACGTGGTGGCGAACATCCGTTCCGGGATCTATTACGAAAGCAAGGAGCTTCCCCCCAAGAAGCTCCTGCAGACCAAGGTCGACTGGGAGACAGCGTGCAAGGCGGTGAACCAGCGGCTGGCGGATGCCATCCTCCAGTCCTACCAGCGGATGGTGACTGAAGGCCATGTGCCCTACAAGACCCGCGAGAAATTCGTGCAGTTGAGCGAGCGCTGACGCGGCGCTTCGGTGCCCCCGCGCGTTAGTACCGCTGCCAAGCCCGCGCGAGCGGCTGCTGTCCCACGCCGGGCTGGCGGTGGTCGCACACGCCCTGGGGAAACGCGCGGGCGAGCCGCGCGAGCTGCCCGGCGGTGGGCACGAAGGGGGCGTAATCGGCCGCCTCCACCGGCTTGAGCCGGCACTTGAGTATGTCGTCCGAGAGCGGACCGCCGGCGGCCATGCGCGGCGATGGCGTGAGCGGGTAGAGGGTGCGGCAGCGGCCCGCGCCGTCCGGGGTCGCGGGCTCGGTGATGCGCCGGGCGGTTGCCGGGTCCCAGCAGGCGTCGGCGGCCTCGGCAGGCCTGGCGCGCCGCACGGTGTCCGGGGTGGCAGGGCCGATCTGCGCTGTGATCCCGTCGAGCCACTGCGTCATCGTGCCCAGGCGCGCATCGAGCGTATCGCGCGCGAGCTGCGCTAGCACCTGCTGCTGCGCGGCGCCCAGGCCCAGGCGCTGCGCGAGGCCGGGGTGCGGTAGCACCCAGATCACCTGGTTGTCCGCCTGCCCATTGGCGCGCACCAGTTGCTCGCGGATCTTGAGGTCGTTGTAGAGGGTGTGGATGTCGCCGCCCGGCTCGGCGTAGGTGCGCATGTGCAGCATCGGCACGCTGCCCAGCCCGCCGCCGCCCGAGCCCACGCGCCCCGTGGCATAGGCGCGCGCCAGCGCCGTGGCATTGGCTTCGGTGCGCGCGGGCGCGAGGTTGCCGTCACCGTCCATGCCGCCGATGCCCTCGTTGAGCGCAGCGAATTCGTCGAAGGCCAGGGTGCCGGCGCGCAGCGCCTGCAGGCCGTATTGCACGCCCACGTTGTCGAGCGGGCGCAGCGCATGCCCCCGGCCGTCGCGGCCCAGGCTGTTGGCGTGCGCGTCGTAGAGGGCGCACCGCGCGCCGCCCGGGTTGTTCGTGGGGTGGTAGACGGCGTCCGCGTTCCTGAGCCCGCAGGCGGGCGTCACTGCGCCGCTGGTGACCACCAGCGCGTCGCCCAACCCCGTATCCCAGTTGGCGCATGTGCCCTTGAGGTGGCCCTCGAAGGCCTGGCGCGTGGCGTCGCTGGCCGGATGGCGCTGGAACCAGCGATTCAGCAGGCGGCAATCGCTCACGGCCACGGCGGTGCTGAACACGTCGGGGAATGCCGCGTCCGGCATGAGGCCGTCGAGGATGCCAGGGTAGTTCTGCGCGATCAGCATCTGCTGGATGGCCCCGCCCGATCCGCCCATGCCCACCATCCAGCGCGGCGTGCCGTAGGTCTTGGCGATGTGCTCGCGCAGCAGCAGGGCGGTTTCGGCCGAGACCACGTCGTTCACGTTCACCCGGTGGGTGTTGAGCGAGGAGATGACGTAGGCGAAACCCTGCGAGAGGGCGGTGAGGCTCTGCGCGTCGGTGGCGCTGGCGCGGAATACGTCGCTGGCCTGGTTCGCGCCCTGGTTGTATTGCACCCCGGTGGATTCGCCGAAGCGGAACACGATGCGCCGGTTCCAGGCCAGGGCCCCGCCCGAGGGCTCGGTGCGTGGGTCGGCCAGTACGCCGATGCGGTAGATGGAGCGGTTGATCGTGCCGGATTCGACGCGCACGATGAAGGGCACCGTGCGGCCCTCCAGCGTCGTGGCGGTGGCGAGGTCGGCGGGCCGCTCGCCCAGCGGGTCGGCCAGGGGCCTGGCGGTGCCCTGAGGCGTGACGTAGAACCAGTCGTAGCGGCGGACGGCGGTGCAGTCGGCGTCCAGCGGTGCGCCCAGCCCCGCTTCCTCGGTACGGCACTCGAAGGGCGCGAGGCGGGGGCCGGAGAACAGCGGGCCCGCGCCAGCGTGGTTTAGCAGCGCCAGCGTGCCCAGCACCTGCCCGTGCGCATCGGTGGCCACGACCTCGTTGTGGCCAGGGTGTAGCCCCTGGAGCAGCAGCTCATGGCGCCCGGCCCGGGGCGTGGACTCCAGCGGCGTGGCGACCGGCGTGCCGTTGAGCGCGATGCGCACCGTGTCTGGTCCGATGCCCGCCGGCAGGTCGATCGCCACACGTGCGCTGCCGCCGCTCACCATGTCCGCCGGGCTGGACGCCACCGACAGCCCGGCAGCCTGCCTGCCCCATTGCGGCCCGGAGGCCCCGCAGGCCGCGAGCAGGCTCAGCAGGGCGGTTGAGGCGAGGAGTATCCGGGCAAGGGGAGGCGCAAGAGTGCGGACGTGCAAGAGCGTGCGAGGGCGCTGAGACATGGCGGAGGCAGTCGCTTGCGCGACCGGTGTGGACGACGCGGCGGATTGTAGAAACGTTCCGCGTGGGGGAATTATTTATCCGGTTCCGCGCAGGGGCCATTCGCCGTGCCGTGCGGCGCCGTCAGCGCGCCGGGGCCTGCAGGGTGCGCGCGAACACCGCCGCGTCCACGTTGCCGCCGGTGAGCGGCAGCCCCACCACCCGGCCGGCCAGCCGGTCTTTTTCCTGCAGCGCCGCCGCCAGGGCCGCGGCACCCGCGCCCTCGGCCACGTTGTGCGTATCGGCGAAGAGGGCGCGCATGGCGGCCGCCACCTCGCCGTCGCTCACCCGCACCACGCGGTCGAGGTGCGGCGCGAGGACGGCGAGCGCCTCGGGGTCGGCCACGCGGCAGGCCATGCCGTCGGCGAGCTGCGTGGTCACCGGGGCTTCCACCACGCGGCCGGCGGCGATGGAGTCCGCGTAGGTGGTGGCGTGGGCGCTCACCACGCCCACGATGCGCACGCCGTGGCCCAGGGCCTGCCGCGCGGCGATCGCCGCGCAGGCGCCCGAGCCCTGGCCGATGGGCACGTAGGCCACCTCCATGCGCGGCACGGCGCGCAGGAATTCCCACCAGTAGGTCGCCACGCCGCGCAGCAGATCGGCATGGAAGCTGGGCACCATGTGCGCGCCGCGTTCAGCGGCGAGCCGCATGGCGTGTTCGCGCGCTTCCTGGAAGTCCTGGCCGTGCTCGACGAGCGTGACGCCCAGCGCGCGCATGGCGGCGTTCTTCTCCACCGAGTTGCCGTGCGGCACGACGATGGTGCAGGCCACGCCGTGCCGGCGGGCGGCCCAGCCCAGGCTCTGGCCATGGTTGCCGCGCGTGGCGCTGACCACTTCGCGCGGAAGCTCCCCGCGCCGCGCGAGCTGGTCGAAATACGTGAGGCCGCCGCGGATCTTGAAGGCGCCCACGGGGGTGTGGTTCTCGTGCTTGACCCAGCACTCCGCGCCCAGGCGCTCGCCGAGCAGCGCCCAGCGGTATTGCGGCGTGGCCGCGAAGTCGGCATAGACCACTTGCGCGGCGGCCTCGATGTCGGCGAGGCCGGGCAGGGCGAAGGGCATCGTGGCGGTGGCATTCATGGCGCGGCCTTGCGTTCGGTGAAAAGGATCTTGAGGGCCAGCACGCCGAGCACGGTGCCCATCACGTAGCGCTGCGCGCGCACCCAGGATTCGCTGCGCTGCAGGAACACCGCCACGCGCGCGGCGAAGAGCACCAGCAGCGCGTTCACGGTGGTGCTGATGGCGATCTGCAGCGCCCCCAGCGTGAGGCTCTGCGCCAGCCAGTGGCCGCGCTCCGGGTGCAGGAACTGCGGGAAGAACGACACGTAGAACATCGCCACCTTGGGGTTGAGCGCGCTGGTCAGGAAGCCCATCAGGAAGAGCTTGCGCGGCCCGTCGTGCGGCAGGTCGCGGGCTTCGAACGGCGTGCTGCCGCCGGGCTTGACGGCCTGCCACGCCAACCAGAGCAGGTACGCCGCGCCCGCGATGCGCAGCGCGTCGAAGGCGATGGGCACGGTGATCAGCAGGGCCGACAGGCCCAGCGCGGTGGCCAGCAGGTGCACGCAGAAGCCGAGCACGATGCCGACGAGCGACAGCAGCCCGGCGCGCGGGCCCTGCGTGAGGCTGCGCGAGACGCAATAGACCATGTTGGGGCCGGGCGTGAGCACGAGCACCAGCGCCGCGAGGGCGAAGAGCAGCAGTTCCTGCGGCGTGAACATCATCGTCATGGAAGAGTCTCCAGGGGTTGCGATTGGAGCGGCACCGTGCCGCGTGGCGTGGAAAGGGTGGCCCGGATGCGGGGAGCGCCGGCCCGCGCGACCGGGCCGCAGCGCAGGCCGATGGCCGCGCAGGCGGCGCCCAGCGCCTCGGGCTGCGGGTGCTCCAGCGCCAGCGACTGCAGCGCGACGCCGCTCTCGGGCAGGCTGTGGCAGGGGTGGCGTTCGCCCCACTGGATGAGCGTGGGCAGGCAGCCGTCCATGAGGCGCTGGCCGTCGGGCCGCAGGGTGATGCGCCATTCCAGCAGGCCGAAGGGCGTCGGGCGTCCGGCGGTGACGACGTCGCCCCGGTCCACGCCGCGCTCCGCCAGCGCGGCGTGCGCGGCGGCGATGTCGGGCACCGAAGCCACCCAGTGGATGAGCTGCGGGCCGTCGCGCGCCACCTGCGCGCGCAGGGCCGCGTCGTCCATGTCGAACCAGCGCCGGGCCCCCGCCGCCAGCGCGGGCCGGGCCTTGGGGTTGAGGGCGATGATCTCCAGGTGGGCGCGCGGATGCGTGGCACTGGAGAGGTTCAGCAGCCGGTTGTGCGTGCCCATGAGCGGGTGCTCGCCGCCCGTGGCGGGGTCCACGCCCAGGGCCTGCCGGCACCAGAGGGCCCCCTCCTGCAATGTTGCGGCCATCACCACGAGGTGATCGACGTCCGGGGTGGTGCTGCCGAGGGTCATAGCAGCACCTGTCCGTCCACGCAGGTGACCGAGCCGCCGCCCACCCAGATGTGCTCGCCGTCCTGCTCCACGTGCACGCGGCCGGCGCGGCCCAGGGCCGTGCCCTGGCTGGCGACGTAGCGCGGCGGAGCGAGGTGCGCGCCGATCAGCCACTGCGCCAGCGCGGCGTTGAGGCTGCCGGTCACGGGGTCCTCGGCGAGGCCGTTGTTGCCGGGAAAGAACGCCCGCACCTCGAAGTCCGCGCCGTCGCCGTCCGGCGTGCCGTGGCTGCCGACCACGCCCACCTTGCCGCGCGGGCCGACCACGCCGATGTCGAGCGTGCCGAGCACGGCCGGGTCGGGGCGCAGCGCGAGCACGGCCTCGGCCGAGGACAGCAGCACGCCGCGCCAGTTCGGGCCGTTGTCGCACCAGGCATGGCCCAGGATGTCCGTGCGCGCAATGCCCAGGCCGCGCGCGATGAGCTCCACGTCGTCCTCGGGCAGCGGGCCGCTCTTGAGCAGCGGCGGTGCGGCGAAGGCCAGCCGCTCGCCATCCTGCCGCAGCGTGACCAGGCCCACGCCGCATTCCTGCACCACGCGGCCCGGCGTGCGCGGCTGGCCGCCCGCCTCCAGCCACGCATGGCAGCTGCCCAGCGTGGGGTGGCCCGCGAAGGGCAGTTCGCGGCCGGGGCAGAAGATGCGCACGCGGTAGTCGGCGCCCGCCGCGCGCCCCGCCTCGGTGGGCGGCAGCAGGAAGGTGGCCTCCGAAAGGTTGGTCCAGTTGGTGAACTGCTGCATGGCCTCGGTGGTGAGGCCCTCGCCATCGAGCACCACGGCCAGGGGGTTGCCGAGGTAGGGGCGCTCGGTGAACACATCGACTTGCTTGAAGGGGCGCAGGTGCATGGAAAGCTCCCGGTGGAAGAGGAACGGATCACGGAGCGCCGCGCCCGGCCGCCTCCGGCAGGCCGTGGCCGGGCCCCGTGCGTCAGGCGAGGGGCTGGTCGAGCACGCCGAGCGCGCCGGAGCGGGCACGCAGCGCCGCGTACCAGCGCTCCAGGTGCGGCCGCGCGGGCCGCTCCTGCGGCAGGCCCCACCAGCGGTGGATCTCGCAGCCCACGGGGATGTCGGCCATCGTGAAGCGGTCGCCCGTGAGCCAGGCATGCCGCGCGAGGTGCGCGTCCAGCATCTCCATCAGCGGCTCGGTGGCGGCCACCGAGCGGGCGATGGCCGCGGCATCGCGCTGCGCGGCGGGCGTGCGGATCCACTGCAGGAACGCATCGCGCCCGGCGGGGTTGAGCGTGGTCTGCTGCCAGTCCATCCACTGCTCGGCCTGGAAGCGGGCGGGCAGGTCCTCGGGGTAGAGCGTGCCGGGCGCGTGGCGCGCGCAGAGGTAGCGCACGATGGCGTTGGACTCCCAGAGCGCGAAGCCGTCGTCCTCGATCAGCGGCACCAGCCCGTTCGGGTTGAGCGCGAGGTAGGGTGCCTCGCGCACGAGCCCGAACTGGCCGCCCGCGTCGGTGCGCTGCAGTTCCAGCCCGAGCTCCTGCGCGGCCCAGACGACCTTGCGCACGTTGATGGACGACAGCCGTCCCCAGAGTCTCAGCATGGCCTCAGGCCCCCACGGCCTGCGGCAGGCGTGCGCGGATGGCAGCGGCCAGCGCGGCGATGCCGGTCTGGATCTGCTGCGCGCTGGAGGTGACGAAGGACAGCCGCAGCGTGCGCGCGTCGGCGTTCTCGGCGTAGAACGCCGCGCCGGGCACGAAGGCCACGTTGCGCTCCACGGCCTCGGGCAGCAGGTCCAGCGCGCTCATGCCCTCGGGCAGGCGCACCCAGAGGAACATGCCGCCGTCGGGGCGGTTCCAGGTCACGCCCAGGCCCTGCATCTCGCCCTCCAGCGCGGCGAGCATGGCGTCGCGCTGCTGCTTGTAGAGCGCGCGGATGGTGGGTACGTGGCGGTCCAGGAAGCCGCCCTTCATCACCTCGGCCACCATGCGCTGGTTGAAGCCCGGCGTGTGCAGGTCGGCCGCCTGCTTGGCCTGCAGCAGCTTGGGGTAGATGGCGCGCGGCGCCACCACGAAGCCCAGGCGCAGGCCGGGCGCGAGCACCTTGGAGAACGAGCCCAGGTAGATGCAGCCCTCGGGGTTGCGCGCGGTGAGCGGCAGCGGCGGCGGCTGGTCGAACCAGAGGTCGCCGTAGGGGTTGTCCTCCACCAGCGGCAGGCCGAGTTCGGCGGCCTTGGCCGAGAGCGCGGCGCGGCGTGCCTCGCTCATCGTGCGGCCCGTGGGGTTCTGGAAGTTGGGCAGCAGGTACATGAAGCGCGCGCGGTCGGCGCCCGTGCCCATCTTGGCGGCCAGGTCGTCCGCGAGCGGGCCCTGGTCGTCGCTCGCCACGCTGTGCACGTCGGGTTCCATGGGCGCGAAGGCCTGCAGCGCGCCGAGGTAGGTGGGTGTCTCCACCAGCACGCGGCTGCCCTCGTCGATGAGCACCTTGGCCACGAGGTCCAGGCCCTGCTGCGAGCCGGTGGTGATCAGCACCTGGTCGGGCGAGACGTCCCAGGGCAGGAAGTCGGCCACGGCCTCGCGCAGCGGCAGGTAGCCCTCGCTCGCCGCGTACTGCAGCGCCGATGCGCCATCGTCCCCCAGCACCGAGGCGCAGGCCTGCGCGAACGCGTCGATGGGGAAGGTCTTGGGGGAGGGCAGGCCGCCGGCCAGGCTGATGATGCCGGGCTTCTCGGTCACTTTCAGGATCTCGCGGATCACCGAGGGGTTCATCTTCGCGGCGCGTCGGGCCAGGGTCCAGTTCGTCATGGATGTCTTCTCCAGTGGCGCGCCGGGGGAGCGGCGCGGCCTTGTGTCGTGTCGTCGTTGTCGTGAAAAGCCGTCGTGCGGCCGGGAGGCGGGGCAGGGGTGGCCCCGCCGGGGAAAGAGCTTAACTGCGCGGCGCACTCCCTCCGGCCGCGGGGGCCGGTGTGGTGGCGGGCGAGGGCTTGAGGGGCGCGCGGCGGCCGATGAACACGGTGGCCATCACCGCCAGCCCGAAGCCCAGGCTCGTGGCGTCCAGGCGCTCGCCCAGCAGCGGCACCGCGAAGAGCATGCCCAGGAACGGCTGCACCAGCTGCACCTGGCTCACACGCACCGTGCCGCCCAGGGCCAGGCCGCGGTACCACGCGAAGAACCCCAGCCACATCGAGAACACCGACACGTAGGCCAGCGCTCCCCAGGCCGAGGGCGCCACCGGCGCGGCGGGCCAGCTCCAGGCCGCGATCGGCAGCGTGGCCGGCAGGGCCAGCACCAGCGCCCAGCAGATCACGGCGCTGGCGGGCATGCGCTGCGACAGCCGCCCGCCGAAGCCGTAGCCCACGGCCGCGCACAGCACGGCGCCCAGCAGCAGCCCGTCGGCCGGGTGCAGCGACAGCCCGCCGCCCGAGCGGCGCAGCGCGAAGGCCACGACCAGCGCGGTGCCCGCCAGCGCGCACAGCCAGAAGCGCGGCGTGGGCCGCTGGCGGTGCAGCAGCGCGCCCACCAGGGCGGTGGCGAGCGGCAGCAGGCCGATGACCACGCTGGCGTGCACCGCCGGCACGTGGCGCATCGCGAGCGAGGTGAGCAGCGGGAACCCGAACACCACGCCCAGCGACGTGAGCGCGAGCGGCGCCCAGTCGCCGCGCCCGGGCAGCGGCGCGCGCTGCACCGCGAGCAGCGCGGCCGACAGCAGCCCCGCGATGGCCGCGCGGCCGATGGCGACGAAGGCGCCCGTGAACTGCGGCGCCTCGGGCGTGCCCACGGCCAGCCGCGTCATGGGCAGCGTGAAGGCGAAGATCGCCACGCCCAGCAGCCCCCAGAGCAGGCCGCTCGCCTCGGCGGAGGGGCCCGGCAGCGGTGCGGCGGCGGGCAGGGTCGGGGCGCCGCGGTTCATGCCGTCACCATCCAGGCGGCCGTGGCGGCCAGCACCAGGGCCATCGCGCGGTTGAACCAGAGCAGCCGCGCGCCCTGGGCGAGCCACTGGCGCAGCAGCGCGCCGGTGACGGCATAGAGCAGGTTGCTGCCGAAGGCGAACGCCAGCATCACCGGCACCACCACCGCCAGGCGCTGCAGGCTGTCGGGGCGGCCCGCCACCCAGCCGCCCACGATGGTGAGCGCCAGCAGCCAGGCCTTGATGTTCACGAACTGCAGCGCCGCGCCCTGCCAGAAGCCTACGTTCATGCGGGCGTCGTCGGCATCGGCGAGCCGGCCGCTCTGCGAGAGCTTCCAGGCCAGCCACAGCAGGTAGGCGATGCCCACGGCCTTGATGGCCACGCGCAGCGCCGGCACGGCCACCACCGCTGCGCCGATGCCCGCCGCGCACACCAGCAGCAGCGCCGTCCAGCCCACCGGCACGGCGCACACGAAGCGCATGGCCGGGCGCAGGCCCCGGTTGGCCGCCAGGGCCGTGGCGAGCGTGGTGTTGGGGCCGGGCGAGAAGCTCATCGCGGTGGCCAGGACCAGGAGGGCGGTGAATTCGACCAGGGGCATGGGAGGTGGTGTGGGAAGGGGGAAGTGTCAACAGCGTGTCAGGCAGCCACTGTAGGGTTGATTCCGCTACAGTCCCAGTACAGACAGAGGTACAAGAACAACGAACTGTGCCGGTGCGAGGATCGACACAGTTCGGTGTGCGCTTTCCCGGCTCCGCCCCCGTTCCGTCCACCGCCGTGCCAGAAAGGCCGCCATGCTCACCCGCACCCCCGAACGCACCCTGACCGAGCAGCTCGCCGAGCGCTTCGCCGAACGCATCCGCAGCCGGCTGCTGCCCGTGGGCGCGCGCCTGCCCTCGGTGCGCGAATGCGCGCGCCAGCAGGGCGTGAGCCCCCACACCGTGGTGGCGGCCTACGACCAGCTCCTGGCGCTCGGGCTGGTCGAGGCGCGGCGCCAGCGGGGCTTCTTCGTGCGGGATATTGCGCAAAAGCAGCCCCATGTCGCCGTCGATATTGAGCAGTCTGCTATTGAAAAAGGAGCAAATGCAGGCGCACCGCTCTCCCCGCTGGGCAAGGCCGTGCTGCCCACGTCGGGCTCGCACATCAACGCCATGACCCTCATCCGGGGCATGTTCCACCAAGCCTCATCCAACACGCCGCAGCCCGGCGCCGGCGTGTTCCCCCCCGGCTGGCTGGAGGAGGCCCGCTTCATGCCGGCGGCCGTGCGCCGCGTCACCGCCGGCCGCGCCCTGCAGGACGGCTCGCTGGTCTATGGCGAGCCGCGCGGCGACGCGGGGCTGCGCGAGGTGCTCGCGCGCCGGCTCGCGGACCTGAGCGTGCCCGTGCAGGCCGGGCAGGTCATCACCACCGTGGGCGCCACGCACGCGCTGGACATCGTGAGCCGCACCCTGCTCAAGGCCGGCGACCCGGTGATGGTGGAAGAGCCCGGCTGGTCGGTGGAGTTCGCGCGGCTCGACGCCCTGGGCATGCGCGTGCTGCCCGTGCCGCGCGGCCCCCTGGGGCCGGACCTGGACGTGATGGCGCGCTACTGCGAGGCCCATGCCCCCAAGCTCTTCGTGAGCGTGAGCGTGCTGCACAACCCCACGGGCTACAGCCTCTCGCCGGGCCATGCGCACCAGATCCTGCAGCTTGCCAACCGGCACGGCTTCCACATCGTCGAAGACGACACCTACGGCCACATCGCGCCCGACCACGCCACGCGCCTCTCAGCGCTGGACGGCCTGCGCCGCACCATCTACGTGAACGGCTTCGCCAAGATCCTCGCGCCCAACTGGCGCGTGGGCTACCTCGCCGCCCCGCCCGATCTGGTGGAGCGCCTGCTGGACACCAAGCTGCTGTCCACTCTGACCACGCCCTCGATCCTGGAGAAGGCGCTGGCGCTGTGCATCGAGCAGGGCCAGTTGCGCCGCCACGCCGAGCGCATGCGGCTGCGCCTCGCCCAGGCGCGCGCGCGCAGCGTGCAGCTCGCGCTGGAGGCCGGCCAGCGCTTCGCGGCCGAGCCCGCCGGCATGTTCGGCTGGGTGGAGACGGGCGTGGACACCGACATGCTCGCGCAGCGCATGCTCGACGAGGGCTACCTCATCGCCCCAGGCGCGCTCTTCCACGCCACCCGCCGGCCTTGCACGCTCATGCGCATCAACTTCACGACCACGCAGGACCCGGCGTTCTGGAAGGTGTTCCGGCGGGCGGCGGGACTGCAGGGGTAGCGGCCGGGGCGGGCGATGCCCTCGATCCGTGCCTGGAACGGGCAGGGGCGGCTGTGCCACTGTTTCTTTGGTGCCACGGTGCGGAATGTGGTCACCGTGATTTAGTGACTTTCCATTAAGCTGCGCGCGCCGATGCACCTGGGAAGGGCGCAGCGGCCCTGGCGCGCTGGATGGCGCGCGTGCCCATAGGCCCTGGCAGCCCTTGCCGCGGCCCGAAGAAAAAATGACAACCAGAATAAAAGCAGTCCTTGCGCTGCTGTTGCTGATCTGCGCCCAGAGCGCGTTCGCGGACAGCGTGCGGTTCGTGGTGGAGCCGAAGTTCTTCTACAACGCAGCCGTATGGTTTCGCGGCGGCGGCGGCACGCCCGGCCAGGTCGTGTACAAGGCCGAGACGGTGGAGGAGGCCTTCTCCGTGGCCGCCGAGATCTACCACTCCTCGAGTTGCAGCAGCGGGGACGATGGCAGCACGGCCTGCCGCTCTGCCGGCCCGCTGAAGCCGTCCACGGGTCTCATCAATGGGCGGATAGAAAGCTATCTGTCGGAAGGGATTCCGGACATGGGGGGCTACCGGGCCGAAGCCGTGTTCGTATCGCTGGATTACGAGTGCCCCACGATCGTCAAGCACGGCAAGAGCATCAACGTGGACCGGGGCCAGCAGCGGGAAGCCAGCGGCAACCTGCAGGTGTGGTGCGAATTCTCGCTGCCCAACGAGGACTCCTGCGACGACTGCGGCGCGCTGGGCAACCCGGTGCTGCCGAGCACGGGCCAGAAGATCCAGCCCGAGCTCGACTACCCGATGGGCAAGGACGGCCTGGTTTTCGAGCGGGTGTACCGCAGCAGCGAGGGGCAATTCCTCTCCACCCTCAACCAGGGCTGGTACGGGGACGTGGCCGGGCAGGGCAACCCGTGCTACCCGGCCTTCTGGTGGAAGGACGGCCAGCAGACGGACTACTGCTACCGGGTGCTCAACCAGCCGCACATCTGGAAGACGGGCCGGGGGCGCTTCGACATGTACGAGG
>NZ_QLTA01000062.1 GCF_003269065.1 Paracidovorax anthurii
GGCTGCTGGAGACGGGCATCGTGGGCATCAACGAGGGGGCGCTGGCGGCGGAGGCCGCGCCCTTCGGGGGCGTGAAGGAGTCGGGCTACGGCCGTGAGGGCTCCACCCACGGGCTGGACGACTACCTGCACACCAAGTACCTCTGCCAGGGCGGGCTCGATTGAATTGACACGACACCCCTGGGGCACGTCGCGCCCCGGGTGGAAGCCGCCAGAGGCGGTAGTTCTTCAGGGCCGCCCCAGCCTGCGCCGGCACGCTGCGGGGGCTTCCCATGGCCCAGGGCGCGGACGCCTCCGCCGCCCGCGGTGGCGTCTCCAATCGCATCGAAATGTGCGGCCACCCGGGCGCTGCCCGCCAGCCGCCGGCCCCTGGCAGGCCCCCGGGAAACGGTAATTCCCCGAATAAGGTTTGAAACATTTGCGCGCCCGCCGGGCGGCAGCGCTTTGTCATCGTTCTGCTAGCATCCGTATTGATAATTATTCTGAATTCCACAGAACAGAAATTCCAGTCCGCGAAGGGTGGACTTCCGTTCCATGGCGCAATGCGCCGCATGGGCATGGGGCGGGGAGGCCGCGTCGTACGTGGATCGACTGTCGGGTTCGAGGGTGTCCGGCGGGCCTGCGCCTTTTCGGATGTGGGTCGTTGCGTCGTCTCGCGGTGTCTTCCTGAACCGTGTCAAGGAGTGACAGCTTCCATGTTGAAAGAAAGCTGCAGCGGACTGGAGAAGGAGTTCTTGCTGAACCAGGCAAAGCTCCGGGGGGTCGCACGGGGCATCCTGCACAGCCGGGAGCTGGCCGAGGAAATCGTTCAGGATGCCTACGTCAAGATCATGGAGCTGTCCCCCCGCGCCGCGATCGTCAACGCCGCGTGCTACTGCTGCCAGATCGTGCGCAACCTGGCACTGGACTGCTACCGGCGCCGTTCCATGGAGCAGGCCTACCGCGCATCGCTGGAGGACCCGGAGGATCTGGACGCCTTCGACCTGCAATTCGGCGAGACGCCGGAGCGGCTGGCCCAGGTGTTCCAGATCATCGAGATCCTGGACGCGGAACTGAAGCAACTGCCGGCGCGCACGCAGCAGGCGTTCAAGCTCAGCCGGTCCAAGGGACTGACGCAGCGCCAGATCGCACAAGAGATGGGCTGTTCCGCGACCCTGGTGAATTTCATGCTCCGCGACGTGGAGCTGGTCCTGGAGAGGCACCGCCATCTGCTCGAATAGAAGACGGGCTCAATGTGCGGATAGTCGCACTCATAGGAAAGCTATTGGTTCATGCGACTTTCGTATCTCCTTATGATGAGGTCAGCGGCCGACGGATTCGCGCGTGCCGCATTGACCGGCCCGCAGCTTGCGGCCTTTGCGCCTGATGCCACCGATGAACGATTCCACGAAAGACTCCTGTTTTCCTGGCCGCGTGCCCCGGAAGGAAGGGCCGGGCGACCTGGTCTGGGAGCAGGCGTGGGCGTGGGTGCGCCAGCAGTATGCGCTGATGGAAACGGGCGCCGCGCCGGAGGAGGTGGCCCCGCGGCAGCTCATCCAATGGCTGAAAGCCGACCCGCGCCACCGCGAGGCGTATGAGCAGGCCAGCCGCCTGTGGCTGGCCGCCGGTCTTCTGCCGCCGGACGAGGAATAAAAGAGTGGCCCTCCAGGTTCGGTGGGCCGCCTGAATTCAAGACGGCAAGGCCGGATCAATGCCTGGCATCGTGTCCGGAGGGCGCATGGTGATCCGACGGGCCCATGCGCACCATCCCGTCGAAGGTCGAAAACAGCGCACGCCGCCGGGGATCGATGGAGGACTCGGCCTGGGCGAGCTGCCGCGCCAATTCGCGCGCCGCGGAAGCCGACATGCCCGTCATCTCCAGCGTCTTCGCATCCCGAAGGCCATCTCCGGCACACGCGGAGACGTGCCATTGCCCCTGCGCGTTGCGCGTCAGCAAGGCCCGGCCGCCCCGTTCTCCCTGCGTCCAGCCAGCGATCGCCCGATCCGCCATGACCACGATGGGGCCGGCTTCCAGGCGTGAATCCGGTGTGTCCCAGGTGGACATCATGGTCTTGCGGATGGCGGATTGGTCAACGGTCTCCGCCGCGTGGGACGCCATGGGCATGGCCGCCATCATCCAGGCCATGCCGGCCACCAGGATGGTTTTGTGCACGAGATGCTTCATTCCGATGTTCCTTTTTCTTTCATGGCGGGCCGATCAGAAGCTTGCCGTCAGGCCGATCTGCGCGGAACGGCCCGGCATGGGGTAGCCCGGCCGGAATGCGTAGCTGCGGTCGAACAGGTTTTCGACCGCGAGAAAGACCTCCCCCTGCTTGCCCAGGGCAGGTACGGGGTAGGCAAAACGGGCGTTGGCAACCGCGAACGAGGCCACCCGCTCCGTGTTCGATGCACTGGCCGCCCGGCTCCGGCTGAGCGCCCACACCTCGGACTGGTACTGGGCGTCGATGGCGATGCGCCATGGGCCCGCCTGGCCGTTGGCACCGAGCGTGACGGCGCGTTTCGGGCTGTAGGGCAGATGGTCGGCACTCGGGTCGAGCAGCGTGAGCCCCGCGAAGACAGACCATTCCCGTCCCAGCGCCTGGCGCACGGACAGCTCCGCGCCGCGCATCGAGTAGGTCCCGAGGTTGATGAACTGCGGCGGAGGAGGAACGTCGGGCGGGAAGCCGAAGACATAGCGGTTCTTGAACTTGTCGTGGAACAGGCTGGCGCCGATCTCGGTGGCTCCGGAGGGCTTCCACTTGAACCCGACTTCCGCATGGTCGAGCTCTTCCGCGGAGAGCCGCTTCCAGCTCTCGCCCAGCGGCGCGATCAGCGAAGCCAGCAGCGGTGTTTCCAGGCCCGGGTAGTTGATCCCGCGGGCGATGTTGGCGAACACGGTCCATTGCTCCGATACCAGCGACAGGCCCGCGTGGGGCGCCGTCTTCGACGGGAACTGGCTGTGGTCATAGAAGCGCAGGCCCGCCGATGGAACCAGCGTCCACTCCGTGGACAGCGGCACGTCCTGGTGCACGGCCACGTAAGGGGACGTGATCCTGAACGTGGGCGCATCGAAGAAGCCGGATGGCGCGGGAGCGATGCGGTTGAACATGGCGTCGCCGCTCACGCGGTCGTGGTCGATGCCCGCCACCACGGTGCCTCCCTCCCAGGGGGTGAACTGCTCTTTCCAGCGCAGTCCGCTCATGCGGAATTTGTTGATGCTGTCACCATCCGGCGCCGGCTGGTGAAGCCAGTCGCCCCGTCCCCGGCTGCCGTAGAGCTTGACTTCGCCCCGCCAGGTGCCGTGCACGTGCGACAGCGAGGTGCTCAACAGGCTCGCCCGGGTGTTGTATTCCGGCGCGACGGCACTGGCGGGCGCGCGGCTGTCGCCGGGGTCGCGGGCTTGGTTGTCCACGTGCAGCAGGCTGGCCGCGATGGACCAGTTCGCATCGAGCCGGTAGCCGATGCGGCCCATCACGTTGTCGAGCCTGCCGTCGGCGTGGGGCCGGTGGCCGTCGGATTCCGCATGCCCCTGGGTCAGGGACCAGTCGAGATCGCCCTGGCGCCCCAGCAGGTTGAATTGCTCGGTGAACGTGCCGAAGGAGCCGCCCGAGACGCGCACGTCGCCGTGCACTCCGTCCTCGGTGGCACGCCGTGTCTCCAGGTCGATCGATGCGAAGTTGTTGCCGCTCCGGTAGGGCTGCGGGCTCTTGTGGACGGTGATCGACTGCATGCCGTTGACCGGCAGCAGATCGAGCAGCGGATGGCTCCAGAGCCCCATGTAGAACGGGACGCCATCCACATAGGTCTTGATCTCGCTGCCGGGCCGGCTCACGCCCATGCCCCGGATGTAGACCGCGCCGCCCTGGTCGCCACCGAAGGCACCCACGGGGTTGTAGCGCGAGATCTGCACGCCGGGCGTGCGGCGCAGGGCGGAGGCGAGATCGACCGCATTCTGGTCGCGCAGCTGGTCCAGGCCGATGGTCTCGGAACTCGCGGAAAAAAGGTCCACCGAGGACTCTTCCACCACGGGACGCGCGGCAATGTCCACGGCCGGAAGGCTCGGGGTTTGCGCGGCCGCGGGTCCGGCCAGCGATGCCAGCAGGAGCGAGCGGACCCAGGGGCCGGGATGGGGACGGAGAGTGGACATGGGGTTCGAGGTGTTGAAGAAAAACGGTGTCGGACGTGCATTCAGGCGGTGCGGCGGGCCATCGGGGTGCGCCGCCGCAGGCGCTCGAGCTGCAGCAAGGCCATGGCGGCGACCGCCAGCGATGCCAGCGATCCGGTCCATGCGGCGGATAAAGAGTTGTGTGCCAGGGCGGCGGTGAGCGGTGCCCCCGCGGCCATGCCGGCGAAGAACGCGGCCGACAGCCAGCCGGAGGCCGCCGCGGTGGGCCCGAAGGTGCTGCCCTGCACGACCAGGCCCATGGCGAGCGCATTGGTGGCCACCGCGCTCGCTCCCATGAGGCCGGCGCCGATCCAGAGCGGCCAGGGCCGCCCTGGCGCAGCGAGCTGCAGCAGGGCGACCGCGGCCATGGCCGCGAGGATCAGCGCCAGCATCAGCGGAATTCCGGAATCCTTGCGGGCCGCCAGCGGCGTCAGCGCGACGCGCGACGCGATGCCCATGACGGCGAAGAGGGCCACCAGGTTGCCGGCCTGCCGCAGCTCCAGGCCCTGCGCCATCGTATAGCTCGGCAGGAAGACGACGAACACGGACAGCGCCGCGCCGACGCCGCACTGCGCCGCCATCAGCAGGCACAACAGGCGTTGGGGCCGTGCCGGAGTCAGCGGGCCCCGGGGGCCGGCCGGCTGCGGCCAGGCCACCCGCCGGGCCGCGAGCAGGCCGAGGACCGCCAGGGGCACGAGGATGCCCAGCGCGCCGCGCCAGCCCCACCACAGCGCCAGCGTGGGCAGCAGGGCCCCGGCGAGCAGGGCGGCGACCTGCACGCCGGCCTGCTTCACCCCGACCATCCAGGGCCGGTGCTCGGGGCGAACCTGCCGCGCGATCAGGAGGTTGGTGACCGGGTTGCACAGCGCCTGGGCCAGGCCGTCCAGGGCGACCGCGCAGGCCAGCAGCCCGAGGCCGGGCGCCAGGGCCATCGCGGCATAGGCGCACGCCGCCGCCGCGAAAAGCAGGACCAGGGAGCGGCGGCACCCCCACTGCTGCACGAGCGGCCCGGCCCAGGGGGAGAGCACCGCGGCCACGCCGAAGGCGGCGAAGGTGATCCAGCCCAGGGCGCCGGGTGCCATGCCGAGATCCCGGGCCATGAGCGGCCCCAGCGTCCCCACGGCATAGAGCACCAGCATGGGCAGGGCCATCGCGGCGACCAGCACCCACGCCAGTGCCGCGTTGCCCCGTGCCGGGCCCGGGGGCGGAGAAGAAGCGGGATGGGGCTGGCTCATGCGATGGGCGCCCCGGCCGCGATGAGGTCCCGCCCCACCGCATTGATGAGGGCCTCGTCGGTTCCGTCGAGGATGCGCGTGGCCCGCGCCGCACGGTAGATGTGTGAGAGCGGGCTCAGGGCACTGAGCCCTTCGGCGCCATGGATCTGCACGGCGGAGTCGGCCGCGAGCCCCAGCGCGCGCGCGGCGGCGACCTTGGCCAGGTTGACGGAGACATCGCACGCTTGCCCTGCATCGAACTCGGCGGCGGCCATGCGCAGCAGCGCCCGGGCGCTCTTCAACGCCAGGTGCGCCTCGAACACGTGCTGGCGCACCAACTGCTTGTCGGCCAGCGCGGCGAGCCTGCCGCGCGGCGAATGGATGCGCGCGCCCATCAGGTCCAGGCACCGCTGCCCCAGGCCCAGCCAATGGCTGGAGCGCACCAGCCGGCCCATCGCCAGCCGCTGCCGCATCAGTGCCATCCCCTGGTGGGGGGCTCCCAGGACGTGGTCGGCGGGAACGCGCACCCCCTGGAACGAGATCTCGCATTGCCCCTGGTCCCTGCCCAGGATGTCCAGGCTTCGCTCCACCTGGAATCCCGGCGCATCGGCCGGCACGACGATCATCGACAGTGCCCCATCGGCCGGGCCATGCGCGCGGGTGCGCGCCACCACCGTCACGAAAGCGGCCCTGCGGGCGCGGCAGACGAACCACTTGCGGCCTTCGATCCGCCAATGCCCATCTTCCAGCGTGGCCGTGGTCTGGATCGTCGCCGGAACCGAGCCGACACCGTCCGGCTCGGACATCCCGTAGGCCGGTGTCGCGCGCCCCGCCGCCAGGTCCGCGAGATAGTGCTCCCGCACCGCGCGGGTGGCGTGCCGGTGCAGCATGTGCGCATCCACCACGGCTTCGCTGCCGAATACTTCCGGGCCGAACTCCGAGCGGCCTTCTTCCTCCGCGACCCGCGCATAGGCGCTCAGTTGTCCCAACTGCCCGCCCAGCGCCACGGGCAGAAAGATGCCCCAGAGTCCGGACTGCCGGGCCGAGGCGATCAACCCGGCCATGCGGGCGTGCGCCGCATCGCTGTCCTCGCCCAGCGCCGTTTCCGCGGGAATGAGATGGGTATCGACCCAGTGCCGGGTCCGGTGCGCGAGGTCTTCGGGCGGTGCGGAATGCGTGCCGATGTCCATGGGGTCTTCCTGTTTCATACGCTGACGAGGAAACCGGGCCCCGTGCCCAGCTCCGCGACTTCGGCGGTCAGGGATTTCTTGTCCACCTTGCCTGCAGGGCTCAGCGGCAGCTGGCGGTAGTACCGCAAGTACTCGGGCAGCTTGTTGATCTCCAGCCCGCGATCGCGCAGGTAGGCGCAGATCTCGGCCAGGGCGGGGCGGTCCGCGCCATCCCGCAGCGTCAGGCACAGGCAGACGCGCTGGCCCAGATCGGCATCGGGGACGGGGACGCATGCGGCGCTGACCACGTCGGGGTGGCCGGTGATCAGCGTTTCGATCTGCACGGTACTGATGTTGGCGCCGCCGCGGATGATGATGTCCTTCTTGCGCCCTGCCAGCACCAGGCAACCCTCGGCGTCGAGGTAGCCCAGATCGCCCGTGTAGACCCAGCCCTCGGAATCACGGTAGCGGCGGTCCAGCTCGGGGGCATTCACGTACTGCATGGGGCTGATCGGGCCGCGCGCCGTGATTTCGCCGACCTCGCCGCAGGGCACTTCCCGCCCCTGCGCATCGACCACGCGGATGGCGCACACGCCGGCATTCGGACGGCCCACGCTGCGCAGCACCCGGTCCGGAGGATCGTCCAGCGTGTGGTGGCAATTCACGCCATCGGCGGAGCCGTACAGTCCGATGAGGCTGCAGCCGAAGGCCTGCATGCAGCGCTGGATGCTGGCGGGATCGATCACGGCCCCCCCGCTCACCAGCGCCACGAGGCTGGACGTATCCGTATGGGCGAGCGCCGGGTGCGCGGCCATGCGCTGCAGCATCGTCGGCACGCCCAGCACATGGGTCGGGCGCAGCGCGGCGATGGCCTGCAGGGCGGATTCGGGGGTGAAGGCGGGCAGCAGTGCGACCGTTCCTCCCAGCCACGACAGCACGCCGCTCGTGGCCGTGGCGCCGAAGGCCGAGCCCAGCGGCACCAGGTAGAGGCCACGAAAGCTCCCGCCGTCAGGGTGCAGGCGCTGCAGGAAGCGCCCCCGGCCGCCGAGCAGCGCATTGTGCGAATAAGCCACCAGCTTGGGCTCCGACTCGGTCCCGGAAGACACCAGCAGCCGGGCTGGCGCATCCGGATCGACCCCGGGCAGCGAGGCCGGGGGAACCGGGGCGCAATCCAGCAGGGTTTCCAGGCCATGCCAGCCCGCGCGTGGCGCGCCATCGACCACCAGCACCCGCAGCGACAGCAGCGTGGGGCGCAGCGATTCGATGAGCGCGCACAGATCCACGTCGCCGCAGAGCGGGGAGACGATCACGGCGCGCGCCTGGCAGCGCTTCAGCAAGGACTCGATGTCCAGCCGTCCCCGCCCTGGAGGGAAGGGCGCCACCATGGCACCCAGTGCCGCGGCGGCCAGGTCGATGGCGCAGCAGTGCCAGGTATTGGGCAACTGATAGGCCACGACGTCGCCCGCGACGATGCCGTGTGCGCGCAACCCGGCGGCCATGCGCTGCGCCATGTCGAGCAACCCCGCATAGCTGATGGACTGGCCGGGCGAGAGCACGGCGGGTTGCCCGGGTTGCCGCGCGGCGTGCGCCGCGAAGGCCTGGTACACCGAGACATCGGGATAGCAGCCTTCCCTGCTCCACGAGCGGCGCAGGGATGCGGGGACGAGATCGACCATACCGGAGGCATTCATGACCATCTCCAGGGGGGGGTGACATGCAGATAGGAGCCGTTCGGGCGATGCAGGGCCTGCGCCAGGCCGGGCCGCAGGCCCAGGTCGGCGAGGTCTTCGGCGATGGCTTGCGCGGGCACGCCCCATGACGTGAGCGATTGCTGTGCATCGCACGCGGTGCGTTGCGACAGCCAGGCCGCCAGGGGCGCGTGCATGGCGCGGGGCGTGGAGCCCGCGGGCAATCCCAGGGCCCGCGCGAGCGCCTCCGCCGCAGGGCGGTCGTGGCACTCGATGGCCACCGGGCCGCTGCCCGTGGGCAGCACCGTTTGCCACGGCAGGGCCTGGGGGGCCGGGGGAGCGTGCGGCGCGGCGTTTTCCAGCAACGGCGCGCTCAACAGGGTCGCGGCATCCAGCAGGGACGTATCGACCCGGCTCACGCAGGCGTCGAGGTGGCGGCGCAGCAGGGCGGCGATGATGCCCTGGGCCGCCACGATGCCGCCCAGGACATCGAGTGCCGTGAACAGCGTGCCTCCGCGGGTACCGCTGGCCTGTCCGATGAGCGCGGCCACTCCCGAATGGGCCTGGGCCGTGAAGTCCGTGCCCGGCAGCCGGGGCGCATGGGGCGTGCCGCCCCAGTCGCCGGCGTGCGCGTACACCAGGGCGGGGTTGACCCGGGCCATGTCCGCCGCATCGAGACCCATCGATCCTGCTTTGCCGGGGGCCCAGTTGTGGAGGAACACATCGGCGTCTCGAACCAGCTCCAGGACCGCTTGCCGGCCGGCGGGGCTCTTGATGTCGATCTCATGGACCGCCTTCGCGCGATTCAGTGCGTCGAAACGGGCCGAAACGCCACCGGACATCGGCGGCATGCCGCGCAATGGATCGCCGCCCGGGGGCTCGATGCGCACCACGTTCGCCCCCATGCTGGCCAGCAGGTGCCCGGCCAGCGGACCCTGGATGCGCCGGCAGGATTCAATGACCGTCAGCCCCGCGAGCGGCAGTCCGCCGGGATGGGGCCGTGGCTGTGCGGGTGAACGGATGGCTCCGGTACTGAAGCGCCAGGGGCCGCGCTCCAGGAGCCCGGGGGTGTCCGGGTCGATGCGGCGCTCATGCAGTGCGCGCACGCGGCAGATCGCGATACCGGCGTGTTCGCTGCGCACGGCGATTTCCGCATAGGGAAGGTGCCGCAGCGCCTGCATGAGACTCGCCGGCACGGGGGAGACGGCCTTCGCGTAGCGCAGCAGGAAGCCCTGCCAGCCTTTCGCGATATCGGCAGAGCCCACTCCCAAGGCTTGCCAGAAGGCACGCCAAGGTGGGGCATCCAGGCACTCCAGCTCGAAAACCACGCCATCCGACGAGACGAACGGAGGTCTCTCGAGGATGGTGTGACTGCCTGGCGCGATGCTCTCCGGGTCTTCCGGGGCCGTGGCTCCGGCGATGTACTGGGCCGCGCAAAGCAGTGCCGTGCCTCCCATGGACAGCTCCACGCGCGAGACATCGGCCCCGCGCAGCCGCGCCAGCAGCCCCGCCATCGCGCCTTGCAATGCCAGCGCCGCCGTGGCGGTGGATACGAAATCCACCCCAAGGGCGCGGCTGCCGCCGCTGGAGCGGCCGTGGATGCCCATCAATCCGCTGGCCGCCTGGACCAGGAATTCACTGGCGCGCGCCGTCCCCCCGTCCGGCCAGCCCGCGACCGCAACGGTGACTCCGGTCCCCTCCGGAGCGTTCAGGCGGAACGTGGCGCCCTCGGAATGGGGCCCATGCACGGCACCGCCCGGCGCGAAGCCCAGCCGCGCCGCCTGGTAGTGCAGAGAGCGCAGCATGGGGGCGAATTGCGCCCCGGCATCCGTGGCTATCGCTTCCAGATCGCAGCCGGACAGCAGCCCTGCCTGCACCGGGGGGCGAAGCAGTTCCGTCAGCATGCCGGGGCCCCGCTGCCGCCGGCCACCGCGGGCAGGATGGTCAAGGTGTCCCCGGGCCGCACGGGCGTGGCCAGATCGTTGGCGAAGCGGATGTCTTCGTCATTGAGGTACAGGTTCATGAAGCGGTGGACGCGGCCATCGCTGACCAGTCGGCCCTGGATTCCGGGATAGGCGTTCTCCAGGGATTCGATGACTTCCCGGACCGTGGCTCCGGTGCCTTCGACCCGCTTGCGGTCGAGGGTGAGTGTTCGCAGCAGCGTGGGGATATGGACGGTGATGGACATGCAGGGTGCTCCTCGGGAGTCAGGGGGCAGTGGTGATGACGAGGGTTTCCTCCGTGACCCGGCCCGACGTGATGCGGAAGCTGCGCAGCTCCGGGTACTGCGGGGTCGCGGTGGAAACGATCAGGTAATGGGGTGAGGGGTCCACCGCGAACGCCACGTCTTCCCGGCTGGGAAAGGCCTGAGATGACGTGTGGGAGTGGTAGAGCGCCAGCGGCACTTCGTCGCGTGCATCCAGGTCGCGCCACACGGCCAGTTGCTCGCGTGGGTCGAATCTGAACGCATCGGTGGAGCCTGCGGCATTGCGCAGTGGAATGCAGCGCGAAGCCGGCCCGCACGAGGGGCCTGCGATCACACCGCAGGCCTCGATCGGATGCGCTTCCATGGCATGCCGCAGCACGGCATCCGCGATCTCCCTGGGCAGTCGCAGCATCTGGGCGCTCCATGGATCAATAGCGTGGCATCGCCGGATCGATCTCATCGATCCATGCCAGGATGCCGCCCTGGAGGTCGCGTGCCTGCGTGAAGCGTCCGTGCATGGCTTGCAGCGCCTGCCGCGAGCGGGCGCCCGACTTGCAATACAGCACGATGGGTGCGTCGGCAGGCTGCTGCGACAGCCATGCGTCGCTTGCGAGCCGGGCCTTGGGGATGTGGCGTGCCCCGGGAATCCTGCCGATCTCCCATTCGCCGCTCTCACGCACGTCGATGAGCACGCAGGGCGCTCCCGTATCGATCAGGGCCCGCAGCTCCCGGACCGACACCGACGGCACGGGCGCTTCCTGCGCTGCGCGCATGCCGCACAGCGCGGGGTAGTCCACGAAGCCGGTGATCGGGGGGCGCTGCAATGCCTGCCGAAGCGCAAGCTCGCGCCAGGACATGTCCAGCGCGTCATAGATCAGAAGGCGTCCGAGCAATGTCTCGCCCATGCCGGTGATGAGCTTGATGGCCTCGGTGGCCATGACCGAACCGATGGACGCGCACAGCACGCCCAGCACACCCCCCTCCGCGCAGGAGGGGGCCAACTCGGGGGGAGGCGGTTCGGGATAGAGGTCGCGGTAATTGCGGCCGTTGCCTTGTGGGGGGCTTTCCCAGAAAACCGATGTCTGCCCCTCGAAGCGGTAGATGGAACCCCATACGCAAGGCTTGCCTGCCAGGACACAGGCATCGTTGACCAGATAGCGGGTCGCGAAGTTGTCGCTGCCGTCGATGACCAGGTCGTAGGTCTGCAGTATTTCCAGCGCGTTGTGCGCCTCCAGCCTTGCGGGATGCAGCCGCACGTTCACGAACGGGTTGAGTTCATGGATGGCGCGGCGGGCGCTTTCTCCTTTGGGCGTGCCGAGATCGGACATCCCGTGGATCACCTGCCGCTGCAGGTTGGAGAGATCGACGTGGTCGAACTCCACGATGCCGATGTGGCCGACGCCGGCCGCGGCGAGATACAGCAGCACGGGCGAACCCAGGCCACCGGCACCGATGACCAGGACGCGCGCCGCCTTGAGACGCCGCTGTCCTTCCATCCCCAGATCGGGCAGCAGCAGATGGCGGCTGTACCGGGCGATTTCATCGGAAGTCAGGTCTTCTCCCGAAGCGATGAGGGGCGGAAGCTTCATGCACATGCTCCAGGGCGAAGCCGTGCACCGGGCAACGGGCGCGCAAGAGCGCGGCCCGCCCACAGGGAAGGAGGGATCAACGTCATGGATGACTCCAGAAAGCGATAGGGGCATGACAAGGCGCCACGCACCGGGGTCGGGTGCGCGCCAGGTCGAACGGGATGCGGCAGGCCGGCCTGAAAGCAAGCCGGCACGGCATCACGCCATGTCAAGAGGAAGGGCGAATCGCGCCAAGAAAGCGGTCAGAGCGAGGCAACGTGGGCCGCCCTCTGTGATCGCTGTGCTGTGCCTCGAATCGGCAAGCAATTCGCATGTGGCGAGACCCCATGTCAATCCGACATTGAATAGGTGGCCCACCGTCGCAGCCCATCCAATGCGGGCTGGCGCGCAAGATCACATCGCCAGGGGCGGGGCGCGTGACTGCGCGGCACGCCAGGCATGCAAGGTGCTTGGCGCGGAGAGAAACAGTGCCGGAACCTCGGATCGCAGCAACAGCGTACGAGGTGCATCGAGGGGTGTGGGGGGCGGAGCGAAAGCCGTCGAATGAACTGAGCAATAGGGGCAATGCTCAAGAACATGCGTACCCTGGAAGTCCAATCCGCTTTGCCCGGATTCTTCGTTCATCGGTACCCAGCGTGTCCCGCTTGCCGAGCAGACCTCGATCCATGCGGCGCCGCCGATCAGGCCAGCGGCATGCGTGATGCCCGGCGCCACAAGAGCCATCAGGATGGCCAGAGCGGTCATCCATGACAAGGTTTTCTTAATGGCGGCATCAAAGCGCATCCACGGATTCTAGGCAATGGAATCCGGGTTGGTAAGCTTTTTTTGCGCGGTCTCTCCATGCAATGAGATGCCCGTCGCGCCGCGCGATGGGCGGCGTCATCTTCATGGGGCGAGGCGCAGCCTGCGTGCAATCCACGGCACGGGCCTGCGTGGAGCAGGTCTTCGCGGTGGGCCGGCCAACGCTAAACAAACCCTCGACTGGTACGTCTACATGGGCTGAGGTGCTTCCAGCCCGCGATATGGGCAGGTCCATGCGCCTCTGCCCTGTACCAACTCACCGAGGACTTTCCATGTCGACGAGCTGCTTTGACCGTGAAGACGAGACCTTCCTTGTCCTGATCAACCACGAGGAACAGTATTCCATCTGGCCGCACTGGAAGGCCGTTCCCGCCGGCTGGAAGGCCGTGGACGGCATCCAGGGCGACAAGAAAACGGTCTGCGAATACATCGACAAGACCTGGACCGACATGCGCCCGAAGTCGCTGCGCGACTGGATGGCGCAGCAGGAAGCCGCCAAGAGCGCCGAGGGCGAACGTCTGCGCGTGGCCGAGCGGGCCGCCAGCTGATGTCCATGCGGCGGCCCATCCGGCTTCTCTGCCTGCCCTGCGCGGGCGCCAGCGCGACGATGTACCTGGGCTGGCGGCGCACCTTGCCCCGCTGGATCGAGGTCGTGCCCGTCGAATTGCCCGGCCGGGGCAGCCGGCTGTCGGAAGCCTTCGCGAAGAGCTTCGACGATCTGGTCGCGCAGCTCTGCGATGAGCAGGCCGGTGAACTGCACGGAGATTTCGCGCTCTTCGGCCACAGCATGGGCGCTTTGCTCGCCTACGGCATGGCGCTTCGGCTGCTGGATCTCGGTGCGCCGGTGCCGCTCGCGCTGGTGGTTTCCGGCAGTCCCGCGCCCTCGCGCAGAGATCCCGGGAGGTTTGCCGGCAAGGACAACGACGAGGCCCTGCTGGCCGACCTGCGCAAGCAGGGCGGCACGCCCGAGGAGGTGCTTCGCGATGCCGAACTCATCCGCCTGACGCTGGACGTGCTCGGCGCCGACTACCGCGTGTGCGAACGGTTTTCCTACGCCGGTCCCCGGGCCCTGCCCATGCCGGTGCACGTGCTGGGCGGTCGCGACGACGACATCGAGTCGGAGCGCCTGCAAGCATGGGGGAGCGAGGCGGGCCGGCAGTCCACGCTGGACTGGTTCGATGGCGGGCACTTCTTCATCCGCCAGCACGAAGGCCGTGTGCTGTCCACGCTGGCAAGCCGGCTGGGCGAGTCGGCTGAAGGCGTGCGCCATGCGACCCGTGTCCTTGCCTAGCTGTCCAACAGATTGGTAATCCAACAAGAAACGGCGCGCGAGGCCGCATCCACGCGCGTTCGTCGGCCGCGCCGGCAGGCCTTGCCGCGCCGCGTTCCAGGTCCAACAGGGAGATGACATGAATGAAACTCTCACGCGGTTCGCTCGCAAGGCGCCCGCCGGTTCGGAACTTCCCGTGCTCCTGACGCCGGATGCCGTCGGGGAGGGCTTGCAGGCTGCGGCGCCGCACCTTCGCGCCCGCATCGACGAGGCCCTGGCCACGGTCGGCGGGGTGCTGCTCAGGGGCTTCGAGGTGCCGGACGTGGAGACCTTCCAGCAATTCGCATCCTCGTTCGGGCACCCGCTGCTGAAGTACGAATTCGCCTCCACGCCGCGCAGCGCGGTGGAGGCATCGACGGGGGCCGGCGTCTACACCTCCACGGAATATCCGGCGCACCAGAGCATCCCGCTGCACAACGAGCAGGCCTACACGCGCGAGTGGCCGATGCGCATCTGGTTCCACTGCGTGACGGCCGCGCAGCACGGTGGCGAGACGCCCATCGCGGACAGCCGCGGCGTCTATCGCCGCATTCCGGCGGAGATCCGCAAGCGCTTCGAGCCCGGCATCCTGTACGTGCGCAACTTCGGCGACATGGATGTGCCGTGGCAGAAAGTCTTCAACACCGAGAGCCGGACCGAGGTCGAGGCGTTCTGCGGCCGCTCGGGCATCCGGTGGGAATGGAAGGACGATGGCGGCCTGCGCACAACGCAGCTGTGCCAGGCCATCGAGACCCATCCCAGGACCGGCGAGCGGGTCTGGTTCAACCAGGCGCACCTCTTCCACATCTCCGCGCGGGAGCCCGAGGAGCGCGAAGTGCTCGAAGAGCTCTACGGCATCGAGAACCTGCCGCGCAACACCTTCTTCGCCGACGGCTCCACCATCGATGACGGCATTTTTGCCGAGGTCCGGGCCGCGCTCGACGCCGAGACGGTGTCGTTTCCCTGGGAGTCCGGCGATGTGCTGATGCTCGACAACATGCTGGTCGCGCATGCCCGCTCCCCGTTCAAGGGGCCGCGCAAGGTCATCGTGGCGATGGCCGAGCCGCACGGCAATCTGGGCCGTTTTTGATCTTTAGTTTCCGGGCGGGGGGGAGCGATGGCAGGCATAGAAACCCTGCCGCGGCCAGCAAGGGCGGCGGCGACCAATTTCGTTGAGCATCTGGAGCATCTGGCGCGCGAGCGCACCGACGAGGTGTGGCTGGTGGTGGCCGGCGATGCCCAGGATGGCGGGCGCGAGACGTCCTACACCTACGGCCAGTTCGCCGGAAGGGTGCATGGCATGGCGGCGCGGCTGCAGCGGACCGTGGCACCCGGCGAGCGGGTCCTGGTGATGCTGGAGAACAGCGTCCATTACGCGGTGGCCATGCTGGCGTGCTTCCATGCCGGCATGGTGGCCGTGCCGGTCTTTCCACCGGAATCGAACCGGCCCCAGCACCTCGCGCGGCTGGCCGGCATCGCGGAGGATTCCGGCGCGGGGGCCGTGATCTGCCTGCGGGCCGTGGCCGAGGGCGTGCTGGAGAGCGGCGTGTTCGGCCGGGTCCGGATCATCGAGGCGGACACCCTGGACGAGGGTGAGGCCGGCCAGTGGCGCCGGCACGTGCCGCATGCCGACGACATCGCCTTCCTGCAGTACACATCGGGTTCGACGTCGGCCCCCAAGGGGGTGATGGTGTCCCACGGCAATCTCATGGCCAATGAGCGCGCCATCCAGGACCTGATGGACACCAGCCCCGAGGACAAGTTCGTCTGCTGGTCCCCGCTCTACCACGACATGGGGTTGATCGGCGGCCTGCTGCAGCCGCTGTATCGCGGTGCCGAGCTGATCCTGACTTCGCCCCGCTACTTCCTCGAACGTCCGAACCGCTGGCTCGAACTGGTATCGCGCCACCGGGCCACGATCAGCGGGGGGCCCGACTTTGCCTACCGGCTTTGCCTGGAGCGTGCCAAGGAGAGCCAGATGGCAGGCCTGGACCTGTCGTCCTGGCGGATGGCCTACACCGGCGCCGAGCCGGTGCGCAGCGACACCATGGCGGCCTTCAGCCAGCGCTTCGCGGCCGCGGGCTTCAACCCCGCAGCCATCTATGCCTGCTACGGCCTCGCCGAAGCCACCCTCATGGTCACGGGGGGACGCCGTGGCAGCGGAATGCTGGCGCGCGGCTATGCCGGCGCCGCCCTGGATACCGGCCGCGCCGAGCCCGATGTGCAGGGGCGCAGCCTGGTGGCATGCGGTGCGGCGCCCGCGCACCACGAGGTCCGCATCGTGGATCCGCAGGCGCTGGTCCAGCGTGCGGACCGCCAGGTGGGCGAGATCTGGCTGGCAGGCCCCAGCGTGGCCCAGGGGTACTGGAACAACGCGGAAGCCACCCGCAATGCCTTCCATGAGCAGGAAGGGCGGCGCTGGCTGCGCACTGGGGATCTGGGCTTCCTGGACGGCGGCCAGCTCTACGTGACCGGGCGCATCAAGGACCTGATCATCGTGCGCGGCCACAACCTGTATCCGCAGGACATCGAGCGCGTGGTCGAGGACGGCGTGCCCACCGTTCGCAAGGGCCGGGTGGCGGTGTTCGCGGTGGACGGCTCCGGCGGCGAAGGCGTGGGCATCGCCGCCGAGGTATCGCGCAGCCAGCAGAAGCAATGGCCGGCGGCCCGGCTCGTCCGTGCCGTGGCCGAGGTGGTCGCCGAGGCGATCGCCGCGCCACCCGCCGTGGTGCTGCTGCTCCATCCCGGTGCCCTGCCCAAAACCTCCAGCGGCAAGCTGCAGAGGAATGCCTGCCGCCAAGGCTGGGCTGAGCGCAGCCTGGATGCCTATGCGATCTTTGAGCGGGGGGCTTTCGTGCTGGGCGGCGATCCGCAAGCGCTGGACGGTGGGGTGACCGCGCCGGCCGACAGCCTGGAATTGGCATTGGCCGAAATCTGGGCCGGGGCGCTTGCCCGCCCCGCCAGCCAGCGGGTGGGTCGCGAAACGCATTTCTTTGCCGAGGGCGGCAATTCGCTGTCGGCGGTGCAGGTGACCACCCGCATCGCCGCGCGCTGGAGCGTGAACCTTCCGCTCGCGGCCTTGTTCGAGGCGCCGCGCCTGGGGGATTTCGCCCTGCGGCTGCGATCCTGCCTGGAGGCTCCTCAGCAAGGCCGTGCGCCGGCGCTGCGGGCCGGCCTTGCGCCGGCCGGGGCGCGGCACGCGCTGTCGGCGGCGCAGGAGCGCCTGTGGTTCCTGCAGCGGCTGCAGCCGGACAGCTCCGCCTACCACGTCGCGCTGGGGCTGGATCTGGAGGGGCGATTGGATGGCGAGGCCCTGCGCGATGCACTCGCAAGGCTGGTGGAGCGCCACGAAATCCTGCGCACCGTGTTTCCGGCCGACGCGCAAGGCGCGCCGTATGCCGAGGTCCTGGCGCCGCAGGCTGTCGGCCCGTGGATGATCCTTGCGCCCGACTCCGCGCTGGCCGGCGATGCCGGGCGTGCGCAGGCGCTGCAGAAGGCGTTCGACCTGAATCGGGAGCCGTTCGATCTGGCGCGTGCGCCGCTGTTGCGCGCGGCGCTGGTGCCGCTGGAGCCGGAACGCCACCGGCTCGTGCTGGTGCTGCACCACATCATTGCCGATGCCCACACGCTGGGCCTGCTGCTCGCCGAGATGGCGGATCACTATCGGCGCCGGGTGGCTGGTGAAACCCAGGACCCGTCCGCACCGCCCTTGCAGTACCGCGACTATGTGGCGTGGCAGCGCGACTGGCTGAATGACGAGGTGCGCGCCGCGCAGTGCGCCTACTGGACGGCCCGGCTCGGACAGGACCATCCGGTGCTGGCGCTGACCCCGGACCGGCCGCGCGCGCCGGTGGCCAGCTATCGCCCCGCGGAGCATGGTTGCATCTTGCCCGCCGACCTGGTGGCGGCGCTGCGCGAGCAGGCGTCGGGGCACGATGCGACGCTGCCAATGGTCCTTCTGGCCGCGTTCCAGGTCCTGCTGTACCGCTACACGGGGATGGGCCAAATCCGCGTGGGGTTGCCCATCGCCGGGCGCCATGCCGATGGCGCGGCCTCCTTGCCCGGGATGTTCGTCAACACCGTGGTCATGGCCAATGCCATCGATGGCGCGACCCGCCTCGACGCGGCGCTGGCCGCCACGCGCGAGGCCGCCATTGGCGCGCAGGCGCACCAGGATCTGCCGTTCGACGAACTGGTCCAGGCGTTGAATCCGCCGCGCAGCCTGATGCATCCGCCGCTGTTCCAGGTGCTCTACAACCACTTGCATGAGGACTTGCGCCACTTCGAGCGGCTGACGGGCCTGCGCGCCCGCACCTGCCGCGTGCCGGCGGCGATCGCGCAGTTCGAGCTGACGCTCGAAACCCGCGAGCGGCCAGGCGGCGAGGTGGACCTGTGCCTGATCCATGCGGAAGCGCTCTATGCGCCGGACACCATGGCCCGGTTCGCCGAGCACTATGCCGCCGTGCTGCGTGCTTTCTCGCGCACACCGGAGTGCCGCGTCGCCGACATCGCTTTGCTCTCGGCGTCCGAGCAGGCCGCGATGGTGCGATGGGCCACGCATGAACATGCGCTGGAGCCCGGGCTGGTTCACCGTCGGATAGAGGAGCAGGCGCAGCGCACGCCGGATGCGGTGGCGGTGGTGTTCGGCGGGCAGACGCTGAGCTATGCGGAGTTGAACGCGCGGGCGAACCGGCTGGCGCATGCGCTGATGGAGCGGGGGGTGGAGCCGGAGAGCCTGGTGGGGGTGGCGCTGGAGCGCTCGGTGGAGCTGGTGGTGGCGCTCTTGGGGGTGATGAAGGCGGGAGGGGCGTACGTGCCGATCGATGCGGAGCTGCCGCAGGAGCGGGTGGCCTACATGCTGGGCGACAGCGGGGTGCGGCGGGTGGTGAGCGATGCGCGGACGCTGCAGCGGCTGTCGCTGCCTGAAGGGGTGGAGGTGCTGCGGCTGCAGGGGCAGGAACTGGACGGGCGGGAGCTGGAGGGCTGGCCGGAGACGGAGCCGCAGGTGCGGGTGCACCCAGAGCAACTGGCCTACGTGATCTACACCTCGGGCTCGAGCGGCAGGCCCAAGGGGGCGGCGAACCGGCACGGGGCGCTGCACAACCGGCTGGAGTGGATGCAGGGGCAATACGGACTGCAGGCGCAGGACGTGGTGCTGCAGAAGACGCCGTTCAGCTTCGATGTGTCGGTGTGGGAGTTCTTCTGGCCGCTGATGGTGGGGGCGAAGCTGGTGGTGGCGCAGCCCGGGGCGCACCGGGACCCGCAGGAGCTGGCCAAGCTGATCCGGCAGGAGGGGGTGAGCACGCTGCACTTCGTGCCCTCGATGCTGCAGGCGTTCCTGGCCGATGGAGCGGGCAGGGGGTGCGATACGGTGAAGAGGGTTGTGTGCAGCGGGGAGGCGCTGCCGGGGCAGGTGCAGGAGCAGGTGTGGGAGCAGATGCCGGGGGCGGGGCTGTACAACCTGTACGGGCCGACGGAGGCGGCGATCGATGTGACGCAGTGGGAGTGCAGGAGGGCTGGGCAGGCGCAGGTAGCGATGCCGGTGGCGATAGGCAGGCCGATCTGGAACACGCAGTGCCGGGTGCTGGACGGGGAGATGAACGAGGTGCCGCAGGGGGTGGCCGGGGAGCTGTACCTGGGGGGAGCGGGGCTGGCGCGGGGGTATGCGCGCAGGCCGGGGCTGACGGCAGAGAGGTTCGTGGCCGATCCACAGGAGGCGGGGCAGCGGCTGTACCGCACGGGGGATCTGGTGCGCTGGAGGGAGGACGGGCAGCTGGAGTACCTGGGGAGGCTGGACCAGCAGGTGAAGATGCGCGGGCTGCGCATAGAGCTGGGGGAGATAGAGGCGGTGCTGCTGGAGCAGCCGGGGGTGGAGCAGGCGGTGGTGGTGGCGCAGAGCGGTGCGGCAGGAGAAGGCGCGGGAGCGAGGCTGGTGGCATACGTGGCGCCGGCGGGGCTGGACGGGCAGGCGTTGAGGCGAGCGCTGGAGGGCAGGCTGCCGGAGTACATGGTGCCGTGGGTGGTGCAGGTGCTGGAGGAGCTGCCGCTGAATGCGAACGGGAAGATAGACCGCAAGGCGCTGCCGGCGGTGCGGGGGCAGGTGCCGGGGGGGTATGAGGCGCCGCGGGGAGAGGTGGAAGAAGCCCTGGCGGGGATCTGGGCGCAGGTGCTGGGGCTGGAGCGGGTGGGGCGGCTCGACAACTTCTTCGAGCTGGGCGGCCATTCCTTGCTCGCAACCCGCATCGTCGCGGCCGTGCGCCGCCAGCTGGGCCGCGACATCGGCCTCGAGCAGATGTTCACCCATCCGCAACTCGGCGCGCTTGCCCAGTGGCTGCAGAGCCAGTCCACCGTGCTGGAGGGGGCCTGGTGGGCGCGTGACGTCGAGGTGCCGGAGCAGGCCGCCTTGTCCTATGCGCAGCAGCGCCTGTGGTTCCTGTGGAAGCTGGATCCGACCGGTACCGCCATGAACATCCCGTCGGCCTTCGTGCTGCGCGGGGCACTGGACGAGGCTGCGCTGGCAGCCGCGCTGCGGGCGCTGGTGGACCGGCACGAGATGCTGCGCACCATGTTCGGCGAAAACGACGGCCAGGCCTGGCAACGGGTGCTGCCGCCCGGCGCGCTGGCGGTATCGGTCGAGCGTGGCGAGGCCGGTGCCGACCCGCAGGCGTGGCAGGCCGTGGCCAGGCACTGCGCGGCGCAGCCGTTCGACCTCGCGCACGGACCGCTGCTGCGCATGCGGCTGGCACGCATCGATGCCGGCACGCACCTGCTGGTGGTGGTGGCACACCACATCGTGGCCGACGGCTGGAGCAGCAAGGTGATGCTGGCCGACTTCCTGCGCCTGTACGAGGCCGCCTGCGCTGCGCAGCCGCCGTCGCTGGAGCCGCCGCCATGGCGCTATGCGGCCTATGCGGCCACGCAGCGCCATTGGCTCGAGGGCGGCGAAATGGAGCGCCAGGCCGGGGCATGGCGTGCGGCGCTGGCCGGCGTGGAGCCGCTGGTCCTGGAGCCGGACCTGCCCTTGCCAGGGCAGCGCCGCCATCCGCTGCAGACCTGCGCATTCTCCCTGGACGAAGCACTGACGCGGCAGATCGCCCACCTCACCGGCGGCATGCAGGCCACGCCCTACATGCTGCTGCTGGCCGCGACCTCGCTGGCGCTTTCGGCGCGCGGGCGGCAGCGGCGCTTCTACGTGGGCACCGACGTGGCCAACCGGGAAGTCCCGGGCACGCAGGGCATGGTGGGCTTTTTCGTCAACCAGCTGGCCGTGCCGGTGGATTGCGGCACGGCCCTCACCGGCCAGGAACTGCTCGAACAGGTGAGGATGACGGTCCTGGCCGCCGCTGGTCGCCAGGACCTGCCGTTCGACAAACTGGTCGCGGCCCTGGGATCGCGCACCCGTGGCGGCCGCGCGCCGCTCTTCCAGGTCAAGGTGATCCACCAGGACGGCCTGCAGGCCCCCGCCATGCCGGCGCTGACCGTCGAGCCGGTGCCGGTGCACGGCGAGCAGGCCGAGCTGGACCTGATCGTGAGCTACCTCTCCGTATCCGGGCGGATCGAGGCCACGCTCCTCTACGACGCCGAGTACTACGAAGCCGCCGGCATGGCCAGCCTGGGGCAGGAGATCCTGTCCGTCATCGAGCGGCTGGCCCGGGAACCGGCGGTATCCATCGAAGCGCTGTATGCGCAGGCCCAGGCCACGCACCAGGCCATCCGCGAACGCCAGGCCGGCGAGCGCGAGGCCCGCATGGGTGCATTGCGCGATGGATTGAAGCGGCGCCGGACGCACACGGACACCGGCAGGTAAACACATTTCAGGAGCCGACATCATGAACAACACCCTGCAATCGCGGCTCGGGCCGCGCGCCGCGCGCCGGCAGGCGGTCTCCGGCGACGGAGCCGATCTGGTGCGCTGGTCTTCCCTGTTCGGGGAGGGCGACCTGCCGGCGCTGGTCGAGCCGGCCATGCCGGGCCTGAGCCTTGCGCACTGGGCGCATGAAAACCAGGCCCTGATCCACCAGCGGCTGGTCGAGCGCGGCGCCATCCTGTTCCGCGGATTTCCGGTGGCATCGCCCGCCGATTTCAACGCCTGCATCGACGGCGTATCGGGCGGCGCGCTGGAATACAAGTTCCGGGCATCGCCGCGCACGCAGATCCAGAAGGACCTGAACGTCTACACCTCCACCGACTACCCGGCGCAGGAAAGCATCTTCCCGCACAACGAGCATTCGTACTCGCCCGTGCTGCCCCTGCACCTGTTCTTCTACTGCGAGATCGCCGCCCTGACCGAGGGCGAGACGCCGATCGGCAGCACGCGCCTGCTGCTCGGCCGCATCGATCCGGCCGTGCGCGAGGCACTGGCCCGCCGCAAGATCATGTACGTGCGCAACTTCGGCGAGGGGTTCGGCCTGCCGTGGCAGACGGTGTTCCAGACCAGCGACAAGGCCGAGGTCGAAGCCTATTGCAAGGGCGTGGGCATCGTGCCGGAGTGGCGGTCCGGCGACCGCCTGCGCACGCGCCAGATCGGCCCGGCCCTGATGCGCCACCCCAAGACGGGCGAGGCCGTGTGGTGCAACCACGGCACGTTCTTCCACGAACTGAGCCTGCCGGCCTCGGCGCGCGAGCAACTGCGCAGCGAGTTCGCTCCCGAGGACCTGCCGCAGAACACCTTCTATGGCGATGGCGCCCCCATCGAGCCGGACGCGATCCGCCATCTCCAGGGCCTGTACCTGGACGTGATGGTCAAGTTCCCCTGGCAGCGCGGCGACGTGCTGATGGTGGACAACCTGTTGTGCCTGCACGGCCGCAGCCCGTACACCGGGCCGCGCCGCGTGCTGGTTGCCATGGCACACGCGTGCCGATCCCAAGATCTGGATGTTGCTGGAGAGTCCGCATGACGTTTGCCACCAAGCCCGAGGCGTTCCGCCTGTCCCTGCAACAACGTGGCATCGCCGAGCCCGGAGCGGAATCGCTGCAGGCCACGGTCGCCATCCTCATCGAGGCCCCTGCGGGGACCGGGCGTGCTGCCCTGGAGCGGGCACTGGCCGGGCTGGTGGCGCGCCACGAGATCCTGCGCACGCGGTACCGGCCGGTGGCCGGATCGAGCTATCCGGTGCAGGAGCCGTGGCCCGATCTGGCGGCGGCGTGGAAGACCCTGGACGGCGCGCCGGCCGACGAAGAACTGCTCGTGGCCGCGCGCGGCCTGATCGATGCGCAGGGCGGCGCCGTGCTGGGCGTGGTCTTCCATGATGCCGGACCGGCCGGCGTGCGGCTGGCCATGGCCGCGCCGCGCTGCAGCCTGGATTTGCGCGGCATCCAGGATCTGGCGCAGGCATGCGCGGCATCGGCCACCGCATCCCGGACGGATGGCGCGGCGCAAGAGGACCCGCTGCAATACGCCGACTACGCCGCCTGGCAGGCCGAACTGCTGGAGAGCGCGTTGGGCCAAGAAGGGATGCGCTACTGGCAAGCCCGGGCGGGCGACGCGGGCACGCCGCCGCGCCTGCCTTTCGAGCGCAAGCGGTGCGGTGCCGAATTCGCCGGACGCGGCGCAGTGAGCGGCCACGGTGAGCGGAGGGCGCTGGGCGATGCCCAGGCACGGGCGTTGCGCGAGGGGGCCGCGCAGGCCGGAACGACCCTGGAGACGGTCGCGCTGGCGTGGTGGTCGGCCTTCGTGGCACGGCAGGCGGGTGCCGATACCGTCTCGGTGCAATGGTGGCTTGGCGACCGCCAGGACGAGTTGCTGGGAGCGCTTGGCAACTTCGCGGTGCGCTTGCCGGTGTCCCTGGCGCTGGACCCCGGGCACGATGGGCCCGCCCTGGCCCGCGCGGTACAGGCGCAATGCCGCGAGGCGGCCTCCTGGCACGAATGTTTCGACCCGGCGGCCCATGCCGAATGGCGGGCGCGCGAAGGCCGGGAAGCCGCGGGCGTGGAGTTTGAATACGTTCCCATCGCGCCGCTGCCGGCGGGCTGGCGCGTGGCGGCCTTGCAGTCGCAGGGAACGGCCGCGCGCCTGCGCTGCGAACTGCAGGAGGGGCCCAACGGCATGGCGCTGATCTGGCACAGCGACGGTGCTTTCGACGAAGCGACGCTGGCGGCATGGCACCGGCAATTCGCGCGGAGCCTCGAAGACCTGGCTGCCGGGCAAGGCCCATGGACCGATGCGCGGCTGCTCGATGCGGCGGACCGCGATGCGGTGCTGCGCGCCGGCCACGTGGGCGAAGCCACGCACACCCCGGTCAAGACAGGCCTGCACGGGTTGTTCGAGGCACAGGCACGCCAGCGGCCGCACCACCCGGCGCTGCGCTGCGGTAGACGGCAACTGACTTATGGCGAGTTGGACGCGCGCGCGCAGGCGCTGGCGTTGCGCCTGGGTGAAGCCGGGGTTGGACCGGGCGATCTGGTGGGGGTGCTCATCGGCCGTTCCGAGCAGGCCGTGGTGGCAATGCTGGGGGTTCTCAAGGCCGGGGCCGCCTATGTGCCCATCGATCCGGCGTATCCGGCGGCGCGGGTGCAGTACGTGCTGGCGGATGCCGGTATCCGCACGGTGGTTGCCGCGCAGACCGACCTGCCGGCGCTGGCTGACCCCGGGCTGCGGGTGATTGCCTTGGATGGCGAGCTGGCGCGGGCAGGCATCCCGCGCCTTCCCATGGCCGTGGCGCCGGACAGCCTGGCCTATGTGATCTACACCTCGGGTTCGACCGGCAAGCCCAAGGGCGTGCAGATCAGCCACGCCAACGCGGTGGCCTCCACGCTGGCGCGCCATGCCTGCTACGAAAAAGAGCCGGTCACGGCCTATCTGCTGTTGTCGTCGTTCTCGTTCGACAGTTCCGTGGCGGGTATCTACTGGACGCTGTCCCAGGGCGGCACCCTGTGCATTCCCACCGAGGATGAATACCAGGATCCCGTGAGGATCGCGCAGCTGGTGCGCGAGTCCTCCATCTCCCATCTGCTCGCGCTGCCGTCGTTCTACCGCCAACTGGTGGAGAGCGTGGCCCAGGGCCCGCTGCGCTGCGTGGTGGTGGCGGGCGAGGCCTGCCATCCCGACGTGGTGGCCGCGCATGCCCGGCATGTGCCTGCCGCGGCGCTGGTCAACGAATACGGCCCCACCGAGGGTACCGTGTGGTCGCATGCATGGCGCATCGATCCGGCGGACGGTGAGGAGCGCATCCCGATCGGCTATCCCGTCGGCGGCACCACCAGCGTGGTGCTGGACCATCGCCTGGAGCCATGCCCTCCCGGCATGGCGGGTGAGCTCTACATCGGCGGCGCGGGCATCGCGCGTGGCTATCTGGGTCGGGCCGTGCTGACCGCCGAGCGCTTCGTGGCCGACCCCTTCGTTTCCGGGCAGCGTCTCTACCGCACCGGCGATCTGGCGCGCCTTCGCCTGGATGGCGTGGTGGAATACCTGGGTCGCATCGACCACCAGGTCAAGATTCGTGGGCACCGTATCGAACTGGGCGAGATCGAGACCCTGCTGCTGGCGCAGCCGGGGGTTGACGAGGCCGTGGTCGTGGCCCTGGAAGGGCGCCTGGTGGCCTACCTCAGCCCGGCGCTTGGCGCGGGGGCGGAACAGGCCCTGCGCCGGGCCCTCGAGCACGCCCTGCCGGCCTACATGGTGCCGTCTGCCCTCGTTGCCCTGGCGCAATTGCCGCACACCCCCAACGGCAAGGTGGACCGCCAGGCGCTGCCGCATCCCGACAGCGTGCGCGAACGCGACTACGAACCGCCGCAGAATGCCCGGGAGGAAGCGTTCTGCGCCATTTGGCGAGACGTCCTGAACGTCGGGCGCGTGGGGCGCGGCGACAACTTCTTCGAGCTGGGCGGCGATTCCATCCTGGGCCTGCAGATCGTGGCGCGGCTGCGCAAGGCGGGCTGGCGCATCGCGCCCAAGCAGCTCTTCGAATGCCAGACGATCGCCCGCCTGGCCGGCGAGGCCCAGGCGATCGAGACGGCGCAGGAGATGACCCAGGTCGAGGGCGATGTGCCCCTCGCACCGATCCAGGCGGCCTTCTTCGCGCTCCCCGTGCCGCAACGCAACCATTGGAACCAGTCGGTTCTGCTGCGGCCGCGAGGGGCTCTCGACCTGCCGGCCTTCGCCAAGGCGCTGGCTGCGGTTCTGGGCCATCACGATGCATTGCGGCTGCGTTTCGAGGAGGGCGGGGCGGGCGTGGTCCGGCAGTTCTATGGCCCGCAAGGCGATGCCGCGGACGTGCTGTGGCAGCGGAGCGCCGGGCATGCCGGAGATCTGCTGACCCTGTGCGAGCAGGCGCAGCGCAGCCTGGATCTGGAGCGCGGCCCTCTGTTGCGCGCCCTGGCCGTGGAGCTTCCCGACGCCAGCTGGCGTGTCCTGCTGGTGGTGCACCATCTGGCGGTCGACGGGGTGTCATGGCGCATCCTCCTGGAAGACCTGCAGGCGGCCTATGAACAGGCGCGCGCTGGCCGTGATGTGGTGCTGCCCGCCAAGACCGCCAGCTACAAGGACTGGACGTTGTCCCAGCACGCCCGCGGGCAGGAGCTGTGCGGCGAGCCGGCGCACTGGCTGGCGCTGGCGGACATCCCGGGGCCCGCGCTGCCGTGTGCCCGGCCGGAAGGTGCACACACGCTGGCCGATGCCGCCGTGGAGACCCTGGTGCTGGACGTGGAGCAAACGGCGGCGCTGCTCAAGGAGGCTCCGGCCGCGTACCGCACGCAGGCCAATGACCTCTTGCTGACCGCGCTGGCACAGGCCGTTTCGGCCTGGACCGGCGAGCCGCGCGTGTGGATCGACCTGGAGGGCCACGGGCGCGGGGACAGCGGCAACGGGCTGGATGTGTCGCGCACGGTGGGCTGGTTCACCGCCGTGCATCCGGTGGTGCTGGATGCCAGTGGTGCCCCCGGTGCGGCGATCAAGCGCGTCAAGGAGCGGCTGCGCGCCGTGCCGCACCACGGCGTGGACCACGGGTTGCTGCGCCACTTCGGCACCGAGGCGCAGCGCGCCGCGCTGGCCGGGTTGCCCCGTCCGCAGATCCTCTTCAACTATCTGGGGCAGTTCGACGGCAGCTTCGATGGCAGCACGCAGTGGCTGCCCGCTCAGGAGCCGGTCGGTGCCAGCCAGGACCCGGCCGCACCGCTCGAATACGAGCTTGCACTGAACGGTCAGGTGCTGGACGGGCGCCTGACCTTGAACCTGACGTACAGCGCGGCGCGGCATGATGCGGCGACGATGCACGGCCTGCTGGAGGGCCTGCGCGAGGCACTGGTCGCGTTGACGGCGCATTGCTTGGGTTGCCCGCGAGGTGCAACGCCCAGCGATTTCCCGCTGGCCGGCCTGGCGCAGCAGGATCTGGACCGATTGCCCCTGCCGCTGGAGGCGGTGCAGGACCTGTATCCGCTCAGTCCCATGCAGCAGGGCATGCTGTTCCACAGCGCCTTCGATGCGGGCGGCGCGGCGTACATCAACCAGTTGCGCATCGACGTCGCGGGGCTGGACTCGGCGCGCTTCGAACAGGCCTGGCAGGCGGCGCTGGTGCGCCATGAAGCGCTGCGCACCGGGTTCCTGCAAGGCGATGTGCCGTTGCAATGGGTAGCGCGTGGCGTTGCGGCGCCCTTCACGCACCACGACTGGGGAACGCATGCCGACATCGAGGCGGCCCTGGATCGGCTCGCGAAGGAGGAGCTGGACCGGGGCTTCAACCTGGCCGAGCCTCCCCTGATGCGGTTCGTACTGGTGCGGCGTCCGGACGGACGCCACCATTTCATCTGGACGCACCACCATCTGCTGATGGATGGCTGGAGCGCGGCCCAGGTGTTGGGCGAGGTTCTCAGACAGTACGGCGGTGCGAGCATCTCCACGCCCTCCGGCCAGTATCGCGATTACATCGACTGGCTGGCGCGGCACGATGCCCAGGCTTCGCGCCGCTATTGGCGTGCCCAGGTCGCTCGCATCGGTGAACCCACCCGGGCGGCACTCGCTTTGCCGCGCCGGGAGGATGGCGCAGGCCAGGGCGAGCAGCAGCTTCAGATCGATGCGGCGCGTGCGCACCAGCTCGCGCAATGGGCGAGCGCGCAGCACGTCACGCTCAACACGCTGGTGCAGGGTGCATGGGCGCATGTTCTGGCCCGTTGCCTGGGCCGCGACGCGGTGTGCTTCGGCGCCACGGTGGCGGGCCGGCCCGACGAGTTGCCCCAGGCTCAGCAGACCGTGGGCGTGTTCATCAATACGCTGCCCGTGGCCGTGGACATGCCGGCGCACATGCCGGTGGGAGACTGGTTGCGCATGCTGCAGGCCAGTAATCTGGCCGCGCGCGAGCACGAAACCCTGCCGCTGCAGGACATCCAGCGCCTGGGAGGACAGGGCGCGCAAGCCTACTTCGACAGCATCGTGGTGTTCGAGAACTACCCGGTCGATGGCGTGCTGCGCGACGCACAGTCGCTCGGCCTGGAATTCGACGGGCTGCGGGCCAGGGAGGAAACCAATTACCCCGTGACGCTGGTCGTCGCCCACAGCGGGCCACTGTCCATCGTGCTGCGCCATGCAAGGAAAGACGTGGATGCGCGCACCGCCGGATTCCTGTTGCAGGCGCTGGACCAGCAACTGGCAGCGTTGTCGCGCGATGCCGGTGCGCCTCTCGGCAGCATCGCGCTGTCCGTGGCCCGGGGACCGGATTTTCCGAGCCATGGAGAGGCAGTGCACGTGGAGGCGAAGACGGTGCACCGGCAGATAGAGGAGCAGGCGCAGCGCACGCCGGATGCGGTGGCGGTGGTGTTCGGAGGGCAGACGCTGAGCTATGCGGAGCTGAACGCGCGGGCGAACC
>NZ_QLTA01000063.1 GCF_003269065.1 Paracidovorax anthurii
CGCCACTGGAAGAAGCCGAGTCCGGGATCGGAGCAGCGCAACGAAGCCATCCGGGCGTGCCAGCGTTTGGGCCGCAGCGTCTGGAAGAAGTGGAGCGGCTACCACCGGCGCAGCCTTGTCGAGACGAAGATGCACTGCTTCAAGCGACTGGGCGAACGGGTGACGGCGCGCACGTTCGAGCATCAGGTGGTGGAGTTGCATGTCCGCGTGGCCGTACTCAACCGCTTCAGCCAGATCGGTCGTCCTCAAACCGTTCTGGTGGCCGCCATGGCATAAATCCGTCTGGGGTTGGGGCTATGCCGTCTTCGAACTGATTTGTGCAACAAAGCCCTTCAGGTAGTCAAAGGGCTTGCCTTTGCCATAGTTGAAGAGATAAGCGCCATCGACGATCCAGACGGTTTTCATACGATTCCCAAAGCGCTGGTCAATAGCGAACAGCAGGCAAATCCGCAATGGCTTGAAGCCGACAATTTTTTGATCACTTTTGCGCTTTCAACAAGAATCTATCAGCCGCGAAAATCGAGCAAATCATTCAAATCCCCAATCCACTGGGGCAGATAACTCTGATCAAGCCCAAATGAGCCCTGAAGCGTGGGTCCATCCGGAGAGTCTTTTAAGGTGTACTGGGCGAAAAGATGCCCCCAGGCATTAGCAATCGATATAACCAGAGAAAAATTCGACTCAACCCCTGATAATTCGATTGGCTTTATATTTTTTTCTCCAGATATCAGCGACTCATACACCCGAGAGAGTTTTTCCTTGAAATCCAGAATCTCCGCAGGCATGACGAGCCACCGGACCCTTCCATTGAATTCATTTTCTTTTACTTTTATTTCCAGGCTCAACCAGTCCATATAACGCCCTCCGGCCCCTTCCGTTTGCCGAGACAGCGGCTCTATACTGAACTTGAAATCATCGAAATCGATATCGAGCATGATTTTATTTGTAGAGAAAATGAGTGATAGTCCAATCAGCCTCTCGAACAACAACCTCTAACCGATGCAGCCACCCATTTGCTCGTCAAAAATCGCGTTGGCTGTTTTTGGCACAGATGGCGGGCGAATTTCAAAAGCATCAACCACGCCCGGCGGGATAACATGCCGGATTGATTTCCCTACCTCTCCCACTTCATCAATCGATTGCATATTTCCTCCCCTGGTTTTTATATCTTGCAGCGAATTACAGCGGGATGTTCCCGTGTTTGCGCCACGGGTTCTCGATCTTCTTGTTCTGCAGCATCACCAGGGAGCGGCAGATGCGCTTGCGGGTTTCGTGCGGCAGGATCACGTCGTCGATGAAGCCGCGGCTGCCGGCCACGAAGGGGTTGGCGAAGCGGGCCTTGTATTCGGCCTCGCGCGCGGCGAGCTTGGCGGGGTCGTTCTTGTCCTCGCGGAAGATGATCTCCACCGCGCCCTTGGCGCCCATCACGGCGATCTCGGCGTTGGGCCAGGCGAGGTTGACGTCGCCGCGCAGGTGCTTGGAGGCCATCACGTCGTAGGCGCCGCCGTAGGCCTTGCGGGTGATGACGGTGATCTTGGGCACGGTGGCTTCGGCATAGGCGTAGAGCAGCTTGGCGCCGTGCTTGATGATGCCGCCGTATTCCTGGCCGGTGCCGGGCATGAAGCCGGGCACGTCCACGAAGGTGACCACGGGGATGTTGAAGGCATCGCAGAAACGCACGAAGCGCGCGGCCTTGATGCTCGACTTGATGTCCAGGCAGCCGGCCAGCACCAGCGGCTGGTTGGCGACGATGCCCACCACCTGCCCGTCCATGCGCGCGAAGGCGACGATGATGTTGCGGGCGTAGTCGGGCTGCAGCTCGAAGAAGTCGCCGTCGTCCACCGTCTTGGCGATCAGCTCCTTCATGTCGTAGGGCTTGTTAGGGTTCTCGGGCACCAGCGTGTCCAGGCTCGGGTCCTTGCGGTCGGCCGGGTCGGTGCTCCGGCGCACGGGCGCCTTCTCGCGGTTGTTGAGCGGCAGGTAGTTGTAGAGGCGGCGCAGCATCATGAGCGCCTCGACGTCGTTCTCGAAGGCCATGTCGGCCACGCCGCTCTTGGTGGTGTGCGTGACGGCGCCGCCCAGCTCCTCGGCGGTCACCTCCTCGTGGGTCACGGTCTTCACCACCTCGGGGCCGGTGACGAACATGTAGCTGGAGTCCTTCACCATGAAGATGAAGTCGGTCATGGCGGGCGAATACACCGCGCCGCCCGCGCAGGGGCCCATCACCATGCTGATCTGCGGGATCACGCCGGAGGCGAGCACGTTCTTCTGGAACACGTCGGCATAGCCGCCGAGCGAGGCCACGCCCTCCTGGATGCGTGCGCCGCCCGAGTCGTTGAGGCCGATCACGGGCGCGCCGACCTTCATGGCCTGGTCCATCACCTTGCAGATCTTCTCGGCATGCGCCTCGGAGAGCGCGCCGCCGAACACGGTGAAATCCTGGCTGAAGACGAAGACCAGCCGGCCGTTGATCATGCCGTAGCCCGTCACCACGCCGTCGCCGGGCACCTTGTTGTCCTGCATGCCGAAGTCGGTGCAGCGGTGCTCGACGAACATGTCCCACTCTTCGAAGGTGCCGTCGTCCAGCAGCAGCTCGATGCGCTCGCGCGCGGTGAGCTTGCCCTTCTTGTGCTGCGCTTCCACGCGCTTGGCGCCGCCGCCCTGGCGGGCCTGCTCGCGCTTCTTTTCCAGCTGTTCCAGGATGTCTTGCATGGTCTTCCTTCCAACGATCCGCGAATGTTTGCTATTGTTTTTATAGCTCAAAAGTCAATGAATCCGGCGACACGGAGCAGATTTCTTGCCGCAGTCGAGGCGGCGATGCGCCCGGCGAGCACATCGCCCCGCAGCGTGGGCAGCAGGGCCTGCACCTGCGGGTGCGTGCGGAAGGCCTGCTTGAGGCCCGCGTCGATGCGCTCCCACATCCAGGCCTGGGCCTGCTGGCGGCGGCGCGCGCCGAGGCGGCCGTTGGCCGTCTGCAGGCGCCGGTAGTCCTGCACCGCGGCCCAGAAGGCGTCCACGCCACGCCCCTGCAGGGCGCTGATCTGCAGCACGCGCGGGTGCCACAGGGCGGCATCGTGGTGCGCATGGTCAGGGTGGCCGTGCTGGCCCAGCAGCCGCAGGCTGGAGGTGATCTGCGCCTCGGCGCGCGTGGCGGCGTGTGCGTCGATGTCGGCCTTGTTGATGACCACGAGGTCCGCGATCTCCATCACGCCCTTCTTGATCGCCTGCAGGTCGTCGCCGGCATTGGGCAGTTGCATGAGCACGAACATGTCCGCCATGCCCGCCACGGCGGTCTCGCTCTGGCCCACGCCCACGGTCTCCACGATCACCACGTCGTAGCCGGCCGCCTCGCAGACCAGCATGGCCTCGCGCGTTTTCTCGGCCACGCCGCCCAGCGTGCCGCTGGACGGGCTCGGGCGGATGTAGGCCTGCTCGTGCACCGACAGGCGCTCCATGCGCGTCTTGTCGCCCAGGATGGAGCCGCCCGAGACGCTGGAGGACGGGTCGATGGTCAGCACCGCCACGCGGTGGCCTTGCCCGATGAGGTAGAGGCCCAGCGTCTCGATGAAGGTGGATTTGCCCACGCCCGGCACGCCGCTCAGGCCCAGGCGGAAGGCGTGGCCGGTGTGCGGCAGCAGCGCCGTGAGCAGTTCGTCGCCCTGCGCGCGGTGGTCGGCGCGCGTGGATTCGAGCAGGGTGATGGCCTTGGCGATGGCGCGGCGCTGCATTGCGGGGGAGTCGCCTTGCAAGAGACCAACGCAAATCTGCTCATATGTGTAGCTCATGCTGTTGGCTCAGTTCAGCTTTTTCTGAACATCAAGCAATGCTTTACGGAACAAAGATGCTGGAACTTCGCTATCCGTGCACTGAATTAGATGCTCAATTACAGGCAGCGACATATGTTTGTACTCAGGGAATTCAGCAAGCTGGTATGTAGCTACTGCTTGCTGTACTGCAGTCAAAATTTCTCCCCTCTCGTCGCGTCCTGAAAACCAAACAAACACCTGCCGAAATTGCTCAAAGCGGCGGTTTTTTGCTTCAAGCTTTTTCGTATCAAGGTACTTCCAGATGCCAAAGAGGAATGCAATGGCGCTACCAAGCAAAGTGATGGCGTTCAGAATATCCATGACTTCAGTAAGCGCTAAGCACGCTGGCCTTTTTTGATCTGCTCCAGCACGTCCTTGGCGCTCGCCGGGATCGGCGTGCCCGGGCCGTAGATGCCCTTCACGCCCGACTCGTAGAGGAAGTCGTAGTCCTGCTGCGGGATCACGCCGCCCACGAAGACGATGATGTCGTCGGCGCCCTGGTCCTTGAGCGCCTGGATGATCGCCGGCACCAGGGTCTTGTGGCCCGCGGCGAGCGTGGAGACGCCCACGGCGTGCACGTCGTTCTCGATGGCCTGGCGTGCGCATTCCTCGGGCGTCTGGAAGAGCGGGCCCATGTCCACGTCGTATCCCAGGTCGGCGAAGGCCGTGGCCACCACCTTGGCGCCGCGGTCGTGGCCGTCCTGGCCCAGCTTGGCGATCATCACGCGCGGGCGGCGGCCTTCCGCCTCGGCAAACGCGTCGATCTCGGCCTTGAGCTTCTCCCAGCCCTCGGCCGAGTCGTAGGCGGCGGCATACACGCCCGTCACCTTCTGCGTGTCGGCGCGGTGGCGGCCGAAGACCTTCTCCAGCGCATCGCTCACCTCGCCCACCGTGGCGCGCAGCCGCACGGCCTGGATGGACAGCTCCAGCAGGTTGCCCGTGCCGGATTCGGCGGCCGCGGTGAGGGCCTCCAGCGCCTGCTGCACGGCCGCCGCGTCGCGCGTGGCGCGGATGCGTTCGAGCCGCGCGATCTGGCCGTCCCGCACCTTCACGTTGTCGATCTGCAGGATGTCCACCGGGTCTTCCTTGGCCAGGCGGTATTTGTTCACGCCCACGATCACGTCCTTGCCCGAGTCGATGCGCGCCTGCTTCTCGGCGGCGGCGGCCTCGATCTTGAGCTTGGCCCAGCCCGAATCGACCGCCTGGGTCATGCCGCCCAGGGCCTCGACCTCCTCGATGATCTTCCAGGCGGCGTCGGCCATGTCCTGGGTGAGCTTTTCCATCATGTAGCTGCCGGCCCAGGGGTCGATCACGCTGGTGATGTGGGTCTCTTCCTGGATGATGAGCTGCGTGTTGCGCGCGATGCGGGCCGAGAATTCGGTGGGCAGCGCGATGGCCTCGTCGAAGCTGTTGGTGTGCAGGCTCTGCGTGCCGCCGAACACGGCCGCCATGGCCTCGATGGTGGTGCGCACCACGTTGTTGTAGGGGTCCTGCTCGGTGAGGCTCCAGCCGCTGGTCTGGCAGTGCGTGCGCAGCATCAGGCTCTTGGGGTTCCTGGCATCGAAGCCCTTCATGATGCGGCACCACAGCAGGCGCGCGGCGCGCATCTTGGCCACCTCCAGGTAGAAGTTCATGCCGATGGCCCAGAAGAACGAGAGCCGCCCGGCGAACTCGTCCACGTCCAGGCCCGAGGCGATGGCGGTCTTCACGTATTCCTTGCCGTCGGCCAGCGTGAAGGCCAGCTCCAGCGCCTGGTTGGCCCCGGCCTCCTGCATGTGGTAGCCGCTGATGGAGATGGAGTTGAACTTCGGCATGTTCCGCGCGGTGTAGCCGATGATGTCCCCGATGATCCGCATCGACGGCTTGGGCGGGTAGATGTAGGTGTTGCGGACCATGAACTCCTTGAGGATGTCGTTCTGGATGGTCCCGGAAAGCTGGCTCTGCGCCACGCCCTGCTCTTCCGCCGCCACCACGTAGCCGGCCAGCACGGGCAGCACGGCGCCGTTCATGGTCATGGAGACGCTCACCTTGTCGAGCGGGATGCCGTCGAAGAGGATCTTCATGTCCTCCACGCTGTCGATGGCCACGCCGGCCTTGCCCACGTCGCCGGTCACGCGCGGATGGTCGCTGTCGTAGCCGCGGTGCGTGGCGAGGTCGAACGCGACCGAAACCCCCTGCCCGCCCGCCGCGAGCGCCTTGCGGTAGAAGGCGTTCGACTCCTCGGCGGTGGAAAAACCCGCGTACTGGCGGATGGTCCAGGGCCGCACGGCGTACATCGTGGCCTGCGGGCCGCGCAGATAGGGCTCGAAGCCGGGCAGCGTGTCGGTGTGCGGCAGGCCCGCCGTGTCCTGGGCGGTGTAGAGCGGCTTCACGGTGATGCCGTCGGGCGTGACCCAGTTCAGGGCGGCGACGTCGCCCCCGGGCGCGGACTTGGCGGCGGCCCGGGCCCACGCGGCGAGGTCGGCGGGCGGGAATTCGGGCTGGGAAGGGCTGCTGCTCATGGGCGGACCTGGAATGAGAGGGGGCGAAAAAAGCCCGCGCCGGCCCTGTCTCCTGGCCGTGCGCGAGGGATCGCGGCAAGTCTATCCGATCTGTAATTATTAATTTATAGTTTTTTTAACGTACCATCTCGCGCCATGGTCACCGCCCCGCTCACGCCCCGCGCCCTCTATGAAGAGGTGGCGGAACACCTGCGCCAGCGCATCTTCCGGCGCGAGCTGGAGCCGGGCGGCTGGATCGACGAGCTGAAGATCGCCGAAGAGTTCGGCATCAGCCGCACGCCGCTGCGCGAGGCCCTGAAGGTGCTGGCGGCCGAGGGCCTGGTGACGATGAGGGTGCGCCGGGGCGCCTACGTGACCGAGGTGTCGGAGAAGGATCTGCGCGACGTGTACCACCTGCTGGCGCTGCTGGAGAGCGACGCCGCGCGGGTGGTGGCCGCCGCCGCCTCGGAGGCGCAGATGCACGAACTGGAGGCGCTGCACGCCGAGCTGGCCGCCGCCGTGGCCGACCGGGACCGGTTCTTCAGCGTGAACGAGCGCTTCCACATGCGGCTGCTGGAGTTGGCCGACAACCGCTGGCGCAACCAGATGGTGGCCGACCTGCGCAAGGTGATGAAGCTCAACCGCCACAACTCCCTGCTGCGCCAGGGCCGCATCGAGGAGTCGCTGCGCGAGCATGGCGAGATCCTCGATGCCCTGCGCGCGCGCGATGCCGAGCGCGCGGCGGCGGCCATGCTCGGCCATTTCGGCCAGGGGCTGCAGGCCGCGACCTGAGCCACCGGCCCTTTCACCGCTCTAGATCCGCCACCTGACACGGGCCTTGCGGGCCGCCACGCAAGGGCCCTGCTGTCGCGCAGGGGCATCGCCCGCCGGCTTGCCGTACCGGCCACGGCATCGCATCATGTCGCGACAAACCGATACGCCGCATAACACACCGTGGGCTGCGCATGCGCGGGGATACCCCCGCTCCCACCGCGCGCGGCGGCCGACGCCTGTCCGGGAGGAGCATCGCGCATGCTGGAGCTGGAGCGTTTTTTCTTGCTGGAGGGCGCGGGCGGAATGCCCCCCGCCCTGCTCATGGGCACCCACGACCCCGTGCTGGTCGCCCTCTCGGTCGCGGTCGCCGTGCTGTCTTCCACGCTCGCGCTCTACCTCGCGGGGCAGGCCCGCAATGCCCAGATCGCGCTGTCGCGCACCCTGGCGCTGACCAGCGCGGGCGTTGCGCTGGGCGCGGGCATCTGGTCCATGCACTTCATCGGCATGCTGGCGTTCACGCTGTGCGCCACGGTGCACTACGACGTCGGGCTCACGCTGCTGTCCATGCTGCCGGGCATGGGGGCGTCGTGGCTGGCGCTGCTGCTGCTCACGCGCCAGAACGTGACGCGGCGGCAGCTGTTCCTGGGCGGTGCGCTGGTGGGCGCGGGCATCGGCGCCATGCACTACGCGGGCATGGGGGCCATGCGCATGGCCCCGCTGCTGCGCTACGACCCGCTCTGGTTCATCGCCTCGATCGCCGTGGCCGTGGTGCTGGCCAACGTGGCCCTGTGGGCGCGCTTCATCCTCTTCCGGCGCCTGAGCGTGCGGGCCTGGCAGGCCAACCTCATGGGCGGCGCGATCATGGGCACGGCCATCGCGGGCATGCACTACACCGCCATGGCCGCGGCGCGCTTCGTGGGCAATCCCGAGCTGGGGTTCGTGGCCGGCCAGGAATGGGCCCAGATGCTGGCGCTGATGGTGGCGCTGGTGACCGCCTGCGTGGGCCTGTTCGCCGGCGCGGTGAACGGGCTCATCCTCTACCGGGACCTGTACCGCAAGGTCCGCCGCAGCGAATCGCGCCTGCGCGCGCTGGTGGACACGGCGGTGGACGGCATCATCACCATCGACCAGCGCGGCTTCATCCAGAGCTTCAACCAGTCGGCCGAGCGCATCTTCGGCTGGTCCGCCGACGAGGTGCAGGGCCGCAACATCCGCATGCTCATGCCCGAGCCCGACAGCGCCGCGCACGACGGCTACCTGCAGCGCTACCTGGCCACGGGCGAGGCCCGCATCATCGGCAAGGGCCGCGAGGTCGTCGGCCTGCACAAGGACGGCACCGGCGTGCCGCTGCGCCTGTCCATCGGGCGCGCCGACGCGCCCGACGGCCCGCTGTTCGTCGGCTTCGTGATCGACCTGCGCGGCGTGAAGGAGGCCGAGATGCGCCTGAGCATCGCGGCCAGCGTCTTCGAGCACAGCTACGAGGCCGTGCTGATCCTCGATGCCGAGCACTTCGTCGTCGATACCAATCCCGCGTTCGAGCGCATGACGGGCATCTGCCGCGGCGACGTCCTGGGTGTTTCCGTGGAGGATCTCTACCCCGCGTCCAGCGACGGTGACGGCGCGGGCGACGGGGAGGCCGACGCGCCCGCCCCGCCCCGCCCCCGGTTCTCCGCGATCTGGCGGGCCGTGCAGTCGCAGGGCTACTGGCAGGGCGAGATGCTCGGCAGAAGCCACGCGGGCGCCATGCCGCAGCGCGTGTCGATCGCCAGCGTGCTGGGCAAGGAGGGGCACCCGCACCACCACATCGTGGTCATCAGCGACATCAGCCAGCTCAAGGCCCACGAGCAGGAGCTGGAGCACATCGCGCTCTACGACAGCCTCACCGGCCTGCCCAACCGGCGGCTGCTGGCCGACCGGCTGGTGCAGGGCATCGCGCACGCGCAGCGGCGCCAGCAACTGCTGGCCGTGTGCTACCTGGATCTGGACGGCTTCAAGCGCGTGAACGACCAGCACGGCCACGCGGCCGGCGACCATCTCCTGATCGAGGTGGGCCGCCGCATCCAGGCCCAGCTGCGCGCCGAGGACACCCTCGCCCGGCTGGGCGGCGACGAGATGGTGGCCCTCATCAACGGCCTGCAGGCGCCCGAGGACTGCCAGCCCCTCATCGACCGCATCCTGCAGGCCGTGCGGCAGCCCGTGCCCCTGCCCCACGGCCAGGGATTCGTGTCGGCCAGCATCGGCCTGAGCTTCTACCCCCTGGACGGCGACACGCCCGACCTGCTCCTGCGCCAGGCCGACCACGCCATGTACGAGGCCAAGCAGAACGGCAAGAACCAGTGCCAGCGCTTCGATGCCGACGCCGATGCCGTCGGCCTTCCGGCCGCCCGCAAGACCGCCCCGTAGGCGCGGGGCTTTCTCTCTTGTCCTTGCCCGGGCCCCGCACTAGGATGGGACGGAGCCGGGCCCGCGGCGGATGCGGATGGATGCCCCGGGCCCGCACCGACAAAACATTCCAGAAACCGGAGAGAGACACACCATGAATGCCCCCCAGTCCACGGCCGTTCTCGCGCCCAGCGTCAAGCTGCTGATCGGCGGCGAGTTCGTCGAATCGAAAACCACCCAGTGGCGCGACGTGGTCAACCCCGCCACGCAGGAGGTGCTGGCGCGCGTGCCCTTCGCCACGTCCGCCGAGATCGACGCCGCCGTGGCCAGCGCCCGCGAGGCATTCACGGCCTGGAAGAAGACCCCCATCGGCGCGCGGGCGCGCATCTTCCTCAAGTACCAGCAGCTCATCCGCGAGCACATGGCGGAGCTGGCCGCGTTGCTCACCGCCGAGCAGGGCAAGACCCTGCCCGACGCCGAGGGCGACATCTTCCGGGGCCTGGAGGTGGTGGAGCACGCCGCCAACATCGGCACGCTGCAGCTCGGCGAGCTGGCCAACAACGTGGCCGGCGGCGTGGACACCTACACCCTGCTGCAGCCGCTGGGCGTGTGCGCGGGCATCACGCCGTTCAACTTCCCGGCCATGATCCCGCTGTGGATGTTCCCCATGGCCATCGCCACCGGCAACACCTTCGTGCTCAAGCCCTCCGAGCAGGACCCGATGGTGACCATGCGCCTGTGTGAGCTGGCGCTGCAGGCGGGCGTGCCGCCCGGCGTGCTGAACGTGGTGCACGGCGGCGAGGACGCGGTGAACGCCCTGTGCGACCACCCCGACATCCGGGCCATCAGCTTTGTCGGCTCCACGCGCGTGGGCACGCACGTGTACCAGCGCGCCACCCTGGCCGGCAAGCGCGTGCAGTGCATGATGGGCGCGAAGAACCACGCCATCGTGCTGCCCGACGCCCACAAGGAGCAGACCCTCAACGCCCTGGCCGGCGCGGCCTTCGGCGCGGCGGGCCAGCGCTGCATGGCGCTGTCGGTGGTGGTGCTGGTGGGCGAGGCGCAGCAGTGGATCGGCGACCTCGTCGCCAAGGCCCGCACGCTCAAGGTCAATGGCGGCACCGAGCCGGGCACCGACGTCGGGCCCCTGGTTTCGTGCGCCGCGCGCGAGCGCGTGGCCGGACTGATCGCGCGCGGCGTGGCCGAAGGCGCCACGCTGGAGCTCGACGGCCGCGACCCGGGCGTGCCCGGCTACGAGCGCGGCAACTTCGTGGGCCCGACCATCTTCAGCGGCGTGAAGCCCGGCATGGCGGTGTACGACCAGGAGATCTTCGGGCCCGTGCTGTGCGTCGCCGCGGCACGGGACATCGACGAGGCCATCGCCTTCGTCAATGCCAACCCGAACGGCAACGGCACGGCGATCTTCACGCAGTCGGGCGCGGCGGCGCGCAAGTTCCAGGAAGAGATCGACGTGGGCCAGGTGGGCATCAACGTGCCGATCCCGGTGCCGGTGCCGCTCTTTTCCTTCTCGGGCTCGCGCGCCTCCAAGCTGGGCGACCTGGGCCCCTACGGCAAGCAGGTGGTGCTGTTCTACACACAGACCAAGACCGTGACCGCACGCTGGTTCGACGACAGCACCGTGTCCCGCGGGGTGAACACCACCATCAGCCTGCAATAGCGGTGGTACAAGCGCGGGGATGACGATTGCCCGAACCCTGAACCGATGGATGGCCGCCCCGCGCGCGGGGTGGATCGCGGCGGCCCTGTGGGCCTGCCTCGGCCCCCTTCTCGCCCCTGACGCCCACGCGCAGGCCGGCGCGGCCTGCCGCCCGGGCGGCACCGTGGCCGAGACCAACGCCTGCGCGGTGCGGGACTTCCAGGCGGCGGACACGGCCATCACCATCCTCTACGGCGACGTGATGCGCGCGCTGTCGGCGCATGAGCGGCCCCTGCTGCGGCAGGAGCAGTCGGCCTGGCAGCGCGAGCGCACCGCCCGCTGCAGGCAGGCCACCCGCGCCGCCGAGCCCCAGCCCGAATGGCCGCGCCTGCACCACGAGTGCCTCAAGGCCGAGACCGAAGCGCGGCGCCAGGGGCTGATGCGCTGGCTCACGCCCGACCACCCCGCCGCGCGCCCCTGACGCGCGTCCATCCCACTCCCCCACGACCGCCCCGAGAGACCCCCCATGGATTTCGAGCTGACCGAAGAACAGCGCGCCTTCGCCGCCACCGCCCGCGATTTCGCCCAGTCCGAACTGGCGCCGCACGCGGCACGCTGGGATGCCGAGGGCATCTTCCCCCGGGAGGCCATCGCCCAGGCCGGCGCCCTGGGCTTCTGCGGCCTCTACGCCCCCGAGCGCGCGGGCGGCCTCGGCCTCTCGCGGCTCGACGCCACGCTGGTGTTCGAGGAAATGGCGGCCGTGGACCCATCCACCACGGCCTTCATCACCATCCACAACATGGCCACCTGGATGCTCGGCACCTGGGCCACCGATGCCGTGCGCGGCCACTGGGGGCCGCGGCTCGCCAGCGGCGAGAAGCTCGCCTCGTACTGCCTGACCGAGCCCGGCGCGGGGTCGGACGCCGCATCGCTGACGACCCGGGCCGAGCGCGTGGAGGGCGGCTACGCCCTCCACGGCGCCAAGGCCTTCATCAGCGGCGCGGGCAGCACCGACCTGCTGGTGCTGATGGCGCGCACCGGCGACGCCGGATCGGGCGCGCGCGGCATCAGCGCCTTCGCCGTGCCGGCCGATGCGCCCGGCATCCACTACGGCAAGAAGGAGGAAAAAATGGGCTGGAACAGCCAGCCCACGCGCACCATCGGCTTCGACGGCGTGCGCATCCCCGCCGACCACCTGCTGGGCCGCGAGGGCGAGGGCTTCCGCATCGCCATGAAGGGCCTGGACGGCGGGCGCATCAACATCGCCACCTGCTCGGTGGGCGCGGCGCAGGGCGCGCTGACCCACGCGCAGCGCTACCTGCAGGAGCGCCGGCAGTTCGGCCAGCCGCTCGCGGCCTTCCAGGCGCTGCAGTTCAAGCTGGCCGACATGGCCACCGAGCTGGTCGCGGCGCGGCAGATGGTGCGCCTCGCGGCCTCCCGGCTCGACGCCGGCGCGCACGATGCCGGCACCTATTGCGCCATGGCCAAGCGCTTCGCGACCGATGCGGGCTTCCGCGTCTGCAACGAGGCGCTGCAACTGCACGGCGGCTACGGCTACATCCGCGAGTACCCCCTGGAGCGCCTGCTGCGCGACGCGCGCGTGCACCAGATCCTGGAGGGCACGAACGAGATCATGCGCGTGATCATCGCCCGCCGCATGCTCGAAGCCGACGCGCCCGAGGCCATCCGCTGATGCCCGCGCGCCCCCTGTCCGACGAGGCCCTGCACCTGGCCGCCGCCGTGCGCGAGGTCCTCTCCGATCGCAGCGACGTGGACGAGCGCACCCTGTTCGGCTGCCTGGGCTTCATGGTGGACGGCAAGCTGTGCCTGGGCGTGAAGGGGGGCGACCTGCTGGTGCGCCTGCCGCCCGGGCGGCACGCGGAGTTCCAGGAGATGCGGGGCACGCGGGAGCTGTCCCCCGACGGGAAGATGCCGGGCTATTTCTGGGTCGAGCCCGACGGCTACGCCACCCGGGACCAGTGGGGCTTCTGGCTGCGGGAAGCCCTGGCCTACAACCCGCACGCCAAGGCCACGCCGCCGCGCCGGCGCAAGGCGCCGCCGGAGGCCCGGCCAACCGCCCGCAAGGGGGGCACACGCTGATTCATGGGTGTTTCAGCCACCATGTCGGCGAGTCTGCTGCGTTTCTTGCTATCAAAACCATATCAAACTATTCCACCACCAGGAGACACACCATGAAGATCGCATTCATCGGCCTCGGCAACATGGGCGGCCCGATGGCGCTGAACCTGCACCGGGCGGGGCATGAGGTCGCCGCGTTCGACCTCGTCCCGCAAGCCTGCGAGCGGCTCGCGGCCGAGGGCGTGCGCATCGCCTCCAACGCAGACACGTGCGCGCACGGCGCCGAGGTGGTCATCAGCATGCTGCCGGCCAGCCCGCACATGGAATCGCTCTACCTGGGCAGCGGCGAGGGCGCCGGGCTGCTGTCCCGGCTGCCGGCGGGCACGCTGGTGATCGACTGTTCCACCATCGCGGCGGGCAGCGCGCGCCGGGTGGCGGAGGCAGCGCGGGGCCTGGGCATCGCCTTCCTGGACGCGCCCGTCTCGGGCGGCACCGCCGGGGCCGCCGCCGGCACGCTCACCTTCATGGTGGGCGGCGCCGCGGCCGACCTGGAGCGCGCCCGGCCGGTGCTGGAGAAGATGGGCGCCAACCTCTTCCACGCCGGCGGCGCGGGCGCGGGGCAGACGGCCAAGATCTGCAACAACATGCTCCTGGGCATCCTCATGGCCGGCACGAGCGAGGCCATCGCCCTGGGCGTGGCCAACGGGCTCGACCCCCAGGTGCTCTCGGAGATCATGCGCCGCAGCTCGGGCGGGAACTGGGCGCTCGAAAAGTACAACCCCTTCCCGGGCGTGATGGAAACGGCCCCCGCCAGCAAGGGCTATACGGGCGGCTTCGGGACCGACCTCATGCTCAAGGACCTGGGCCTGGCGCAGGAGAACGCCATCGCGGTGCGGGCCGCCACGCCCCTGGGCAGCCTGGCGCGCAGCCTGTACGCGGCCCACAGCCTGGCGGGCCATGGCGCGCTGGATTTCTCCAGTATCCTTCGGCAGTTCCGGAAACCGCCGGCCTGACCGCTTGCGGGACGCGCCACGGCGGCACGTTGCCCGCGGGCCACGGCCCGCCAAGGCGCCGCCGTTGTCCTACGCACGAAAGCGGTGCAGGCGTCCATGCTGCGCGGATGCGCCGGCCTGCCGGCGTTCCATCGCATTGCGCGGCATTCCCGGCTCCTCGCCGTTTCACCCTGGTCCACCATGACACCCACCCCCCTTTCCCTGCGGCCCTCCGGCCTCTGCGCCCTCGCCCTGGGCGCCCTCCTCACCCTGGCCGGCTGCGGCGCGCCCGTCAGCGGCACCCCCGCTCCCCATGCCGTGGCCGCCAGCAGCGCCGCCGCGAAGACGCCCGTGCCGGGGCCGGAGCGGGCCACCGCTTCCGCCCGCCTGCTGACCGCCTCGGGCACGCCCGCCGGCTCGGCCGTGCTGACGGAAACCCCGGGCGGCGTCGAGGTCGCGGCCCAGGTGCAGGGCCTGACCCCCGGCCTGCACGGCTTCCACATCCATGCCAACGGCCAGTGCGCCCCCGGGCCCGACGCCGCCACCGGCCAGACCATCCCGTTCGGCGCCGCCGGCGGGCACTTCGACCCGGGCATGTCGCACCGTCACGGCCATCCGGGCCAGCCGGCCGACCAGGCCCACGCGGGCGAGCTGCCCAACATCCAGGTGGGCTCCGATGGCCGCGGCACCGTGCGCTACGTGAATGCCAACGTCACCCTCACGCCGGGCAGGAACTCGGTCATGGGCCGCTCCATCGTCGTCCATGAGAAGGAAGACGACTACAAGACCAACCCCTCGGGCAACTCCGGCGGGCGCGTGCTCTGCGGGGTGATCGAGCCCGCCCAGCCCAGCAGCGTGGTGGGCCAGGACATGCCGCCCGCGCCCGCCCCCACGGCCCGGCCGCGTGGCTGACCGCCGGCACGGCGGCGCCACTCCGCACAAGATGGGCGCGCCGCTCCGGCCCCGCCGCGCCACGGCCTGGGCCGCCGCGGCGGGCTGCGCGCTGCTGGCCGTCGGCCCGGGCACGGCGCGCGCCGAAGACGCCGAAGCCACCCTGCCCGCCGTGGAGGTGTCCGGCGGGCAGGCCGCCGCGCAGCGCCGCTTCGACAGCGCCGCCAGCCACACGGCCATCGCGGTGGACCCGTTCACCGCCCCCACGCCGCTCGTGAACCTGTCGGAGTTGCTGGCCGGCCAGGCCGGCGTGGTGGCCCTGGACCGCCAGAACTACGCGCAGGACCTGCAGATCGCCGTGCGCGGCTTCGGCTCGCGCTCCACCTTCGGCGTGCGGGGCGTGCGCATCCTCGTGGATGGCATCCCGGCCACCATGCCCGACGGGCAGGGACAGGCCGCCACCGCGCAACTGCCATCGGCCGCGCAGGTCGAGGTGCTGCGCGGGCCGCTCGCCCAGCAATACGGCAACGCCGCCGGCGGCGTGCTGCAGGTGACCACCCGCGAGCCGCGCGAGGGCGGCGGCGCCGGCGCCTCGGTGGCCGCGGGCTCCTTCGGGCAGCGGCTGGCGGAGGCCTCGCTGGACTTCGGGGACCGCACGCTGGGCGGGCTGGTCGATGTCTCCCGCTTCGAGACCGACGGCTGGCGCGACCACAGCGCCGCGCGGCGCACCCACCTGAACGCCAAGCTCGTGGCCCGGCCCGACGGCGGCACGCGGGTCACCGTGCTGCTGAACCTCTTCGACCAGCCCCTGGCGCAAGACCCCCTGGGCCTCACGCGCGCGCAGTGGAATGCCGATCCGCGCCAGGCGCCCGCCGTGGCCGGGAGTTTCGACACCCGCAAGTCGGTGCGCCAGAACCAGCTCGGGCTGGTGCTGGAGCGCGACCTGGGCCCCGACGACAGCCTGCGCGCGCGGCTCTACGGCGGCACGCGCAGCCTGATGCAGACCCTCTCCTTCTCCGGCGCCGCGGCGAACAGCGCCGGCGGCGTGGTGGACCTGGACCGCGACTACTACGGCCTGGGCATCGCCTGGACGCACCGCGCCCGCCTGCCCTCCTCCGGCCTGCCGCTCACCTGGACGGTGGGCCTGGACGCCGACCGCCTCTCCGAGCACCGCCAGGGCTTCGTCAACGACGCCGGCACGCCCGGCGCCCTGCGGCGCAACGAACAGGACCGGGCCGGCAACACCGACCTGTTCGCGCAGGTGGACGCCTGGATCGCGCCCACGGTGCGCGCCATCGCCGGCCTGCGCGCGAGCCGCGTGCGCCTCTCGGTGGACGACCGCTACCCCGCGAGCGCCGCCAACCCCGACGACAGCGGCAGCCGCTCCTGGCGGCGCACCAGCCCGGCCGCGGGCCTCGTGTGGGCCGCGTCGGAGCGGCTCAACCTGTATGCCAACGCCGGTCGGGGCCTGGAGACGCCCACCCTGGCCGAGATGGCCTACAGCCGCACCAACAGCGGCCCCAACTACGGGCTGGAGGCCGCGCGCAGCCGGCAGTGGGAAGTGGGTGCCAAATGGCAGGGCGCGGTGCACCGCGTGGAAGCGGCCTGGTTCGATGCGCGCACGCGCGGCGAAATCGTGCCCGCGGCCACCGTCAACGGCCGCACCGTGTACCAGAACGCGGACAGCGTGCGCCGGCGCGGCCTGGAGCTGGCATGGAGCGCGCGGGCCGGGGCCTTCACGCCGCGCGCGGCCTACACCTACCTGGACGCCTTCTTCGCGAGCCCCTACACCGGCGCGGGCGGTGCCCTGGTGCCCGCCGGCAACCGCCTGCCCGGCACGTCGCGCCATGTGGCACAGCTGGCCGTGGACTACGTTCCCGCGCCCGCCTGGACCGTGGGCGCCGCCGTGGACCTCTCGGGCCCGGCCCAGGCCAACGATGCCAACACCGAAGCCGCCCCCGGCTACGCCGTGGCGGGCCTGCGCGCGGGCTACACCTGGAAGGCCGGCGGCGCCACGCGCTGGCAGGCCTGGGCGCGGCTGGACAACCTGTTCGACCGCCGCTACGCGGGCTCGCTGATCGTGAACGACGGCAATGGCCGCTTCTTCGAGCCTGCGGCCGGCCGCCGCATCATGGTGGGGCTGCGCGCGCAGTTCCTCTGACGGCGCGCGCACACCGCCCCGCACGGCGGGCGGTGCTCAATCCACCTTGATGTTCGCGGCCTTGATGACCTGCGCCCACTTCTCCACCTCGGCCTTCTGGAAGGTGGCGATCTGGGCGATGGTCATGTCGGCCGGCTCCATGCCGAAGCCCTTGAGCTTGGTCTGCATGTCGGGCTGCGCGAGGATCTTGCGGATCTCGTCGTGCAGCCGGGTGACGATGGGCGCCGGCGTGCCCGCGGGCACGAAGATCGCCTGCCAGGACACCACCTGGAAGTCCTTCAGGTTCGCCACGCCCGACTCGGCCACCGTGGGCACGTCCGGCAGGGACGAGAGCCGCTGGGCCGAGGTCACGGCGATGGCGCGCAGCTTGCCGCTCTGGATGTGCGGCGCCGCGACCACGGTGGTGTCGAACATCATGTCCACCTGCCCGCCGATCACGTCCTGGATCGCGGGGCCGCTGCCCTTGTAGGGCACGTGGGTGAACTTCACGCCCGACTTGTAGGCCAGCAGCTCCAGCGCGAGGTGCTGCGAGGTGCCCGTGCCCGCCGAGGCCGACGAGAGGCCGCCCTGCCGGGTCTTGGCGGCCGTGAGCACGTCCTGCAGCGTCTTGTAGGGGCTGCTGGCGGCCACCACCAGCACCACGGGGTTGGTGCCGATGAGCGTCACGGGCGCGAACGACTTCACCGGGTCGTAGCCCAGCTTGGGATACAGGCTCACGTTGATGGCGTGCGAGCTGATCGTGCCGCCCAGCAGCGTGTAGCCGTCCGGCGCCGAGCGCGCGGCGATCTCCGAGCCGACGCTGCCGCCCGCCCCGCCCTTGTTGTCCACCACCACCGTGGCGCCCAGCGCCGTGCCCAGCTGCTGGCTGATGAGCCGGCCCAGGGTGTCGGTGGTGCCGCCGGCCGCGAAGGGCACGAGGTAGGTGATGGCCTTGCCGCCGGGCCATTGCGCCTGCGCGAAGGCGGGCAAGGCCGCGAGGCTGCCGGCCGCGCCCAGCGCGAGGCCGTGGAGTGCGAAGGTTCTGCGTTGCATGGCGGGTGTGTCTCCTGATTGCGAAAGGGATCGGGGGCCGGGGCGGGTCAGACCGCGCCGCGCGTTTCCACGTAGAGCGCGTAGATCGAATGGCTGCTGGCCATGAAGAGGCGGTTGCGCTTGGCACCGCCGAACACGAGGTTGGCGCAGCGCTCGGGCAGCCGGATGTGGCCGATGGGCTGGCCCTGCGGGTTGAACACCATCACCCCGTCCAGGTCCGCCGCGTTCGCGCCGGCCGAGCCGTTGCTGCCCCAGCCGCACCACAGGTTGCCGTCCTCGTCGCACTTGATTCCGTCGAGCGCGCCCGGGCCGCCCGCGTTGATGTGCACGCGCCTGTTCGACAGGCGCCGGCCGCCGGCGACGTCGCAGGCCCACACCACGCGGTGCGGCTGCGCGCGCGACTCGACGACGTAGAGCCGCTGTTCGTCGGGCGAGAAGCACAGGCCGTTCGGGCCGGACAGATCGTCCAGCACCAGCTCGGTCTTGCCGCTCTGCGGGTCGATGCGGTAGACCGAATGCGGCAGCTCGGGCGCGGCCTTGTCGCCCTCCCAGTGGCCCGCGATGCCGAACGGCGGATCGGTGAACCAGATCGAGCCGTCGCTCTTGCAGACGATGTCGTTGGGCGAATTGAAGCGCTTGCCGTTGTAGCCGTCGGCCAGCACGGTGATGCTGCCGTCGTACTCGGTGCGGGTGATGCGGCGCGTGAGGTGCTCGCAGGCCAGCAGCCGGCCCTGGCGGTCGCGCGCCAGGCCGTTGGCAAAGTTGGCCGGGTGGCGGAACACGCCCAGCTGCCCCGTGGCCTCGTCCCAGCGCACGATGCGGTTGTTGGGGATGTCGGACACCAGCAGGTAGCGCCCGTCGCCGAACCACACCGGCCCCTCGGCCCAGCGCAGCCCGGTGGCGATCTGCTCCACGCTGCTGCTGAAGATGCGGTACTTGCCGAACGACGGATCGAGCACCTGCACGGCCGGGTCGGGGTAGCGTTGATGGGGCTTGAAATCGAAGGCCTGGGCCATCGCCCCGGCCGGCCATGCCGCCGCACCGGCCGCGCCCAGCGCCCCGCCGAGGAACGCCCTGCGCCCGCTGCCCATGGATGCTTGCTCTGCCGCCATCTTGTCTCTCTCCTTGTGGTCTTTGGTGGATGAAAAGCAGTTGCCGGAATCGCCCGCGTGCCGGGCAGGCCCGGCCCGGGCCGTCACGGCAGATCGACGATCTCGACCCAGTTGGGGTTCTTGCCGGCGGCCACGCGGGTGGGCGTGCCGGGGATGCCGGTGGCAGGATCGATGGGGTGCAGCGAGACGCTGTGGGAATCCTGCCCCGCCGCGATCAGGAAGCGCCCGGAGCTGTCCACCGCGAAGCCGCGCGGCGTCTTCTCGGTGGGCACCTGGCCCAGCGGCTGCAGCTGGCCGTTGGCGGCATCCACCCGGAAGGTGGAGAGCGTGCTGGAGGTGCGCTCGGACGCATAGAGCGTGCGCCCGTCGGGCGAGAGGTGCAGGTCGGCCCCCCACGGCTTGCCCGTGAAGCCGGCGGGCAGCGTGGTGGTGCGCTGCACCTCGCGCAGCGTGCCGCGCCGGGCGTCGTACTCCATCACGTGCAGGCCGGCATCCAGCTCGTCGAGCACGTACATGTGGCGCTGGGCCTTGTCCCAGACGAAATGGCGCGGGCCGGATTTCTCGGGCGCGATGGGGGTGAGCGCGGGTTCGTTGGCCGTGAGTCGGCCGCTCTCGGGATCGAAGCGCCAGCTCGACAGGTGGTCGCCGCCCAGGCTGGTGGCGAACACGAAGCGGTTCGCCGCGTCGGCATGGATGGCATGGGCATTCGGCGCCGTGGGGATGAGCTGCTGCACGGCCCCCACCGTGCCGTCCTGGCCGATGCCGTTGACGGTGATCTTGTGGCCCGGGTACGACGCCGCGAACAGCCACCGGCCGGTGGCGTCGGTGTCGATGTTGGCCATGCTGTCGGCCAGCGCCGCCTCGCCCAGCCTGCGCAGCTTGCCGCTCGCGGGGTCGATGGCCAGGCTCACCACCCGGAAGGGCTGGGAGCGCAGCGCGACGTACAGCACGCGCTTGTCCGGCGAGACGGCCATCGGCATGGCCTGCCCGCCCAGGGGCACCATCTCCACGGGCCTGAGCGCGGCGGCCGCCCGGTCCAACTCGTACACCGAGACGTCCTGGCTGTCGGCGTTGGAGACATAGACCCAGGTGGCGGCCGACGCGGCGCCGCCGGCCAGGCAGAGCGCCGCCGCCGCCAGGCGGGTGAAGGAGAGTGCGCGGGTACGAGAGAGAGAGGCCATCATGGACTTCCTTGCGAGGGAGGGGTTCAACGGACCACCATGAACAGGCTGGGCAGCCAGGTGGAGAACGCGGGCACGAAGGTGACCAGCGCGAGCGCGAAGATCAGCGCGCCATAGAACGGCCATATCGTGCGCATCACCGTGCCCACCGACACCCCGCCGATCGCGCAGCCCACGAACTGGGTCGTGCCCACGGGCGGCGTGTTCAGGCCCAGCGCGCAGTTGATCAGCATCACGATGCCGAACTGCACCGAGCTCATGCCGTAGTACTGCGCGATCGGCAGGAAGATCGGCGTGCACAGCAGGATCGTGGCGGCCATGTCCAGGAACGTGCCCAGCACGAACAGGATGATGTTGATCAGCAGGAAGATCACCCACGGCGTCGTCGTGACCTGGGAGAGCAGCTCCCCCGTCATCTCGGCCACGCCGTAGAGGCTGATGAGGTAGCCGAAGGTGGTGGAGATGCCGATCAGCAGCAGGATCACGCCCGTGGTGCGCACCGCCTTGGAAGCCGCCTTGATGAAGTGCTCGCGCGTCAGCGTGCGGTAGAGGAAGATCGTGAGCGCCAGGGCGTAGAGCACCGCCACGGCGGCCGACTCGGTCGCGGTGAAGATGCCCGAGAGGATGCCCCCCAGGATCAGCACGACGATGAACAGGCCCGGCAGCGCGGCTGCGAACGAGCGGCCCACGATGTGCCAGCCCGGGAACGTGCCCTTGGGGTAGCCGCGCTTGACGGCCACGAAATACGCCGCCGCGAGGTTGCTCACGGTGAGCACGATGGCCGGAATCAGCGCCGCGAGGATCAGCGCCGCGATCGACACCTTGCCGCCCGCCGCGAGCGAATAGATGATGAGGTTGTGGCTGGTGGGCATCAGCGCCCCCACCAGGGCCGCGTGCGTGGTCACGTTCACGGCGTAGTCGGCGTGGTAGCCCTCTTTCTTCATCATCGGGATCATCACCGCGCCCATGGCCGACACGTCCGCCACCGGCGAGCCCGAGACGCCGCCGAACAGCGTGCAGGCCACCACGTTGGACATGCCCAGGCCGCCGCGCACGTGCCCCACCAGGGCGCGCGCGAAGTTGACGATGCGGTCGGCGATGCCGCCGTACAGCATCAGCTCGCCCGCGAAGATGAAGAACGGGATCGCCAGGAACGAGAAGATGCCCATGCCCGAGGTCATCTGCTGGAAGCCCACCTCCAGCGGCAGGCCCTCGTACAGCAGGGTGGCCAGGGCCGAGAGGCCGATGGAGAACGCCACGGGCACGCCCAGCAGCAGGAACAGCGTGAACGACACGCTCAGGATCAGGAGTGGCACGGTCATGGATCAGCCCCAGGCGGGTTCGACTTCGCGGCCTTGGGCCAGCGCAATGATGTGTTCGATGGAGAACATCACGATGAGGACGCCGGCGATGCTGGCCGGCACGTATTTCCAGCCCTCGGAGATGAAGAGCGTGGGCAGGCGGTATTCCCACACCGACTGCGCGAGCGATGCGCAATTCCAGGCCATGGCGGCGCCGAACAGCAGGACCAGCGCATGGATGAGGTATTCCATCTTCAGGCGCAGCCATTCGGGCGCCAGCACGAGGAAGGATTCGAGCCCGATGTGGCCGGAGTCCCGCACGCCCACGGCCACGCCGAACATGGTCACGTAGATCACCAGCAGCAGCGCGAGGCTCTCGGCCCAGGTGGGCGTGTTGTTGAGCACGTAGCGGCCGAACACCTGCCAGCTCACGGCGCAGATCACCGCCACGAGCCCCAGGATGCCCAGCCACATGCAAAGGCGCGCCAGCGCGCGGCAAATTTGGGTGTACATGTTGATTGAGAAGAAAAAACGACCGATGTCGCCGTGGAATCTTGGGTTTCAGCTATCTATTTAATAGCAATCGAGCAAAAAAAACCGCGCCGGTCACGGCGCGGGAAGGGACATCACTGCGTATCCTGCACGCGCTTGACGAGGTCCTTGAGCCGGGCGTCGGTGATGTACTTGTCGTACACCGGCTTCATCGCGGCCTGGAACGGCGCCTTGTCGATCTCGATGATCTCGGCGCCGCCGGCCTTCACCGTGGCGAGCGACTTCACCTCGCGCTCGGCCCATTGCTTGCGCATGTAGGGCACCGATTCCTTCGCGGCCTGGCGGACCCAGCCCTGCTCCTGCGCCGAGAGGCGGTCCCAGGCGCGCTTGGAAAAGAGCAGCATCTCGGGGGCCATCGAGTGCTCGGTCTTGGTGTAGTACTTGGCGACCTCGAACGAGCGCGAGCTCTCGTACGTGGGGTAGTTGTTCTCGGCGGCATCGATCAGGCCGGTCTTGAGGCCCGTGTACACCTCGCCCATCGGCATCGGCGTGGCGTTGGCGCCCATGGCCTCCAGCATCGACACCCACAGGTCGGACTGCTGCACGCGCACCTTCATGCCCTTCATGTCCTCGAACTTGCGCACCGCCTTCTTGGCCGTGAACATCGAGCGGGCGCCGCTGTCGTAATAGGCCAGGCCCACGAAGCCCTGCTTCTCGCACGACTTCAGGATGTCCTCGCCCACCGGGCCGTCCAGCACCTTGTGCAGGTGCTCGACCGAGCGGAACAGGAACGGCATCGTGGGCACGACGGTCTCGGGGCAGATGTTGTTCATCGCGCCGATGTTGATGCGCACCATCTGCAGCGCGCCGATCTTGGCCTGCTCGATGGCGTCCTTCTCGTTGCCCAGCGAACCGCTGCTGTACACCCGGATGGTGTGCTTGCCGCCCGAGAGCGCCTTCAGGCGCTCGCCCATGAACTTCACCGCGGTCACGGTGGGATAGTCGTCGGGATGGATGTCGGCGGACCGGAATTCCGTCGCATGCGCGGCGAAGGCCGTCAGGCCGGCGGCCGCGACGGCGGCCAGGGTGGTCTTGATGAATCGCATGTTGTCTACCTCTGGGGAATCCTCGTCAGGAGGGAAAAAAAGGACCGATCTTTTGGGGGCCGGCTTACACGCAACTGAACCGTAGCGAATGGATACACGCGGGCCGGCTCACGCCGCCCCCGGCTGGAACTCGGGCTCGGGCACGCCCTGGGTGCCCGGCCGCAGCGCGAACACGCCGCCGGCCAGCGGTTGGTCGGCCAGGTCCGCGTCGCCGCCCGGGCGGATGGACGTCACGTACAGCGTGTCCAGCCGCGGGCCGCCGAAGGCGCACATGGCGGGCTTCCTGACCGGCACGGCCAGCGAGCGGTCCAGGCGCCCGTCGGGCGTGAATCGGTGGACCAGCCCGGCATCGTTGCCGCAGATCCAGTAGCCGCCGTCCACGTCGATCGCGGCGCCGTCCGGTCGGCCCGGCAGCGGCGCCATGTCCACGAAGAGGCGCCGGTCGCGCGGCGTGCCGGTGTCGGTGTCGTAATCGAAGGCCCAGATCTTCTGCACGAGGGGGTGCGAATCGGACAGGTACATCGTGCGCCCGTCGGGGCTGAAGGCGATGCCGTTGGGCACGATCAGCTCGCCGAGCCCGAGGTCCGTCGCCTGCCCGCTGCGGGACTCCGCCGCGCCGAAGCGGTACACCGCCCCGACCCGCGCCGCCGCGCCCATGTCCTGCAGCATGGTGCCCGCGATGAAGCGGCCCTGGCGGTCGCAGCGGCCGTCGTTGAAGCGCATGCCTGCGGCGGCGTGGGGCACGCCGGCCAGCCGCCGCGCGGCCAGTGCGCCCTCGCCTTCGGCCAGTTCGAGCTGGAAAATGCCCGACTCCAGCCCCGCGATCCAGCGCCCGGGCTGGCCGGCCCAGGCGGCCATGCAGGCCACCATCTCGGGTGCCGACCACTGCGCGAGCGCGCCGGTGTCCGCGGACCAGCGGTGCAGCACGGCGCGCGGGATGTCGGTCCAGTAGAGGGACTGCTCCGCGGCGCGCCAGACCGGGCTCTCGCCCGTGGCGCAGCGCGCATCCAGCACCAGCTCGGCCTGAGAGGACGGTGCCACGGCGCTCATCCCTCGAACGGGCCCTGGGCCGTGAACGCGCCGCCCTGGTACACCGCCGCCGGATCGCCGGGCGCGGGAGCGGGCTGGGCCTCGACCTTGGCGCGGAAAGGCTCCGAGCTGTCCTTGGGCGCATACCCCAGGTGGGCGGCCGCATGGTTGTCCCACCACAGGTCGCGGTTGGCCGAGACGCCGTACGCCACGGTGTGGCCGACATCCGGCGTGAACAGCGATTTCTGCACCAGTTGCGTGAGATCGTCGTAGCTCAGCCAGGAGCTCATCATGCGGCGATCGCGCGGCTCGGGGAACGAGGAGCCGATGCGCAGGCTCACGGTCTCGATGCCGTAGCGGTCGAAGTAGAAGCTCGCCACGTCCTCGCCGAACGACTTCGAGAGGCCGTAATAGCCATCGGGGCGCCGGCGCGCCAGCGCATCGATGGGCTCCGTCTGCTTGTAGAAGCCGATCACGTGGTTGGAGCTGGCGAACACCACGCGCTTCACGCCATGGCGGCGCGCGCCCTCGTAGATGTGGAACACGCCCTTGATGTTGGCTTCGAGGATCTGCTCGAAAGGCCGCTCCACCGACACCCCGCCCAGGTGCACGATGGCATCGCAGCCGGCCACCAGCGCATCGACGGCGGCCTTGTCGGCCAGATCGCAGGGAACCACCTCTTCATCCGTCCCCTGGGCCGGCGCGATGTCCGCGATGTCGGACAGCCGGACGATCTCGGCAAAGGGCTTGACGCGCTCACGCAGCACCTTCCCCAGCCCCCCGGCGGCACCGGTGAGCAAAAGACGGTGGAAACGGGACGGCTGGCTCATGGAATTCCTCTGGCTGGTGTTTGTCATATGTTGTCGTACAACGCGAGGCGATTATGATCAACGCCATGGCCACTTCAATAAAGGGATTACCCGCATACCCCGCCACCATCGATCCTGCGGGCTCGGCACTGGTCGCGCGGGCCGCACCCGTGCGCCGGGCGCGGGGATTGGCCAACGCGGTCGTGGAGGACTTCTCCGGCAAGATCCGCGACCGCGTGCTCAAGACCGGGGACAAGCTCCCCACCGAATCCGAGATCATGCGGGCCCACGAAGTGAGCCGCACGGTGGTGCGGGAGGCGCTCTCCAAGCTGCAGGCCGCGGGCCTCGTGGAGACACGGCACGGCATCGGCACCTTCGTGCTCCCGCCCCGCGCGGGCGGGGTGTTCCGCCTGGAGCCCTCGGAGCTCAGCACCTCGGTGGACGTGCTGGCCGTCCTGGAGCTGCGCATCAGCCTGGAGACCGAGTCCGCGGGCCTCGCGGCCATGCGCCGCAGCGACGCGCACCTGCAATCCATGCGCGAGGCACTGGACGACTTCGAGCGCAACGTGCAGATCGGGGGCGACACCGTCGCGCACGATTTCCGCTTCCACCTGCAGATCGCCGAGGCCACGGGCAACCCGTATTTCGCCGACATCATGAACCACCTCGGCACCACGCTGATCCCGCGCACCCGCATCGCCGCGCTGCGCGCCCAGCGCAGCAGCGAATACCTGAGCCGCGTGAACCGGGAGCACGAAGAGATCTACTCCGCCATCGCCCGGCAGGACCCCGACTCGGCGCGCGCGGCCATGCGCATCCACCTCACCAACAGCCGCGAACGCCTGCGGCTCGCGCAGGAAGCCGCCAAGACCCAGGCAACGCCCGCCGGGCAATAACCGCGATCCGGCCCCCGGGCCGCGACAAAACGCTTGTCTTTTTCAGAATTCAAGTTGTATGATGACGTACAACAACCATGAATGGAGACATGCCAATGACCTTCCGCCGCCGAACCCTGCTGACCGCTGGCACCGCCATGGCGCTGGCCTGCGCTGCCGCCAGCGCCCAGACCCCCCAGTGGCCCGCGAAACCGCTGCGCATCGTGGTGCCCTACCCGCCGGGCGGCAGCTCGGACATCATCGCGCGGGCCATCAGCCAGCCGCTGTCCGATGCGCTGAAGCAGCCCGTCGTGGTCGAGAACAAGCCGGGCGCCAACGGCAACCTCGGCGCGGACTTCGTGGCCAAGGCCGCGCCCGACGGCTACACACTGCTGCTGTGCGACGTGGGCGCCCTCGCCATCAGCCCCTCCGTCTATACCAAGCTGTCCTTCGATCCATCGAAGGACTTGCGCGGCGCCACCATGCTGGCCTACTCGCCCCACATGCTGGTGGTCCATCCCTCCGTGCAGGCCAGCAACCTCAAGGAACTGGTCGCGCTCTCCAAGACCAGCGACCTCAATTTCGCCGTCACCGCCACGGGCAGCGCCCCCCATCTGGCGGGCGTCGCCCTCGCGGCCGCGAGCGGCGCCCGGTGGCAGTACGTGCCCTACAAGGGCGGCGTGACCGCGATCCAGGACACCATCGCGGGGCAGACGCAGGTGCTCATGAACGGCATGCTCGCCACCCTGCCCCACGTCCAGAGCGGCAAGCTCAAGGTCCTGGGCCTGTCCAAGTCCTCGCGCATGCCGCTGCTGCCCAATGTGCCGACGATCGCCGAGCAGGGCCTGCCCGGCTATGAGTCCGGCACCTGGCAAGGCATCCTGGTGCCGCGCGGCACGCCCGAGGCCGTGGTGCAGCGCGTGAACAGCGCGCTCATCAGCGTCATCCGCTCCCCGGACATCCGCTCCCGCCTTGCCGGCCAGGGCGCCGAGGTGGTGACCATGACCCCTGCCGAGCAAGACAAGTTCTTCGAGAAGGAGCGCGCCCGCTGGGCCAGCGTCGTCTCGGCCGCACAGATCCGCCTGGATTGATTCCCCCGGCATCGGCCACGGCAATCGCCCGGCCGGTGCTTTCCTTTCCCTTCGTTTCCCCACACTCCCTGGTCTTATTGCCATGAATCCTCAAGAACTCAAGTCCATCATGGGCTCCGGCCTGCTGTCGTTCCCGCTGACCGACTTCGACGCGCAGGGCGACTTCAACGCCCGCGGCTACGCCGAGCGCCTCGAATGGCTCGCGCCCTACGGCGCCAGCGCCCTCTTCGCGGCCGGCGGCACGGGCGAATTCTTCTCGCTCACGGCCGAGGAATACCCCGCCATCATCGAAACCGCCGTGCAGACCTGCCGCGGCAAGGTGCCCATCATCGCCGGTGCGGGCGGCCCCACGCGCTTCGCCATCCAGTGCGCCCAGGCGGCCGAGAAGGCCGGCGCGCACGGCATCCTGCTGCTGCCGCACTACCTCACCGAGGCCGGCCAGGAAGGCCTGGCCGCCCACGTGGAGGCCGTGTGCAAGAGCGTGAAGTTCGGCGTCATCGTCTACAACCGCGGCCAGAGCCGCTTCTCGCCCGAGACGCTCGCGCGGCTGGCCGAGCGCAATGCCAACCTCGTGGGCTTCAAGGACGGCGTGGGCGACATCGAGCTGATGAACTCCATCTACATG
>NZ_QLTA01000064.1 GCF_003269065.1 Paracidovorax anthurii
GCTCTCGAAGACGACGACCACCACCAGCCCGGCCACCAGCACGTCCAGCGTGGTCAGCCCCCGGTGCACCAGCACCTTGTCCATCACCACCTGGAAGAACAGCGGGCTCACCAGCGCGAAGAGCTGCAGCATGAAGGAGATGAGCAGCACCTCCCCCAGCAGCCTGCGGTGCCGCACCAGGCTGGGGATGAACCAGGAGAAGTCGAAGCGCGCCAGCTCGCCCGCCAGGCTCGCGCGGCTGCTGACCAGGATCAGCTCGCCCGTCCAGCGCCGCGTGAATTCCGGCACGGATTCGATGGTGGGCCGCCCTCCGCCGCTTTCGGCGCCCGCCACGCCCGGGTCCTGCAGCAGCACCCGCTGGCCGTCGCACTGCGCCAGCACCACGGCATGCAGGCCGGCACCGTCCGCACCCTCGCCACCGCCACCGCCACCGCCATCCTCGCCGCCGGCCGGCGCGCGCACCAGCGCCAGCGCGGGCAGCGGCGCGAGCGTGAGGCGCTCGGCCCCGCTGCGCACCCTGCGGGCCTTCAGGCCCAGCAGCCTCGCGGCCAGCAGCAGATCCTGCACGCCCACCGCATCGCTCGCCGACAGCCCCAACTGGTGCGCCAGCGTGGCCGGCTCCGCCGCCACCTGGTGCAGCCTGGCGATCAGGCACAGCGCCTGCAGGGCCGCGTGGTTCGCCGTGATAGGAGCCGTTGCGGCTCCTTGCCTGCGCAACGCTGTCTGTACTCCTGCATCAGAGGCGTGCGAGCCCTCTTCCGACATGCGGATTTCCCCCATTTTCCAGCTCCGCAATCTTTTTTGCGGCCCATTACGTGATAGGGGCGGGATCGTAGGTGGGCGCTCCTGCAACCCTCCAAAACAAGCACAGAATCGAGGAGAAATTTCGAAACAATATGTTTCATTCCTGAAAAGGCGGCCAGAAAAGCGTGCCGCCAGCATCGTGGACGCGCCTGATCACCGTCAGGAAGGCGGAGCCGGACAAGGCATGCATACAGTCTCACCCGTGCCTTTTCCCCCAGGAACGAAGAAACTGCAACGCCTTGATGGACCGTGCGTTCTCCGTGAGAAAGCCCCACGGAACCAGCGCCTGCTTCGCTCGAACAGGCACTCCATCGATTATTTCTATAAACCCGTCATGTTTCATGCACGCATACTCACGGGCCTGATACTTTCCGGCCTGGGCCATGCCTGGGTATTCGCGAAGAACATCGGGGCATTCATCGTGGAGCCTGTCGCCCGATCATCCATCCCCACTCTTCGTTGGACACCGGGCTCTGCCGCCGATGCGGCACGACTGCACGGAAGTTGCCTGGACTGAACCATGGCGGCCGTGCCGCACACGCGCCGCTCCCCCCAAAAAAAGACGAGGACGATGGTGGATCATCACGCCATCCAAACGAACCATGCTGCAATTCCGCCTCCGCCAAATGGAAGTATTTCGAGCGGTGATGCTGACCGGCTCCGTCAAGGGCGCGGCGTCGCTGCTTTGCATGTCCCAGCCCGCTGTGAGTCGCATCGTTTCCCACACGGAGCACACCATCGGCCTCGTACTTTTCGAGCGAACCAAGGGAAGGCTCGTGCCGACACCCGAGGCAAAGGCCTTGGTCAAGGAGGTCGAGTCCTTCTACCAGCATGCGATCCAGGTGAATGAGTTCGCCGAAAGCCTGCGCACCGGATCGGCCGGCACCCTCAACATCTGCGCCAGCCATTGCCTGAGCCGAGGACTGGTGTCACGGGCAATCGCGCGGTTTCTGGAGAAGTACCCCAAGGTACGCGTGCAACTGCGGGCCAGCCTGCTCGCGGACATGCCCGACGAGGTGCTAAGCAGTAGGGCAGATATGGCTGTCTCCGTGCTGCCGCTCGATCACGCCCATCTTGACGTGCTGCGCTTCACCGAAGGACGGATGGTGTGCGTGGTGCCCCGGGGCCATCCGCTTGCGATGGCGCAGGAGGTGCATTTCTCGGACATTGCGCGGTATCCGACCATCACACACCATCCGAGCATACCGTTCGGACAACTGGTTTCAGCCGCTTTCGAGCGGGCCCATGTCCATCTCGATTCGCGCATCGACATCTACCACACGGATGTCGCATGTTCCTTGGTCAGGGCGGGCGCGGGCATCGCCATCGTCGATGAGTTCACGGTGGAAGGACTTGACTGGGGCGACGACATCCAAACCATTCCACTGGCCGAAGACATCCTGCTCACACCTGCCGTGCTCCGGTCCATGCTCTCCACCAGCCGGCCCCATGCCGAGGAATTCGTGCAAGCCCTCATCGAACAAGCAAGGCTGGACCGGCAGACAGGCATCGTCGCAGCATCATGAGACAGCCTCGCCCTTATCCTCTCCATAAATGAAAGCAACATCTTCCCAGGGAAGACAGAACCAATTAACACGACGGCATACCCCACCCAAGATCCTGCAATCGCCGTAGCCCAGACTGCAACCTAGCATCCGCACCCATTCATGACTTGAGGGAGCAATGCATGCGGATCGGTTTGGTAGGGGCGGGCAGCATCGGCGGACATATCGAAGCACGATGGCTGGATGCCGGCCACGAAGTGGTGGTCCATGACGCGTACATGAAATCTCCCATCGAAGCCATGACGACAGCCAGTCTAGGCGAACTCGTCGAAGCGGCAGAGGCCGTCTGCCTGTACCTGCCGCTACCGACCACGGTACTCGATGTCGCCTGGCAGATCGCGCAGGCCTCGGCCAGGCTCATCGCCACGGACCGCCGCGCCACCAGCCTCGTCGTGGATCTGTCCACGACATGCGCTCTGCTCACCCAGGAAGTGCACGATCTGCTGGCCCATGCAGGTATCGCATTCTTGAGCGCCCCCGTGAGCGGGGATGCCACCGCTGCAGCGCAAGGCCGGCTCGCCGTGATGACTTCGGGCTCCCTGGAGTCGTACCAGCAAGCGCGGCCGTTGCTGGATGCCATTGGCCATCACATCTTCTACCTCGGCGCCGACGTGAAACTCGGCCAGACGCTCAAGCGGATCAACGACACGCTTGAGGCAACGACCATGCCCGTGGACTACAAGGCGCCGTTGCGCGGCGCCAAGGCAAGACTCGGCATCGTGGAAGAGCCAAGCCGCCCCCTCGTCAGCAGACAGGCCCTGCGGATGCTGGACCGCGTCATAGCCGAGGAGTTCGCAGGGGTGGACAACATCGCGATGTAACCGCTGGTCCGGAAAGGCCAACGACAAACCGCATTCAGAGCGACAACCGGCTTGCGCCCCGCGGGAGCGCAGCGCATCTTTGCACATGGCGGCCAGCACATCAGCAGCCAGACGGCACAGGCCCGTACTTCGCTCCACTCACCACATTCTTTGATTGCATGTCCATCCGGGACAGGGACGAAATCGGCCTCGCACCTGGGGACCACAACGGGCCTTCCTCCCAAAAAAGGGAAACAGGAGATCACGATGCATACGCAAATCAACTACCACGCCAATCTGGACGCCGCCATCCACCCTCTGAGAGCGCTCTCCAGCTTCAAGGATCCCACCGCAGGTTACCGGCTGAAGAACGCGGCACATGCCCTGGAAGCGGTGCGTGCAGTGCTGGCGGAGCGCGCACTGGAGGTCGGGATCACCCGGCTCCACGCGCAGGGCACCACCCTCGGCCGGCTCACCGCCATCGCGATGCGGCAGCCTGCTAGTCCGCTGGAAGGGCTGATCACGGAATCGGCCTGGATCGCAGCGAACTGGGCCAGCAGCATGCAGGAGTTTGGCTGGCATGGCCTCTGCTCCATCTCCAAGGTGTCTTGGGGATTGGGATTCGGCAACTCCGAACTCGCAGAGGCCGGAGAGATTCCGACCATACGCTGGATCGCGTGCGGGGATGTTCCGCCCTACCTTCAGCGCTCATGGCAGATCCTCGGAGGCGTGATCGACGCCCCTTTGCTGCGGGCCCTGGGCGAATTGGCGAAGAATCCATTCGACCATACCGACGCACGCAATCAACGGCTCACGGGGAATTACGGTGATACGGTGCACCAACTCGAATGCACGGCAACAGCACTCGCCGCTTTGGACCTCAGGCTGCAGGAATACTCCTGGATGTTCACCCAACTCGTGCAGCACCTAAATCCTATGGGGCAGCGAGTATTGCGTGCTCTGGAAATCCGGAGCATCAGACTCGGGGACCCGCCACCTGCCAACCATGCAATCGCCCCGGATCAGCAGCATAGGATGCGTGCCTTCTGCGCCATGCTGCTGCACCTGCTCGACATGCATGTGATCGACGACTTCGGCGCACTGACTCCTGAGGGCGGAGAGGCAGTTGTGGAAGCAAGACGCCTGCTGCTTTCCTGGGCAGGGGCGCGCGAGCCTTTCCTGGCAATCTGACTGCCGTCAGATGACCGGCGTGAGCAGTTGTCTGCCGGCGAAGTGTGCGTCAGCATTCTCGATAAAGCGAAGCACCGAGGCGTGAATAGCTTGCGGCGAAATGCCACCGATATGGGGTGTGAGGATGGTGTTCTCGAACGCCAGCAACGGCGCGGGCGGCATGGGTTCCCCTTCATATACATCCAGGGCTGCAGCCCAAATGCACTGTTCGCGCAAGGCATCTGCCAAGGCATTCGTGTCCACCAGCGTGCCCCGCGCCACGTTGACCAGCACCCCCTGCGGCCCCAAGGCCCGCAGAACGTCGCGGTTGACCACATGGTGCGTCGCCTGCCCTCCCGGGGCCGCGACAACAAGAAAATCGCACCACTGCGCCAGACCCGGGAGGTCGTCGAACCAGCGGTAGCCGGTTTCATCCCGCCGCGTGCGACTGTGGTATCCGATCTCCATGTCGAAGCCCATGGCGCGCTTGGCGACTTTCCTGCCGATGGCGCCCAGGCCAAAGATGCCCAATCGCCGCCCCGAGATATGCGGCGGCCGAGGGATATCGTCGCGCCACAGCCCGTGCCGCACGCCATGGTTGAGGAAGGGAATGCGCCGCAGCGTCGCCAGCAGCAGCGCCATGGCATGGTCGGCCACGGCATCGTCGTTGGTGCCGGCGGCATTGCACACGGGGATGCCGCGTGCGCGGGCCGCGTCGAGCGCGACGTTCTCGAACCCCACACCGAGCGTGCAGATCAACTCCAGTCGCGGCAGGGCCGCGATTTCCGAAGCCAGCAAGCCATTGGTACCGTTGGTCAAGACCAAGCGGATGTCCTGGCCGTGCCTGGCGATCTGGGTCGCACCATTGGAGCGGTCGGCCCCAAGGTTCGCATTGGGTGCGTAGATCATCTCGAAGCGCTCCGACACCAGCACACGGTGCTCCTCGGACAAGAAGACAAGAATAAGCAGCAACGGTTTCACAGGTACTCCCGAAGACTCAATCCGCCTGCGCACCCGAGAGCGCAACCAGCTTGCTCCATTTGTCGATCTCATCCGCCAGCGTCGTCCTGAACTCGGCCGGCGTGCTACCGACCGGCACAGACCCCTGCGCGGCGAAGATGCCGCGCAGACCCGGATCCTGAGTGGCCTTGCGTACCGCAGAGGCCAGCTTGGCAACGACGGCAGGAGGCGTGCCGGCCGGCGCGAACAATCCGTTCCACAAGGTCACTTCGTAGCCCGGCAGTAACTCCCCCACCGCAGGAATGTCGGGTAGCCGCGGCGAGCGCCCCCGGGTGGTTACCGCCAGCGCCCGCAGCCTTCCGCTGTCGATATAGGGCAGCACCTCCACCAGCGGAGCGAACACCGCCTGTATCTGCCCTGCCAGCAGATCGGCATTCGCCGGCGCGCCGCCCTTGTAGGGAACGTGCACCATCGCCCCGGATGCCATGCTGCCGAAGAGCATGCCGGAGAGATGCTGTGAACTGCCATTGCCCGCCGATCCGAAATTGACGACGCTCTTGCGCTGCCGAACATAGTCCACAAACTCCGCCAGCGTTCGGGCGGGCACGTCGTTGTTGACCACGAGGACATTCGGAATCAAGGCCACCTGCGAGACCGGGATGAGGTCCTTTCGCACGTCGAAGCCCGTGTTCCGGTAAAGCGAGACATTGGCGGCGATGGTACTGGTGGCCAACAGCAGCGTGTAGCCGTCAGGCGGAGCCTTGGCAACGAAGGCACTGCCGATGTTGCTGCCCGCGCCGGCACGGTTATCAACGATCACCGGCTGTCCGAGATCCTTGCCGATGCGCTCGGCCAGCAGGCGCGCGGTGGCATCGGTGCTGCCGCCTGCCGCAAATGGAACCACCAAGGTCACAGGCCGCTCTGGCCACTCGGCGCCATGCGCAGCAAGGCCAGAGAGCAGTACCGCTGCGGCGATTGTCTTGATGAACACGACACGTTTCATGGAAATTTCCTCCCACCTATTGCAAATTTTCGCGAGACAAGCGGCACCCGCGAGGTGGCGATGCAATCCAGTGGGCATGGGTTCAAGACGCCCGCTTTCCTTGACGATGCCATCGCAAACCATCAAAACAGCCATCGTCAGACGACACATCGTGGGGCGCGCAGGGGCTTATCGTAACGTGCGGATTGCAGGAGTTAATGGAGGCCATCGCCATGCACGCGCGCGCCATCGACCGCAGCGCTCCTGAGTGCGCGCCGCAGCCGGGCGCCCGGGGCCCGGCGGCCGCGTCAGGCCGGCACCGGCACCAGGAAGTCGCGGCTGATGCCCGCGCCAAGGTCGTTCACGCGGTCGAGGAACTGCGTGAGGTAGGCGTGCAGGCCCGTGGCCAGGATCTCGTCGATGCGGCCATAGCGCAGGTCGGCCAGCAGGCGGCCGGCCTTGCGCTGCGTCTCGGCCGACTGGTCGTTGGCCACCACGGCGAGGTTGTCCGCCACCTCGCGCAGGCTCGCGTGCAGCGAGCGCGGCATGTCGGCGCGCAGCATGAGCAGGTCGGCCACGCGCTCGGGCGTGATGACGTCGCGGTACACCTTGCGGTAGACCTCGAACGCCGACACGCTGCGCAGGATCGCGCTCCAGTGGTAGAAGTCGAACTCCTGCGGTGCCGAGCGGCCGCGCTCGCGCGCCGAGCCGTGGAAGTCGCTCTGCACCGCGTGGAACTTCACGTCCAGCAGGCGCGCCGTGTTGTCGGAGCGCTCCAGGAAAGTGCCCAGGCGCAGGAAGTGGAAGGCCTCGTCCTGCAGCATCGTGCCCAGCGTCACGCCGCGCGAGAGGTGCGAGCGGTGCTTCACCCATTCGAAGAACACGCCGGGGTCGCGCTCGAAATCGCGGCCCTGCAGTTGGCGGTGCAGCTCCAGCCAGGTCTGGTTCTGCGTCTCCCAGACCTCGGTGGTGAGCGCGCCGCGCACGGCGCGCGCGTTCTCGCGGGCCGCGCGCAGGCACGAGAGGATCGACGACGGGTTGTTGCCGTCGCGCACCATGAACTCCAGCACGCCCTCGCGCGTGACCTCGCCGTGGCGCGCGGTGTAGGCGGGAATCAGCTCGCTGATCGACAGCAGGCCCAGCCAGCTCTCCTGCGCCACGTCGGCCGACTGCGGCAGCAGCGAGGTCTCGTAGCTCACATTCAGCATGCGCGCGGTGTTTTCTGCCCGCTCGGTGTAGCGGGACATCCAGAACAGATGATCGGCAGTACGGCTCAGCATCTCACTTCCCTCCCGTCGATTGCGACTGCGATGGGGAGGCATCCCCGCCCTCGCCCAGCACCCAGGTGTCCTTGGTGCCCCCTCCCTGCGATGAATTGACCACGAGCGAGCCTTCCTTGAGGGCCACGCGCGTGAGGCCGCCGGCCACCATCTGCACCTTCTGGCCCGAGAGCACGAAGGGCCGCAGGTCGATGTGGCGCGGGGCGATGCCCGATTCCACGTAGGTCGGGCAGCTGGAGAGCGAGAGCGTGGGCTGCGCGATGTAGCCCGCCGGGTTGGAGAGCAGCGCGGCGCGGAACTCCTCGATCTCGGCCTTCGACGCGGCGGGGCCGATGAGCATGCCGTAGCCGCCCGCGCCGTGCACCTCCTTCACGACCAGCTCGTGCAGGTGGTCGAGCACGTACTTCAGGTCATCGGGCTTGCGGCACATCCACGTGGGCACGTTGGCCAGGATGGGTTCCTCGCCCAGGTAGAAGCGGATCATCTCGGGCACGTAGGGGTAGACGGACTTGTCGTCCGCGATGCCCGTGCCCACGGCGTTGCAGATGGCCACGTTGCCCGCGCGGTAGGCGGCCATGAGGCCCGCGCAGCCCAGCGTGGAGGTCGGGCGGAACACCTGCGGGTCGAGGAAGTCGTCGTCCACGCGGCGGTAGATCACGTCCACGCGCTGCAGGCCGCGCGTGGTGCGCATGTAGACGAAGTTGTCCTTGACCACGAGGTCCTGGCCCTCGACCAGCTCCACGCCCATCTGCTGCGCGAGGAAGGCGTGCTCGAAATAGGCGCTGTTGTACATGCCGGGCGTGAGCACCACCACCGTGGGCTCGGCCGCGCCGGCCGGGGCGCTGGCGCGCAGCGTGTCCAGCAGCAGGTCGGGGTAGTGGGCCACGGGCGCCACGCGGTGGCTGCGGAACAGCTCGGGGAAGAGCCGCATCATCATCTTGCGGTTCTCCAGCATGTACGACACGCCCGAGGGCACGCGCAGGTTGTCCTCCAGCACGTAGTAGATGCCGTTGCCCTGGCCGTCGGGCGCGCGCACGATGTCGATGCCGGCGATGTGCGCATACACGTCGCGCGGCACGTCCACGCCCGCCATCTCGGGGCGGAACTGCGCGTTGCCCACGATGAGGTCGGAGGGCACGATGCCCGCGCGCAGGATCTCCTGGCCGTGGTAGATGTCGTGGATGAAGCGGTTGAGGGCCGTCACGCGCTGCACGAGGCCCTGCTGCATGCGGGCCCACTCGTGGGCGGGAATGATGCGGGGGATGAGGTCGAACGGGATGAGCCGCTCGGTACCCGCCCCGCCTTCGTCCTTGGCGCCATAGACCGCGAAGGTGATGCCCACGCGGCGGAAGATCATCTCGGCCTCTGCGCGGCGCGCCTGCATCGCCTCGGCCGGCTGGCGCGACAGCCATTGGCCGTAGCGCTGGTAGTGGGGGCGCACATCGCTGCCATCGAAGGGCAGCATCTCGTACATCTCGTCGAACTTCTGCATCAGTGGTGCCTCCTGCAATCAGCATAGCAAGTTGCAAGCCCGCCCCGACCCTGCGGACGCGCGCAGGCGGATCACCTCAGGCGGGATCGCCCGCCATATCGGCCGCCGCATCGGCCGCCGGCCGGGGCGCGTGGTGCCAGTAGCGCCGGGCCGCATCGCGCTCGCAGCGCCAGTGCGCGGGCTCGGCCGACCGCCACAGCAGGGCGCCGCAGGCGGGGGAATCCACCACCCGGGCGCCGCGCGCGGCATGGCGGCGCACCACCTCGGGCGCGGGGTGGCCGAAGCGGTTGCGGTAGCCGGCCTGCACCACGGCGGTGCGGGGCCGCACGGCGTCCAGGAATGCCTCGCTGGAGGAGGTCCTGCTGCCGTGGTGGGGCACCAGCAGCACGTCGGCCGGGGCGATGCCGCCGGCCGCCAGGGCCGACTCCTGCGCGCGCTCGATGTCGCCCGCCAGCAGGGCCGATGCCCCCACCTCCCCGGCTTCATCGGCCGCCGACACGCGCAGCACGCAGCTCAGGGTGTTGGGCTTGGGCGCCGCGCCGGGCCGCGCGTCGAACGCGCCCGGCGGCGGGTGCAGCACCTCGAAGCGCACGCCGTCCCATTCCCAGCGCTGGCCGGCCGCGCAGCGGGTGATGGCGCGCGCGCCGTGCTCCTCCAGCGGATGGCCCGGCTCCAGCGATCCCCACAGCTGCGCGCCCGGGTGCGCCGCCAGCACGGCCTGCGCCCCGCCCGTGTGGTCGCTGTCGCGGTGGCTCAGCACCAGCCGGTCCAGCCGCTCGCCGCGCGAGCGCAGCAGCGGCACCAGCACGCGGTCGCCCGCGTCGCTCTCGGGGCCGAAGCGCGGGCCGGCGTCGTACAGCAGCGCATGGCCGGCCGTGCGCACCAGCACCGCCTGCCCCTGGCCCACGTCGGGCGCCAGCAGCTCGAACTGCCCCGGCGCCGGCCGCGCCGGCTGCCACCACAGCAGCGGCACGAGCAGCGGCAGGCCCAGCGCGCGCAAGGCCCACGGCAGCCGCACCGCCAGCAGCGCGCCGCCCGCCACCCCGGCCACGCCCGCCCACAGCGGCGCGGCCGGCAGCGCCAGCGTGGCCCACGGCCAGCCCGCCAGCCACTGCAGCCCCGCCGCGAACGGCGCGAGGCACGCGGCGGCGGCCGACCACAGCGGGGCCCACAGCACGCCCAGCAGGGCCAGCGGCGTCACCACCAGCGTCATCCACGGGATCGCCACCAGATTGGCCGCGAAGCCCACCACCGACATCTGCCCGAACAGCAGCAGCGTGAGCGGCGTGAGGGCCAGCGTGACCACCCACTGCTCGCGCCACAGCGCCGCCACGCGCGCCCACAAGCCCCGCAGGCTCCATGTCGCCGTGTTTTCTACATTGTTTGCTATCGAATCAGAAGCAAACAGCACCGCCACCGCCACGAAGCTCAGCCAGAATCCCGCCTGCAACAGCGCCCACGGATCAGCCGCCGCCACCGCTGCGCAGGCCAGCAGCCACACCTGCGGCCAGGGCCAGCGCCGGCCCGACAGGCGCAGCAGCGCCACGGCGGCCAGCATGCACACCGTGCGCTGCGCCGGCACGCCCCAGCCGCTGAACAGCGCATAGGCCGCCGCCAGCAGCACCCCGCCCGCCAGCGCGGCCGAGGGCGCGGGCACCGCCAGGCACAGGCGCGGCGAGCGCCGCCAGAGCCCGCCCACCGCCCCCGCCGCGATCCACGCGAACAGCGTGATGTGCAGGCCCGAGATGCTCACCAGATGCGCCACGCCGGTCGCGCGGAAGACGTCCCAGTCGGCCCGCTCGATCGCGCGCTGGTCACCCGTGACCAGTGCCGCCACCACGCCCGCCGCGCGCGAGCGCGCCACCGCGTCCGGATCGGCCCGGTCGGCCGGGCCGCCCGGCGCGAGCCGCGCGAGGATCGCGTCGCGCACGTGCTGCCGCGCCTGCTCCACGGGGTGGCGCCACCAGGGCGCCGCCTGCCGCAGCGCGGGCGGTGCATCGCGCGCGCCGGTGCGCACCGTGCCCGTGGCCTGCACGCCCTGCTCCCACAGCCACAACTCGGTATCGAAGCCGCCCGGATTGCGCAGGCCGTGCGGCGCCTTGAGCCGCACGGTGAACTCCCAGCGCTCGCCCGCGCGCACGGCGGGCAGGGGCGCGGCGGCATCGCCGGCCGCCGGGCCCGCGGCGCCCCCGTCGCGCGCGAACCAGGGCGAGGAGGCGGCATACCACGCCACGTCGATGCACGGCGGCAGCCGCACCGCGCCGCCACCGCGATCGAACCGGGCCGATTCGACGTCCAGCCGCAGGCGCAGCCCCGCCTCGGTGGACTGCGGCATGGCGGCGACCACGGCGGTGATGCGCAGGTCGCGGCCTTCGAGGGCCGGGTCCAGCGCATCGGATAGGAAGGCCTGGGCGCGCAGGCCGCAGGCGCCGAAGGCGACGAGGGCACCGGCAAGGACCGCGCAGGCGCCGGGCACCACGCGGCGCCGCCATCGCGGCCCGAGCGCCAGGGCCAGCGCGGCGAGGCCGGCGAGCAGCACGGCCGCGCAGGCCCAGGGCGGCCAGAGGGCCGGCTGCGCCAGCTGGGCCAGGGTGCCGGCGATGCCGCCCGCGAGCACCGCGGGCCAGTGCCAGGGGTGCGCGGGGTGGACGGGGTGGGAGACAAGGAGATCGGCTTGCGGGTGCGCGGAGGAGATGGGCGCGGGGGAGGCGGGCAAGCTCATGGGGCAACGATGCTAGGGCCATCGGCGCAGCGGCAGAAGGTGCCGGATGCCTATGCGAGGCATAGGCATCCGTTCATGGCGAAGAGGCCTCGACGCCACGCAGCGCCTCGGCCAGGCGCCGGACGCCCTCCCCGATCGCCTCCCGCTCCAGCAGCGCGTAGCCCATGACCAGGCCGGCGGGCCGGGGCTGGGCCTTCGCCCGGCCGGCGGGATGGAACAGCGGGCCGACCGGGTACACGCGAACCCCGAGCCGCTCTGCCGCCCGGACCAGCGCCGGCTCCGCGCTGGCCGGCAGCCCGTTGAACCACACGACCACGTGCAGCCCGCTGGCGGCGCCCTGCACCTCCACGCGGCCGCCCAGGTGCGCGGCCAGGGCCTCGACGAGGGCGCGCTGGCGCGCCTGCTGCAGCCGGCGGATGCGGCGGACGTGGCGGTCGTAGCTGCCGTCCTCCAGCAGCCGGGCCAGCGCGCGCTGCGCCCCGGTCGCGGCATGCCGGTCGGCCAGCCGCTTGGCCGCCGCGAAGGCATCGGCCAGGCCGGCCGGCAGCACCATGTAGCCCAGCCGGAGCTGGGGCGACAGCGTCTTCGAGAAGGTGCCGACGTGGATCACGCAGCCGCGGGTGTCCAGCGACTGCAGCGCGGGCTCGGGCCGGACCGCATAGCGGTACTCGCTGTCGTAGTCGTCCTCGATGATCCAGGCCTGCCGCCGGGCCGCCCAGTCCAGCAGGGCCCGCCGCCGCCCCATGGGAAGGAACGAACCCAGCGGGAACTGGTGGGTGGGCGTCACGTAGGCCAGGCGCGCGCGCCGGATCCGCGCGAGCTGGCCGGTCTGCAGCCCGTGCGCGTCCACGTCCACGCACAGCAGCTCGGCGCCGCAGGACTCGAAGACATGGTGCGCCATGCGGTAGCCGGGGTTCTCGACGACCACCGCGTCGCCGGGGTCGATGAGCAGGCGCGCGCAGAGATCGAGGGCCTGCTGCGAGCCGTTCACGATCATGAGCCGCTCCACCGGGCACGACAGCCCGCGCGTCTGGCTGAGGTGCGCCTGCAGGACCTTGCGCAGCTCCAGGTTGCCGCGCGGGTCTTCATACGCCAGGCGGGCGCTGCGCTGGCGCTCCACGGCGCGCAGCGCCTTCAGCCAGGCCAGGGTCGGGAAGTCGCGGCCGGACAGAGGGCCGTAGATGAAGTCGATCTCACTGGAGGTGGATGGCGCCGCGTCGTGCAGCCCCATGGCCGCCACCCGCGCACCCAGGGCGGACAGCCGGCCGGCGAGCGGCTGCGCCCCGCCGTCCCCGGCGCCGGCACGCTCGCCGCGCCCGGAGGGGCCGGTGGGAGAGGCCCCGGCCAGCACCCGGCTGGCGGCGCCGGCGCGCGTGTCGATGAAACCGTCCGCGGCCAGTTGCTCATAGACCAGCGACACGGTGGCGCGCGACAGCCCGCGCTCGGCCGCCAGCGCGCGGGTCGAGGGCAGCGCCGCGCCGGCGGCGTAGGTGCCGTCCGCGATGCGGGCCCGGATTTCTTCGTAGAGGGCGCGGCTCAGGCCCCGCCGCCCGTTCTCGTGAGGGTGCATGGTCGGCAACTGGTCTGGCGAGATGTATCGGAACTGGCTATTTTCCACGGGCCGGCAACACGGCACAGTGGCGACCCGTGCCGAAAGCTTCCGGCATCCCTTTCCCGACAGGACCGCCCCATGTACCTCCCCCCGCAATTCGCTGAACCCCGGACGGAAGAACTGCACCGCATCGTGCAGGAGAACGCGCTGGGGATGATGGTCACGCAGACGGCCTCGGGCCTGGATGCCAACCACCTGCCCTTTCTGCTGGACCCCGCGCAAGGCGCCTGCGGCGTGCTGCACGCGCACGTCGCGCGGGCGAACCCGGTCTGGCGCGAGGTGGCGGACGGCGCCCCGGTGCTGGTGGTGTTCCGGGGCGCGCAGGGCTATATCTCCCCCAACTGGTACCCCGGCAAGCAGGCGACGCACCGGCGGGTGCCCACCTGGAACTACGAGGTGGTGCACGCCCACGGCACGGTCCATATCCACGACGACGAGAAGTTCGTGCGCAGCGTCGTGGCCCGGCTGACGCGCCAGCACGAGGCGGACCAGCCCCGGCCCTGGAAGATGGGCGACGCGCCCCCGGACTTCCTGGCGCAGGAGCTGGGCCACATCGTCGGCATCGAGGTGCGCATCGCCCGGCTGGAGGGCAAGCGCAAGCTGAACCAGCACCACGCGGCACCGGACCGCGAAGGCGCGATCCGGGGGCTGCAGGAGCAGGGCAATGCGGGCCTCGCGCTCGCGATGCAGGACGCGGCGGCACCGCCCGCGTGACGAAAGGCGGCGCACGGCGGGTGCACCGCCAGGCCCCCCATCCGCCCACCCAGGCAAGGGGGCTTGGGAGCACGCCGCGTCCGGCCCGGGCAGCGTCCGCGTGGCCCCGGGCGCCTGCCTGGCGCCGGCCCGCGGCGCCGCGCTGTGTACCATCACGGCGCGTTTCCTCCGATGCGCGCCATGCCCGCACCCCGCGGGCCGCGGCGCGGTCCCGAAACCGCCCTCCCCTCCTTCATCCCTGCATCACCATGAGCATCTACGACAAACTCACCGCCCTCGACATCACCCTGCCGCCCGTCGCCGCGCCCACCGCGGCCTACGTGCCCTTCGCGCAGACGGGCAACCTCGTCTTCCTGAGCGGCCACATCGCGCGCAAGGACGGCAAGCCCTGGGTGGGCAAGCTCGGGCAGAACATCACCACCGAAGAAGGCCAGGCGGCGGCGCGCGCCGTGGCGATCGAGCTGATGGCCACGCTGCACCTGGCCACGGGCGGCGACCTGAACCGCGTGAAGCGCATCGTGAAGGTGATGAGCCTCGTGAATTCCACGGGCGAGTTCACCGAGCAGCACCTGGTGACCAACGGCGCGAGCGAGCTGCTGGGCGAAGTCTTCGGCGACAAGGGCAAGCATGCACGCAGCGCGTTCGGCGTGGCGCAGATCCCCCTGGGCGCCTGCGTGGAGATCGAGCTGATCGCCGAGCTGGGCTGATAGCCCCCGGCCCCGGCGCGCCCGGCACGCGGCCCTGCCGCGCGGGGCGCCGGATCGTCAGAACCGTCAGAACGTTTCCCAGTCCCCGCCGGCCGCCGTGGCCGCAGCGGGGCGCGGCGCGGCGGCCAGCACGGGCGGCCGGGCGGCCCGTGCTGGCGCAGGGGCCACGGCCGCCGGCCTGGCGGCCCCGCCCGGCGCGGCCTTCGGCGGCGGCGCGGGCACCCGGGCCGCCGCGCGAACGCCCTGCGCCGCAGCAGGCGCGGCAGGCGCGGTCCGTGCCACGGGCGCCGTTGCCGGAGCGGGCACCGGGCCCGGGGCCCCGTCCTCGATGCGGAACACCGCCATCGCCTGGGCCAGCTGGTGCGCCTGCTCGCGCAGGCTCTGGGCGGCGGCGGCGCTCTGCTCCACCAGCGCGGCGTTCTGCTGCGTCATCTGGTCGAGCGCGCCCACGGACTGGTTCACCTGCGCCACGCTGGCGTTCTGCTCGGTGGCGGCGGCGGTGATCTCGCCGATCATGTCGGTCACGCGCTGCACGGACTGCACGATGTCGGTCATCGTGGTGCCGGCCTCCTGCACGAGGCGCGAGCCGCTCTCCACGCGCTCCACCGAGGCGCCGATGAGCTGCTTGATCTCCTGCGCGGCCGATGCGCTGCGCTGCGCGAGGCTGCGCACCTCGCCGGCCACCACCGCGAAGCCCCGGCCCTGCTCACCCGCGCGCGCCGCCTCCACCGCCGCGTTCAGCGCCAGGATGTTGGTCTGGAAGGCGATGGAGTCGATCACGCCGATGATGTCCGCGATCTTGCGGCTGCTGGCGTGGATGTCCTCCATGGTGCGCACCACGCCGCCCACCACCTCGCCGCCGCGCCGCGCCACGCCGGAGGCGCTGGCCGCCAGCGCGCTGGCCTGCTGCGCGCTGCCCACGCTCTGCGCGATGGTGCCGGCGAACTGGTCCATGGCCACGGCGGTCTGCTGCAGGTTGCCCGAGGTCTGCTCGGTGCGCGTGGACAGGTCCTGGTTGCCCGCCGCGATCTCGGCGCTCGCGATCGCGATGCCGTCCGTGCCCTGGCGCACCTGGCGCACCATGCGCGCGAGCGCATCGCTCATGGAGTGCAGCGACCGCAGCAGCTCGCCGAACTCGTCGCCCTTGCCCTGCGGCACGGGGGTGGAGAGGTCGCCGGCGGCGATGCGCGCGGCCACCGCGTTGGCCTGCGCCAGCGGCCTCTGGATGCCGCGGATCAGGTAGATGCCGCCGCCCACGACGCCCGCCACCAGCACGGCGATGGCGGCGGCGGCCCCCTGCAGGGTGCGCATCGACGCGGCGCTGGCGCGGTGGCGCTGGACCTCGGACGCCTGGGCCTGGGCCTGCACGAAATCGCGCAGCGTCTGCAGGTAGGCGGCCACCGCGGGGCTGTAGCGCTGCAGCGCCAGCGCCTGGGCCTCGTCGCGGCGGCCCGCCGCCGTGAGCTGGCGCACCTGGCCGCGCAGGTCCAGCGTGGCCTGGCGCGCGGCGGCGATCTTCGCCATCTGCGCCTGGTCGGTGTCGGTGAGGTCCATCGCCAAGAGCGCCTTCTGGGTCTCGGAGATCTGGGCGGAGGTGGCGGCGATGAGGTCCTTGAACTGCGCCTCCAGCAGCGGGTCGGAGCCCAGGGTGACGGCCAGGGTGCGGGCCGCGTTGGTCTCGGTCAGGCCGGCCCAGCGCAGCGCCGCCTGCATGCGCTGCTCCATCTGCGCTCGGGCCTTTTCGGCCTCGGCCTGCTGGTTCTGGTAGCGGTGGCCGGCGATGCCCAGGATCGCGGCCAGCGCGATGACCAGGCCCGCGACGGCGAGCCAGAGCTTGTGGACGACACGCAGTGATCGGGGCATAGCGGACTCCTTTCAGGCAGGCGCACACGATAGGGTGGCGTCATTCATCGTGCCCGAATTGACAGGGGCCCGGCTCGGTACTTACACCAGCGCCGGCAGGGGATCGCCCAGGCTCTGTGGAGCGATTCCGCCAGCCGGCAACCGCACCGCGCGGAAACCGGCCCGCGCGCGGATCAGAACGTCTCCCAGTCGTCGTCGCTGCCGCCCTTGCGGGCCGGTGCGGCGGGCGCCGCGGGGGCGGGCGTGGACGGCGGCGATGCCGGGCGGCCCGCCAGGGCCGGCGCGGGCGCCGCGCGGGCCGCGACGGCCTTCGGCGCGGCGGGGGCCGGGGCCTTGCCGATGGCGGGAGCGGCCCGGCGCGGCGCGGGCACAGGCACCGGGGCCTGCGCCGCCACCGGCCGCGATGGCCGGGGCGCGGCGGCCGGGATGGCGCCGCCGCCGTCGCGCAGGCGGAACGCCGAGACCACCTCGGCCAGCACGGCCGCCTGGGCCTTGAGGGCGCCGGTGGCGGCCGCGGCCTCCTCGACCAGGGCCGCGTTCTGCTGGGTCACCTGGTCCATCTGGCCGATGGCCTGGCTCACCTGCGCGATGCCCGAGCTTTGCTCCGCGCTCGCGGCGCTGATCTCGCCCATGATGTCGGCCACGCGCCGGATGCTGTCCACCACGCTCTCCATGGTGCGGCCGGCCTGCGCCACCTGCTGAGAGCCCTCGTCCACCTTCGAGACCGAATCGCCGATCAGCGTCTTGATGTCCTTGGCGGCCTCCGCGCTGCGCCCCGCGAGCGCGCGCACCTCGCCGGCCACCACGGCGAAACCCCGGCCCTGCTCGCCCGCGCGGGCCGCTTCCACCGCCGCGTTCAGCGCCAGGATGTTGGTCTGGAAGGCGATGCCGTCGATCACGCCGATGATGTCCGCGATGCGGCGCGAGGACGCATCGATGGCGCCCATGGTCTGCACCACGCCCGCCACCACCTGCCCGCCCTCGCTCGCCACCTGCGAGGCATGCGCGGCCAGCTGGTTGGCCTGCCGCGCGCTGTCGGCGTTCTGGCGCACGGCGCTGGTGAGCTGCTCGATGGAAGCCGCCGTCTGCTGCAGGGCGCTCGCCTGGTGCTCGGTGCGCGAGGAGAGGTCCTGGTTGCCCGCGTCGATCTCGCGCGCGGCGACGGCGATGCTGTCGGCGCCGTTGCGCACGCGGCCCGTGACCTGGGCCAGGTTGTCGTTCATCTGGCGCAGGGCGTCGAGCATCTGCCCGGTCTCGTCGCGCCCGTGCACGGTGATGGTGCTCGTGAGGTCGTTGGCGGCCACGGCGCGCGCCACGCGCACGGCCTCGCCCAGCGGGCGCGTGATGCCGCGCGTGATCCACCAGCCCACCGCCCCGCCCAGCGCCAGGGCCAGCACGGTGGCGGCGATAACGGCGGTGCGGGTCTGGTCGTAGCCGGATTCGACGTGGCCCAGGGCATCGTCGATGCTCCCCCGCTGCATGGTCAGCAGCCGCTGGACCGCTTCGAGGAAGCGCGTGGTGACCGGCTGGAACTCCTGCGTGAACAGGCGCTGCGCATCCTCCACGCGCCCTTCACTCTTGGCCTTGTAGATGGCATCGCGCCCCGCCAGATAGGCGGTGCGCGCCTGCTTGATGTCGGCCAGCAGCGTCTTCTCCTGGTCGGTCTGCGGAAGCTCCTCGATGCGCTTGAGCAATTCGGTCGATTGCCGGGAAGAGGCGGCGGCCTCCTCGGCGAACAGGCCGGCCAGCGATGCATCGTTGCTGCGGACCACGGCCGCGGTCCGCTGCACGCTCGTGTGGATGTTGCGCGACCAGTCGCTGATCAGGCGCTCCTTGACGAGCGATTCGGACGCGATGCCCTTCACGGAGCGGACCATCCCCCCCATGTTGGTCAGCCCGAGCATGTTCATCAGGAACATGACCAGCAGGATGAGGGAGAAGCCCAGCGCGAGCCGGGTGGCGATTTTCAGGTCTTTCACGGTAGGTGCTCCTCGGCTGCATCAGGACATGCACGGCCGGGCAGCCCCTGGGTTCGGTGGCCGTGCCGCCCGATGGTGCGCGGATACACACGGAAACACCAATCCGCATTTACACCATGGCCTCCCGGCGATGCGGCAGCGCAACAAACGGGGGGCGAAAGGGCCGCCATCCCATGGCAGCCCTGCCCTGGCCCGCCCCGCTATTCGACGCGCAGCACGGCGTTCGGCTTGAAGCCCAGGTCCGCCGCCTTGCCCTTGCGGCCGCGCGGGGCGCGGGCGTTGTTGAGGCTGCGGATCTCCAGCGTCTCCTCGCGCTCCTTGCCGCCCCGGCCCACACCGGCGATGCACACGCTGCGCGTGTAGGCGGCGGCGCCCGCCAGCTGGTCCTTGGGCTCCAGGTCGATGAGCATCAGGCCCCGGCCGCCGTTGGCCATCTGCTTGAGCTCGGTGATCTCGAAGGTCAGGATGCGCCCGCCCGCCGAGGCGCAGCACACGTGCGTGGCCGGCGCCAGCGGCTGGCCGCCGCTCGCGAAGGCCGCATGCGAGGGCCGGCAGAGCTGCTCGCCCTCGGCCAGCGTGACGAAGGCCTTGCCGCCGCGGTTGCGCGCGGTCATGTGCTCCACGGCGGCGATGAAGCCGTAGCCGCCCGAGCCGGCCAGCAGCAGCGCGGCATTGGCCGGGCCCGCGAAGTAGTGCACGGGCTGGGTGCCGGCCTCCAGCTCGATCAGCGTGGTGATGGGCTGGCCGTCGCCGCGCGCGCCCGGCAGCTGCGACACGGCCACGGAGTACACGCGCCCGTTGCTGCCGAAGGCGATGAGCGTATCGACCGTGCGGCATTCGAAAGTGGCGTAAAGCGCATCGCCCGCCTTGAAGGCGAAGGTGCCCGCGTCGTGCCCGTGGCCCTGGCGCGCGCGCACCCAGCCCTTCTGCGAGACGACCACCGTGACGGGCTCATCGACCACCTTCACTTCGGCCACGGCCTTCTTCTCGGCCTGGATGAGGGTGCGGCGCGCATCGGCGAACTGCTTCGCGTCCTGCTCGATCTCCTTGACCATCAGGCGGCGCAGCGAGGCGGGGTTGCCGAGGATGTCTTCAAGCTTGCCCTGCTCCTCGCGCAGCTCTTTCAGCTCCTGCTCGATCTTGATGGCTTCCAGCCGCGCGAGCTGGCGCAGGCGGATTTCCAGGATGTCCTCGGCCTGCCGGTCCGACAGGTGGAAGCGCGCGATCAGCGCCGCCTTGGGCTCGTCGCTCGCGCGGATGATGGCGATCACCTCGTCGATGTTGAGCAGCACGGTCTGCCGCCCTTCGAGGATGTGGATGCGGTCCAGCACCTTGGCCAGGCGGTGCTGGCTGCGCCGCGTGATGGTCTGCTGGCGGAACTCGACCCATTCCTCCAGCATGCGGCGCAGCGACTTCTGCATGGGCTTGCCGTCCAGGCCCACCATGGTGAGGTTGATGGGCGCCGAGGTCTCCAGGCTGGTGTGCGCGAGCAGCGTGGTGATCAGCTCCTGCTGCGGCACCTTGCCGGTCTTGGGCTCGAAGACGAGGCGCACGGGCGCGTCCTTGCTCGACTCGTCGCGCACCACGTCGAGCACGCCGAGCACGGTGGCCTTGAGCTGCGTCTGCTCTTGCGAGAGCGCCTTCTTGCCGGCCTTGACCTTGGGGTTGGTCAGCTCCTCGATCTCTTCGAGCACCTTCTGCGCCGAGACGCCGGGCGGCAGCTCGGTGACCACGAGCTGCCACTGGCCGCGCGCGAGGTCCTCGATCTTCCAGCGCGCGCGCACCTTGAGGCTGCCGCGCCCGGTGCGGTAGGCGTCCTGGATGTCGGCCGCGCTGCTGATGATCTGGCCGCCGCCCGGATAGTCGGGGCCGGGCACGAGGGCATGCAGCTCCTCGTCGGCAAGCTTGGGGTTCTTCACCAGCGCCACGCAGGCATCGGCGATCTCGCGCAGGTTGTGGCTGGGGATCTCGGTGGCCAGGCCCACGGCGATGCCGCTCGCGCCGTTGAGCAGCGCGAACGGCAGGCGCGCGGGCAGCTGGCGGGGCTCTTCGGTGGAGCCGTCGTAGTTGGGCACGAAATCCACCGTGCCCTGGTCGATCTCGTCGAGCAGCAGGCCCGCGATGCGCGTGAGCCGCGCCTCGGTGTAGCGCATGGCCGCGGCGCCGTCGCCGTCGCGGCTGCCGAAGTTGCCCTGCCCGTCGATGAGCGGGTAGCGCTGGCTGAAGTCCTGCGCGAGGCGCACCAGCGCGTCGTAGGCCGACTGGTCGCCGTGGGGGTGGAAGCGGCCCAGCACGTCGCCCACCACGCGGGCGCTCTTGACCGGCTTGGCGGGCACGTTGCGCGTGGGGCCGCCATAGGCCAGGCCCATGCGCTCCATGGCGAAGAGGATGCGGCGCTGCACGGGCTTCATGCCGTCGCACACGTCGGGCAGCGCGCGGCCCTTGACCACGGAGAGCGCGTATTCGAGGTAGGCGCGCTGGGCGTAGCCCGCCAGCCCCAGGCTGTCGTCGGAGGCGGGCTGCGAGAAGTCGAGGGTGGGTTGGTCGTTGTCGCTCATGCGTCGGGAAGGAAGAAAAAAGGGAAACGGCGGACGGTCGTCGTTCGCAAGAGGGTCACTGCGCCGCAGGGGCCGCCAGCTCCATGCGCACGCGGCCGGCCGCGGCGCCACGCCCGGCCGGCGCCGCGGCGGGTGGCGCCGCCGGCGTGGCGGCGGAAGGCTTGAGCAGCGCATAGAGCCCAAGCACGCTCTTCACGTAGTTCTGCGTCTCGCGGTAGGCGGGAATGCGGTGGCCGGCGCGCTGTACGGCGCCCTCGCCCGCGTTGTAGGCGGCCAGGGCGAGGTCGAGGCGGCCCTCGAACAGGTCCAGCAGGTGGCGCAGGTAGCGCGCGCCGGCGGCGACGTTGGTGCCGGGGTCGGTGAGCTGCTGCTCCACCGAGCGCCTGGGCGCGCGCGCCACGCCGAAGCGCTCGGCCGTGGCGGGCATGAGCTGCATGAGCCCCACGGCGCCGCGCGGCGAGACGGCCGTGGCGTCGAAGCCGGACTCGGTGGCGATCACGGCCTGCAGCAGCTCGTAGTCCACGCCGTGCTGGCTGGCCGAGGCGCGCAGGTGGTGCCGCACGCGGCGCACCTCGGGGGCGATGTCGAAATACGCGAGCCGCCGCGCGCCCGCCGCCGTGGCCGTGGGCGCGACGCCGGGCGGCACGATGCCCGTGCCGGACGACGCGCCGTCGGTGGAGGAATCGAACACGTCGCCCCGGAAGAACAGCGTGTAGCGCTCGTCGATGCGCTCGGCCGCGAAGTGCGTCACGCCGCGCTCATCGGCGTAGGCCCAGAGATCGGCATGGGCGCTTTGCTGCGAAAACAATAGCAAGAAACCCAGCAAAACCGGCGACATGGAGCCCGAAACACCTGCAAACCACCGCAGGAGGCACTCCAGGGGTCCTGCGAAGGGGCGCGGCGCCGCCATGGCTCAGATGTCCACGTCCACGGCGTCGCCGTGCAGTTCCATCAGCTCGCGCCGCGCGGCCGCCTCGCCCTTGCCCATGAGCTTGGTGATGAGGCCCTCGGTCTCGGTGAAGCCCAGCGCGCCCAGCTGCACGGGCAGCAGGCGGCGCGTGTCGGGGTTGAGCGTGGTCTCCCAGAGCTGCTCGGCGTTCATCTCGCCCAGGCCCTTGAAGCGGCTGATCTGGCACTTCTCGCGCGCCACGCCATCCTTGGCGCACTTGTCGAGGATGGCCTCCAGCTCGCCGTCGTCGAGCGCGTACATCTTGGAAGCCGGCTTCTTGCCGCGCGCGGGCACGTCCACGCGGTAGAGCGGCGGGCGCGCCACGTAGATGTGGCCGGTCTCGATGAGCTTGGGGAAATGGCGGAAGAACAGCGTGAGCAGCAGCACCTGGATGTGCGAGCCGTCCACGTCAGCATCCGACAGGATGCAGACCTTGCCGTAGCGCAGGCCCGAGAGGTCGGGCGTGTCGTTGGGGCCGTGCGGGTCCACGCCCAGCGCCACGGAGATATCGTGGATCTCGGTGTTGGCGAAGAGCCGGTCGCGGTCCACCTCCCAGGTGTTGAGCACCTTGCCGCGCAGCGGCAGCACGGCCTGGCATTCCTTGTCGCGGCCCATCTTGGCGCTGCCGCCGGCGGAGTCGCCCTCCACCAGGAACACCTCGTTGTGCGACAGGTCGCGGCTCTCGCAGTCGGTGAGCTTGCCGGGCAGCACGGCCACGCCGGAACCCTTCTTCTTCTCGACCTTCTGGCCGGCCTTCTGGCGCGTCTGCGCGGCCTTGATGGCGAGTTCGGCGAGCTTGCGCCCGTAGTCCACGTGCTGGTTCAGCCAGAGTTCGAGCGCCGGGCGCACGAAGCCGCTGACCAGCCGCACGGCGTCGCGCGAATTGAGCCGCTCCTTGATCTGGCCCTGGAACTGCGGGTCGAGCACCTTGGCCGAGAGCACGTACGAGGCGCGCGCGAACACGTCCTCGGGCAGCAGCTTCACGCCCTTCGGTAAAAGCGAGTGCAGCTCGATGAAACCCTTCACGGCGTTGAACAGGCCGTCGCGCAGGCCGCTCTCGTGCGTGCCGCCCGCGCTCGTGGGGATGAGGTTGACGTAGCTCTCGCGCATGGGCTGGCCTTCCTCGGTGAAGGCCACGCACCACGCGGCGCCCTCGCCCTCGGCGAAGCTCTCGTTGTGGCGGTCGGCGTAGCCCTCGCCCTCGAAGAGCGGGATCACCGGGTCGGCCGCGAGGTTCTGGCCCAGGTAGTCGCGCAGGCCGCCCTTGTACTGCCAGGTCTGCGTGTCCTTGGTCTTCTCGTTGACCAGCGACACCGTCACGCCCGGCATCAGCACGGCCTTGCTGCGCAGCAGGTGGACCAGCTCGCCCATGGGCAGCGCGGAAGATTCGAAGTATTTGGGGTCGGGCCACACGCGCACCGTCGTGCCCTGGCGGCGCTCGCCGGCGGCCAGCGGCCGGGCCACGAGGGGCTCGGTAACGTCGCCGCCCTCGAAGACCAGGCGCGCGATCTGCCCCTCGCGGTGCGTGGTGGCCTCCAGCCGCAGCGCGAGCGCGTTGGTGACCGACACGCCCACGCCGTGCAGCCCGCCCGAGAAGCTGTAGGCCCCGCCCTTGCCCTTGTCGAACTTGCCGCCCGCATGCAGCCGCGTGAAGACCAGCTCGATCACGGGCGCCTTCTCCTCGGGGTGCAGGCCGAAGGGAATGCCCCGGCCGTCGTCCTCGATGCCCACCGAGCCGTCGGCATGCAGTGTGACCTTGATGCGCTTGCCGTGCCCGGCCAGGGCCTCGTCGGCCGCGTTGTCGAGCACTTCCTGGAGGATGTGCAGCGGGTTGTCGGTGCGCGTGTACATGCCCGGCCGCTGCTTGACGGGCTCCAGGCCCTTGAGCACGCGGATCGAGCCTTCGGAGTATTCGCTCGGGGATGTGGGAGAGGGTTTGGCAGCCATGGGCGCGGATTGTAGTGCCGCCCACCCAGCGATACTGGATGGAAAAACAGCCATCCCCTTTTTCCCACCGGGTTAACCCGGATCGGCGCGCCAGCACCGCCAGACGCTTTTGGCTACATTCGCCGGATGCACTCCGAACCCCGCAAACTCTCCATGGCGCAGGTGCTGGCCTGCGGCGCGGCCATCGTCACGCTCTCCATGGGCATCCGCCACGGCTTCGGCCTGTGGCTGCAGCCGATCACGCAGGACATGGGCTGGACCCGCCAGACCTTCGCGCTGGCGCTGGCGGTGCAGAACATCGCCTGGGGAGTCTTCGGCATCTTCGCGGGCATGGCGGCCGACCGCTTCGGCGCCTTCCGCGTGCTGATCGGCGGCGCGGTGCTCTACGCCTTCGGGCTGGCCGGCATGGCGCTCTCGCCCACGCCGCTCGCCTTCGCGCTCACGGCGGGCGTGCTGATCGGCGCGGCGCAGGCGGGCACCACCTATGCCGTGATCTACGGCGTGCTCGGCCGGCAGATCGCGCCCGAGCGGCGCTCCTGGGCCATGGGCGTGGCGGCGGCGGCCGGCTCGTTCGGGCAGTTCCTGATGGTGCCGGTGGAAGGCCAGCTCATCGCGCGCCTGGGCTGGCAGGAATCGCTGCTCGCCCTCTCGGCCATGGTGCTGCTCATCGTGCCGCTGGCCTTCGGGCTGCGCGAGCCGGGCTTCGGCCGCACCGCCAGCGCGGCCAAGGCGCCGCGCCAGCAGACCGTGGGCGAGGCGCTCTCGGAGGCGCTGCGCACCCCCAGCTTCCTGCTGCTCACGGCCGGGTACTTCGTGTGCGGCTTCCAGGTGGTGTTCATCGGCGTGCACATGCCCAGCTACCTCAAGGACCACGGCCTCTCGCCCCAGGTGGCCAGCTACGCGCTGGCGCTGATCGGGCTCTTCAACGTGTTCGGCACCTACATCGCCGGCACGCTGGGCCAGCGCATGGCGCGGCGGTACATCCTGGCCTTCATCTACTTCGCGCGGGCGGTGGCCATCACGGTGTTCCTGCTCGTGCCGCTGTCGCCCCTGTCGGTGTACGTGTTCTCGGCGGTGATCGGCTTCCTGTGGCTCTCCACCGTGCCGCCCACCAACGCCACGGTGGCGCAGATCTTCGGCGTGCAGCACCTCTCGATGCTGGGCGGCTTCGTGTTCTTCAGCCACCAGATCGGCAGCTTCCTGGGCGTCTGGCTGGGCGGGTACCTCTACGACCGCACGGGCAGCTACGACGTGGTGTGGGTTCTCTCGATCGCGCTGGGCATAGCAGCGGGGCTCATCAACCTGCCGATCCGCGAAGCCCCCATCCACCGCGCGCAGGCGCGGCCCGCCTGACCCCCCGCACCGCGCCATGGATTCCCCGGCCCACCCCGCTCCAGCCCGCCGCCCTCCATGGGGCCGGCGGCTGGCCTGGGCCGCGGCCGCCGCGGCGGCGCTCGCCGGGGCCTTCGCGCTCTATGCGGAGCCAGCCTTCGTCGTCATGCTGGCGGACCAGGTCTGGGCCTGCTTTTGAATAACTCTACGGGCGACCGGGCCGCAGCCTGGCAAGGCCGGTCGCCACCAGCAGCAGGGCCATCAGCCACAAGGCCCAGGGGCCCGATGCGGGGATGGACTGCGCACTGACCCCCGCCAGCACCAGCGGAGCCAGCAGGCCGGCAATGGCGCCTGCGGTGGTGGTCTCCGAATCCCCGGCACCGTCGTCCGCCAGGGTGTAGGTCACCGTCTGGCGGTCCTCGCTGAGGCTGGCCCCCGCCAGCTCAGACCAGGCGGAAACCTGGCCCGCCGCGGAAGGGCCGTATTGGTAGAGGCGCGCGCCGGCAGGCAATGCCTGCGGATAGGTCACCGATACCGACAGCGTCGCGCCGGCGCACCCCGTGGCACGCAAACGGAAGACCCCGGCGGGCAAGACCGCGCCCGCTGGCAACACGGCGGGCGCGCTGGCGCTGAACCCCGTGGACGCGGAAACCAGCGCGCAGCCGCTGCCGCCGCCCGAAATGGCCGCGCCGCCGGCCCCCGCCATGCCCGGCACGGCGCCCAAAGAGGCCACCTGCACCGGGGCGGAGGCCACGCTGTCGCCGGCACTGCTGGTGGCCTTGGCGGTAAAGCGGTAGACCACGCCATCCGCCAGGCCCGCCGCCGTGCACTGGGTGGCGGGGGCCGTGGCGGTGCATGCCACGCTGGCACCGCCGCCCACGGGCGTGCCGGTGGCGGTGTAGCTCGCGATGGCGCTGGAGCCCGCATCGGCGGGAGCGGTCCACGCCAGACGGGCCTGCCCGCCGCTGGCCGTGGCGCTCAGGCCCGTGGGGGGGCCCGGCACGATGGGCAACGACACCAGACGGGTGCGGAAGTTGCTCGCATCCGCCACGTAGAGTCGGCCCCGGCTGCCCAGCGCCAGCGCGAATGGAAACTGAAGCTGCGCCGCCGAGGCCGGCCCGCCGTCACCGCCAAATCCCGACGCGCCCGTGCCCGCCACGGTGGTGATCGTGCCGCCCGAATCCACCTGCCGGACACGGTTGTTGCCCGCGTCGGCGATGTAGAGCACGCCCGCATCGTCCACCGCCACCCCCGCCGGAAAATTGAGCTGCGCCGCCGTGGCACTGCCGCCATCGCCACTGAACCCGCTCGTGCCCACACCGGCCACGGTGGTCATGGTGCCCCCGGAGTCCACCCGGCGGATGCGATGGTTGTTGCCATCCGCCAGATAGAGATTGCCGGCGCTGTCGCGCGCGATGTCGAAGATGAACTGGAACCGCGCCGCCGTGGCCGCGCCGCCGTCGCCGCCATAGCCCGACGTTCCGGAGCCCGCCACGGTGGTGATGGTGCCGCCGAGGTCCACCTGGCGGATGCGGTAGTTCGCGCTGTCCGCGATAAAGATCCGGCCCGCGCCGTCCACGGCCACGCCAAAGGGGCTGTTGAGCTGCGCTGCGGTGGCCGCGCCGCCGTCGCCGCCATAGCCCGCCACCCCCGTGCCCGCCACGGTGGCGATGGTGCCGCCGGCATCCACCCGGCGGATGCGGTGGTTGTTCAGGTCGGCGATGTAGAGATTGCCTGCCGCGTCCACCGCGATGCCCCGGGGCTCATTGAGCTGCGCGGCAGTGGCCGGCCCGCCATCGCCACCATAGCCCGCCACCCCCGTGCCCGCCACGGTGGTGATGGTGCCGCCGGCATCCACCCGGCGGATGCGGTGGTTGCCGCTGTCCACGATGTAGAGGTTGCCCGCCCCATCGACCGCCACCCCATAGGAATAATTCAACTGCGCCGAGGTGGCCTGGCCGCCATCCCCGCCGAAGCCCTGGACACCCGTGCCCGCCACGGTGGCAATGGTCTGGGCCTGCGCGGGCGCCGCGCCGACCGCCCCCGCCACCACCAGGCACAGCAGCGAACACAGCCGCGCCCAGCCAGCGCTTCCCCAAGAACGAAACAGCAGCATGTGCACTTGACCCCATGGATGCCCATGCGATGGCATGAGTTACTTATCTTAGAGCGTGTTTACGATCTCCCCCGACAATCCTGGGGTGAAAAGAAAGCCATACCCAAGCGACATCAGTAGAGAGAAGTTTGCCGAGATCGAGCCGCTGCTGCGCAGCGTTCGGCGCAGCACCAAACCGATCAAGCTGGACCTGTACGAAGTGTTCTGTGCAGTGCTGTACCTGCTTCGCACGGGTTGTCAGTGGCGCTATCTGCCGCCGCAGTTCCCCAAGTGGCACAACGTCTATGCGTACTGGCGCAAGTGGAGCGAGCCTGACCAGCACGGAGTGAGCGTGCTGGAGCAGGCTTTAAAAAAATCAGGTTGGCGCGGC